>NZ_UTHA01000030.1 GCF_900582195.1 Pseudomonas viridiflava
CCACGAACGACCAGAAGGTCTGGCCATAGCCGATGTCGGTCAGATGGCCTGCGACCGCTCCGATCATCAGCCCGTTGAAGAGCAGAAAGAACAGGCTGCCCAGCCCGAACAGCAAGCCGCTGGCATAGGTTTGAAGGGCAATCCCTATATTGTTCATGATGTAGTAGCCGAACATCATCCAGTCATCGTCGGAAGCGCGTTCCAGCGCCTGCCCGATGCGGCTGGCCTGCGGGTCGTACATGCTTTGCATGTCGCTCAGCTGTGCGGGGCTGACGATGCTGTAGATCAGGTCGGGGAAGCCGTAGACCAGAAGGCCCATGCTCACGAGGCTGCCGAAAAACAGCAGGCCGGCGACCAGCACGAAACGCCATTCGGCACGAACGGCTCTCGGGAAACCCGCAAGAATAAACGTCAGGAACTGAGCGCCCAAAGCACTGCGATGC
>NZ_UTHA01000239.1 GCF_900582195.1 Pseudomonas viridiflava
CGCCCGCGATAACCGGTGCGTTTTTGCACGAACATCACCGGGCCTTCGCTGGTGAATTTGATGGTCAGCGCCAGACCGATCAACAACGGCGAAATCAGCAGCAGAATCAGCAAGGCGCCAAGGCAGGCGACCACGCGATTGGTGCGTGACAGTTGCCATGGTCGACCGCCGTCGCGGCCGGTGAACCAGCCGCGACCCTGGCGATGAATCGCCGCGTCGAGGCGCATTCGGTGCTCGGGGTCGATGCGTTTGTCGCGACACATCTGTTGGATCGGCACACCTTTCTCATGTCCAGTCATGGAGTCCTCCGCATTCATTCAGCCGCGTACGGCGCGTGGGCGATAGGCAGTGGGGTAGTAGTCGCGGAACCAGGCGATAAAGCGTCCGAGTCCCTCATCCAGCTCTATCCGGGGCTGAAATCCGGTGGCCTGGGCCAGATCGCTGGCCTCAGCGCAAGTGTTGAGCACGTCGCCCGGTTGCAGCGGCAGCAGCTCGACAATGGCGGTCTGACCGAGGTGCTTTTCCATCAGCGCCAGGTAGGTTTTCAGCTCGACCGGGTGCTGCCCGCCGATGTTGAACAGCCGCCACGGCGCCATGCTGCTGGCCGGGTCGGGCTGCTCGCGATCCCACTGCGGATTGACCGGCGGTGGCTGCTCGATGAGGCGGGCGATGCTCTCGATGATGTCGTCGATGTAGGTGAAATCGCGCTGGTGCTCGCCGTAGTTGAACAGCTTCAGCGGCGTGCCTTCGCTGATGGCCCGGGCGAACTGGATCGGCGACATGTCTGGCCGGCCCCACGGCCCGTACACGGTGAAAAAGCGCAGGCCGGTGCAGGGAATGCCGAACAGATAGCTGTAGCTGTGCGCCATCAGTTCATTGGCTTTTTTGGTGGCGGCGTACAGCGACAGCGGGTGATTGACGCCGTCCTGCACCGAGTACGGCGTGTGCTGGTTGGCGCCGTACACCGAACTCGACGACGCGTAGATCAGATGCTCGACAGGGTGATGCCGGCAGCTTTCGAGAATATTGAGGAAACCGTTGAGGTTGCTGTCCAGATACGCCCGTGGATTGTCCAGCGAGTAACGCACCCCGGCCTGCGCGGCGAGGTGGATCACCACTTGCGGACGTTCGCCGACGAACAGCGCGTCGATGGCCGAGGCATCGGCCAGGTCAACCGTCGCGAGCTGGAAATCGCCGGCCTGTTCTCGCACCCACTGCACGCGATCGTGCTTGAGCTGCGGGTCGTAGTAGGCGTTGAAATTGTCCAGACCGACCACCGAGTGCCCGTCGCGCAGCAACCGCAACACGCAATGGGCACCAATGAAACCGGCCGCACCGGTGACCAGCACCTTCATGGCCGCAGTCCTTCGGGGGCAATGTGACGCAGACCGATGCCGCTGTAATGCAGGCCGGCGGCCGCCACTTGTTCCGGGTTGTAGAGGTTGCGGCCGTCGATGATCACCTTTGAACGCAGTTTTCCGGCGAGCAGCTCGAAATCGACCACGCGGAAGTTTTTCCACTCGGTGCAGATCACCAGGGCGTCGGCGTCTTCCAGGGTGTCGTCGCGGGTGGCGCACAGGTGCAGGTCATTGCGATAACCGTAAATGCGCCGGCATTCGGACATGGCTTCCGGATCGTAGGCCTGCACGCTGGCGCCCTCGGCCCACAGCGCATCCATCAGATAGCGGCTCGGGGCTTCGCGCATATCGTCGGTGTTCGGTTTGAACGCCAGGCCCCAAATGGCGATGGACTTGCCGGCCAGGCCTTGCGGGAACTGTGCTTTGAGTTTGCTGAAGAGGATGTGCCGTTGCAGGTCGTTGACGTCGGTGACGCTGCGCAGCAATTTCAGCGGCATGCCATTGTGTTCGGCGGTGTGCAGCAGGGCGCGCAGATCCTTGGGAAAGCACGACCCACCGAAGCCGCAGCCCGGATAGATGAAGTGGTAGCCGATGCGCGGGTCAGAGCCGATGCCTTTGCGCACGGCTTCGATGTCGGCGCCGAGCAGTTCGGTGAGATTGGCCAGCTCGTTCATGAAGCTGATGCGCGTGGCGAGCATGGCGTTGGCCGCGTACTTGGTCAGCTCGGCGCTGCGGTTGTCCATGAACATCAGTTTTTCGCGGTTGCGGCAGAACGGCGCGTAAAGCTCACTCATCTGCTCGCGGGCTGCGTCGTCGCGGGTACCGACGATGATCCGGTCCGGGCGCATGCAGTCGGCGAGGGCGCTGCCTTCCTTGAGGAATTCCGGGTTGGAAACCACGCGCACAATCAGGCCGGTCTTGTCGCGGCGTTGCAGTTCGCTGTTGGCGGTGGCGAGCACTTGATCCGCCGTGCCGACCGGCACCGTGGATTTGATGATCAGCGTACGATCGGCCTCCATGTGCGAGGCGATTTGCCAAGCAACGTTGAGCACGTGACTGAGGTCGGCAGAGCCATCCTCGTCGGCCGGGGTGCCGACGGCGATGAAAATCAACTCGGCATGCTCGACCGCGTCGCTGGCCTGGGTGCTGAACAGCAGACGGCCGGCCTTGATGTTTTCCTCAAGAGTGCTGGATAAACCTGGCTCACTAATGGGCGGCACCGCTTGTTGCAGTTGTTTGATTTTGTTTGGGTCAATGTCCACGCATAAAACGCGATGACCGACGTCTGCAAGTGCGGCGGCTTGTATAAGTCCGACATAGCCAGTGCCAAATACGCTCACGTCCATCTGCGCACCTCAATAAAACCAAAAGTTAACTGCGGAATGAGATTGTTAAAGGGGTATAGCGCAGCGTTTGAAAAGCGTGTCAGCAAAATGACATGTTGCATCGGTATAACAGTTAAGTATTTTTTGGCGATTGGCCATCAAGTCATTGCTGCGATTGAATTTGTTGCTTTTGTGCAGATTTGTTCAGATTTTAATTAAGCGATAAACGGTCGGAGGCCGCTAATTTAAAGGCTTGTGGCGTCATTGCTGTGTCAGATTTGAGTCACTGTTTTTTTGACGCTTTCGATAAAAAACAGTCAATTCTTGCGCTTTGATGGCCGGGTGCTAGTGTCAGGTTCTGACTGACAAACCTTTGACTCCCTGCCGTTTTGCCCGATCGGTATCGCCATGTTCAGATATTCCAAAGAACTGCTCTTAATTGCTTATTTGTTGATTTATTCCGAATATTACATTGATCGGTTAAATGCTATCGGCCTCGGTTTTCCTGTACTTCTTTTTGGCGCGATGTTTTTGGCGCTTACTTTTGCGTTATATCTAATGGCGTATATAAGGCAGACTCTCATTCGTCACGTGTTCGCATTGGCAATGTTTGTCTCGGCAGTGTTTTTCGATGTCTATACCCGGGTCACGGCGGATTACCTGACCTACAGCGGTTTCGTCTCATTGGTTTACTCCGGCGGTTTCATCCAGGAAGCGGCGTACCAGTACCGGGACGCGCTCCTGCGTGGCGTGCTCAGTGGTTTGCTGTTGCTGTTCGGCATCGGTCTGAAGCCCCGCCATGGCCTGGCAATTCCGAACGTGTTGCGGGTAGCGGCGCCGTTGTGCGGCGTGTTGCTGCTCAGTGCCGTGCTGTTTTTGCGTGCGGGTGAGGGCGCCCGCGGGTTGCCGATCATGTACACGCCGCTGGCCTATCTGAATCTGTTTGCCTACGAAGCGCTGCATAACACGGTTGGCCCGCGCGAACCGGTGACACTGGCGCGCACCTCGCAAGCTGTCAGCCATGACATCGTGCTGATCATCGACGAAAGCATCTCCGGCAATTATCTGGATATCAACGCGCCGTTCGGCGTGCACAGCAACCTCAAGCAAGCCCATTCCGGCGTCGCAATCTTCAATTACGGCTACGCCGCGTCCATCGCCAATTGCAGCGCCGACACCAACGTGACCCTGCGTTACGGTGGCACTCGCGCCGACTACATGCGCATCAACACCACGTTGCCGTCGATCTGGCAGTACGCGAAAAAGGCCGGGCTGCGCACCGTCTACATCGATGCCCAGCGTACCGCCGGCAACCTGCAGAACCTGATGACCGATACCGAGAGGAAGGACATCGACCAGTTCGTGCAATTCGACCAGACCAGCGTGCGCGATCGCGACATGGCGGCGGCAGCGACGCTGATCGAATTGCTCAACGACGACAAGCCGGAGCTGGTGCTGATCAACAAGGTCGGCGCGCATTTCCCGGTGCACGACAAGTTTCCCGACGCGTTCATGGCTTACCGTCCGACCTTGCCGCGCGGGCAGTTCACCGAGGTGGCCGATACCGGCGAGCGCAACGGTTTCAATGGCCAGCCGGATGACTGGGTGCTGTACCGCAACGCCTACAAGAACACGGTGTTGTGGAACGTCGGCGAGTTTTTCGCGCGGGTGTTCGCCCAGGGCAATCTGAACAATGCGTTGCTGATCTATACGTCTGATCATGGCCAGGATTTGCATGAACGCGGCAATCCGGGTTTGAACACCCACTGCGGCGGCGATCCGGTTGAGGAGGAGGGGCTGGTGCCGCTGGTGGTTATTCAGGGAAGTGAACTGAATACGCTGGATTGGTCGGCACAGCTGTCGGCGAACAAGGATCGCTCCAGCCACTACAACATCTTTCCGACGCTGTTGCAGTTGATGGGCTATGACCTGGCGGGGATCGAGGCTGTTTATGGCAAGCCACTGAGTGTCGCGACGGCGGATGAGTTTACGTTCAACTACCGCTTCAATGCACGGTTGGGGGCCAAGCCTGAGTGGAAGCACATTGACCTGGGCAGCATTGTCACGCCGTCGCAGGCGCCGGCGAGTGTGGCAGTCGGGCAGTAAGTTTTGGTTTGTCCGGGTTGACGCTTTCGCGAGCAGGCTCGCTCCCACCTTTGTAATGCGATCAACCTGTGGGAGCGAGCCTGCTCGCGAAGGGGCCGGTCAATTCAACGCTGAGTTCAGGTCTGTCATCGCCATCCGCTATCCTTGCCCCACACTGACCGATCAGGTGGCGGCATGCTTCGTGTTGAAAACGTCTTCAAAAGTTATCTCACCCCGCAAGGCCCATTGCCGGTGCTGCAAGGCGTCGACCTGACGCTGGCGCCTGGCAGCAGCCTGGCGCTGATGGGCGAGTCCGGCAGTGGCAAAAGCACGTTGCTGCATCTGGTGGCCGGCCTCGACAAAGTCGACAGCGGCAGCATTTGCAGCGGCGAGCATCGTCTTGAGGCGATGAACGAAGCACAACTGGCGAACTGGCGGCGCACAGAAATCGGTCTGGTGTTTCAGCAGTTCAACCTGATCGGCAGTTTGCGCGTCGAAGACAATCTGGGGTTTCAAGCGCGCCTGGCCGGGCGCCACGAGCCGCGCTGGCAGGCGCATCTGGTGCAACGTCTGGGCCTGGGTGATTTGCTCAAGCGTTATCCCGAGCAACTTTCCGGTGGTCAGCAGCAACGGGTCGCGTTGGGCCGGGCGCTGGCGTCGCAGCCGAAATTGCTGCTGGCTGATGAACCCACCGGTAGCCTTGATGAAGCGACCAGTGATGAAGTGCTGCGCTTGTTGCTGGAATTGCTCGATGACACGCCGACCACCTTGTTGATGGTCACCCACAGCCAACGAGTCGCGGCCCGTTTAGCCCAGCGGGTGGTGTTGTCCAACGGACGGCTGACGTGATCGTCTTCCGCCAGACCCTGCGCGCGCTGCTCAGCCATTGGCGGCGCCATCCGGTGCAGTTTTTCAGTGTGCTGACCGGGTTGTGGCTGGCGACCAGTCTGCTCACCGGTGTCGAAGCGCTGAACAGTCAGGCGCGCGACAGCTACGCGCGGGCCAGCCAATTGATCGGCGGTGAACCGCAGGCCAGTCTCAGTACGCCGAACGGGGCGACTTTTGCGCAGCAATGGTTCGTTGATCTGCGCCGACAGGGCTGGCCGGTGTCGCCGCTGCTGCAGGGTCGATTGCTGCTCAAGGGGCATGAAAACCAGCGCCTGCAACTGATGGGCATTGAACCGGTGTCGCTGCCGGCGGACTCTGCGGTGGCCGGGCAGGCGCTGCCGATTGAGCGTGTCGTCGAATTCTTTACGCCACCGGGCACTGCCTGGATCTCTCCGGAAACTCTGCAAGCGCTGGATCTGCGCGAAGGCGACACGCCGCAAACGGCTAATGGTCGGCGATTGCCGCCATTGCTCGCGCAAAAGGACATGGCGCCCGGCCTGTTGCTGGTGGACATCGGCGTCGCGCAAACCCTGCTGGAACAACCCGGGCAATTGTCGCGGCTATTGCTGCCCAAGGATTTCCACGCCGAGTTGCCCGCCGCGTTCAAAGGCCAGTTGCAGCTTAAAAACAGCGAAGAGGAAAACAATCTGGCGCGACTGACCGAGAGCTTTCACCTGAATCTCGATGCGTTGGGTTTTTTGTCATTCATGGTGGGCTTGTTCATCGTCCACGCCGCCATTGGCCTGGCTCTGGAGCAACGGCGCGGTCTGTTGCGTACGCTGCGCGCCTGCGGGGTCAGTGCGCGGATGTTGATCTTTTGCTTGATCGTTGAGTTGGCTGTTCTCGCGTTGATCGGCGGGTTGTTTGGTGTGCTCAGCGGCTATTGGCTGGCGAGTGTCTTGCTGCCGGATGTCGCCGCCAGCCTGCGCGGATTGTATGGCGCGGAAGTGGCGGGGCAGTTGCGCCTCAGCCCTTGGTGGTGGTTGAGCGGTATCGGTTTGAGTCTGCTTGGCGTTTTTTTGGCCGGCGCTAACAGTCTGCTGCGCGCCGCCCGTTTGCCGCTGTTGGCGGTGGCGGATCCGCAAGCCTGGCATCAGCAATATGCGCGCTGGTTGCGCCGACAAGGTTGGCTGGCGGCGGTGTTGGGATTGATTGCGTTGGCGGCGTTGATCTGGGGCGACAGTCTGGCCAGCGGTTTTGTCCTGATGGCCGGATTGCTGATCGGCGCCGCATTGGCGCTGCCGGTGTTGCTCAGCGCGCTGTTGAATCAGTTGCTCGGGCGCAGTCGCTCGGTGCTGGGGCAGTGGTTTCTCGCCGATTGCCGTCAGCAACTGCCGGCACTGAGTCTGGCGTTGATGGCCTTGCTTTTGGCGCTCGCCGCCAATATTGGTGCGGGTAGCATGACCGCCGGTTTTCGCCAGACCTTCAACGACTGGCTAGAACAACGCCTGAGTGCCGAGCTTTACATCAATCCGAGTAATCCGGCGCAGTCGCGGGAAATGTACAGCTGGCTCAAGCAGCAGCCTAACGTCGCGGCGATTCTGCCCAACTGGCAGGTCGCGGTGACGTTGCAAGGCTGGCCGGCGGAGGTGTTCGGCATCATCGATCATGCGTATTACCGCCAGCACTGGCCGTTGCTCGATGTCAGTGGCAGCGATCCGTGGGCGCATCTGGCCACCGACGATGCGGTGATGCTCAGCGAACAACTGGCGCGTCGGCTGAAGGTGCGGGCGGGCGATCGACTGGCGATTCCTGCGCCGAATGGCGCGTGGTCGCCGCGCATCGTCGGCATCTACGCCGATTACGGCAACCCCAAGGGGCACTTGCTGGTCAACATCAATCATTTGCTGCGCGGCTGGCCGCAACTGACGCCAAACCGTTTCAATCTGCGCATCGAGCCGCAGAACATTCCGGGATTTTTAGCTGCATTGCAGACGCGTTTTCAACTCGATGACAGCCGCATCGTCGATCAAGCGCGACTCAAGGGCTGGTCGGTGCAAGTCTTCGAACGCACCTTTGCGGCCACGGCGGCGTTGAACAGCCTGACCCTGGCGGTGGCGGGTGTGGCGCTGTTCATCAGCCTGCTGACCCAGAGTCAAAGTCGCCTCGGCCAACTTGCACCGCTGTGGGCGCTGGGCGTAACGCGACGGCAATTGATGCTGCTCAATCTCGGGCAGACCTGGCTGCTGGCGGTGCTGACGCTGGTGCTGGCGTTGCCGCTGGGAATCGCGCTGGCGTGGTGCCTGGATGCGGTGATCAACGTGCAAGCGTTTGGCTGGCGGCTGCCGTTGCGGGTGTTTCCGTGGCAATTGCTGCAGTTGATGGGGTTGGCGTTGCTGGCGACGTTGCTGGCGTCGGCATGGCCGCTGTACTCGCTGTACCGCACGCAACCGGCGGATCTGCTGAGGACGTTTGCCCATGAGGATTAACTTCGCTGTGCTCATGGTTTTGTTGCTGCTCGGTGGTTGCGATCAATCGGCGCCTGAGCAGAAGGGCTTCGCCGGGATGGGCGATCAGGCGTTGGCGTTTACGCCAGTGGTGCCGGGGCGGGTATTCAGCTTTCCGGCGGATCACGGAGCGCATGACGGTTTTCGCATTGAGTGGTGGTACGTCACCGCCAACCTCAAGGATCAGCAGGGCAATGAATTCGGCGTGCAGTGGACGCTGTTTCGCAGCGCATTGAAACCCGTGGCGGAGCAGGCGGGTTGGGGCAGCCAGATGATCTGGCTGGGGCACGCGGCGGTGACTTCCAGCACGGTGCATCATGCCGCCGAACGTTACGCGCGAGGTGGGGTGGGGCAGGCCGGTGTGCAGTTGGCGCCGTTCGAAGCGTGGATCGATGATTGGCGGTTTGCCAGTCAGGCGCAGGATCCCTTGAGCGATATGCAACTCAGGGCTCGCGACAAGCATTTCGCCTATCAATTGCACCTCACGTCCAGTCGTCCGTTGGTGTTGCAGGGTGACAAGGGTTTCAGTCAGAAATCCGAAGAAGGCCAGGCGTCGTATTACTACAGTCAGCCGTTTTTTCAGGCCAGCGGAACGTTGCAGATCGACGGCCAGCGCTACACCGTCAGCGGCCCGGCGTGGCTTGATCGCGAATGGAGCAGCCAGCCGCTGACCGCCAATCAAACCGGTTGGGACTGGTTTTCCCTGCATCTGGACAGCGGGGAGCATGTGATGCTGTACCGCATGCGCCAGAAGGACGGAGCGCCGTATCTCACCGGTACGTGGATCGCTGCCGACGGCCGGACGCAAACCCTGAGTAGCGCGCAGATCCAGCTCACCCCGCAAGACACCGCCACAGTCGCCGGTCGGGCGATGCCGGTGAAATGGGCGATCAGCATCCCCGACAAACGCCTCGACATCACCCTCGATGCGCTCAATCCCAATGCCTGGATGAACCTGCGCATCCCGTACTGGGAAGGCCCGGTGCACATCAGCGGCAGCCACCCCGGCCAGGGCTATCTGGAAATGACCGGGTACTGAAAAGTATCCACAAATCCCTGTAGGAGCTGCCGAAGGCTCGGGCCGCGATCGGACGATCTTTTGATTTTGCTTTTAAAAAACAAGATCAAAAGATCGCAGCCTTCGGCAGCTCCTACAAAGGATCGGTTTGAACTCGGCTTACTGTGTTGTCCTCTACAGAGAAACCTGTCGAGGATTAGCCATGAGCGACGACCTGCAACCCCCAGACATGACCACCTGGCAACGCCTGTTCGATGACGAAACCTACTGGCAGCAATCCCCCGACGCACATTACTTCGATCTGCAACGCATCGCCGACGACCTGCTCGGCCAAGGCGCCATCGACCTGGAGCAATGGCAGATCCTGCGCGCCAAAGCCGATGATCTGCACAAGGATTCCCCCGCCATCAATGTCGCCCGTGAACTCGACGACCCCGAAGCCTGAGGACAGCCCCATGAAACCGATCACCCAAGGCGAACACCCCGACGAACCCCGTCCACCGGGCGAAACCGAACGCGACAACGACGCCCTGCGCCCCACCGACCCGAAACAGCGTGAAAACAGCGGCAAAGGCACGCCCAGCGGCGAATCCACCGCGCAGGAAACCGCCAAGCAACAAACCTCCCCGACACAAACCAAAGCCAAGCCCTGAACAGCGTCTATGCTCAGTGGCACGTTCGTCGCCGAAGCCAATTCGGCGCCGGGCGCTGCCATTCATCACAGGGAAAGTATTGCTTATGAAGCTCGACGCACTGGCCAAGGCCATCACCCTCGCTACCGTACTGTCCGCCACCAGCTTCGGCGCTCTGGCTGCCGATATTCCACTGTCCGCCACTGTTGAAGCCGATCAGGTCACCACCAAAGTGATCTCCGTCGATGCCGCCAACCATCAGGTTGTGCTCGAAGGTGCCGAAGGTAAACCGGTTCACGTTCAGCTCAGCGACAAGGCGAAAAACCTCGCCAATCTCAAGGCCGGCGATCAGGTCACCATCCAGGTACAGCGTTCTGTCGCCGCTTACCTCGACACCGATGTGGATAAAGGTCTGCCTGGCACCACCGAACGTACCGGTGAGCTGCGTAAGGCCCCTGGCAGCGACAACCCCGGTGGCGAGGCGTATCGCCAGGTTCAGGTGCAATTGAAAATCACCAAAATTGATTTGAAGACCAATCAGGTGACCCTGCAAAACCCGGCGGGCGTATCGAAAGTTCTTGAGGTGAAAAAGCCTGAAATTCAGGCCAAGCTGAAAGATCTGAAAGAAGGGCAGAGCGTTATTGTCACTTACACCGATATCTTGAAAGTGACTAGTCAACACGAAAGTTGAGCATTAGCTCTACAGAATGATTGTTCTTGTACAGGTTTATGTATGAGAACAATCATATAAAAGAAACTGTAGGAAGTTTCTCGGTAAATATCGGTGGGCAACACTTTTTAACTTTCCAGTACAAAAATTTCATGTTTAAGCATGAGGACATATCTGCCAACTTCCATTAAAATCCCTCCCGTTCGCCCAGTGTCAGGGCTCTTTACCGGTGCATGGATTGCCAGGCCATTACACTGGGCGAACACCTCTTCGGAGTGAATGTATACAATTTCCGCAAACAAAAAGGGCGACTGTAAAGTCGCCCTTTTTGTTTGCGGTGAATTAAACCGAGGTCTGTCCGTCAGACTTGCTGCCCTTGGAGGCGCTTCATCGTCGCTTGATACATTTTCGTCCTGCGGTGATTTTTCCCGTAGGTGCCCGCCGCCGCGACGGTTCCTGACTGGATATGATCCAGATAACTGAAAATCTTGCGCGGCGACAAAAACTTGATGCCATAGCCCAGGCTGCTCATGCGATCTTGCAGCGCATAACCGGGCACCTGCTCATCCATGCAGAAGTGCAGGCCTTGGGACTTCATCAAGCGCGCATTCCACAATGTGCAGAAACTTTTCAGATGCGTTTCTTTGTACGGCCTTGGCATTTTCGAACGCATACCCAGTCGCACTTTCGCTTTACGAACATAGTGCTTGCAGAAGCGCGAAGTTAGACGCCAAGTGTCACGAACAATCCCGCGATTGAGTTGTTCGACACAACCGACCGCAGCCATGTCCGGCGTTTTTGTGCACTCGCGCATCATCATGGCAAACACCTCTTTGTCGTAGACAAAGGTATCGGTGTGCAACAGAAACAGATAATCGGTGTCGACTTTTTCCAGCGCCAGATCCAGTGCTTTACCGTGTGCAATATGCCCGGCTTCCTTGCCCGGCGAAGGCCGTTCGATCAAGTTGATCCAGTCGAGCGAACGCAAGTAATCCAGACTGGCATCCGCCGAATCGTTATCGACCACCCACACCGGAATGCGCTGCTCCTGGACGTGCTCACGCAAAAGCTCGAGGCACATACGGGTGATGTCCGGGGTTTTGTAATTTACCAAGACAAGGCTGAAATTCGACGCTGGCTGGGTTGGTAAATCAAACGCTTTCATGTCGGAAGGACTCATCTGCGATTCAAAGGCAACAGGTTTCATGGCCGCGATCGTAGCGATGCAACCTTAGTCGAACCTTAATTTGCGGATGTGACGGTAGATGTATGCCGAAGAGAGGCGGCTGGTCTTATGAAATGCATGGGGTGCTGCCTGTCATTACCGGATAAAATGCGCGCCCCTTTCACGGTTCAAGGAAGAAACGGCGCGCGCCGTTGTGTCACGGATGAAACCACTTTCCCTCTACCACCCGGCCTTGTACTGGCTGCGCGTGTGGCAAAAAAGACTGTTCCGCCAGATTGCCTGGCACTGTTCCAGCAAACGCTACGCACGCCCCGTCGCCATGGCCGAGCGCCTGCCATTTCGCTACCTCAAGCACACCTCGAAACTCATCCGCAAACTCGGCGACTCCGACCTGGCCCTGCAACACAACAAAGTCATCAACCTCAAACTCGCCGTCGCCGCCATCGACGGCGTCATCATCGCCCCCGGCGAACACTTCTCCTTCTGCCGCCTCGTCGGCCGCCCGACCTTGAAGCGCGGCTACGTTGAAGGCATGGAACTGTCCTTCGGTGAGGCACGACGCGGGGTAGGCGGTGGCATTTGCCAACTGAGCAACCTGATCCACTGGATGGCGATTCATTCGCCGTTGGTAGTGGTCGAACGCTCCAACCACAGCTTCGACCCGTTTCCGGATGAGGGGCGGGTGCTGCCGTTTGGGTCCGGGGCGGCGATTTTCTACAACTACGTTGATCTGGTGCTGCACAACCCGACGGATCGGCACTTTCAGCTGAAATTGAACGTCGGCGAGACACAACTCGAAGGGGAGTTGCTGTGTGATCGGGTGAGGGAATATCGCTATCACGTGTTTCAAGAGGCGCATCGGTTTGTGCGGGAGGGTGCGCGGGTGTATCGGGAGAACGAGATTTGGCGAGAGGTCAGGGAAAAGGGGCAGGTGGGGGCTTTGGTGGAAAGGGATAGGCTTTATCGGAATCGGGTCGTGGTGAAGTATGAGGTGGCGGGCGAACTGGTTGAGTAGATGCATTGTGAATGCGGGGTTTCAGCTTTGATGACTTAAGTGTTGCTCTTCAGCTTTTCGCGATTTTTTATACGGGTTAGCCGGTGAGCGAGTAAGAGGGCAGGTTATTCGCGGGGAGACCACTTCTAGAAGAAAGAAAACGTGGTTTATCCCCCGATTGTCTATTTACTGTGCTTGATCAGATCGCTTGAGTTTGAAATGGTCGAGAAAAGTTTTCCCCTTTGAAAAGTTCGAGCGAATCTCGGCACTTTTATGTAAAAGTTCCTCGCTCGGATTTGCATGCTGATCAGCGGGTATGGGCTTCGACCACTGCAGTACTTCTCTAGAGAATTTTGCCTTTGGGCGGTTATTTACCCAGCCGGAAATATAGCAGGGCAAAGTCCAGCCGCTAAAAAACTGTATCGTCAGGAAGCCCCAGGCGTAACGGATTACGGAGTGTTCTGCTCGGTAAGTTCGTCGACATAAATGGAAAAATGCCACACTTCCTTCTTCAAGTTCGTCTGTTTGTGGCGCAGGCAAGGCTGAGGTTCCTTCTTCCATATAGGCCCGTATAGCCTCCCATTCGGAAATCGCTAAACTTAAACTCCCACAAGCGACAGATGACCAAAGAATGTTTCCGGTTTCTGCTTCACGCAAGCCGATCATTAATTTGAATTCAGGTATCGTTGCATATTGCGTTACTAGCTGGCCAGCAGATACGCAAGCAATAGTGCTTTCCCAAGCTACATAATGAGGGCGACTTCCTCTTTTTGGAATGAAAACGATCTCGCGACGTTGACGGTTAAAGCGTATGGGTGGATGTTGTGTGATCTGGCGTGTAGAAAGATAAAAGACCACGATATAAAGCAAGGCTAATGGTATTACAATCGCCCACACAACCGGGCCGGAGAAAAACTCCCACCAACTTGATAAGAACGGTTCAAAATTTCGTCGTAGCCAGGACAAGTATCCGGTTGCAAGAAATAGAAAAATAATAAAAAACATGACGACGCCAATACCCACTCTTGCCATGAACTCAAAGTTTCTGCGTCCTACGGAAAAATCCAAGTAGGTTTCGTTTGCCTCTTGATGTAAATTGCGGGCACTAAAGGCTGGCATACCTGTGGGAACTGG
>NZ_UTHA01000154.1 GCF_900582195.1 Pseudomonas viridiflava
GTTAAAGACTTCGCTGGTGTATTAGCTTTTCTTCGCCGAGTTTGAACTTAACCCCTCAACTCGGCAGAAGCCAAATGCCTGCGGCACATAAGCAACGCCTTATGGGCAGACATGACGCCATGTCACGGTATATCCGGTCCGCACTTACCTATCAGGAAGGAAGGCTGTCGCCCGTCGACAGAAAACAAGTAAGTCGTAGTTCCATTGATTGCGCAGTTGCCAGAGCAGTTCCATTGAATATCAACGATAAAGGACATCATGATGCCCACTAAGCACCAACTCGCCCTGAAGAAAGCCGAACTTAGCATTCACCCGATCTTTTCCGAGATCACTTCGATATCGGTCTTGCGTCGCTTTATGGAAACCCACGTGTTTGCCGTGTGGGATTTCATGTCGCTGACCAAACGCCTGCAGCAGGAACTGACCTGCACCCGGTTGCCGTGGTTGCCGCCGCGTGATCCTCACGCCGCCCGGCTGATCAACGAGATCGTTCTGGGTGAAGAATCGGATGATCGCCTGACCGAAGGGCACTACAGCCATTTCGAGCTGTACCTGGATGCGATGCGCGAAATCGGAGCGAGCACCTCGGCGGTGGAGCGCTTTGTTGCCCTGCAACAGGAGGGCGTGAGCTATGACATCGCGCTGCAAAGCGTCGAGGTGGATCCGGCCGCCGCGCAGTTTGTCCGCGACACCTTGCGTACCGCCCTGCATGCACCGGGACACAGCGTGGCGGCGGCATTTCTGCACGGTCGCGAGAGCGTGATCCCGACCATGTTCCAGCGCATTCTTGACGACTGGGGCATCGGTATCGAGCAGGCGCCGACCTTCCGTTACTACCTGGAACGGCACATCGAGGTCGACTCCGAAGATCACGGCCCGGCGGCAGAACACCTGCTCGAGCGCTTGGTCGACGGCGATCCGCAGCGCGAAGCCGAGGTCTACGCCAGCGCCATCGCCGCCGTGGAAAGCCGTATCGCTTTATGGGACGGCCTGCGCCTGAGCATGCGTGAACCATTGGCGGAGGTCGCCCAATGAATGCCGCCGACTATCAATCCTTTGCCGACGCCTGGGAGAACCGCGCCACCATCCGCACCCGCCCGCGACGCGTACTCGAAGACGACGAGCGCCTGATCTATCCGCTCAGCCGCCAGCCGCTGGTGCTCAGCGAAACCTTCCTGCGCGACTGCCCGCAGCAGCGTGATTTCGCCCTGGTGCAGACGCTGTACAAATTTATCAACGACGTGGTGATTTTCGAGACGGAGATCGTCGACAAGACTGCCCGCAGCATCGCCAAGAATCGCTTCGCCGTGGCATTCCCGTTTGCCTGTCGTTACGACGCGATGACCGTGGTGGTCGACGAGGATTACCACGCCTTGGTGGCGATGGATTTCATGCAGCAAACGGTAGCGATGACCGGCATCGAGCCGATTCAGTTACCGGATGAAATCGAGTTGAGCCGGGCGATTCCTGCGGCTGTAGCGCTGGCGCCGGAGCACCTGCGCAGCGCCGTGGAGCTGATTTGCGTGGCCATCGCTGAAAACACCGTGACCGGTGATGTCGCGGCGTTCGCCCGCGACGACTCGGTCAAGCCGTCGATCAAAGGCCTGATGGCCGATCACTTGCTCGATGAGGGTCGCCATTCGAGTTTCTGGGCGCGGATGGTGCGCATCTATTGGCACACCGCCAGCGCGACGGATCGCGAAACCATTGCGCAAATCCTGCCGGTGTTCATCGGCCATTACCTGACCAACGACATTCAGAAAGCCTTCGACCTGCGCCTGATCGACGCGCTGCCGGTCAGCGAGGCGACGCGCCGTTCGCTCAGGGATGAAATGGCCGGGCTGGCCTTTCCGATCAATCGCCACCATCCGCTGGTGGGCAACATCGTCAAGTTCTTCCACAACAGCTCGCTGCTCGACACGCCGTGCGTGCAGCACGCCTTGCGCGATTACCTGGTTTGATGAGGAGGCCGACATGAAACGTCTCGACATTTTGCTGATTGGCGCCAGCCAGGCCATGACCGACCTGGCGCAGGAACTGGAACAACACGGACATTCATTGCAGCGCAGCGGCGTGGCGGCATCGACGGTGGATTTGATCATCGACGATGGCTTCATTGGTGCGGGTGACTTCTGCACCATCCCGCATCTGCATCTGCGTTTGGGTGTTGGCGTGCAGAGCCTTGGCGGTTTGCCGTCACTCGATTTGCTGTGCTTCCTTGGCTCGTCACTGATCAGCCGCGTGCCGATTGCCGACGAGCCATCGGGAAACGGTCAGGCATTGCGACAGCGGGTGCTGACCCAGGTGGTGGACGAAGTGGCGCTGCTGGTCAGCCGCTTCTCCCGTGACCCTGAGTATCTTCAGCAGGCCGGATCTGTGCCGGCGCCGGATTTCGAGCGGATGGAAAACCTGCTGTTCCTCGACAACCTGGCTTACGCCCATCAGCGCAACGACACCGCGAATGTGGCGCTGCTGAAACAGGCGCAAGTGCCAGTCATCGAGCGTCTGCAACAGAGCCTGATTCGCCACGCCGAACGGCCGGCACTGCACCTTGGCGAACAGTCGCTCAGTTACAGCCAATTGCACGCCCACAGTCGCGCGATTCAACAGCAATTGCTGCCTTTGCTCGAGCAACATCCGCAACCGTGGGTGGTCGGCATCTGCCTGCCGAAAAGCCCGGCGTTGTTCGCCTCTATTCTGGCGGTCCTCGGCAGTGGCGCGGTGTATTTGCCGCTGGAGCCGAGTCATCCGTTGCAGCGCCAGCAATACATTCTGCAAAACGCAGGCGCGCTGCTGTTGTTGCATGACGGCGAGCATCCGCTCAGCGCAACGATGGCGGGGCTGGACGTCAGTCGCATCGACAGCGCCGAGGCAGATCTCAGCCAACCGTTGATGCGCCAGCAACCCGAACTTGAGGCGCCCTGCATGGCGCTCTACACCTCGGGCACCACCGGGCATCCGAAGGGCGTGTTGCTCAGTCAGGCCAACCTCGCGCACTTCACCGCGTGGTACGCCGATTACGTGCAGTTGCAGGCCGAGAGTCGAGTGTTGCAGTTCTCTTCGCTGAGCTTCGATTCGTCGCTGATCGACATCTTCCCGACCCTGCTCGAAGGTGCCGAACTGGTGGTGCCCGACGACACACAACGGCGCGATCCGCTGCAACTGGTTGCGCTGATCCGACGGCGGCAACTGACGCATGCCTTCCTGCCGCCAGCGCTGTTGAGCATCCTGCCACTTGAGCAACTGGAAGGCGTGCAAGTGATGACCGGCGGTGACGTCTGCGAGCCGTTCGTCATCGAGCAACTGACCCGTCAGGGCACGCTGCGCAACCTTTACGGCCCGACCGAAGCCACGGTGCTGATCACCGCCCGCCGGCTCACACCAGGTGACAGCAACCGCAGCCTCGGCGCGCCGATCGCCAACAGTCAGGTGCTGATTCTCGATGACGATTTGCAACCGGTGCCGCAGAACACCGTCGGCGAATTGTTCATCGTCGGCCCCGGCGTTTGTCTCGGTTATCTGAACAATCCACAGCAGACCGCTGAGCGTTACCTGACCTTGAATCTGCCGGACGGCCAAACGTTGCGCGCCTACCGCAGCGGCGACATGGCCAAGTGGGGCGAGCACGGTATCGAGCTGTGTGGACGGCGCGACAATCAGGTGAAGATCCGCGGCTTCCGGGTCGAGCCGGAAGAGATCGAACGCTGCCTGCGCGAGAGTCAGCGATACCGGCAAGTGGCCGTGGTAATCGACAGTCAGCGGCGCATTCTGGCGTTTCTCGCTCAGCCACAATCGGACACCGCACGCGAAACGTTGAAGGCCCACGCCCGGCAGTTTTTGCCCGACTACATGCAACCGGCGGCGTGGACTGAGCTGGCGAGCATGCCATTCGCCAGCAACGGCAAGGTCGACCGCAAAGCGTTGCTGGAACTGCCGGTGAACGTGCAGGACAGCGGGCCAAAATGCCTGCCGGCGAATGCCGACGAAGCGCTGCTGCTGGAGATTTGGGCCGAGTTGCTGGAGCTGCCGAACAGCGATATTTCCACCGACGAAAGCTTCTTCAATCTCGGTGGCCACTCGATCCTGCTGTCGCGCATGTTGCTGCGTTTGCGTGAGGAGTTCGGCCGCAGCATTTCGATCAACCGCTTCATCGAACTGCCGACCATCATCAAACTGGCAACGCTGGTGCGTGGCACCGATGACAGCGCCGTACTCAGCGCCCAGGCCATGGCCGACGCCGAGCGCGTGCTGGAAATAGAACCACTGCCGATCAGCCGCATGGGCGATGTGCACAAGGTTATCGTCACCGGCGCCAACAGCTTTGTCGGCGTACACATCGTCGAGGCGCTGCTCGGTTGGGGTGTCAGCGAAGTGGCGTGCCTGGTACGCGATGGCGGCGGGCAAACAGCAGCGCAACGCTTTGCCGAGTCTCTGCGGGAAAACCGCCTGGAGCATCTGGATCTAAGTCGTGTGCGGGTTTACGCGGCGGATATAACGCGCCCACAGTTGGGTCTGAACGACGAAGACTATCAACGCCTCGATCGTGAATTCGGCGCACTGGTGCACAACGCTGCCAACGTTAACCACGTACTCGATTACGAGTCGCTGGCGGCAGACAACGTCGAGCCGATTTTTGCGCTGCTGCGCTTGTGCGAAGGGCAGAGCAAAAAGGTTTTCAATTTCGTCTCGACACTGTCGGCCTCAAGCACGGTCGACGACGCGGGACGGGTGCTGGAACTGCCCGCCGCGCCGACGCCACCGATCTACATCCGCAACGGTTACAACCTGTCGAAATGGGTCGGCGAGCGCATCCTCGAACGAGCGCGGGAACGCGGCGTACGGGTCAACCTGTATCGCCCCGGCAATATCAGTTTCAACAGCCTGAGCGGTGTTTGTCAGCCGCACAAAAACCGTTTGATGCTGATGCTCAAAGGCTCGATCCAGCTCGGCCAGGTGCCGGCCTTCGCGCTGAATTTCGACCTGATGCCGGTGGACTTTCTCGCCCGGTTCATCGCCTTCCACGCCAGCCGTTATGCGCCCGAGCGTGCGGTGTTCAACCTGCACAATCCCGAGCCTTTGAGCTGGGACGCCTACGTCGCTTCGTTCCGCGAAACCGGCAGCGAGTTCGCGCTGGTCAGCGTCGCCGACTGGCAGCAACAACTGGGCCGGGTCGACGCCGATAACGCGCTGTTCGGCGTGCTCGGTTTCTACCTCAATGGCTTTGAGGAGGACATCGGCGACATCTCCCTGATCGGCCACGCCAACGCTGAGGCCGGCGTGCAGCAGATGGGCGCGCACTACCCGCAGAAATCCCCGGCGCTGCTGCGTCGCGGCTGCGACTACCTGAAACAAATCAACTTCATCTGAAGCAATAAAAAAGGAGCAACACCATGAGCACTCTGCAACCCGATACCCTGATCAAAAACCCCCATGGCTGCCACGTTGTGTCTTCGGTAGAAGTGCCGGCGGACGCGGCGCAGGTCTGGGCAGTAGTCGGCCACTTCGGCGGTTTCGATCGCTTCATTCCGGCGCTGTCGCACATTGAAATGACCGGCGAGGGCGTGTCCTCGCTGCGCAAGAAATGCTTCAAGGATGGCAACGTGGTGGTCGAGCAACTCAACTCCCGCGATGAGCAGGCGCGGAGCATGACCTGGACGACGATTTACAACACGTTGGGGGTGGCGAATCTGTGGGCAGCGATGAATGTCGAATCGCTGGGCGCGGGTAAGTCTCGGGCGACGTGGACGATCATTGCCGAGCCGGCTTCGGGCGGTGAAGAGGCGCTGCCAGGGTTCAAGGATTTTGTGCAGGGGTTTGCGGATGATGCGATGGGGAATGTGCTGAAGCTGTTTGTTTAAGGCTTCGGCTTTGCGGTGAATGCACCACCGCTTTCGCGAGCAAGCTCGCTCCCACATTTTGATTGCATTCCTTCTGTAGGAACGCGGTCAATTTGTGGGAGCGAGCCTGCTCGCGAAGAACGATAACGCGGTCTCCAATCTGAAAAATCAGATCTTGAAGCTGTCGACCAGTTGCTTCAGGCGATTGGCCTGCTGCGACAACGCATCACAATCCTTCAACGTCTCGTTGAGGTTGGCCACGCTCTGCTGGTTCAGCAGGTTGATCTGGTTAACGTCGACGTTGAGGGTTTCCACCACGGCGGTCTGCTCTTCAGTCGCCGCGGCCACCGACTGGTTCATCCCGTCGATTTCACCGATGCGCTGGGTCACGCTGACCAGACGCAAGCCGGCCTGGTTGGCCACTTCAACGCTCTGCTCGCTGGACGCCTGACTGGCGTTCATGGTGGTCACCGCTTCACGCGAACCGACCTGCAGCGAGGTGATCATTTTATGGATCTCTTCGGCCGATTCCTGGGTGCGGTGCGCGAGGTTTCGCACTTCGTCCGCCACCACGGCAAAACCACGCCCGGCTTCACCGGCACGGGCAGCTTCGATCGCGGCGTTGAGCGCCAACAGGTTGGTTTGCTGCGAGATGCCTTTGATCACATCGAGGATGTGGCCGATGTTGTCGGTACTGGCGTTCAGGGTTTCGATCTGCGTGCACGACAGGCTGATCTTCTGCGACAACTCGGTCATCGCCAGAATCGTTTGCTCGACCACCTGACGACCGTCATCGGCCTGCTCGCTGGCACCGCTGGCGTGTTGCGAAGCATCGGCGGCGTTACGGGCGATTTCCTGTGTGGCGGCACCCAGTTCGTTGATCGCCGCAGCGACGCTGTTGGTGCGTGCGCTTTGTTCGTCGGAACCGATGATCGAAGCGTTGGACGACGCCATTACCCGTTGCGACAAATCGTGCACGTGACGGGTGGCGGAAGACACTTCGGAAATCGACGCGTGAATCCGTTCAACGAACTGGTTGAACGCGCTGCCCAATTCACCGAACTCGTCCTTGCTCTCGACCACCAGACGACGGGTCAGGTCGCCTTCGCCCTGTGCGATGTCTTTCATCGCGCGGCCCATGGTGGTCAGCGGACGCATCAACACGTTGATCAACAGGCTCAGCAGCAAAGCAATGGCGGCTACGGCCACGAACATCGCGATCAGTGCCGAGGTGCGGAATTGGCTGAGTGCGGCGTAGGCCTTGTCGCGATCGATCGACAGACCGATGTACCACTGCGCATTCGGCAGGTCGCTGACCGGGGTAAACGACAGAATGCGTTCCTGGCCATTGAGCACGACGTTCTGGTTGCCCTTCTCGATGCGCACGCTGGTGTTCGGGTAGATGTCTTTCAGGTTTTTCATCACCTGGTCCTTGTCCGGGCTGACGATCACCTGACCGTCGGCACTGACCAGAAACGCATGGCCGAGGCCACCGAAGTCCACCGAGTTGATGATCTTCACCAGGGTTTCCAGGCTCAGGTCACCACCGACCACGCCGAGCAGCTCGCCGTTCTTTTTCACCGGCATGGCGATGGTCACCACCAGCCCGCCAACGGCAGCCATGTAAGGCGGTGTCAGCATGGTTTTGTCAGCGGCAACGGCTTGTTTGTACCAAGGACGCTGACGTGGGTCGTAGCCGTCCGGCATCTTCGCGTCAGGACGCTGGGTGAACACGCCGTTGGCCTGGCCAACGTAAGTGAACTGGAAGTTCGAGGTAAAGGCCGGCTGATCGACCAGGCCCGGGAAATCCGCGTCCTTGCCCTGGTGCGCAACGTTTTGCGCGAGATTTTCCAGCACCAGAATCCGCCCGCTCATCCAGTTCTGCACGCTGCTGGCGGTCAGATCACCGGCCTGCTGCACGGAGGACTGAAGATTCTGACGAATGGTGTTTCGCTGCAGATAGTCGTTGTAAAGGGTGAACAGCGCGAACGCCAGGACCACGACGCCCGAGGCGGCCAACAGGATTTTATGGCTGAACTTGAGATTCATTTCATGGGACTTCTTATGCCAAAAGTGGGGATGCGTTCCGGATGCAACATTCCATGTACAGCGCAGGCAGCGTTCTGAAGGCTGCTCTGATTTGGTGCACGCATGTCTCACCAGTCTGTCGGCACGTATCGGAGAAATCTTAGGGTTGAGCGGGAAATGGATGGCATTTCTGACGGATTCCCGCCGAATGGCGTGCCAGAGCGTTCGCAACAAGAATTTTACGCGCCGATGTTCGAGCGGCAGTTGCAAATTCTGCGACCCTTACCGACAATGCGACTAATTATCATTTGTGACGTTCGCGTTCATGTCCTCACCCGAGTTCGCTGTACAGACGCTTTACAGTAGTCATCACGGCTGGCTCAACGCTTGGCTGCGCGCACGCCTGGGCAATGCGGCAGATGCAGCGGATCTGGCTCAGGACACCTTCGTCCGCCTGCTGCAACGCACCGAACGTTTGGAACTCAAAGCGCCTCGCGCCTTCCTGCGGACCATCGCGCGCGGGCTGGTGATCGACCATTGGCGCCGTGAAGAAATCGAACGCGCTTATCTGGAAACCATCGCCCATTTGCCGGAAGCCGAAACGCCAGGCGCCGAAGCCCGGGCGCTGGTGATCGAACTGCTGGAGAGCATTGCGCGGATGCTTGAAGGGCTGAAGCCGAAAGTCCGTCAGGCATTTCTGTTGGCGCAGTGTGAAGGTTTGACCCACAAGCAGATCGCCGAACAGATGGGGCTTTCCTTGCGCTCGGTTGAACGTTATGTCGCCGATGCGCTGTATCACTGCTACGTGCTGCGGTACGAAAGCTGATGCCTGTGGATAACGCCACACTCGGGCGCCGTGCAGAGCCACAGCAACAAGTGGTCAAACAAGCTATCCATTGGCTGCTGCGCTTGCGCAATAACCATGGCAACTCGCGCTTGAATCGCCAGTGCGAACAGTGGCGCGCCGAACACCACGAGCACGAACTGGCCTGGCAACGGGTGCAGTCGCTACAAGCCGAGTTGAGCAATAACCTGCGTGCGGTGCCCGGTGCGCAAGTGGCGTTCAACACCCTGGAAAACAGTGCGCAGGGTTTGGGTCGGCGACAGGCTTTGAAGTTATTGTCTGGCGCATTGCTGATGGGTTCCGCCGCGTGGCTGGCCAGGGACACGGCCGCGTGGCAGCAATGGCGCGCCGATTACGCCACGGCGACGGGCGAGCGGCGCGGCTTCCAGTTGCCGGATGGCACGCGGATCGAGTTGAACACTGCCAGTGCAGTCGATCTGGATTACACGGCGCAACAGCGCCTGATCAAGCTGACTCGCGGTGAAATCATCGTCACGTGTGGAGGCTCCGACGAGGGCGCACCGTCTGATCGGCCGCTGCGTGTACAAAACCGTCACGGCACTTATGAGCCCGTCCATGCCCGATTCATCCTGCGCCAGGACAATGACTGCACGCGGCTCAGCGTTTCCCATGGCCAGGTTGCCATCCACGCCGGCGGCACTTTGGTAATAGCACTCGCCGGGCAGAGCTATCTGATCGATCGCTACCAGGTACGTCCTGCCCCGACGCTGGCTATGGATGCTGGGGCGTGGATCGACGGTTTGATCGTCACGAACAATATGCGTCTGGGCGACTTTCTCGCCGAAGTCAGCCGTTATCGTCAGGGCTTTCTGAACTGTGCGCCGGAAGTGGCAGAGTTGCGACTGTCCGGCGTATTCCGTCTGGAAGACACCGACAAGCTGTTGGCGATTCTGCCGCAGACGTTGCCGGTGCAATTGAGCTATCGCACCCGTTGGTGGGTGACTCTGGAACGTGCGGTGTAAATTTTTTGGCGGGTTTTTGCAGCCAGTCCGGCTTGGTCAGTAAGCACTTCAACTCAGCCTTCGCGACTGCCTACGGAAACCTACAATGACTGTCCGCGCCACCTGTAAGAACTCTCTGAATTTCACTGCCGAATCGGGACGGCTGCGCCACGCCATTCGCGCTGCGCTGTTGTCGACTGCACTGGGCGTTGGTGTGATGCCTTCCTTGAGCATGGCGGCTACTCCCGCTGGCGGTGAAGTCAGCCATCGCTACAGTGTTGCTGCGGGCCCTCTCGGTGAGGCGCTGAATCAATTTGCTCGTCAGGCTGGCATCACGTTGTCGATGACTCCGCAGCAAACTCAGGGCCGGCAATCGCCGGGCGTACAGGGTGAATATTTGACTGATCAGGCGTTAAGCCATTTGCTCGGCGGCTCCGGTCTGGAAGCGGTCAGCCAGGATGGCAGCAGCTACGTCCTGCGTCCGCTCGCTGAAACCGGAGCGCTGGCCCTGCCGACCACCGACATCAAAGGCTTCGCCCTCGGCAACGCCTTGGGCAGCATGGACGGCTACAACGCCACCCACAGCCAGATCGCCACCAAGACCAGTACCGCGTTGCTGGAAACTTCGCAGAGCGTTTCCGTGGTCACTCGCGAGCAAATGGACGATCAAGGTTCACAAACGGTCTCGCAGGCGATGCGCTACGCTCCGGGCGTGCTGACCAACCCCTACGGCGCCACTCACCGTTACGACTATGTGGCCATGCGCGGTTTCAACGACGGCTCGGTGGACAATATTTACCTCGACGGCCTCAAGTCGATGGGCGATAGCGGCACTTACAGCACCATGCAGGTCGATCCCTATTTCCTTGAGCGCGTGGACATTCTCAAGGGACCGTCGTCAGTCCTGTACGGCCGCAGTTCGCCAGGCGGACTGGTGGCGCTGACCAGCAAGAAACCGCTCTACGAGGCTTACCATCAGGTGCAAGCCACAATTGGCACGCAGGGTCAGCGCGGGGTCGGTTTTGACTTCAGCGGCCCGGTCGATGACGACAAGCGTATTGCCTATCGTCTGATCGGCTTGTCGGATCAGTCCGACACGCAATTCGACCACAACAAGGAAAAGCGCTTCGCTCTAGCGCCGACCCTGAGCATCGATTTCAGCGAAGACACTTCGCTGACGCTGCAGGCGTACCTGCAACACGATCCGGATGGCGGCTACCACGGCGGTGTGCCGGCCGAAGGTACGATTCATCAGCGTAACGGCAACCGTATCTCGCCACACTTCTTCGAAGGGGAGCCGGGCGTCGATGGCTATTCCCGTGATCAGCAATCATTCGGTTATCAATTCGAACATCGCTTCAACGACGTCTTCACCGCTCGCCAGAATTTCCGTTACCTGGATTCCAAAGTGAACATGGATCAGGTCTACGCCTATGGCTGGACCTCGCCGACCAGTAACGAGTTGAATCGCTACTACACCGGCGGTGATGAACGCCTGCACGCGTTTATCGTCGACAACATGCTCCAGGCGGAATTTTTCACCGGTGCGACCAAACACACCGTGCTGATGGGCGCTGACTATCAGCGGCGCAAAACCGTGGTCGACTGGACCAGTGGCGGTCTTGCACCGATCAATGCGTTCAACCCGGCGTACGGCAACTCGGCGATCGATATGTACGGCGAGACCAGTTACCTGCGGCGTCTGGAGCAGACCGGGGTTTACCTGCAAGACCTGATCGAGATGGACCAGTGGCGTTTCTCGCTGGGCCTGCGCCAGGACTGGGTCGAGACGTCGGACGAAAACCGTATCGCTGAAGCAGGGCGTCCGGTTGGCACAGAGATCAATGATCGCCGCACCAAGCTCACTGGACGTGCAGGCGCGCTGTATTTGTTCGATAACGGACTCGCGCCGTATATCAGCTACTCCGAATCGTTTAACCCGAACTCTTATGCCGACAGTGCCGGCAATCCTTTGGCGCCTACCGACGGTACGCAGTGGGAAGTCGGTTTGAAATATCAGCCGCCGGGTACTGACAACCTGTTCACCGCGTCGCTGTTCCGTATTGATCAAGAGAACCTGGCAACCAAACTGCCGCAGGAAAACTTCTATCGCGCGGTAGGCGCCGTGCGCTCTCAGGGTCTGGAACTGGAAGCGCACATGCAATTGACCGACAACCTTAAAGTCCTCGGCAGTTATACCTTCACTGACATTGAATACTCGAAGTCGATGGTCAGTACGTTGAGCACGCCGACCGACGTGATCGAAAACAAAGGCAACTCACCAACGCAGGCGCCGCGGCATATGGCGTCGTTGTGGGCAGACTACAAGTTCGACAGTGCGGCACTCGATGGCCTACGTCTGGGCGGAGGCGTGCGGTATGTCGGCTATAGCTGGGCGGATGCGGAAAACACGATGAAGGTGCCTTCCTACACATTGTTTGATGCCTCGATTGGCTACGACTTGGGCAAGGTCGGTTTGAAGGGCGTCGATGTACGTCTGAATGCGAACAACCTGACCAATGAGTCCTACGTCGCCTCCTGCGCCAGTCTGAACTTCTGCTACATGGGTGAAGAGCGCAACGTCGCGGCGACGGTCAGCTATCAGTTCTAAGCCTTTGTCCTGTGCATAAAAAAGCCAGCCTTGATGCGTCAGGGCTGGCTTTATCGTTTCTGTGGGGAAATCTCATGCGTGCGTTTGTTGTGTTGTTGCACCGTTATATCGGCTTGGCCACGGCGGTTTTTTTGCTGCTCGCGGGAGTTACCGGGAGCATTCTCGCTTTCAACCATGAATTGGATGAATGGTTGAACCCGGAGTTTTATGCCGCGTCTGCAGGGGGTGAGCGGCTGCCACCGGGCGAGTTGGTTGATGCGGTGCAATCTGCGCATCCGAAGTTGCAGGTCTGGTACATGGAGTATCCGCATGAAGCTGGACACACAGCGTTGCTTGCGATGGTGCCGCGTAATGATCCGGCAACCGGGAAGCCTTTCGATGAACGTAATCAGGTGTTTTATCTGGACCCGGTGAGTGCTGAGCAAAAGGGCCAGCGGTATTGGGGTGAGTGTTGTTTTCAGCGGGAGAACTTTGTCCCTTTCATTCTCGAGTTTCATTACAACCTGACATTGCCGGGTAACTGGGGATTATTACTAATGGGCTTGGTTGCCATTGCCTGGGTGATCGATTGCTTCGTTGCGCTGTGGCTGACATTGCCGCGAGGCAAGCCGTTCTGGAAGAAGTGGTCGACGGCCTGGAAAGTGAAGGGTGGTCATAGCTATCGGCTTAACTTCGATCTACATCGCGCCGGGGGATTGTGGCTGTGGTTGTTGCTGTTACCGATCGCTGTCAGCAGCGTAGCCATGAACTTGCCGAGCCAAGTGTTCAAGCCAGCGGTTTCGTTGTTTTCACCGATTGAGCCAAGCGTCTATGAGGCTCGAGGGCGAATGCCCCTTTCACAGCTGGGGGTGACGCAATTGAGTTATCAACAGGCGTACGAGAGGGCATTACAGGAGGGGAAAAGGTTAGGACTGACTGCGGCGATCGGGGAGCTGTATTACAGCTTTGAGTACAACTTCTACGGCGCAGGTTTTGGACAGCATGACACCGAAGCGCATGGCAAATCCTGGTTGTTCTTTCATGGTACGGATGGGCGATTGTTAGGGCAGGAAATGGCAGGGCAGGGAACGTTGGGAGAACAGTTTTATCGGTTGCAGTTGCCGATACATGGCGGACGGATCATTGGTGTTACCGGGCAAGTGATGATCGCGGTGCTAGGTATTCTGATAGCAGGCTTGTCGGGGACTGGCGTCTACATCTGGTGGCGCAAACGGCAGGCTCGACGTGTCAGTAAGGCACGCAAAGCTGTTTGATTTGTTTTTGTAGGCCCTGAAATGACAAAACCCCTGTCTGCGTTAACAGACAGGGGTTTCGGAATTTAATCTTGACGATGACCTACTCTCACATGGGGAAACCCCACACTACCATCGGCGATGCATCGTTTCACTGTTGAGTTCGGGATGGGATCAGGTGGTTCCAACGCTCTATGGTCGTCAAGAAATTCTGTATCTGGCCCGTCAACACGGTAACAAGCCAGCAAAAACGGATGTTTCTACTAAAACAAAACCCCTGACTGCGTTAGCAGACAGGGGTTTTGGAATTTAATCTTGACGATGACCTACTCTCAC
Organism: Pseudomonas viridiflava; assembly: GCF_900582195.1. GTDB lineage: Bacteria > Pseudomonadota > Gammaproteobacteria > Pseudomonadales > Pseudomonadaceae > Aquipseudomonas. The sequence goes on from NZ_UTHA01000154.1 coordinate 13,851, forward strand.
ATGGGGAAACCCCACACTACCATCGGCGATGCATCGTTTCACTGCTGAGTTCGGGATGGGATCAGGTGGTTCCAACGCTCTATGGTCGTCAAGAA
>NZ_UTHA01000056.1 GCF_900582195.1 Pseudomonas viridiflava
GTATGTGAATAACGATGCCCGCAAATACCTGTTCCTGAGTGATGGCGTCAGGATTGACATGGGCAATTGAGGCGGTTTCAACGTGTCTGAAATATCAGACGGCGGCATCGCTGCAACCGCAGGCTTACTCTCTGCATAGGCAGCAGCCTGCTCTTCGACCACGTCTGCTGCGTCTTCTTTTGGTCGTTCATCCGGGGGTGGTGTTTTCGAATCATCTTCGCTCATCGCGTTCCCTTGCCTAATATCGATAGTTGTTATGGGTATGTTGTGTTTGCAACGATGATTTTTCGTTGCGGAAAATATTACAAGGCAATCTGCGGTCAATATCAAGTCACTCGCCATTGGCGAGATG
>NZ_UTHA01000057.1 GCF_900582195.1 Pseudomonas viridiflava
TCGTAACTGCGCTTGCTGTCGTGGATCAGCGTTTTCTGAAAGTCGCCCTTGCCACCCGCAGACCCGCCGACGAACAGACACGGAAAGCGCCCGGACTCATACAGCGCTTCCATGAAAAACGACTCCGACGCCGACAACCCGTCGAACGTGACATAGGACAGCGTGTCGCGATGATCGATAGGCGTGCTCACTTGCGTGCGCTTGATCGAGTCGGTCAGCCGCGCAATACGCTCACGCATGGAAAGCCGCTTGCCCGCGCCGCGAATGTCCTCACTGTGCAACG
>NZ_UTHA01000004.1 GCF_900582195.1 Pseudomonas viridiflava
CCCTCACTGTAGAGACCGGTACATCCTTTACAAATTAGACCGGGGACATCGTTTACACCTTTACAGGCTTGAAACGCGTTTGGCGCCGTTTTCAAGCCTGCCTAAACAGTGGCTGCAAAGGTACAGTTCCCAAGCGTCATCAGCCACTTCCTTCAGCGCGATGTCCTCTCCAATCAGAGCCTCTCCCAGAAAAATCAGTTGTCCTTTCCATTTAATTTCCCCATTTGACCGAACCTTGCGTACTTCAACATCGGAACCGTATTCAAACGCAGGCAAGTAACCAGGATAAGCGCGTGTCGACGGGCTATAGACGGATGCCGGCGGTTTCATGCCCAGCGCGGTGTGCGGTCGGTGGTGGTTGAAGTCTTGGATGAAATCCTGAAAAGCCAGCTGCTGACGAACCAGGTTTTCCGCCGGTGGCACTGCTGCCTTTAGCGTTCGATGCATCCGTTCATGTCGACCATTTTGGTCGGGACGGCCAGGCGTAATCGTTTCGACATGGATTCCAAGCCTGATGAACCAAACCGATAACTTCGAAAGTCGCGCCAAACCTGTCGACGCGAAAGGAGCGCCGTTGTCAGTGCGGATCACATCCGGCAGCCCATACTCTCGAAAAGCCCACTCGAAGCCTTCCCGCGTCGGCGCTCCGTGCGTACTGGGCAAAGCGCGACAGACGAATAAAAAGCGGCTCATCTGATCGGTAATGGTCAGCGGATAGCACCAATTACCGTCCTGCATTTTGAACTGCCCTTTGTAATCAGCACACCAAGTCTGGTTGGGCGCGTCGACCGGGCGCAAATGTGTCGGAGCACGGGGACGCGGGGGATAGGGCCGTCGCGCCACCACCAAACCAGCTTTCTTCAACCACTCCCCGGCGGTACTCGCCGCCGGCCATTGGATATGCGGATCGGAAACGCGCAGGCGATCAATGATCTGTTTGGGTCCCCGATCGGGGTGCTCGTTTTTCTTGGTCAGCAGCGTGGCAATGATTTCGTCGGGCGTTTGATGAGGACAGTTCAACGGCTTGCGCGATTGCTCTTTCAAGCCATCCACGCCCAACGCCGCATACCGCTCCAGCCACTTGTCGATGGTTGGACGGCTGACGCCATAGCGCCGGCTTAATTGGCTCTTGGTGTAACTGCCGCCAAGCCAGTCACTGACTAACTTCACTCGTTGATCCATTGGGGACTCTTGATTCCAGGGCATGGTCAGCACCTCCTGACCATAATTAATACCTGTAAACCATGTCCCCGGTCTCAAACGTAAAGGATGTACCCGGTCTTTACCCACCC
>NZ_UTHA01000024.1 GCF_900582195.1 Pseudomonas viridiflava
GTCATCTGCTGGAAAATGCGCTGATTGACCCGGTGCGCGAGGTAAGCCAGTTGTGGGCGCAAGGAGATTTTGTAACGGGTCAGACGCTTGCCCGCCTCGCCCTGAGCGATGCTGTAGACCAGCCCGTGGATGCCTGTACCGGTTGGCGACAGCTGAAGAAACGCCAGCTTGTGCAGCACGCTTTCGAGGTTGATCGAGGCCTTTTCACTGACCAGTTCCAGCTCGAATTCGAACGGCGTGTTGAGGGCCTCACGACCGGTGAACGACAGCACCTGGAAGT
>NZ_UTHA01000071.1 GCF_900582195.1 Pseudomonas viridiflava
TGACGCTGCAGCGCGCTGCGCAGGGCTTCAGGGGCAGCGTTGCCGACCACATAAGCCACCAGACGCTTGTCGTCCGGGACATCTTCGCGCAACAGCACGGCCGCTTCCTGCACACCGGGTTGCTGGTGCAGCAGGCTGTCGATCTCGCCCAATTCGATGCGGAACCCGCGCAGCTTCACCTGCTGATCGATGCGCCCCAGATACTGCACGTTGCCGTCAGCCTGGAAGCGCGCCAGATCACCACTGCGGTACATGCGCGCGCCGGGTTGCGGGCTGAAAGGATCGGGCAGAAAACGTTCGGCGGTCAGGTCCGGGCGGTTCAGGTAACCACGCGCCAGACAGGCACCGGCGATGTACAACTCTCCCGCCACGCCGACCGGCTGCGGATTCAGGTCGCG
>NZ_UTHA01000009.1 GCF_900582195.1 Pseudomonas viridiflava
CCAAGGACCTGGCCAAGGCCAGAAAACGGTTGGCGGCCTCGCTGGAGGAGGCGCATCAGCAGCACAGGGCGCTGTACGAACGCCTGATGGCCTACAAGACCGAGCCGCGTATGAAGACCTGGCTCAACGAACTGGTCTGGGCCTGGAACCAGGCGCTGTGGGACGCGCCGACCAAGGTGCTCGCGCAGGGTGAGCCTGACCCGCATCTGCTGCTGACCACCCAACTGGCCCCGGAACTGCTCAATACCCGCAAGGAACTGATGCTGATCTCGGCCTACTTCGTGCCGGGTCAGGAAGGTCTACTGTGCCTCACCGGCCGCGCCGATGCGGGTGTGGACGTCAGTCTGCTGACCAACTCACGGGAAGCCACCGATGTACC
>NZ_UTHA01000042.1 GCF_900582195.1 Pseudomonas viridiflava
CACTTCACCCACCTGGAAGAAGTGCAGTTCACCTACCGCAAAATCACCTGGACCCACGAAGTCTCCGGTACTTCGGGTTCCGATGACTGGCGTGCTCCAGTCGTTTAATCGCGGCTGATTGTTGTAACGCCCCGGCCGGCATCGCTGGTCGGGGCGCACTCACTTTTAAAGAATTTTTGCCAATAGCCCCGCAGCGGGCTGTTGCGCGTCGCAGCACTGCGCGAGGAACAAGGGATGTTCTCACCGGCCAATCAGCCTCATTTCAATCTGACCGTCGATGGCGGCGATAGCGACTTCCAGGTGCTGTCGTTCACCGGTCGTGAGGCCCTCAACACGCCGTTCGAATTCGAGCTGGAACTGGTCAGTGAAAAGGCCTCGATCAACCTCGAAAGCGTGCTGCACAAACTGGCGTTTCTTCAGCTGTCGCCAACCGGCACGGGTATCCACGGACTGGTCTACAGCATCGCCCAGGGCGAGGCGGGCAAGCGCCTGACCCGCTACAAGATTTCCCTGCGCCCACAACTGGCGTACCTCGCGCATCGGGTCAATCAGCGCATCTTCCAGCAGATGACCGTGCAGCAGATCATCAGCCAGGTGCTGGAAGAACACGGCATCCTTGCCAGCGATTACCACTTCCAGCTCAGCGCGATTTATCCCGAGCGCATTTACTGCGTGCAGTACGACGAGTCGGACCTGGATTTCATCCAGCGCTTGTGTGAAGAGGAGGGCATTCACTACCACTTCCAGCACACGTCCAGCGGCCACAAACTGACCTTCGGCGATGACCAGACGGTGTTCCCGAAACTGGCGCCAGTGGCCTATCAGCAGGATTCCGGGCTGGTCGCCGACAAACCGGTGGTCAAGCGTTTCGGCCTGCGTCTGGCCACCCGCACCAGCCGCACCACGCGCCGCGATTACGACTTCGTCAAACCGAAGATCGAGCTCGAAAGCGACGCCAAAAGCAGCGCCCAGCCGGACCTTGAAGACTACGATTACCCGGGCCGTTTCGTTGACCGCGAGCGCGGTAAACACCTGGCCAATCGCGCGCTGGAACGCCATCGCAGCGACTATCGTCTGGCCGAGGGCAACAGCGATCAGCCGATCCTCGTCAGCGGGCATTTCCTCGCCCTGACCGACCACGCCAACCCGACCTGGAACGACCTGTGGCTGCTTACCGAAATCTT
>NZ_UTHA01000300.1 GCF_900582195.1 Pseudomonas viridiflava
CCGGTGCCCTGACCCAGTTTTTTTGTCGTGAAGAAAGGGTCGAACGCCCGTCGCAAGACTTCTTCGTCCATCCCGCAGCCGTCATCAATGACCGAGATTAATACGTAAGGCAGTGGCTGCAGATCCTCTGCCACAGCCATCGCCTCGTCGGGCTCCAGGCGCTGGGTGCAAAGGGTCAGCGTGCCGCCTTTGGGCATGGCGTCCCGCGCGTTGATCGACAGATTGAGCAGCGCGTTTTCCAGCTGATTGAGGTCGCAATTGATATTGCCCACGCTGCTCAACTGGCATGTCACCTGAATCGTCGGACCCATGGT
>NZ_UTHA01000090.1 GCF_900582195.1 Pseudomonas viridiflava
TTCTGGTGGAACCCCGACAAGTTCCTGGGCCCGGCCGCACTGCTGCAAGCCTACCGCTTCCTGGCTGACAGCCGTGACACCCGGACCAGTGAGCGTCTGGCTTCACTGGACGATCCGTTCAGCGTCTTCCGCTGCCGTGGGATCATGAACTGCGTCAACGTTTGTCCGAAAGGCCTTAACCCAACCAAGGCTATCGGTCACGTACGCAACATGCTTCTGCAGAACGGCGTCTGATTCAACGCTTTACCTGTAACACCGTTGCACTGAAATGGCCGCGGCGCAGGCTTCAACCGGCGCCGTGGTTTTAACCTGAGCAGTAGCTCGCAAGGC
>NZ_UTHA01000007.1 GCF_900582195.1 Pseudomonas viridiflava
GCGTATTCTGCTGCTGATCTTCCTCGGCTACGCGCTATCGGGGCCTGCTCAGTATTTGTTGCGTCTTCGTCGCCACAAATCCTCCAACTGATCTAATTTCCCCCATACTCCGTAGTCTATTGGTGCATCAGTTCCCCTAGGCTGCGGAGTCATCATGCTAATCAAGCTTCCTTCTGCGTCGGACTCCAAAGAGTCCGACGTCACGCCTGAATCCATTTACCTTTCCCGTCGTACGCTGATGGCCAGCTCTCTGGCCGGATTGGCCGTGAGCGCCTTGCCGCGCTGGGCCAGTGCCGCAGACCCTTCCCGTTACGCCGATGTGGAGGCGGGCAAGGCGCCGGGCTGGTTTGCTGAAAAACTTCCCAATACCAAATGGCAGGCGGTCGACGTCAAGGGCGAGGCAATCACGCCTTTCAAGGA
>NZ_UTHA01000214.1 GCF_900582195.1 Pseudomonas viridiflava
CATCTATGGCGACCTCGACCGGTTCAGCCTCAAACCCTGACTTCTCTTTAGCGCACCTATCGAGCGCACCGCAGCGTGCGCAGCACCTACATGATTGCCGGGAGCATCCATGGACAACAAACGAAGCATTGGCATCGCCCTGGCGGTGGTGGTCATCATTGGCCTGGGCAGCCTGACCCTGAAGCCTGGCCTGCTGCCTTTCAGCGCCCAGGCTGAACCGGACACGCACGCCAACGAATCGGCGGACGCCCACGCAGGCGAAGAAGCCCACGCGGACGAGGAACGGGGCGAGGACAGCCATGGCAGCGAGCCAGAACAGCACGGCGCCGCCAAAGCGGAGCCCG
>NZ_UTHA01000138.1 GCF_900582195.1 Pseudomonas viridiflava
GGCCAACTGGTGGCGGCCAGCGGCTTTCTGTACGCAGCGGATGGCCAGAAACAGGCCAGCCGGGAAATCACCTGGGTCGGCGGCGGCGCAGCCATCGGTATCCTGTTGCTGCTGTTGCTGGCGTTCAGAAGGTGGAGCGTGCTGCTGGCGTTTGTACCCGTCATCGTCGGCATGCTGTTTGGTGCGGTCGCCTGCGTAGCGATATTTGGCAGCATGCACGTCATGACGCTGGTGTTGGGCTCGAGCCTGATCGGCGTGGCAGTCGATTACCCGCTGCACTATCT
>NZ_UTHA01000006.1 GCF_900582195.1 Pseudomonas viridiflava
CAGCGCGACTGAGACGAAAACGTCGAGCACGACCAGAAAATCCGCGTCGGCAACGAACGCCACGACACCGTCGAGCAAAACAGCTACACGGAATTCAAGGCCGAAGAACACCACACCGTCTACGCCGACCGCAAAGTCGAAACCCGCGCCAACGACCACCTGACCGTCGGCGTGAACCAGCACATCAAGATTGGTACTGGCCAGTTCATCGACGCAGGGCAAGAAATCCACCTCAGCAGCGGCATGAAAGTGGTAATGGAAGCAGGCGCAGAGCTGACCCTGATCGGCGGCGGCAGCTTCATCAAGATTGATGCTGGCGGCGTGACGATGAGTGGGCCGGTGATCAATATGAACTCGGGGGGTAGCCCGGGGAGCGGCACGGAGGCGGCGCCGTTGTTGCCGGGGCCGTTGAAGCAAGCGGATACGGATAAGGCTGGGCAATTGCTGGTGCCGGCACAGCGGCAGGCGTTGATGCAGAAGAAGCCGATTTGTGCGGTGTGCGAGAAAGCCAAATTGGAGGCACAGAATGCTTAAGTCGGAATTTCCATTAGAAAACGGCCTCCCCCAAGGCCTTCCATGGAATGGCACGGTAGGTTTACTGCTTGATGGTGTCAGCATTGAGAAGCTTCCGCAGCACTTGTATCAGTGGACGGAAAACCCTGAGTTCGAGCCGCTTTATCTTGGGACTCGTTGGGCAGAACTGGGCGATATCTCCCCATGCCTCGTGCAAATAAAAGCACAGAACAACCCGGTCCTGACCCGGTTCCTGAATGCATCGCGTCAGGAATGGGGGCACTTGGTGTTCAGCGATCAATCATGGGATCAACTGGTCGCACACTTTCGCTGGCTCACCAGCGTCATGCACCCACTCGGTGAGGAAGTGTTGTTGCGCATCGCGGACCCGGCCGTAACCCATGCACTGCTCGCTCACGCAGAAACCATCAAGGATCCGACCCTATTCGGCCCCTGCACACAAATCGTTACTGCCGATGCAGCACTGGATTGCTGGTACATAAACAATAGGCCGGGCAACGCTCCCGAGCCCGACCACAGCAAGCGCTATCGATTGAGCGAAGCACAACTCAGTCAACTGGACGAGGTGAACTTTCGCAATGTTGTGATGCGTCTCGATGCACACATGCAAGAGTATTTTCCAGGCTATCAGGCACAGTCGACCCCACAGCAACGCTGGGAACACCTGCATGCGTTGGCTTCCACCTCCTATGATCGCGGCTTCAACACCGAACTCGATATCACCCTCTATGCCAACATTCACGGGTTCCTTGGCGAGCGAGCACTGGAAGAACATCCAGACCTCGACGCCATACTCAAAACCCCGTCGGAACAAACGCCCGCACAACGACTCGAAAGGGTCGCTGATATTGCCCAGGAACGGGCAGCATGAGTCGATCGAAGAATTTCGTTTCAGCGAGTGTCACACTTTGCCCAACAAGCCGCTTTTTGTGACACTGCGCCTCAGTCGAAAAAATTTCAAAAGAGTACGGCAGCTCAAGTACCGGGAAAGACTCAGGTCTCTGTGAGAAAAACACTCCACCCGTATTAAGCACTTACGTCATTACCCAGAACTCGAGCACGCAGGGAAAGATCAGCTTCGCTGCCTGTTGCAGGAAAGGAACTCCAATATGAGCCAACCCGCAAAAAACCCGAACGCCGTCGACTTGCCTCGCACCGACGGCAAATGCGCTACGGGTGGTTGCCCACATTTGAAAGAAAAAGTGCAACTGATCCCTCTGCGCTATGGCCTTGTGGAGCGCCTCGATCCTTCCCCCGAATTATATTTGCCGTACAAAACCACCTCTCGCCCAATGGGCATTCGATTGCTACGAGACGGCTGGCTCTACGTCATCGACAACAGCACTGGCTACTTGCATGAATACGAAGTCAAAGCGGGCGCCGTAACAAAATGCATCTGGCAAGGCAAAGAAGCTTCCCAAGACAAACGTACGGGATCTGCTGGTGAAAATGCGCTGATCTTCACTCGCGGCAGCACACTCCACGTTGCCTACGCAGAGGTCCAGTGGACCGCAAACAAATGCTCGCAAATGCTCAAGTCGCCGAAAGAACGCGACCTGTTCATGCAGAAAGTGAATCCAGCCGGCGCCGATGCCGAGAAAGGTGGTAAACACCTGCTTACCGATAAGCAGGCGGAAAAGTGGATCGCTGAAGTCGCAGAAAAACCGGCGACGGCGACACCTCCAAAAGGTGCGCTCGCCGATGAAAGCAAAGATTACATTTGGGAAGATCAGAAGGACCTGTTCAAGGCAACGCAGTTGGGTGCGATCAAAAAATCGCTAATGCCGATTTATGAGAAAGATCACTTCTTTCTGGTATTCAAAGACAGCATCGGGGTGATGCGGGATCTCGCACAGGATCAAGACACCGTCGTTGGTTGGCTTGAAGAATGGGCGCTCAAAGAAAAAAACGATCTCAAATACTCTATTGGCAACTACATCGAAACACTGATGGTTGTTAGTGAGAAATCAGCCAAACAAGCTGGCACCAGCGATGCATTGTTTGAGAAAACGACGCCTGAGCAGCGTGAAAAGATTTATGATTATGTTAATGCGAAGAATGATCTCAGCGGGATCAAGACAAGTCAGCCCGAAAAAGCGTACTACCCTGGCCGCGGTTTTGATGCCAAGACTCGTGCAGCCCAGCAGACTGTGGCGCTTAGAAAACAAACGATGGAAGACTCGCTGGGCAAGGATCTCTATAAGGACTTAAAGGACGATATAGAGGTTCTGAAAGACAAGAGTCATGCGGCGGTTGAAGGTAAGGGATTGGGTGCTCGAGGCATTCATGACCTGGTTCGTCATGAAGAAATGACCCAGTACCTTGAGTCAGAACGCTCTCATATGAAACGTTGGACCGCACGCCTAAATAGAATCACCACTGACCGCGTAACTTTATTTACAAAAAGTGAATACCACATGAGCGCGTGGTATTACGACGCTGATGTGCCAGACCAATTAGAACAAGCATTAATTACAGAATTAAATTGCGTTCGCGATCTTTGTCGCACAGAGGAAAGTATAAAGGTCGTTGGTGAATTTTTTCACGGTGCCCCCTACTATAGTCTACCCAGCTTCGCTAGTCGCCTTGACGAAGATTTCCTGATTAAAAAAACAGGGGATGTGGTGAAATTGCTGGATGACACTAGAGGCTTTCCCAATGGCTTAGAAGAGGCCAATAAGAGAGTTACAGATTTCGACGCAGTTCTTGGGCAACATTGGGCTGAAAATTTGAGCCCGAGCAATCTTAATATCACCCACGCTATTAATGCTGCTTACTCCCCAGCGATCGCCTTGCGCCTTCAAACTTGGCTATCAAAAATTCAGAGCAGCCTAAACGGTCCGCAGTTAAAAGCCCATCTAGATAAAATCTCATCACATAGTAATCGCGCTCATCGCCTTGGTTTAATCTACGCTATAAAGCATGGCCGCGCGACGTTAAAAATCGCAACCGACCAGGATAAGAATATATTTCTGGAGAGACTGAACAAGCTTGGAAATATACTTTCTAGTGAAGAAAAAATAGTCACAGATAGAGATAGCGCTCGCAAAATTGCTAATCGACGCGTTGCAAGTAGCGATGAATTAGGGAAATCTAGAAAAGCAAACGCCAAGGCAGAAGAGACAGAGTTAAACCGACAACTCTCAGCGACAAGAAAAGAACGTTTAGCTCTAACATCAACTATTCAAGAAAGCCTGATTGCAACAAATGCAATGTCGTCTGGCTTCGTTGGAGTACAACTAAAAATTGATCCCGCCCAGCAAGTTCTTCTGAACAACGAAATACAAAGACTGAGGATTGGCGCTATTAAAGGCTATGGAGAACCCGGTGCTAGCGCAGCGCTGTCAAGTTCCTCAATACCTTTGATCGCACTATTATTTCAAGCCTGGAACTTCAGAGAAGCCTATGAAACCTGGGATAAATTGTCTGGAAACTCATCCATCAAGGAAGACGTAATATTCTACGGTGCTTTTTCTGGCGTCATGTCCGCAGCATTGTCCGTTTACCAGAATGCTTATATAGCTTTAGTAGAAAAAGGTTTCAAAGCTACCGTCATCAGCACAGGTGGCAAGGGTGGAGCGCTATTTATGGCCAAGCTCGGAAAATTAGGATTAGGCTTAGGCGCCCTGATTTCTCCAATCGGCCTATTAAGTTCAGTTGGAACTACATTAGACAACTGGAATAAATGGACGGATGCATTACTGACAGGCACCGGTGGAGAGAAAGCTGGAGCGCTAATGGCCCTTACTGGCGATGTTGGCAACACAGCTATTATGTCTATAACCACGACCAGATCAGTCCGCGACCTCAGTTCCATTGGACGAATCTTCGTAACTACGCCCAAGACAGATAGAATAGTGGCTGTGGGAAGAGCGTGGGGAACAAAGGGGGTTCGTTTTCTAAGCTTTTCTACGAGACTTACTCCTTGGTCTTTAGGTTTCACCGCATTACAGTTAGGCGGCGAATCTCTCTATAACTATTTCAACCTGGACGACCAACAACGTTGGATGTCAAACAGCTGTTGGGGACTAGAAAACAAAGATTGGGACATGTCAAAGCATGCACAAATGTTGGCCGAGGTTAATTTACGCCCTGTCATTGTGGATGCTGGAATAGTCAAAGAACAGAATAATGGTGGGGGCATACGCACTATTGGAATATCTTTTCCGGGAGTCTCTATTGAAAAACTAGGCGAGACCCCAATCCGAATACAAGCTGGACTAATCTCTCAATCAGCATTTCAGGAAGTGGATGTTGGCTTAACGATTTCTGGAAAACTCAAAATAACAAGTCGTGCCCCACTGATCCTAAAACTAGAAATCCCGGACGAATGGTGCAGCGAGCAATCAAAGCTAACATTACGTATGAGTGTACAACCAGACATAGCCACAGCCCCCTTAAAGGCTGATGACGGATATTTAACCTATCCAATTTCTCTAAATTTTTCAGTCACTAATAAGCCGCTGAAGGGCGAACCATCAGTTAAATATAGTAAAAATCCGCTAAAATGGGTTGACATTAACATGGAGAACCTAAGTGCCTAGCAATAAGTATGAGCGATTACCCCACGCGGGGGACTTCGAAAAAGAAAATGGACTAGAAATAATATACTTGTCTCCGAAACCGATACCAACCGGGATGCCTGCGATCAGCTCTCGGCAACTACACCGCAACGCCAATAGTACCTTCCTGGACTTTTCTACAGGGCAAGGGAACTTCGAGTTCATGGCGCGAATCGGTATTGGTTCGATAATGTTAATTATTACCTCACTTTTTTTCTTCTCGGCTTTCGCTTCTTGGATCAGAAGATACTCAGAGCCGTTCCTGAGTGCCTGGGCGAGCTTTTTCTTCAACCCCGTGATATGGTTCATAATTCTATCGATTGCTGCACTCTATCTTTATTACTTTATAAAGTTAGCCAATGAACTCTCTTCAAACCCGCCTCTACGTTTTAATCGGGAGCGCCGCGAAGTTGTATACGTAGCTAAAAAGGGAGACAAGCCCAGATATACATCTTGGGAAAGCGTTATAGCCTGCGTATCTTCCGGCAAGCTGATAACACAATATTCTGTGACCCCAGAACACAAGCTAATGATCGGTCTGCGCGAGACGACCAGCGGCGAAGTCCTTTGGAGTGTAACACCATGTGGTAGCTTAAGTCTGGCGCTATCAGAATGGGAAGCTATTAGAGCTTACATGGAGAATGGTATAGACAGCCTCCCAACCAATTATAGCGACGAACTTGAAGAAGGTACTGTCGATTTTTTCAAATTATGCCGTGAGAGCTATCGCGAAGAACATTCCCTAGTACGTTACATCTGGGGCTTTATCACAATTCAGTTATTTAGTGGTTGGACTTTACCATGCCACATATCCGAATGGATTAACAATCGTCCTAAAGCGCTATTCCCCAAAGAAGTATTAGAGTGGTCAACGCCTCTCCCACTAGCCGATCATGCAAAGCCCAGCAAAGAGCTAGTTGCGGAAACCGAAGAAATCCGCAAGCACTTCGCAAGAGGGAAGACTCTTTTAGATTACTTCAGCGTAAAATTCTCTGATATGGATACAAAATCCGAGACAAATGAATAATTACTACCTAGGACTCTGCGTCGCTGGTATATATGGCGAATTCCTAGTTCCCGTAAGATGCCATATACAACAGAGCAACCGCAAGGGATGCCACACTCTACCGGAACAACTCAATGCCTGCTAAAAAATACGGCCGTTTGCCAAAGGCAGGAGATACCGAAAACAAGTCGGGAATTGACTTCCTTTATCTATCCCCCAAACCGCTCCCAACGGGTACGGCACCGTTTAGCTCAAGGCAACTACATCGTACGAGCAACGAAACCTATTTAGACTTTGCTGTCGGCCGAGGCAACTTTGAGTTTATGGCACGGGCAGGCATTGGTTCGATAGCCTTCATAACACTGTTCTTTCTATTCGTATCTGGCTTTGGCTCTTGGCTTAGAAGGGATATTCAACCTTTTCTCACTAGCTGGTTTGATTTTTTTACAAACGCCTTTACCCAAGGATTTATCTGGACTCTCTCTGCTGTTTACCTTTTCATTTTCATATACGCCGTTCGTCAAGTTAGCGTGCATCCTCCTATTCGTTTCAATCGCCACCGCCGCGAGATTGCATTCATAGCGAGGCGCGGTGAGCGCCCGCGTTATGTAAAATGGGAGGACATTATTGTATGCGTGTCATCAGGGCAACTAATAACTCAATATGCCGTGATGCCTGAGCACAAATTAATGATTGGATTACGAGACACACTAACAGGTGAAGTCCTATGGACCGATATATCAACTGGGAGTTTCAACCTAGCTGTTTCTGAATGGGAGGCGATACGTATATACATGGAGGAAGGTCCTCAAACGACTCTAACCCACCACTCAGAGGAACTTGAAGAGGGAAGTGTAGAATTCTTCCATTTGTGTCGCCGTAGCTATCGATCCGAACATTCTTTTATACGCTATATCTTTGGCTTTCTAGCAATTCAATTTTTTAGTGGTTGGACACTACCTTGCTATATTTCCAACTGGGCAAATGGGAGACCAAAGGCCGGCTTTCCTAAAGCAGTTTTAGAATGGTCAAGGCCACTTCCAGTGGAACAACGAGCGAAACCTAGCAAAGAACTAATCGATCAAACTGCGGCAATTCAAAAAGAATTTTCAAAGGGTCGAGACATATTTAGCTATTTGAAAAATAGTCAACGGCAAACATCAACCAACAACTAATAGCCTTGAGGATAATCAGGTTTAATTCTGGTGTAGACAGGGC
>NZ_UTHA01000010.1 GCF_900582195.1 Pseudomonas viridiflava
CGTACGTCCCCGGCAGGTGGTAAAGCGCGCCATGGCCCACAACGCCGCCAGCCTGATCCTGTGCCACAACCATCCTTCGGGCATCACTGACCCCAGTCGTTCCGACATCGACCTGACAAGGCGCCTGAAGGAGGCCTTGCTGCTGGTGGATGTTCAGGTGCTCGACCACGTGATCGTGGGCGACGGCGAGCCGTTATCGATGGTGGAGCGGGGGTTGATGTAGCGCGTGTTGCGCGCCCACGCGGAGCATGGGCGCGATCAACTGCGAAAGAGCTACTTCACCTGCACCTTGTAGAAATCCTGCCGGCCGAACGGGCTGACCTGATAGCCCGTCACGTCCTTGCGCACCAGTGCGGCGGCGGTCGGGTGGGCGAGGGGGATCCACAGGGCCTGTTGCTGGATCTGCGTCTGTGCCTGGTGGTAGAGCTTGCTGCGTGCGGCCTGATCGCTGGTGGATTTGCCGTCGCTGATCAGCGTGTCCAGCGTCTTGTCGCAATAGCGGGCGAAGTTGGTGCCCGACTGCACGGC
>NZ_UTHA01000284.1 GCF_900582195.1 Pseudomonas viridiflava
GGTGCCCAATGCGCAGCCAGCTGTCTCATCGGGGCCGTCGGACGAGGGCGGCTTTCTCCGGCAGTTGTCACGCCCTGGCGTGCTGGCGTTCTACCTCAGTGTCGCGCTGATGCTGCTCAGCCATGGCCCGTATTACACGTTTCTGACCCTGCACCTTGAGGCACTGGGCTACAGTCGCAGCCTGATCGGTGTGCTGTGGTCAGTGGGCGTGGTGGCGGAAGTGTTGATGTTCATGGTGATGAGCCGTGTTCTGCAGCGTTTTTCCGTGCGTCAGGTGTTGCTGGGCAGTTTTCTGCTGGCGGCGGTGCGCTGGGTGCTGCTGGGCGCATTTGCCGAC
>NZ_UTHA01000120.1 GCF_900582195.1 Pseudomonas viridiflava
ATTGCGCCTGGCATTTTTGTTTCTGACTCTTTGAGGTGCGTGTCTTTGAGGTCGCCTTCGCGAGCAGGCTCGCTCCCACATTTGGAATGCATTCCCCTGTGGGAGCGAGCTTGCTCGCGAATGAACTCACCTCGGTACAACTGAATAAACATCGAACGCCCAATAGCCTCAACGGTCTGCTCCCTATACCCGCTGAATTCACACTTCACAGGAGACGCTGACATGTCCGACCCTCTCACCCTCAATCAACGTTTCGTCCTCGCCTCACGCCCGGTTGGCGCGCCGACTCCGGAAAACTTCCGCCTCGAACGCGAAGCGCTGCCGGATCTGCAGGACGGTGAAGTACTGCTGAAAACCCTGTACCTGTCCCTCGATCCCTACATGCGCGGACGCATGAGCGACGCACCGTCCTACGCTGCCCCGGTACAAATCGGCGAAGTGATGACCGGCGGCGCGGTCAGCCGTGTCGAAGATTCGCGTCATCCAAAATTCCATAAAGGTGATCTGGTGGTCGGCGCCACCGGTTGGCAGAGCCACAGCATCAGCGACGGGCGCAATATCATTCCGATCCCGGCCGGGCTGCCGAGTCCTTCAATGGCGCTGGGCGTTTTGGGTATGCCGGGGATGACCGCGTACATGGGCCTGATGGACATTGGTCAGCCGAAAGAAGGCGAAACGCTAGTTGTAGCCGCTGCATCCGGAGCGGTGGGCTCGGTGGTCGGGCAAGTGGCAAAGATCAAAGGCCTGCGCGCAGTCGGCGTGGCCGGCGGTGCCGAGAAGTGCAGATACGTGGTCGAAGAGCTGGGTTTTGATGCCTGCATCGATCACAAGGCTGCGGATTTTGCTGAGCAACTGGCCAAGGCTTGCCCCGATGGCATCGATATCTATTACGAGAACGTCGGTGGTCATGTGTTCGATGCCGTGGTGCCGCTGCTCAATCCCAAGGCGCGTATCCCGCTGTGCGGTCTGATCGCCGGTTACAACGCCTCCGAGGCGCCGCAAGGCCCGGATCGTCTGCCGATGCTGCAGCGCACGCTGTTGACCAAGCGTGTGCGTATTCAGGGCTTTATCGTGTTCGACGACTACGGTGATCGTCAGCCGGAATTCATCAGCCACATGGTGCCGTGGGTGCGTGACGGCAAGGTGAAATTCCGCGAGGACGTGGTGGAAGGCCTGGAGCAGGCGCCCGAGGCGTTTATCGGCCTGCTCGAGGGGCGCAACTTCGGCAAACTGGTGGTGAAGGTCGCCCAGGACTGAGTATTTGACGCTGGCCAGAGGCGCGGGTATAAACCGCGTCTCGTTGTTTAGTCGGACTGTTTATCCATGAGCTTCAGCCCTTTGATTCGCCAACTGATCGACGCCTTGCGCACTTTGCCGGGTGTCGGTCAGAAAACCGCTCAGCGCATGGCGTTGCAGATGCTCGAGCGTGACCGCAGCGGCGGTTTGCGCCTGGCCCAGGCCCTGAGCCAGGCCATGGAAGGGGTTGGTCACTGCCGCCAGTGCCGCACGCTGACCGAAGACGATCTGTGTCCGCAATGCGCCGATACCCGCCGCGACGACACGTTGCTCTGCGTGGTCGAGGGACCGATGGATGTCTATGCGGTCGAGCAGACCGGTTTCCGTGGGCGCTACTTTGTGCTCAAGGGGCATTTGTCGCCGCTCGATGGCTTGGGGCCGGAGGCGATCGGCATTCCGCAATTGATGGCGCGGATCGAAGAGGCGGGGACGTTTACCGAAGTCATCCTCGCGACCAACCCGACCGTGGAAGGTGAGGCCACGGCGCATTACATCGCGCAGCTGCTGAGCAATAAAGGCCTGATCGCATCGCGGATTGCTCACGGCGTGCCGCTGGGTGGTGAGCTGGAACTGGTCGATGGTGGCACGCTGGCGCATTCGTTTGCCGGGCGTAAACCGATCTCCCTCTGAGTTTGTGGCGTCTGAACTGACGCCTTCGCGAGCAGGCTCGCTCCCACATTGGTTTTGTGTCGTTCACAAATTCCCTGTGGGAGCGAGCTTGCTCGCGAATGGCGCACCTCGGTCAATCTGATTCACACAATTGAGTTGAAAACCAAGCAAGCGCTCGGTTAAGTTCGGCGAACCCTTCCGTGGAGCTCGCCCATGCCTGCCTTTCAGGAATACTTCGATCCCAGCCACCAATTGGTCCGCGACAGCGTCAGGCGTTTCGTCGAACGCGAGATCCTGCCGGACATCGATCAGTGGGAAGAAGCCGAAAGCTTCCCCCGTAAGCTGTACCTCAAGGCCGGCGTCGCGGGCATCCTCGGTATCGGTTATCCAGAAGCGCTGGGTGGCAGTCATGAAGGCGATCTGTTCGCCAAGGTTGCCGCCAGTGAGGAATTGATGCGCTGTGGCTCTGGTGGCCTGGTAGCGGGGCTGGGGTCGCTGGATATCGGCCTGCCGCCGATCGTCAAATGGGCGCGACCCGAGGTGCGCGACCGCGTCGTGCCGCTGGTGCTCAGCGGCGAGAAAATCAGCGCCCTGGCCGTTACCGAACCCGGCGGCGGCTCCGACGTCGCCAATCTGCAAACCCGCGCCGCGCGCGATGGCGACTTCTATCGCGTCAGCGGCAGCAAAACCTTTATCACCAGTGGCGTGCGCGCCGACTTCTACACCGTTGCGGTGCGCACCGGTGCGCCGGGTTTCGGCGGTATCAGCCTGTTGTTGATCGAAAAGGGCACGCCGGGCTTCACCGTTGGCCGTCAGCTTAAGAAAATGGGTTGGTGGGCGTCGGACACCGCCGAATTGTTCTTCGACGATTGCCGCGTGCCTGTAGGAAATCTGATCGGCGCCGAAAACATGGGCTTCGCCTGCATCATGGGCAACTTTCAAAGCGAACGACTGGCGCTGGCGCTGATGGCCAACATGACCTCACAGCTTGCGCTGGAAGAGAGCCTGAAGTGGGCGCGACAGCGTGAGGCGTTTGGCAAGCCGATCGGCAAGTTCCAGGTGATCAAGCATCGCCTCGCCGAGATGGCGACCGCGCTGGAAGTCTCACGGGAGTTCACTTACCGGCAGGCGGCGAAAATGGCGGCGGGGCAGAGTGTGATCAAGGAGATTTCCATGGCCAAGAACTTTGCCACGGACACTTCGGACCGGATCACCACCGAGGCGGTGCAGATTCTTGGCGGGTTGGGTTACATGCGCGAGAGTCTGGTGGAGCGGCTGTATCGGGATAACCGCATCTTGTCGATTGGCGGCGGGACGCGGGAGGTGATGAACGAGATCATCAGCAAGCAGATGGGGCTTTAGATTTTGCAGTGAGGTTGCCGGCCCCTTCGCGAGCAAGCTCGCTCCCACAGTTGGAATGCGTTCCCCTGTGGGAGCGAGCTTGCTCGCGAAAGCGGTTTAGCAGGCGCTACTTACTTATCAGTCAGTGCAAACTGCGTCAGGCAGAAGGTAGGAATCCCCATGTCTTCCAGGCGCTGCGACCCGTTCAGCTCCGGCAAATCAATAATCGCCGCCGCCTCATGCACGCGCGCACCCATGCGGCGAATCAGGTTGGCCGCCGCAATCAGCGTGCCGCCCGTGGCGATCAAGTCATCGAACATCACCACCGAATCGCCTTCACACAGGCTGTCGGCGTGTACTTCCAGGAACGCTTCGCCGTACTCGGTCGCGTAACCTTCGGCCAGCACGTCCGCCGGCAGTTTGCCTTGCTTGCGGAACAGCACCAGCGGTTTGTTCAACTGATAGGCCAACACCGAGCCGATCAGGAAGCCACGCGCATCCATCGCGCCAATGTGGGTGAAATCAGCTTCAACATAACGGTGGGCGAAGCTGTCCATCACCAGGCGCAGAGCCGTCGGCGACTGAAACAGCGGGGTGATGTCGCGAAAGATCACGCCCGGTTTCGGGAAGTCGATCACAGGGCGAATAAGCGATTTGATGTCGAAGGAGTCGAAGACCATCGTCGAGGTGTCCTGGCAGGGCTGCAAACGGCGCAGTATACCCGCGGCTGAAACGCTTCGCTCAACCGCGGATCGACATTAACCTTCGAGTGAACCACCGGCCAGCGCGCAGAGCTGGATCGGGTCGAGGATATGAATCTCCTTGCCCTCGGCGGCGATCAGGTCGTTCTGCTGGAAACGGGTGAAGACCCGGGACACGGTTTCTACCGCCAGACCGAGGTAGTTGCCGATTTCATTGCGCGACATGCTCAGGCGGAACTGGTTGGCGGAAAAACCGCGAGCGCGGAAGCGTGCCGACAGGTTGACCAGGAACGTGGCGATGCGCTCGTCGGCGGTTTTCTTCGACAGCAGCAACATCATTTGCTGGTCATCGCGGATTTCCCGGCTCATGACGCGCATCAACTGGCGGCGCAGCTGCGGCAGTTGCAGGGCCAGTTCGTCGAGACGTTCAAAAGGGATTTCGCAGACCGAGGTGGTTTCCAATGCCTGGGCGGAGACCGGGTGTTTCTCGGTGTCCATGCCGGACAGGCCGACCAGTTCGCTCGGCAGGTGGAAACCGGTGAGCTGTTCTTCGCCGCCGTCGCTCAGGCTGAAGGTCTTCAGGGCGCCGGAGCGTACTGCATAGACGGAATCGAACGTGTCGCCCTGACGGAACAGGAACTCACCCTTTTTCAGCGGGCGGCCGCGTTTAACGATTTCGTCCAGCGCATCCATGTCTTCCAGATTCAGAGAAAGTGGCAGGCAGAGAGGGGCCAGGCTGCAATCCTTGCAATGGGCCTGGTTATGAGCGCGCAGTTTAACTGGCTCGGACATTTCTTAGATCCTTGTGGGAAAACACACATAAGCCGTAAGGGTAACTCACGGGAGGACATTCAGGCCAGTCTGGGGCGACTTTGCCCTACAGCCATAAAGCCACAGGGCCAGCAGCCGATAAACAGGTATCAAAGTGCATACAAGGAACGAATCGATGGCCGCCATTGGCACGCTGGGCCCCGGTAGCAGCGACGTTGCCGCATTGCCGGAAACGTTTAAAGCTTCGTCGGGCAATGCACGCAACCCAGACTTGACCGAAGAGGCAACCCCGACCTTGGTCGAGGGTGTCAAAGTGTCGCTATCCGGTGCATCGATTGAAAAATCCGCCGGTGTCGGTGGCGAAAACAGCGACATCGACGACAGCGGGCTGCCGGAAAACGTCCAGCAATTGCTGAAGATGATCCGCAAACTGCAAAAACAGATTGCCGAGAAAAAGGCACTCATCGAAGCGGTCATGGCCGACAAACGCCTTTCCAACGAAGAAAAGATCAACAAGGTCGCGGCTCTGCGTGGCGCCATTGCCGCGTTGAATACGGGTCTGATCACGGCCAATCTTGCCTTGTCCAAAGTGGTGGGGCAGTCGGGCCTGACCGCGGATCAGAATATGAAAGTCGGTTCGCTGCTGATGAAAAACTAAATCACCCGCGAAAAACGCTGGCGGTTCTGCTGTTCCAGGTACGCATCGAACACCATGCACACCGAGCGAACCAGCAGACGCCCCGCCGGCAACACGGCGATCCGCTCGCGATCCAGCTCGAGCAGGCCATCGCTGGCCATGCCTTGCAGTTGCGGCCACAGCGCGCCGAAGTAACCCTGAAAATCGATATTGAACTGCTGCTCGATCTCGGCGAATTCCAGGCTGAAATTGCAGATCAGTTGCTGGATCACCGCGCGGCGCAAGCGATCATCAGCGTTGCACACCAGGCCACGGCTGGTCGCCAGTTGCGCGGCGGCGAGGGTGTTCTGATATTGGTTGAGGTCGCTGCTGTTCTGGCAGTACAGGTCGCCGATCTGACTAATGGCCGACACCCCCAGACCAATCAAATCGCAATGGCCGTGAGTGGTGTACCCCTGGAAGTTGCGTTGCAGGGTTTCTTCTTCCTGAGCAATCGCCAGTTCATCGTCGGGCAGGGCGAAGTGATCCATGCCGATGTAGCGATAGCCAGCGGCGGTCAGTTGTTCGATGGTGCGCTCGAGCATTTCCAGTTTTTGCGCGGGCGCAGGCAATTCATTGCCGTTGATCCGCCGTTGCGGCATGAAGCGCTCCGGCAGGTGTGCATAGTTGAACACCGAGAGCCGGTCGGGTTGCAAGCTGATCACTTCCTCGACGGTGCGGGCGAAGTTTTCCGGGGTCTGTTTCGGTAAGCCGTAGATCAAGTCGATATTGATCGAGCGAAATTGCAGGGTGCGCGCCGCGTCGATCACCGCGCGGGTTTCTTCCAGACTTTGCAGGCGATTGACCGCGCGCTGCACCGCCGGATCGAGGTCTTGCAGGCCGATGCTGACCCGGTTGAAACCCAGTTCGCGCAGCAGGCCCATGGTCGACCAGTCCGCTTCGCGCGGGTCGATCTCGATACCGTAGTCGCCGGAGTCGTCATCCAACAGATTGAAATGCTTGCGCAGGTGCGCCATCAGCTGGCGCAGCTCGTCATGACTGAGAAAGGTCGGGGTGCCGCCGCCAAAGTGCAGTTGCTCGACTTTCTGGGCTGGGTCGAGGTGGCAGGCGATCAACTGGATTTCCTGCTCCAGCCGCTGCAGGTAGGGCAGGGCGCGACCGCGATCCTTGGTGATGACCTTGTTGCAGGCGCAGTAGTAGCAAATGTTCGCGCAGAACGGCACATGCACGTACAGCGATAACGGGCGCAGGGCTTTGCGGCTTTCGCGCAGGGCATGAAACAGGTCGAAGGTGCCGACCTGACTGTGAAATTGCACAGCAGTCGGATAAGAGGTGTAGCGCGGCCCCGCCAGGTCGTAGCGGCGGATCAGATCAGAGTCCCAACGAATGGCGTCGAGCATGCGGGCATTCCCCCGGATAGGCTGGCAGTGTGGGCGAGTCTATCGGGGTGCGGCGATGGGGCACTTGATTTGCATCAACCGGGGAGGAGGTGTGTTGATCATGCGGGCCTCTTCGCGAGCAGGCTCGCTCCCACAGATTTTGTGTACGCCTCAAATCCCCTGTGGGAGCGAGCCTGCTCGCGAAGGCCGCGCCGCCGATTTAGTGGCCCATCAACCAATGCTGATGTGGACCAGGAAGGGTCCATATCCCGAACAAAATCACCAACAACCCACCAGCCATGCGCACGCTGCGTTTGCGCAAAATGGCCGTGACGCGTTCTGCCGCAAGCCCCGTTGCCAGCAAAACCGGCCAGGTGCCTAGACCAAAAGCGAGCATCAACAACGCACTGTCCAGCGCATTACCCTGACTCGCACTCCACAACAACGTGCTGTAAACCAAACCACACGGCAGCCAGCCCCACAACGCGCCAAGCAGCAGCGCACGCGGCAGACTCGACACCGGCAGCAAGCGATTGGCGACCGGCTGAATGTAGCGCCACAAACCGCGTCCAAGACTTTCAATGCGTGTCAGCCCGCTCCACCATCCGGCCAGATACAGCCCCATGGCGATCAGCAGCAACCCGGCCAGCACCCGCATGAACAGCGCCGCCGGACTGTTGGCCACCGCCCAGCCAGCGAGGCCAATCAGCAATCCGGCGGTGGCATAACTGAGGATCCGTCCCAGGTTGTACGCCATTAGCAAACGAAAGCGCCGACTGCGCTGTTCCTTGGGAATCGCCAAAGTCAGCGCGCCCATCAAGCCGCCGCACATACCCAGACAATGGCCGCCGCCGAGCAGGCCGAGGATCAATGCCGAAACCAGCAATGGCGCCAGTTCAAACATGGGGTGGCGCCTTGTCGTCCGGTTTTTTGGCGTTGGCTTCGTCGACCGCAGCGGTGTGCTGCGGATCCTGATCATCGAACAGGATGCTATGCGCCGGGCCGTCGAGGTCGTCGTACTGACCGCTGTCCACCGCCCAGAAGAAGATGTAAACGGCGATGGCCACGATCAGCAGGGCGGCCGGGATCATCACGTAGAGAGCTGGCATCTGTACTCCAGACACCCGCGCGGCTCAGGCCGGCAGCGGGCGGGTTTGCGATCGTGTGCTGGCGGGCGGCGGACTCGGCAGGCGAGTCAGGCGCAGGGCATTGAGCACCACGGTCAACGAACTGATCGACATGCCGACGGCGGCCCACACCGGAGTAATCCAGCCGAGGGCGGCGAACGGCAACATGAGGCCATTGTACAGCGCTGCCCACAGCAGATTCTCGATGATTACCCGACGGGTCCGCTGCGCCAAGGTGAAGGCTTGGACCAAGGCGTCGAGGCGGTTTGACAGCAACACCGCATCGGCACTGGTTTTCGCCAGATCGGTGGCAGAGCCCATCGCTACGCTGATGTCCGCCGCGGCGAGTACTGGCACGTCATTGACGCCGTCGCCGAGCATCAACACTTTGCAACCTTCCTGGTGCAGCTGTTGCAGGACTTGCAGCTTGTCGTCCGGTCGCATGCCGCCGCGAGCCTCATCAATGCCCAGTTCCGCCGCCACACTGGCGACCATCGGCGAGCTGTCGCCCGACAACAGCAAGGTGCGCCAGCCGCGTGCCTTGCACGCAGCGAGCAGGGCGGGGGCGTCGTCACGCAAGCGGTCGTCGAGGACGAACCATGCCAGCGGCCCCTGAGTGTCGCCGAGCAGCAGCCATTGCCCGGCCTCGTTGGGTATGCCGGGCACGTTCGCACCGCTGAGGGCGCAGACAAACTCTGCCTGGCCGATACGCAAACGCTGCCCATTGACCAAGCCTTCGAGGCCAAACCCCGGCGTGCTGTGGACTTCTTCGGCGGCCAGCGGGGCGCGACCGAAAGCGCGGGCAATCGGATGTTCCGAACGGTTCTCCAGCGCGGCGGCGAGGCTCAGGCATTGATCGCTGTCGAGCGCCGCCAGCGGCCGGATCGAACGCAACACCAAGCGGCCTTCGGTGAGGGTGCCGGTCTTGTCGAAGATCACGGTGTCGATCTGATTCAAACCTTCCAGCACATGCCCGCGCGTCAGCAGCAAACCGAGTTTGTGCAGGGTGCCGGTGGCGGCGGTGAGGGCGGTTGGCGTTGCCAGCGACAGCGCGCACGGGCAGGTGGCAACCAGCATGGCCAGGACAATCCAGAATGCTCGCGACGAATCCAGTTGCCACCACAACAGGCCAATGACGGCCGCCGCGATCAGCGATAACAGCAAAAACCATTGCGCGGCGCGGTCGGCGATTTCTGCCAGTCGCGGTTTTTCCGCCTGGGCGCGGTCGAGCAGGCGGACGATGGCGGACAGGCGCGTGTCTTGGCCCAGTGCCTGGACTTCCACGGTCAGCGCGCCTTCGACGTTGAGCGTGCCGGCGGTTACCGAATCGCCCAGTGTGCGCGGTTGCGGCAGGTATTCGCCGGTCAGCAGCGATTCGTCGATGCTCGACTGGCCGTCGATGATTTTGCCGTCGGCCGGGAGGATCGAGCCGGCTTGCACCAGAATCCTTTCGCCCAGGCGCAATTCGCTGAGCAGGATGCGTTCGCTCTGGCCGGCTGCATCAAGGCGCAGGCAGGAGGCGGGCAATAGATTCACAAGTTGTGCCGTCGCGGCAGCGGTGCGCTCGCGGGCACGGCGTTCCAGATAGCGCCCGGCGAGCAGGAACAACGCAAACATGCCGACCGCGTCGAAATACAACTCGCCGACCCCGGTGATTGAGGTCCAGATCCCGGCGATGTAAGCGCTGCCGATCGCCAGCGACACCGAGACGTCCATGGTCAGGTGGCGTGTGCGCAGATCGCGCATCGCGCCTTTGAAGAACGGCGCGCAGCTGTAGAAGACGATCGGCGTGGTCAGGAACAGTGCGACCCAGCGCAGAATCGTGTGCAGCTCGGGGCTGAGGTCGATGTTGAATTCCGGCCAGGTGGCCATGGTCGCCATCATCGCCTGGAACCACAGCAGGCCGGCGACGCCGAGCTGTCGAAGCGCGAGGCGGTTTTCGCTGGCCAGTTGTTCGCTGGCGCGGTCGGCCTGATACGGGTGGGCGGCGTAACCGATGTGGCGCAGTTCGGCGAGGATCTGGCTCAGCGGTAACTGCGCGTCGGCCCAGCGCACGTGAAGGCGATGGTTGGACAGATTCAAGCGTGCTTCGGCCACTGCGGGCAGCGTGCGCAGGTGCTTTTCGATCAGCCAGCCGCAGGCGGCGCAACTGATGCCTTCCATCAACAGGGTGGTTTCGGCCAGATCGCCTTCATGGCGGACGAAGGGTTGCTGGACATCGGCGCGGTCGTACAGCGCCAGTTCTTCAGTCAGTTGCACCGGCAATGCTTCAGGGTTGGCTGAAGCTTCGCTGCGGTGTTGGTAGTAGCTTTCCAGACCACCCGCGACGATGGCTTCGGCCACGGCCTGACAGCCCGGGCAGCAGAATTCGCGGGATTGCCCGATTACGACAGCGGTAAAGCGGCTGCCGGACGGAACGGGCAGGGCGCAGTGGTAACAGGGGAGTGGGGTGGTCATGGCACGTATTCCGATGATCGTTCCCACGCTCCGCGTGGGAATGCCTCCCCGGACGCTCTGCGTCCGATTCGGCTGGGACGCGGAGCGTCCCTGGCTGCGTTCCCACGCAGCGCGTGGGAACGATCAGAGTCAGGCTTACTTCTTCAGGTCTTCGGCGCCCTGCAGCGGCTCATCACCTAGCAGCAGTTCTTTGTCATGGTTGACCAGCTCTTCTTCGAACATCCGCCAGACGTGATCATCCTGACTGCCGAGCAACTCGACAAAGCGACGACCCTCAACCTTGTCACCCAATTGACCAATATAACGCCCGGTTTCAGTCTCGCTGCGGGTCAGGACAATCTTGCGATCCTTCTCGGGCTGCGTCGGCGAAATCAGGTTCAATTCCAGCGTTTTCGGTTGACTGTCACCGCTCAAACGCAAATCGACTTCACCGGTCACGTCATCCAGATGCACCGCCGCACGCATCTTCAGATTCTGCGCCAACAATTCACGGTCCAGCGAACGGTTGATGCCTTTGCCAGCCTCGTAGTAATTGTCGTTGACCAGATTGTCCGGGTTGTTCACCGCGATGGTCACCATGGACAGCGTCAGGGTCACCGAACAGGCCAGAATCCCGATAATGATCCATGGCCAAAGGTGCTTGTACCAGGGACTTGCGGCGTTTGCTGCGGGCATGTTCAGTTCTCTCAACGGATTTGTGGGCCGATGAATCGGCTCTTGGCTTCAACGTGGACGCTGTCGTCATCGGCATCCTTGAGGATGAATTTCACCTCGTTGGTGCTTGACGGCAGTTGTTCCGGTGCGCTCGACAACTCGACCGGCATGCTGACGATATCGCCGGCCGCGACCTTGATCTCGCGTTTGCCTTGCAGGCGCAGATCCGGCAAACCGGCGGCTTCCAGCACATAGGTGTGGTCGCGCTGATCCTTGTTCATGATCTTCAGGCTGTAGACGTTTTCGATCCGGCCTTCGGCGTTTTCGCGGTACAGCACGCGGTCCTTGCTGACGTCGAAACCGACCAGCGAGCGCATGAAGAACGCGGTGACCAACAGGCTGATCATCGCCAGCAACACCACGGCGTAGCCGATCAGGCGTGGCCGCAGTTTATGGGTTTTCTGCCCGGACAGGTTGTGTTCGGTGGTGTAGCTGATCAGCCCGCGCGGGTAGTCCATTTTGTCCATGATGCTGTCGCAGGCGTCGATGCAGGCGGCGCAGCCGATGCACTCGATTTGCAGGCCGTCACGGATGTCGATGCCGGTCGGGCAGACCTGAACGCACATCGTGCAATCGATGCAATCGCCCAGGCCCTGGGCTTTGTAATCGATGCCTTTCTTGCGCGGGCCACGGCTTTCGCCCCGACGCGGATCGTAGGAGACGATCAACGTGTCCTTGTCGAACATCACGCTCTGGAAGCGCGCATACGGACACATGTAGATGCACACCTGCTCGCGCAACCAGCCGGCGTTGCCGTAGGTGGCGAGCGTGAAGAAGCCGACCCAGAAATACGACCAGCCATCGGCTTGACCGGTGAAGAACTCGAAGACCAGTTCGCGGATCGGCGAGAAGTAGCCGACGAAGGTCATGCCGGTGACGAAACCGATCAACAGCCACAGCGCATGTTTAGCGAATTTGCGCGTGAACTTGTTGGCGCTCATCGGTGCCTTGTCGAGCTTGATGCGCTGGTTGCGGTCGCCTTCGGTGACCTTCTCGCACCACATGAAAATCCACGTCCACACACTTTGCGGGCAGGTGTAGCCGCACCAGACGCGCCCGGCATACACGGTGATGAAGAACAGGCCGAACGCGGCAATGATCAACAGGCCTGAAAGCAGAATGAAATCCTGCGGCCAGAAGGTCGCGCCGAAAATGAAGAACTTGCGCTCCGGCAGGTTCCACCACACGGCCTGATGACCGCCCCAGTTCAGCCACACCGTACCGAAATACAGCAGGAACAATGCCGCACCGCCCATCATCCGCAGATTACGGAACAGGCCAGTGAAAGCACGGGTGTAGATTTTTTCTCGAGAGGCGTAAAGATCAACGCTGTTGTTCGCGTTTTTGCTCGGTGGTGTGACGTCGTGTACCGGAATCTGGTTGCTCATCATTGCATCCCACGGCAGTGGAAAAATGCCTCGGTCGATACGTGCCGACCGCGGTCAGAAAGGGCGTTGCAGTGGCGCGATGATACGCCTGTCGCTCTAGATCAAGGGTGCGACCTTTGGTCGCGTTGGGTAAAAAACGTTAATGGTGTAGCGAATGCAGCAAAGCCTGATGCAGGTCAATTGACTTGTTGAGTATGGACGGTTTTGGCGTGGCGGCTAATCCATTGTTGTCAGGGATGATCGGTTCGATGCCACTGCCATCGCAACGCTGATAGCAGACCAATATGAGGGGGCGGGCACGGACGGTGTCATCTTCAGGTCTGCAATTGCAGCAGTTGCCCATGGATGTCTTGAATCGCTAATTCAAAAATTCCTTTATATATAAAGTTTGTTTTGAGTTGCGCTGCGTCTGAAATATATCCACTTGATTGTTCTGGCTCGATGCTTTGAAGTTTTCTGTTTTTTCGAATAGGTTCTGTTTTCGCGAAATGTTGTTCGCGTGCAATTAATTGATTAAATGGAATTTAAAGTATGGTTTTTAATAAATTTGCAAACGTTGTGCTGAGTGTTTGTTTATTGGCTTCGGTCACCTCCGCTCAGGCTGTAACGGGAATGCCGAAACACATGGTTTTTGCGTCCGATACGCAATACCCGTGGACAGACAAGACCGATATCCGGGAGCCCGAGTCCGATTCGGAGTTCGACGTTCGTTCGAAGTGGCTGGTTGATACCCAGCTTGCGAGTATTGCCGATTTCAGAAAGCAGCATGGCTCGCAAGCCGAGGTGCCACTGATGATCAACGGCGATATAACCGCTTTTGGGCATGGCTGGCAGCGGTCGTTCATGAAAGACCTACTGAACAAGCACTTCAAGGGCGATTATCTATACGGCTTGGGTAATCACGATTATGAAAATAACGTTGATGATTGTTTTAGTAATAGTTGTGCGGCGGGAAGTATCGTCGAGTTCAAAGAACATCATGAAGGCAAAGTCGACAGTTTTGACCTGAAAATCACCAGTGGATTTTTGAGCAAGACATATTCGGGTAGCCTCGCCTATTCAAAAAATATTGGCGAAGTTCATATGGTTCAGCTCAATAATGAACCGACTTATACAACCCGCATTTCTCACCCGCTGAACCCGACGACGTTTGAAATCAACGATGCGCTGGACTGGCTGGAAACGGATCTCAGACTGGCGCGTGCCTCGGGTTACGCCATCATTATCAATATGCACAAACCTTTGAAACACAAAGGTACCCAAGCGCAACAAAAACGTTTCTACGACATGATCAACAAGTATCAGGTAACGGCAATTTTTGCCGGTCATTTGCATGCCGAAGGAGGTGACATGTATTGGGAGGGGAGCGTGCCGATGTATCTGAGTGGCAGTACGTCTCAGCAAACGTATCTGATTGCGAGCTTCACCGAGGATCGCAAGCGGCTGGAAATCTCCCTGGTGGAAAACAACCAGTGGCAGAACCGTAAGCTGATCGAGACAGCGGCGGTGCATTCAATCTTTGCCAAACGCCCATGAAAAAAGCCCCTGCCCGTGATCTGGCGGGGGCTTCTTTACCATCAGTTATTGGCAGCGAGCCATGGGTTGATCAGATGAACGCCGCTGAGTTGAAAATCCGCAACGTTACGGGTGACCAGGGTCAGCCCATGTACAAGTGCGGTGGCGGCGATCAAGGCGTCGCATTCATTGCTGCGATCAGGGACGTGCAACTGGGCACATCGAGTGGCGACGACGGTATCGACCGAGAGGATTCTTCCCGAGAATGCGGGTTTGACATGACGCTCGAGCCAATGACGTAGCATGCCTCCTTGCGGCGGGTCGCGGCGTTCGATACGCAGAATGCCGGTTTCCAGCTCCAGTACGGTGATTGCAGACAGGTACAGGCTGGCCGGGACGATGCTTTTGGCCCATGTCACCACCTGTGGATCGGCTTGGGGTTTTCGCAGTTCGGAAACCACATTGGTATCAAGTAGAAACATCAAGACAGATCCACGTTGCGAGGGGTGATGACGGCGCGCTCGGGTTCGAATTCGATGTCAGGCGCATTCGGCATGACCAGCAGATCGACGATGCTGGTCTGGCTACCGGTCAGTTTCTGGTACTCCTCGATGCTCAGCAGTACATGAGCAGGCTTGCCACGATCGGTAATGATGACCGGCCCCTGATGCGCGGCTTTTTTGGCAGCACTGGTGTCCTGATTGAATTCGCGGCTGGAAATGGTCGTGATGGCCATCATGTTTCGCCTCCAGAGATTCGGGTGTAGAAACGTTACTACCTTGGAGTTTGCGCGGCAATCGAAAAGGTGGGTTGCGGACGATCGGTTTATCACTGTCATAACGGCACCGGCGAAAGCGCCCCTGCCAAACGGCAGGGGCGCAGGATAGTGGGCAAATGTTCGCTGTGTTTTGCTGCCCCGTATCAGGGCAATCGTCCGCCGCCGAGACCGTCCAGACCGCCCCCGTTACCTGGATGGCTCACCATGCCTGGCGATGGTGAGCGTGCGGGCGCCGCAGGCGTTTTTACCGGCGTCGCTTCATGATCAGAGCGGGGCTGAGAACGTTTTGGCAGTGTGTTTTCGTCATTTTTTGACATGCAGGCTTCATCCTTGAAGGTTGACCCGATGCTGCTCATCGGGGTGGGAAAAACCTACAGGGGACTACTGTTCTGGTCTATTGAGCAAACGTTTCAAGTCATGAATGCCGGCAAGAAAAAGGCCCCGCCAATCAACATTGGCGGGGCCTTTTTTGCTTCAAGCGTTGACCTTACTCGGCGTTCGCCTCCGGTGCTTTTTCACCGTGGGACAGGCTGTAAACGTAAGCCGCCAGCAGGTGAACCTTGTCGTTGCCTTGCAGTTGTTCCTGCGCCGGCATCTGGCCCTGACGGCCGTAACGGATGGTCTGCTGCAGTTGCGCGAAGCTCGAACCGTAGATGAACGCACCCGGGTGGGTCAGGTCAGGCGCGCCCATGGCGGGTGTGCCCTTGCCGGCCGGACCGTGGCAGGCCACGCAGTTGGCGGCGAACAGTTTGCCGCCGTTGGCCGGATCAGCCTTGGTGCCTTCCGGCAGTTTGCGGCCATCCAGGTTGGTCACGACAAACGCGGCCACGTCGGCAACGCCTTGCTCGCCAATCACTTCAGCCCAGGCCGGCATCACTGCGTGACGACCGCCCATGATGGTGGTCTTGATGGTTTCCGGCTCGCCGCCCCAGCGCCAGTCGGCGTCGGTCAGGTTAGGGAAACCGTAGGCGCCCTTGGCGTCGGAACCGTGGCACACCGAGCAGTTCGAGGCGAACAGGCGGCCACCCATTTTCAGTGCTTGCGGATCCTTGGCCACTTCTTCGATTGGCATGGCGGCGAACTTGGCGAAAATCGGACCGAACCTGGCGTCCGAACGGGCCATTTCCTTTTCCCACTCGTGCACGCCGGTCCAGCCGGTCTGGCCGTTGGCGAACGCGGTCTGCTTGTCGTTATCGAGGTAGTTGTAGCCCGGCAGCAGGCCTTTCCAGTTGCCCAGGCCCGGGTACAGCACCAGGTAGCCCAAGGCAAAAATGATGGTGCCGACAAACAGCATGAACCACCATTTCGGCAGTGGGTTGTCGTACTCCTCGATCCCGTCGAAGGAGTGCCCGACCGTCTCGTCCGTCTGTTCGCTGCGCTGGCCCTTGCGGGTCGACAGCAGCAGCCAGGTCAGGGAAAAGATCGTACCGAGACTGAGGACTGTGACGTACAGACTCCAGAATGTAGTCATTCTTTGTTACTCCTAGAAGCTTGCTCGACGTGCTTGATGGCTTCGGGATCATCCGCAAAAGGCAACAAGGTCGCGTCTTCAAACTCCGACTTGCGCTTGGGGCTGAACACCCACAACGCCAGACCAATGAAGGCCACCATCACGACAACGGTGCCCAGGCCACGAATCATCCCGATATCCATCTAGATCACCGTTTGCTTTTGATGATGGTGCCCAGGCCTTGCAGATAGGCCACCAGCGCGTCCATTTCGGTTTTGCCCTTCACGGCATCCTGTGCACCGGCGATGTCTTCGTCGGTGTAAGGGACGCCGAGGGTGCGCAAAACCTCCATTTTCTTGGCGGTTTCCTTGCCGTCGAGCTTGTTTTCCACGAGGAACGGGTAAGCCGGCATTTTCGACTCAGGCACCACGTTGCGCGGGTTGTACAAATGCGCACGTTGCCAGTCATCGGAGTAACGACCACCGACGCGAGCCAGGTCCGGACCGGTACGCTTGGAACCCCACAGGAACGGGTGATCCCAGACGCTTTCACCGGCCACCGAGTAGTGGCCATAACGTTCGGTTTCGGCGCGGAACGGACGGATCATCTGCGAATGGCAGCCGACACAGCCGTTGGCGATGTAAACGTCGCGGCCTTCCAGTTCCAGCGCCGAGCGAGGCTTCATGCCTTCGACCGGTTTGTTGGTGACGTCCTGGAAAAACAGCGGAACGATTTGGGTCAGGCCGCCAACGCTGACGGCGATGACCATGAAGAAGGCCAGCAGGCCAATATTCTTCTCGACAGCTTCATGCTTCATCAGTGAGCTCCAACGACAGCGATCTGGGCAGCGGCTTCGGCTTCAGCCGGGTTCGAGGCGCGCACGGTGCGCCAGACGTTGTAAGCCATCAGGAACATGCCGCTGGCGAAGAATGCACCGCCCAGCGCACGGACGATGTAGCCCGGGTGGCTGGCTTGCAGCGCTTCAACGAACGAGTAGGTGAGGGTGCCGTCGTCGTTGATTGCACGCCACATCAGGCCCTGAGTGATGCCGTTGACCCACATCGACGCGATGTACAGCACGGTGCCGATGGTCGCGAGCCAGAAGTGCGCGTTGATCAGACCAACGCTGTGCATCTGCGCACGGCCGAACAGTTTCGGGATCATGTGGTAGATCGCACCGATCGAGATCATCGCCACCCAGCCCAGCGCGCCGGCGTGTACGTGGCCGATGGTCCAGTCGGTGTAGTGCGAGAGCGAGTTGACGGTCTTGATCGCCATCATCGGACCTTCGAAGGTCGACATGCCGTAGAACGCCAGCGAGACCACGAGGAAACGCAGGATCGGGTCGGTGCGCAGCTTATGCCAGGCACCCGACAGGGTCATCATGCCGTTGATCATGCCGCCCCAGCTTGGCGCCAGGAGGATGATCGACATCGCCATGCCCAGCGATTGTGCCCAATCCGGCAGAGCGGTGTAGTGCAGGTGGTGCGGGCCGGCCCAGATGTACAGGGTGATCAGTGCCCAGAAGTGCACGATCGACAGGCGATAGGAGTAGATCGGACGTTCGGCCTGTTTCGGCACGAAGTAGTACATCATCCCGAGGAAACCGGTGGTCAGGAAGAAACCCACCGCGTTGTGGCCGTACCACCACTGGATCATCGCGTCGGTCGCGCCCGAGTAGGCGGAGTAGGACTTGAACAGGTTCACCGGCAGCGACATGTGGTTGACGATGTGCAGCATCGCGGTCACGACGATAAACGCACCGTAGAACCAGTTACCCACGTAGATGTGTTTGGTTTTGCGCTTGGTGATGGTGCCGAAGAACACCAGACCGTAGGTGACCCAGACAATGGCCAGCAAAATGGCGATCGGCCATTCCAGTTCCGCGTATTCCTTGGTGGTGGTGTAACCCAGCGGCAAGGTAATGATTGCGCCGACGATCACCGCTTGCCAGCCCCAGAAGGTGAAGGCCGCGAGGCTGTCGGAGATCAGTCGCGTCTGGCAGGTTCGCTGCACGACATAGTAGGAAGTGGCAAACAGTGCACAACCACCGAAGGCGAAAATCACCAGGTTTGTGTGCAACGGGCGCAGGCGTCCAAAGCTCGTCCACGGCAGACCGAAGTTCAATTCCGGCCAGACCAGTTGCGAGGCGATGAAGACACCGAGCCCCATGCCAAGGATCCCCCAGACCACCGTCATGATGGCGAACTGGCGGACTACCTTATAGTTATAAGCAGTCGGACTGATTGCTGTGCTCATTCTAAGGTTCCACGGTTTGGGTGTTTTATTAGGATTAAAATCGGCCGCAAGTATGCAGAGAGCAGGGGGTCATTGCAACGCGCCATGACCTGGGTCAATGCTTTCCAACGCTGATTCTGCGGCCTTTCCATGCGCCGCGTAAGGACAAAATCAGCCTCGGACAAAATGTCGCAGCGGACGAAAAAAGCGAGGGGTTCAGGTCGCTTGTAACGGGGTGTGTTCAAACGCTCGGTTCGGGTGACGGACGGTAAATGGCACGACAGCCGGTATCTACCGGCGTTTGCGGCCACATCAGTCAGCCGGTTCGCGGAACACAGCAGTCAGCGTTGACCTGGAACCGGCACAAGCCAGTCCGCATCGAGCAAGCGTAGACCCGAATCCGGGGAACCGAAAGGCGAGGGTGTGAAGGGGTGCGACAATGCGTCGCAAAGGGGCTGGATGCTGCCGCACCGAGAATGGTGCGGCAGAGGTGTACGCAATACTTACTTCTTGTTGTCTTCAGTAATCAGCTTTTCTGTATTCAATCCATGCGACAGGCTGTACACATAAGCGGCGAGCAATTGCACTTTATCGTTGCCCAGAAGTTCGTTCTGCGCCGGCATATGACCCTGACGCCCATGGCGAATGGTCTGCTCGAGTTGGGTCAGGCTGGTGCCGTAGATAAACCCGGCCGGGTGCGTCAGGTTCGGCGCGCCCATGGCTTCAGTGCCGTGGCCGGTTGCCCCGTGACAGGCAACGCACGTGGTGCTGAACGCTTGCTGTCCCGCTTGCAGATCAGCCTTGCTGTCGGCGGGCAATGGCAGACCGGCCAGCTCGTGACGCACATAGGCGGCCACGTTCTTCACCCCGGCCTCGCCCAACACTTCGCCCCAGGCCGGCATCGCCGCCATCCGCCCACCCATGATGGTGGTCTTGATGGTCTCGGCATCACCGCCCCAGCGCCAGTCGCTGTCGGCGAGGTTAGGGAAACCGAACGCACCTTTGGCGTCCGAGCCGTGACACACCGAGCAGTTGGAGGCGAACAAGCGGCCACCCATTTTCAGTGCCTGCGGATCCTTTGCCACTTCTTCTACCGGCATGGCGGCGAACTTGGCGAAGATCGGGCCGAATTTGGCGTCGGCCTTGTTCATTTCCTTTTCCCACTCGTGCACGCCGGTCCAGCCATCCTCGTAACCCGGCAGGATGCCTTTCCAGTTGCCCAGGCCTGGATAGAGGATCAGATAGCCCACGGAAAACACCAGCGTGCCGGCGAACAGCATGAACCACCACTGCGGCAGCGGGTTGTCGTACTCTTCGATGCCGTCGAAGCTGTGGCCCATGGTCTGGTCGACGCTGCCCTTGGTTTCGCCCCGGCGGGTGCCGATCAGCAGCCACGTCAGGCCGATCAGGCTGCCGATGGTCAGTACGCAGATCCACGTACTCCAGAAGGTGGTCATGGCCGGGTACTCCTTGTTTCAGGTGCTTGGGTAGTGTCGGGTTGCGGTTCATCGGCGAACGGCAGCAGACGTGCTTCGGCAAACTCCGGGGTGCGCTTGCGGTTGAACACCCAAAGCGTTAAACCGACGAAGGCGACGAACACCACGACCGTGCCGAGGCCGCGAATCAGGCCTGCACTCATTTCAATGATCATCGTGCTCACCTCTTGCTCTTGATCGCAGTGCCGAGCACTTGCAGGTAGGAGACGAGGGCGTCCATTTCGGTCTTGCCCTTGAGGCTGGCCACCGCGCCGCTGATGTCGTCGTCGGTGTACGGCACGCCGAGGGTGCGCATGGTCTTGAGCTTGGTTTCGGTGTGGCTGCTGTCGACCGCTTGCGTGACCAGCCATGGATAGGCCGGCATCTTCGATTCCGGTACGACGTTGCGCGGGTTGTACAAGTGCGCGCGGTGCCAGTCATCCGAGTAGCGTGCGCCGACCCGGGCCAGATCCGGACCGGTACGTTTCGAGCCCCACAGGAACGGGTGATCCCAAACGCTTTCACCGGCTACCGAGTAGTGCCCGTAGCGTTCGGTTTCGGCACGGAACGGGCGGATCATCTGCGAGTGGCAACCGACGCAGCCTTCGCGGATATAGATGTCGCGGCCTTCGAGTTGCAGCGCGGTGTAGGGCTTCATACCTTCCACCGGTTTGTTGGTGACGTCCTGGAAGAACAGCGGGACGATCTGGGTCAGGCCGCCGATGCTCACGGCGAACACCATGAGCAACATCAACAGGCCGACGTTCTTTTCAATCGTTTCGTGTTTCATGGCGGACTCCTCAGGCCATCTGCGCGGCGGCAACGACGTCAGCAGGCTGCGAGGCCCGCACGGTGCGCCAGGTGTTGTAAGCCATCAGGAACATGCCGCTGAGGAAGATCGCCCCACCAATCAGCCGCACGACGAAGCCTGGGTGGCTGGCCACCAGGGTTTCGACGAAGGAGTAGGTCAACGTGCCGTCCTCGTTGACCGCGCGCCACATCAGGCCCTGGGCGATGCCGTTGACCCACATCGAGGCGATGTAGAGCACGGTGCCGATGGTCGCAAGCCAGAAGTGCGCGTTGATCAGGCCAACGCTGTGCATCTGCGCCTTGCCGAAGATTTTCGGGATCATGTGGTACAGCGCGCCGATGGAAATCATCGCCACCCAACCGAGGGCGCCGGCGTGTACGTGGCCGATGGTCCAGTCGGTGTAGTGGGAGAGGGCGTTGACGGTCTTGATCGCCATCATCGGACCTTCGAAGGTCGACATGCCGTAGAACGCCAGCGACACCACGAGGAAACGCAGGATCGGATCGCTGCGCAACTTATGCCAGGCGCCCGAGAGGGTCATCATGCCGTTGATCATGCCGCCCCAGCTCGGTGCCAGCAGGATCAGCGACATCACCATGCCCAGCGACTGGGCCCAGTCCGGCAGCGCGGTGTAGTGCAGGTGGTGGGGGCCGGCCCAGATGTACAGGGTGATCAGGGCCCAAAAGTGCACGATCGACAGACGATACGAATACACCGGACGCTCGGCCTGTTTCGGCACGAAGTAGTACATCATCCCGAGGAAACCGGCGGTGAGGAAAAAGCCTACGGCGTTGTGGCCGTACCACCATTGCACCATCGCGTCGGTTGCACCGGCGTACACCGAGTAGGACTTGGTGAAACTCACCGGCAGCTCAATGTTGTTAACGATGTGCAGAATCGCCACGGTGATGATGAACGCACCGAAGAACCAGTTGCCCACATAAATGTGTTTGGTCTTGCGCTGCATGATCGTGCCGAAGAACACGATGGCGTAGGCGACCCAGACGATGGTGATCAGGATGTCGATCGGCCATTCCAGCTCAGCGTATTCCTTGGAACTGGTGTAACCCAGTGGCAGGCTGATCGCCGCCAGCAGGATCACCAGTTGCCAGCCCCAGAAGCAGAACGCGGCGATTTTCGGCGCAAACAGCTGAGTCTGGCAGGTGCGTTGCACCGAGTAGAACGAACTGGCGAACAGCGCACAGCCACCGAACGCGAAGATCACCGCGTTGGTGTGCAGCGGGCGCAGACGGCCGAAACTGGTCCAGGGCAAATTGAAGTTGAGTTCGGGCCAGACCAATTGGGCCGCGAGAAAAACCCCGAGCCCCATGCCGACGATGCCCCACACCACCGTCATAATGGCGAATTGGCGGACCACCTTGTAGTTGTAGGCGGTACTGATAGAAGTGTTCATGGTTCCCCATCCACGGTTCAGCCGAAGTGAGCGCGCGCAAAAGACGCGGCGAATCCTTCGTCTGGAGTTATAGGCAGACTAAAAGCGAGGCAAGCATGGACAAACAGCACAAGGCCAGTATTGACGGGGATCAATGGGCGCAGTGCGTGCGTGATCATGGATGGCTTTGGGATGCCGCCAGTGGTGAGGCTTCGGCGACGCTGATCCTTGCTCACGGTGCTGGTGCGCCGATGGACAGCGAGTGGATGACTGATATGGCTGGGCGCCTTGCCGGGCTTGGGGTGAATGTGTTGCGGTTTGAGTTTGCGTATATGGCGCAGCGGCGGGTTGATGGGGTGAAGCGGCCGCCGAATCCTGCGGGGAAATTGCAGGAGTGTTGGCGTGAGGTGTATGCCGAGGTGCGGCGTCATGTCGCTGGGGTTTTGGCGATTGGCGGGAAGTCGATGGGTGGGCGGATGGCGAGTCTGCTTGCTGATGAGTTGGGGGCTGATGCGTTGGTGTGTCTGGGGTATCCGTTTTATGCGGTGGGGAAGCCGGAGAAGCCTCGGGTTGAGCATTTGGCTGGTTTGCAGACGCGGACGTTGATTGTGCAGGGGGAGCGGGATGCGCTTGGCAATCGGGAGGCGGTTGAGGGTTATACCTTGTCACCGAGTATTGAGGTGGTGTGGCTCGCGGCCGGGGATCATGACCTGAAGCCGTTGAAAGGCTCAGGTTTTACCCATGAACAGCATTTGGCTGGCGCCGCGCAGAAGGTGGTCGAGTTTATCGAGGGTTGATCGAGATTCTGAACTTCATGGAGATCTGTTCTATTAGGTCCAGCAGGAAACAGGTTCTATAGCGCCTGTGCTTTTTGACTCCTGCCACACCGCGCATTTAGACGCGATTAAATCGCACCTGACTTTACTTATAATAAGTTGGTCTAAAAAGTTAACTAATAATGAAGAAAAATACTGAGTACCTGTCAACTCTGACAGTATCAGCAAAAGGCGGAATAGGATGAAATATCTTCAAGGCTAAAGCTGTTGTGATATCAGTATTGTGCAAAATAGGAAGAGGTTTTTTTATTTTACAAATTTAGGGGGTTGGCATGATTCAAGAAAGTTTGACTATAGCTATTAGGGATGGGTTGGATGACCGTAATTCTGCCAAGCTCGCACAGCTGGCTTCTAAATTTGTGAGTGAGGTTTGGTTGAGCTGTAATGGTGTGCGGGGTAATGCAAAATCGATCATGGACGTCATGAAGCTAAAGGCAAGTTGGGCCGCTCAACTTGAATTATCAGTGTCAGGTGGTGATGAGAGAGAGTGCATGGACGCAATAAGAAAGCTTATAGAAGATAAGCTTGGTGATCCTCTGTGAGCTGAATAATCACTCCCTCAGATTGGATTTGGCGGCGAATTTTTGAGAATGGTCATGACTTTAATTATTCCAGGCTCGTATGTATTTCAGTTTAAGTCGTAGCTGTGCTCACCTCAGCCTGCTCGCGAAAGCGGCCTGAAAGCTGACCAATCCCTACCGGTTGGAACCAAATCCCTGTGGGAGCTGGCTTGCCAGCGATGGCAGCCTCCGAGCTGACCAATCCCCCTTCTGATGTACTTGGCCAAATGTGTGCGAGCCTGGTCGCGGATGCTCTCTTTCAGACGACATCAAACAACCTGACTGTCAAAGGCAATCACCCACTTAAACGTCATCAAATAACCACGTTTAAACTACACGAACCGTTACGCCATAACGGCTACAACACCTTGCGCCGTTACCTACGCGTACGTCAGAATCCGCCGGCTTACGCGGCTATAGGCCGGGCTATATCGTTTCCTTGTCACTGAAAAACAGTGATCGGGTTTGGTAGCCCGTTTGTAATAGCTGTGTGGCAACACCTTATGGAGCCTCTTTCTTGAGGCTCGGCTTTATGGTGGTCATGCGTGGGGCTCATTCGTGAGCGCCGGGTTCCTATTGCAGCCGGTCTACCAACCCGCGTACGGCCACCACCCACTCGTTTGGTAGCGAGGGTGATGGCTCCTTAAACTGCGATAGGAGTTTCATCCATGTTCAAAATCACGCCCAACCCACCAGAAGCCGATCCAATCCCCCACGATCCTTCACTTGACCCGCAAAAGGTCAAAGAGGCAACCGACCGCGCCCTCGACTACTACCTCAGACCCGAAGCCCTGGGTGCTCCGCCAAGCTCGCCCAAGTTTCGCCCCGTGTATCTCGTCGACCCCACGCTGGATGACGAAACGCTGCTGGTCGAGGCGAGCGAATCGCTTTCATACGCCCATGCCATGGCCGGCAATATCGCCAACTCAATAGGCGGCCCGGAGCGCAAACCGCTGCTGGCGCTACAACAGGTGATCATGCTCAACGAACTGTTGGTCAATCGGCTGCTGGATAAGCTGAAGTTGCCTCAATAATTTCGCCGGCTGTTATTACCTCATCGCGAGCAGGCTCACTCCCACATTGGATCTGCGTTGATCACTGATTGAGTGCCCGACAACGATCCCCTGTAGGAGTGAGCCTGCTCGCGATGGCGGCCTGCCAAGCACCATCGATTCAAAACAGGCAACAAAAAACCGGAAGCCTTCGCCGTCCGGGCTTTCAGAATTAAAAGATCGCAGCCTCAACAAGCACCAGTCAGCGCATTCTGGCGCAATTGTAGGCAATGT
The DNA here is from genome assembly GCF_900582195.1 of Pseudomonas viridiflava. GTDB lineage: Bacteria > Pseudomonadota > Gammaproteobacteria > Pseudomonadales > Pseudomonadaceae > Aquipseudomonas. The sequence continues at coordinate 24,763 of NZ_UTHA01000120.1, forward strand.
CCGCATTGCTTGAGTGAGATCGTCCCCGGTAGTGATAGCGCTCATCGCAAGCGGGGAACACACTGAGCGGCTAAGTGCTCTGAGGGCAATGTTCGCTCAGCTCTATTGCCACGCCGTATTTCTTCTTCAAACCAACATCATGAGTGACAATTATTAAGCAGGGTATGTTGGCGGCGAGCCAGTCAATGATTTTGTGAGCTGTTAACTCGTCAAGTGAAGAGGTCGGTTCATCTAATATTAATGTATGTTTATCTCTTAGAATCGCTCGGCCAATCGCAATTCGTTGTTTTTCTCCCCCGCTGAGGTCGCTATTCGCGGCGCCTATTACGGTAGCCAATAATTCCTCTGTTTCAGAATTGTCTTGTGACAGTCCCAGAAGATCAATGACCCATCTTAGCTTTTGCGGTGAGACATTTTTTGCTCCATAGAGCAGGTTGTCTTTAAAGGTGCCAGCTATGAGTATCGGTTGCTGTGGTGCGACGGAAACCTCAGAGAGTATGAAATCGCTCATAGCCTCGTTTATCAGGTGCCCTCTGTAATGTACTGCTCCAGTATAGTTTTCTTCGAGACCTAAAAGAGTATTGATGAGTGTTGTTTTTCCTGCGCCAGAACTCCCCGATATAATATTTACACCTTGTTTGAATTGATAGTTTATTCTGGAGAATATAACGTTATTGTCTTTGGTAAGTGAAAGCTCCGTAAGAACAAAACCTTGTTCTGTCTTAGAGGTGCTCGGGTGGTATGAGTTATTGGTTTTTTCTTCAATGTACTTAACGCCGTCATCCAGGGAGACAAGGTTTCCCTGAAGATTTATCAGTGTTCCAGCCAGTAGATGTAACTGCATCGTGAACATTGTGATATAGCCCGTGATCATGATGAAGTCACCTGAAGTAAATATTAAATGATAGTTAACTCCTGACAAAATTACGAAAAAAGCCAGCACGGTTCCAATTGCTAATCCTTGGGCGGCGATACGTATACCCATATGAAGATTGGCTTTTCTGATTGTTTTGACATAGTCCTCAAAAAAGCTTTTGCCTGCATGGCATTCTTTAAGTTGCGTATTGTTGAGTTTTATGTCGTAAGTACGGCCCAGTCTTTCGACGGTATAGCTGGATAATTTAGCGTCTGCCTCGAATAATTCCCGATGAATGCTGGAGCTAGACCTGGCAACGTAAATCGATATGCATATTAGTACTAAGGAGGAGAGAAGGAACAAGATTGCGTAGGCAGGACCCATGATCGCGTACAGTACACTTATGGCGATAATGATTTCCATAGTAATAGGGGTAATTGTCCAAAATACGCCTATGGTTATCATGCTGAAACTGCTTGCGGATCTGTTTATGTCGGCTACAACAAAACCCGGGTCCAGGTTTTTTTGTTTTTTATATGGGTATTGAAAAATCCTGTTAATGATTGTTTCGTAGATTGTAGTGTCGCATTTTGCGAGTATCCAGGCTGATAATATTCCACGTATATTCGACAGAACCTGCGAAAGAGTCCATATCGCCGAATAAGATGCCGCAAAAAACAGAAACTGCGTTTGCATGCTATCTGATTCGTGAATAGAATTGGCGGCATTTCTCAATATAACCGGGAGGAGGGAGTTCAGGGCGCTGCATAGGAGGAATATTGCTGATATTCCGACAAAGCTAGCTGTAAACCAGCGATAGTTTTTTGAGATTATTTTAAAGATTTTTATGTATTGATGGAGCCAGTTCATTTTTTGAGCAGCCTTATAT
>NZ_UTHA01000027.1 GCF_900582195.1 Pseudomonas viridiflava
GCATCACACCGAGGAAGCCGGCTTCAAGGAAGAACGCGGTCAACACTTCGTACGTCAGCAACGGCCCTGTGACCGCGCCTGCGAAGTCCGAGAAGCGGCTCCAGTTGGTGCCGAACTGATAGGACATGACCAGACCGGAAACCACCCCCATGCCGAAGTTGACGGCAAAGATCTTGGACCAGAAGTGGTAAAGGTCTCGATACACATCTTCGCGGGTCTTCAGCCACAGGCCTTCGAGCACAGCCAGGTAACTTGCCAGACCGATGGTGATGGCAGGAAACAGGATGTGAAACGAAATCGCGAACGCGAACTGAATTCGGGCGAGATCGATAGCCTCTAAAC
>NZ_UTHA01000126.1 GCF_900582195.1 Pseudomonas viridiflava
TGGAACAGCGCTCGGAATGGGCGCGGCAGCATGGCGTGATGAACCCGATACGGTTCCAGGGGCAGTATCACGATCATGAGACGGGGCTGCATTACAACCGGTATCGGTACTATGATCCGGGGGTTGGGCGGTTTATCTCGCAGGATCCGATACGTTATGAAGGTGGACTTAACCTTTACCGGTATGCACCTAATCCAATGGAGTGGATTGACCCATTGGGATTGGAGACTGTTGTTGCTACCAAAAGCCGCGCAAGCGCGATGAGGAAGGCACAACAACACGCTCAAGTTCCAAGGGTAGGAAGAGGCGGACAGGATATTTCTACTCAAGAACTGAACGGTGACAGTGACGGACGATTCTGTGCTTGCTTGAAAAAACGTGGAGTTAAAACACTGGGACGCCGTGGTTACGACAACTCTGAAGTTTTCGATCACCCAGATGGTCATCCTCACATGGTCGGAGAAGGACACCCAGATCACCACAGCACTCCACATGTTCATGCAAAGAACAAAAAAGGGGAGTCAAAAATATTCACTTATCCGGGGGGGATGTAGTATGAAAAACTACAAAATTATTTGTTATCGGGCAAAGTTCGATGATTTCAAAAAAAACTCTAGCAGTCGCATTAGGAGTATCCCTGCGGAAGTTAATGATGATTTCGCACTACTAGCCTCTGTTGATCAAAACGGCTTAATCGGTTTCGATAGATCTGAGGGGGGCGCTACTGCGATTAGCTCCCTAGTTGCCAGTTGCTACTACATTGATATCAATGGAGAACTTCAGCCACCATCAAGCAAGGAACTTCACTACATGCCATTTTTTATGTTTAGAGATAAAGATGGGGCGTTCGAGCGCGCAGTGAGCGAACATAGACGATACGAAGTAGACGTCAAAAAGTATAAAATACTTTCAAGGCATCGTAGAGTGGAAAAACCTACTCCTTCTACCCTAACTATTTTTTTGCAGAGTGATGAGTTTTCTATAACCCAAGAGGTATACAATTTTTTCAAAAATGCCTGCCGATATGTCGCGATCACGAAGATTTCTGGCGAATATGGGCATGGCGCGTTTGACGTTTTTTCTAGCGACTTAAATTTCTTTTTTGACGAGTTTTGCAGTATTGCAGGGAGGGGGGCGGAGTGGGTCATGATTGATGATCCATCTGAACTCCCAATGTATTAGCTTGCAAAAAACCTTTGCCTATACAAAATCTAGTCGAAAATTTATCGAACAAAAAATGTGGATTTAGTTGCTATTGATAAGTATGTAGTCGGTTTCATAGGGAAATAATCACTGCTGTATATGGGTTGTTGACGCGGGTGGAGACGGGCTGCGGTTTTTAAATTAATTAGGCATATCCTGTCTCTAATAAAGCCCGCTGTCCGAGGGAGGTCGCGCGAATCATGAGTTATGAGTACAAGTTGATTTTTCACGATAGCTCTACAGCCCAGCATGTCATCGACGTTGTCAAAGCTAGTAGTGCCTGTGTTCGCGCGGAAGTGGGTGATCTTTATTTGAAGGATCTCTCGTTAAATAGCAGTAGGGCTTACGATACTCGTCTCATTTATGGGGATGATAAATCCCTGTGGCTCCAAGTGAATTTCCAATCAGCAGAACTGTACGCCCTACTTAAAACAGCACTCAATGGAAGAAATTTCAGGTGTCTTGAAGATGGGGACGAGGATGAAGAGGTTGGCTTAAATGAGGTCTTCCGCGTGTAGGTTGACTCTCGGTCAAATTGCAGCCGAATAGCCACTTTTTAATCTCTAAAAATTTATGAAATATATCAGGGGCAGGCCACGTTTTTGAAGGTTGATTAAACGCAACCTGCCTCTGATAAAACTCTCTGCCATTGGTGGCCGAAAGCCGCGAAATTGATCGAGGCTGCAGTCAACCCTCGTAGTCGAAGGAATGACAACATGAAAGACGCCATTCGCTTGGGCGACTCCACCACTCACGGTGGCAAAGTCCTCGAAGCCTTTTCCCAGACCGACCTAAACGGCAAGCCCATCGCCGGGGTCGGTCACAAGGTCAGCTGCCCGTTGTGCAAAGGCATTTTTCCAATTGCCGAAGGCAGCAGCACTTACACCGTCGATGGCACGCCCATCGCGCTCGACGGCATGAAAACCGCCTGCGGGGCCGCGCTGATTGCCAGTGGCCCGAAGGGAGCAGTGGTCAGTTGAATCCGCGAGGGTGAGCCCTTCGTTCGCCCTCGTGAATCCTGCAAGTAAACAACCTGGCTTCATCCATTAAAGGAATAAACATGAAGAACACCGCTTTGATCCTCGCACTGACCGCCGCTCTCGGCACCGTCAATGTTGCTCACGCAGAAGGACCGGACGCCGCTACGTTGAAAGGGATGTACGACACTGGGCGCAACATGTCCGGTCTGATTAACCATTGCGTTGACAAAGGTTTCCTGAAAGCTGAAAGCGCTACGAACGCCAATAAAATGGTGGCGTTTGTTGCCGGTATTCCAGGGCAGATGGACAAGAGCGACGGCGATAAGAACGAGGCCCATGGTCGCAAGGGTGAGGTGTTGGACGATGGTCAATACAAAACCCTGGAGGCTAATCTGCCGCCGAGTCTGACGCTCAAGCAGTGGTGCGAGCAGGCGGATCAAGGCATGCGCCAGGGATTGGAGCGTGTGGGTCTTTAATCCCTTGATGGTTGATCGTTCCCACGTGCAGCAAAGTAATGCCTCAAGGGACGCAGAGCGTCCCGGGCTGCATGCCCACTCGGAGCGTGGGAACGATCAACGTTGGTGGTTATTTCGCGGAGAACTTCAGCACCACGCTGTGGCTGTAAGTCTGCCCCGGATCAAGCCGAGTACTCGGGAAGTCCGGCTGATTCGGTGAATCCGGATAGTGCTGAGTCTCCAGGGTAAACGCGCCCCAGTGCGGATACACCTTGCCACCCTTGCCCTTGACCGTACCGTCGAGGAAGTTGCTGGTATAGAACTGCACGCCCGGCTCCGTGGTGAACAACTGCAGCACGCGACCGGACTGCGGATCGCTCACCTCAGTCGCAACTTTGCCGATATCGCCCTTGGTATCCAGCGCCCAGTTGAAGTCGAAGCCACCCTGTTTCGGTTCGGCAAATTTCAACTGCGGATGATCAGCCTTGATGTGCGTACCGATTGCGGTCGGTTTGCTGAAGTCCATCGGCGTGCCGGCCACGGGCGCCAGTTCGCCGGTCGGGATCAATTTGGCGGTGACCGGGGTGTAACGGCTGGCGTGCAGGGTGGCGACCTGTTTGAGGATGTCGCCATTGCCGGCGCCGGCGAGGTTGAAGTAGCTGTGGTTGGTCAGGTTGAGCACGGTCGGTTTGTCGGTGCTGGCCTTGTAGTCGATGCGCAGTTCGTTGTTGTCGGTGAGGCGATAGGTCACTTCGGTGGTGAGGTTGCCGGGGAAGCCCATTTCGCCGTCAGCCGACAGATAGGTCAGGGTCACGCCGACGGAATCCTTGTCCTTGGTTTCCTGTGCTTTCCAGACTTTCTTGTCGAAGCCCAGCGTGCCGCCGTGCAGCGCGTTGGTCTTATCGTTTTGCGGCACTTGATAGCGCTTGCCGTCGAGTTCGAACGCACCTTCGGCGAGGCGATTGCCGAAACGGCCGATGGTTGCGCCGAAGTAGGCGGTGCCTTTCTGGTAGCCCTGCACATCGTCGAAGCCGAGCACGACGTCGTCGAACTTGCCGTGCTTGTCCGCCACTTTCAGCGATTGCAGAGTCGCGCCGTAGGTGATGACAGTGGCTTGCATGCCGTGGCTGTTGCGCAGGATGTATTGCTCGACGGGCGTGCCGTCATTGGTTTTGCCGAAAGCTTTGTGTTCGGCGCTGAGGCCGGCCGCGTTGGCGGAGAGGGTGGCGATCATCAGGGACAGTCCGAGGCCGGAGAGCAGGTGACGGGATTGAAGCATGGTTGACCTTCCTTTTTGTTGTTGTTTTTGAAAGCGGCGTTCTATCGGTATGTTAATCACCGAAAAAACAAAGTAGTCATACTAAATACTCATCAGGTGAAAATTTATAGCTGATTAATCGTTTATTTCAACAATAAAGACAGACTAAATTGCAGGTCGGGGCAGGCAGAAGGACGACCGGCCATTCGGTGCACTGCACTTTTTCGCAATAAGCGGCTCTATCCATGGCCAGGATGCGGTGACTCCCGCCGCACAGGAATGTGCCTGTTCGAGATTTCATGCCGAGAGTTTTTGCCCTGATCGCTGTTTTTTTCCGCCGCCCGTGCCTTTTGCTGGCCTGTTTGTCGTCGCTGCTGTTCAGCGGTTGCAGTCACCAGGACGGCAACGGCTTCTTCAATCAGATGCGTGAAGGGAAGCCACAGGAGTTCCTGCAGACCAGTGTCGACCGCATGGCCACGTTGGCAATGCGCGATAACCTCAGCAGCCTCTATCGCTTGCAAGCCAAGCTGTACCTGCGCAACCCGGACGAGCTGCGCAAGTCAGGGTTTCTCAACATCCATGCCGCTGTGAAGCAGGTGCGGATGGCCGTAGAGCAGCAACAGCCGCTGCCGGTACTTGGCGGTCGCAAGGACCTGGCGGCGCTGAGCTATGCGATGAGCCCGGAGTTTCTCGGTGACCGCGTCGGCGCGTTCATCTATGCCATCGGCAGCATGCTGGTCACCGCCCATGGCAATCGCACTGAGTTCTACATGACGGACGCGATCAACCCGACGTTCGTTCACAACGCTGCACGCAATATCGAAAAAGCCACGTGGATTTTGTCCCAGCGACAGAACAAGGAAGGTCAGCCGTTGCTGTTCTCCAATGAGATCTCGGAGGAGGGCAGCAACCTGAGCTTCGCCACCGAGTTCGGCAAAATCGTTGCGCGGCTGGACCTCATCACGCAGATGCTTGATGAGCGTTACCGGCGGATCGGCCTTAACTATGCGCAGAGTTTGTTGTTTCTGAATTTTTTGCCGGTGCAATGAGTGCAGAGATCCAATGTGGGAGCGAGCCTGCTCGCGAAAGCGTTAGATCATTCAACACCTCCACGCCTGAAAGACCGCATTCGCGAGCAAGCTCGCTCCCACATTGATCAAATAGCCAACCCGGTTTTTGTATACAATCCGTCACCGCTATTGATCAAAATGGAGCCGCACCCGTCATGACCGACCCTGCAAGCGCCGATTTCAGCCGCGTCGACCGCACCGCCCGTGCGGACAAACTGCCCTATGCCGCGTTGCTGGCGTTCGCCATGACCGGGTTCATCGCCATCCTCACCGAAACCCTGCCCGCCGGGCTGCTGCCGCAAATCGGCGCCGGGCTCAACGTCAGTGAAGTGCTCGCCGGGCAACTGGTGACGCTGTATGCGCTGGGTTCGATTGTCGCGGCGATTCCGCTGACCGTCGCCACGCGCGGCTGGCCGCGACGGCGTGTGTTGTTGATGACGGTCGGTGGTTTTCTTGTGTTCAACACCATCACCACGTTCTCCAGTCATTACGGCCTGACCCTGGCCTCGCGTTTTCTCGCCGGGATGGCGGCGGGCCTGTCATGGGGAATCATGGCCGGTTATGCGCGCGGCATTGTGCCGGTGCATCAGCAGGGGCGGGCGCTGGCGATTGCCATGCTCGGCACGCCGGTGGCGTTGTCACTGGGCACGCCGGCGGGGACGTGGCTGGGCAATCTGATCGGCTGGCGTGCTTCGTTCGGGATCATGTCGGCGCTGGCCCTGGTATTGGCGGCGTGGATTGTCATCGCCGTGCCGAATCGTCCGGGGCAGGCCAGTGATGAGCGTCTGCCGCTGCTCGAATCGTTGCGCTTGCCGGGTGTGCGGCCGGTGTTGTTCGTGGTGCTGACGTGGATGCTCGGGCACAACATTCTCTACACCTACATTGCACCGTTTCTGATGCAGTCCGGGCTGGCTGACCGGGTCGATCTGGTACTTCTGGTGTTTGGCCTGTGTTCGCTGGTGGGGATCTGGTTCATCGGCATGCTGGTCGATCGCTGGTTGCGCTGGCTGACGTTGATCAGTCTTGCGGTGTTTGCGTTGACGGCACTGGTTTTGGCGTTGGCAGCGCCTTCACCGCTGGTCATTTATGTCTGCATGGCGGTGTGGGGGTTGTCGTTTGGCGGCTCGGCCACTTTGCTGTTGACCTCGGCGGCGGATTCGGCTGGTGATCACGTCGATGTGGTGCAGGCAATGCTCACCACTTCTTGGAACGTCGCAATTGCCGGTGGCGGCTTGCTTGGTGGCTTGTTGCTGGATCGAGCGGGGGCGATGTCGTTTCCGTGGGCGCTGCTGATTCTGTCGCTGATCGCGTTGGCCACGGTGTGGGTCAACAAGACCCACAGCTTCAAACCGGGCTGGAGGGTGCGCTGACGCTCGAAGCCAGACGCATAATTCTGTGGGAGCGAGCTTGCTCGCGAAAGCGGTGGGTCATTCAATTTACCTGTCGACTGACACAACGCCTTCGCGAGCAAGCTCGCTCCCACAGGGGATAATTGTGGTGATTGCGATATGGCATAACTATAGACCGCATCGATATATGTGGTTATAAGAAAAATCGCTATGCTGCGGGCCAGATTTTTCCTGTCGTTTTTCTGGACGGTTTAATGGAATTGGCAAATTTCGGCCTGGTGATTGCCGGGCTGGTGGTGGGGTTTATTGTCGGCATGACCGGTGTCGGCGGTGGTTCGTTGATGACGCCGATCCTGCTGTGGTTCGGCATCAACCCGGCAACGGCGGTGGGCACTGACCTTTTGTACGCCGCCATTACCAAATCCAGTGGCGTCCTCGTTCACCGCAAGAACAAGAACATCGACTGGGCCATCACTGGCTGGCTGACCCTCGGCAGCGTGCCGGCGGTAGCGATGACCTTGTGGTTCCTCAGCACCCTGCACACCGCGCCGGACGCGATGAACGCCATCATCAAACAGGCGCTGGGCTTCGTCCTGTTCGCCACGGCGCTGGCGATTTTCTTCAAGAAACGCTTGCTCGAGTTCGCCCACAAACGCGCTGGCGGCAACTACAACCCGAGCGGTTCGCGCCTGAACGTGATGACCGTGATCACCGGTCTGATCCTCGGCACCATGGTCGCCCTGACGTCGATCGGTGCGGGCGCCCTCGGCACTGTTGCGCTGTTCATCCTTTATCCGTTGCTGCCGACCCGCCGTCTGGTCGGCACTGAAATCGCCCACGCTGTGCCGCTTACCCTCGTTGCAGGCCTCGGCCACGCGAGTATGGGCAATATGGATTGGGGCGTGCTGGGCTTCTTGCTGGTGGGGTCGTTGCCGGGCATCTGGCTCGGCAGTCACCTGACCGGGCGCATCTCTGATGAAGTACTGCGCCCGTGCCTGGCGACGATGCTGGTGCTGATCGGTTACAAACTGGCGTTTTAAGTGGTGTATTTCATCACCGTCACCGGCAAATCGTCGTAGACCAGCTCTTCAACCACTTCCCAACCCAGTCGCGCATACAGCGACTGCGACGTGTCGGTATACAGATACAACTCGGGCACGCCCAGCGCCGCCGCTTCTGCAACCACTCGATTGACCAGTTGCGAAGCAATCCCGCGGCCGCGCTCCTCAGCTTTCACATAAACCCCAGCCAGCCATGGCGTCAGATTCGGGCGCAGCTTCAGATCGCTTTCGATCAGCAGCGCGCCACCCAGCAAACGCGGACCTTCCAGTGCCACCACCACGCTGGGAATCGCCTGTTTGCCACAAGACGCGCGCATATGTTCGACGCGGTCCTCGACAGTTTGCCCGGGACGAAACTCGCCCCATTCCTTGAAATTGAGCGTGGCCAGCTCTTCGATCAATTCGGGGTGATCGCACAGGTAATCGATGTGCATGCGGTTGAACTCCATTCCATTGGCAGAACCACCACCCTAATGCGGTCATAAAAGGTAATCAAATCCGGGATGCGATTGCGCCGGTGATGTTGCGCAATGTCGCGCCTGTCCTAAGCTTCTGACTAGGCGGAAGATATTTGCCGGGTTGTCCCGGAACAATCGCCACGATGCGCAATCATTAGAGCGTGGATATCAAAAGGAGATGCGCATGCTCATCAGGTCACTGACCCTGACACTCTTGCTGGCGATTGCCGGCCCCTTGTTCGCCGCTGACAACGATTCGCCCATCGCCGGGGACATGGGCCGCGCCCGACCGCTGATCGTGATCGCACAAAGCACCGTCGACCCCGTATGGGTAGCGCTGAAAAAGTCGCTGGAGGATCCCGCCAACAAAAAGGGCGTGACCGACCGCAATATCAAGGTCTACACCATCCTCAACATGTCCGGACAACTCGACGGCAAGGACATGGGCCAGCAAGACACCATGGCGCTGATCCGCGCATTGAAACTTGGCGCCGGCGCGTTGCCCAAAGTGATTTTGGTGGGCAAGGATGGCGAGAAGAAACTGGAAAGCTCCGGGGACGAATCGAAGTCGGTGGATTTGAAGAAGATCTTTGACACCATTGATGCCATGCCAATGGCTGAGAAGGAAGCGGCCGCTGCGGCTCAGGCGCCAGTTGCTGCCGAGCCTGAACCGGCCAAAGGTACGAAAGGCGCAAAGCCGACCAAGCCTGCAAAACCGTCTAAGCCGCCGGAAATGCCGGATGATTGATGGCATGGCCTGATTAAAAAAAGGGCGACCTCAGCAGGTCGCCCATTTTTTGTCCGCGAAAAGATCGCAGCCTGCTGCAGCTCCTACAGGATCGGGTTTTTCACTCGGTCGATGTAGGAGCTGCCGCAGGCTGCGATCTTTTGATTTTCAGTCAGTGACAGCACTCAGGATTTTGTGGGCTATTTTCACCCGCTCAGGAATCGGGAAGTTCTTGTTGGCCATGATCACGATGCCAATGTCCTTGCTCGGCACAAACGCCACGTAGGTCCCGAAGCCACCCGTCGAGCCGGTCTTGTTGATCAACACATCTTCCGGTTGTGGTCGCGGCGGATTCAGCCACTGCACCTTATGCGCCTGCATGGCCATTTCCGTCGAGTTGCCCGCCAGCAAGCGATCAAGGCTGATCGGGTAGCGGTACATTTCCCAACCCAGACCCTGAGTCATATCGCCAACCGTGTAGTAACCAGTGTGGGTGTTGGCGATGGTTTTTTGCAGGGACGCTTCAAGCGTTTCAGGTTTAAGGTTGGCCTGTACGTAACGCAGCATGTCCACCGCGCTGGTTTTCACGCCATAGGCCTGCGAGTCAAGCGCACCGGGCGTGACGCGCACCGGTTTGCCGTTCTTGTCATAGCCCTGTGCATACCGGTCCATTTGCGCGGCGGGCACGCTGAGGTAGGTGTGCTGCAAACCGAGTTTCGGCAGCAGGGTTTGCGTCATCGCCTGGTCAAACGGCTGGCCGAGGCTTTTCGCCGCCAGATAACCGAACAAACCCAGACTCGGGTTGGAGTACTGGCGATGGCTGCCTGCCGGATAAACCGGTTTCCACTGCTGGAAATAGCCGAGCATCTTGTCAGACGAATCCGCATAGTCCGGGAACTGCAGCGGCAATCCGCCGGCGCTGTAGGTACCCAGTTGCAGCACCGTGATGTTGTCGAAGGCGCTGCCTTTCAGTTCAGGCCAGAGCTGACTGGCCTTGGTCGACACGTCCAGTTTGCCGGTGGCTTGCGCGTAACCGGCGAGGGTGGCGGTGAAGGTTTTACTCACCGAACCGATTTCGAACAGGGTGTTTTCGCTGACTTTCTTCCCGGAATCTTTGTTGGCGACGCCGTAGTTAAAGTAATGCGGTTGACCGTTGATGGTCAGCGCCACGCTCAGGCCGGGAATGTTCTGCTGCTGCATCACCGGCGTTACCGCGTCGTTGACCAATGCTTGCAGTTGCGCAGCGTCGGGCACGGCGGCCAGGCAGGATGTAGCGCCGAAAAACAGGCCGAAAGCGGCGCAGGAAATGACTTTGCTCGATTGAATGGATGGCATGAACGAACCACTCTCCATGAGTGTTGATAGCGTTATCCCGCTACACTGCGGGCGATTTCTGTATTGGGCTACTGATCAGCGCCGCCAATCTAGTCATCTCGACGTCAATCGACAAACGATGAAAACTCGCACGAGCCATTAGAAAAATTTGGGACTGGGCATGATTCGACCGCAATTGCCGCTCAACGCACTGCGCGCCTTTGAAGCGTCCGCACGTCATTTGAGTTTCACCCGCGCGGCCGTGGAGCTGTGCGTCACCCAGGCTGCCGTCAGCCATCAGGTGAAAAGCCTTGAGGCGCAGCTCGACGTTACCCTGTTCAAGCGCCTGCCTCGTGGTCTGATGCTGACCAGCGAAGGCGAAACTTTGTTGCCGGTGCTGAGCACTTCGTTCGATCACATCGCGCAGATTCTAGAACGCCTTGCCGGTGGACAGTATCGCGAAATGTTGACGGTCGGCGCGGTCGGCACCTTCGCTGTCGGTTGGCTGTTGCCGAGGTTGGCGGACTTCCGGGCGAAACATCCGCTCATGGATCTGCGCCTGTCGACCAACAACAACCGTGTGGATGTGGCGGCGGAAGGGCTGGATTACGCGATTCGCTTTGGCGCCGGGGCGTGGCATGGCATCGAGGCGACGCGGTTGCTCGATGCACCGCTGTCGGTGTTGTGTGTGCCCGAAATCGCTCGGCAACTGCATTTACCGGGGGATGTGTTGCAACAGACGCTGCTGCGCTCTTATCGCACGGATGAATGGCCGGAATGGTTTCAGGCTGCCGGATTGACAACGCAGGCTGCTCCGCCGCAGAGCATTGTGTTCGATTCGTCGCTGGCGATGATGGAGGCGGCGTTGCAGGGCAGTGGGGTGGCGTTGGCGCCGCCATTGATGTTCGCCCGGCAACTGGCGGCGGAGGCGATTTGTCAGCCGTTTGCGATTGAGATTACGACGGGGAGTTATTGGTTGACGCGGTTGCAGTCGCGACCGGAGACGGCGGCGATGCTTGCCTTCAAGGAGTGGCTGTTACAGGCTTCCGAATAGCGTAAAACCCTGTGGGAGCGAGCTTGCTCGCGAAAGGGGCTGGTCAGTCAACATTACTGTTTATGACACACCGCATTCGCGAGCAAGCTCGCTCCCACAGGGGGCAGTGGTGGAATGGATATCAGGTTCAGCGCACCAGACACGGCCGCTTGTTATCGAACGTCCACCCCGGAATCAAAAACTGCATTGCCACGCTGTCATCCCGCGCGCCGAGGCCCATGCCTTTGTACAGTTCATGAGCCTTGGCCACCTGATCCATGTCCAGCTCGACACCCAGCCCCGGTTTTTTCGGCACCTGCACCAGACCGTCGACGATTTGCAGCGGCGCCTTGGTCAAACGCTGGCCGTCCTGCCAGATCCAGTGGGTGTCGATGGCGGTGATCTCGCCCGGCGCAGCAGCGGCGACATGGGTGAACATCGCCAGCGAGATATCGAAATGGTTGTTGGAATGCGAGCCCCAGGTCAGACCCCACTCATGGCACATCTGCGCCACGCGCACCGAACCCTGCATGGTCCAGAAGTGCGGGTCGGCCAGTGGAATGTCCACCGAATGCAACTGGATCGCGTGGCCCATCTCGCGCCAGTCAGTGGCGATCATGTTGGTGGCGGTTTTCAGCCCGGTAGCGCGGCGAAATTCGGCCATGACTTCGCGACCGGAATAACCGTTTTCCGCACCGCACGGGTCTTCGGCGTAGGCGAGCACCTGATGCTGGTCGCGGCACAAACGAATAGCTTCTTTGAGTGACCATGCGCCGTTCGGATCGAGGGTAATCCGCGCATCAGGAAAGCGCTCGGCCAGCGCTGTCACCGCTTCGATTTCCGCATCACCGCTGAGCACGCCGCCCTTGAGTTTGAAGTCCTTGAAACCGTATTTCGCATGAGCCGCTTCGGCGAGGCGCACCACGGCTTCGGCAGTCATAGCCTTCTCGTGTCGCACGCGGAACCAGTCGTTGTCGGCATCCGGTTCGCTGCGATAGGCGAGGTCGGTTTCGTGCTGATCGCCCACGTAGAACAGATAACCGAGCATCTTCACTTCGTCACGTTGCTGACCTTCGCCGAGCAGTGCTGCCACTGGTACATCGAGATGCTGACCGAGCAGATCGAGCAGCGCGGCTTCGAGGCCGGCGACCGCGTGAATGGTGATGCGCAGGTCAAACGTCTGCAAACCACGACCGCCGGCATCGCGGTCGGCAAAGGTTTGGCGAACCTGATTGAGGATCTTCTGATACGTGCCGATCGGGCTGCCGACCACCAGGCTGCGTGCGTCTTCCAGGGTTTGGCGAATGCGCTCGCCACCGGGCACTTCACCGACGCCGGTGTGGCCGGCGTTGTCCTTGAGGATGACGATGTTGCGGGTGAAAAACGGCCCGTGGGCGCCGCTCAGATTGAGCAGCATGCCGTCGTGACCGGCCACCGGAATGACTTGCATGTCGGTAATGATCGGGGCTTTGGCGATGTCGTGTGCGGTCATGTTCTTATCCTTCTGATAAAGAATTCAGGCGTGCTTTGGCGCAGCTTCAACCACGGCGATTTCAGCAGCAGGTTTCGGTGTGGTGCGCGCGAAGAAAACAATAATGGCGGCGATGATCGAGGTCGCCGCCAGGCCATAGAGGCCGCCCTGAATCGAGCCGGTGTGTTCTTCGAGCAGACCGAACGTGGTCGGCGCGACGAAGCCGCCAAGGTTGCCGACCGAGTTGATCAGCGCGATCACCGCCGCGGCGATGCGGGCATCCAGATACGCTTGGGGAATCGGCCAGAACAGTGACGAAGCGGATTTGAAACCCAGCGCGGCAAAACAGATCGCGACGAAAGCGAAGATCGGCCCACCGGTGGTGGACATGAACATCCCCGCAGCGGCGATCAACAGGGCGGTGGCGACCCACGCCTGCTGGTGTTTCCACTTGGCCGAGAACGAGGCGAAGGCGTACATGCCGATGATCGACAGCAGCCACGGAATCGAGTTGAACAGGCCGACCTGGAAATCACTCATCTCGCCCATTTTCTTGATGATGCTCGGCAGCCAGAAAGTCGCCGCGTAGATGGTCAACTGAATGAAGAAGTAGATCAGGCAGAACAGAATGATCTGCCGGTCCTTGAGCAGTTTGCCCATCGATGGCCGGATGGGCGTCGCGGCTTCGCGGGCCTGCTGTTCAGCGTCGATGGCATTGACCAGTGCATCCTGTTCGGCGCGGGTCAGCCATTTTGCGTCGTGGGGTTTGGCATCGAGCCAGAACCAGACGAACACGCACAGGCACACCGAAAACATCCCTTCAATGAAGTACATCCATTGCCAGCCGTGCATGCCCAGCCCGTTGATTTGCAGGAGCAGACCGGACAACGGGCCGGAGATCAGCGAGGCCACGGCCGAGCCGCTGAGGAAGATCGCAATCGCCTTGCCGCGCTCGGCGCCGGGCAGCCAACGGGTGAAGTAGTAGATCACCCCGGGAAAGAACCCGGCCTCGGCCACGCCGAGCAAAAAGCGCAACACGTAGAAGTGGGTTTCGTTCTGGATGAACGCCATGCCGGCGGCGACCAGACCCCAGGTGAGCATGATGCGGGTCAGCCAGATGCGTGCACCGACTTTCTGCAGCAGCATGTTGGAGGGTACTTCGAACAGTGCGTAACCGATGAAGAACAGCCCGGCGCCGAAGCCGTAAGCGGCGGCACCAATGCCCAGGTCATGTTCCATGTGAGTGCGGACGAAACCGATGTTCACCCGGTCAATGTAATTGACGATGAACATGATCACGAAGAGCGGCAGGACGTGGCGTTTCACTTTCGAGATGGCGGAGGCGAGTGTCGAATCGACGCCCTCGTTCATCCCGGAGACGGAGGTTTTCACTTGGTTTTCTCCCACTGATTATTTTTATGCGGGGTAGGGCAGGTGCGGCGTTGTTGATAGACATCATACAACTGGAATTTTTTGTCCTACAAGTGGGGAGGGTCGATTAATTTTATCTGGAAGGCCGGTTTCTTATGCTTTTTCGTATTTTGGCTTAGCATTTATTGGGTTTTGTACTTCGAGGGTCGCGATAGATTTGCCCCGGCTACACACGAGTAATTTTTAAGGAGTCCTGATTTTTCCGATTTATTTGAATGTTGTCATACAAGTTAAGGCGCTAGAATCAATCCCGTCAGCCAGCCTCGCAATGCTACGATCGGCAAGCCCCGATCACCGGAACCGACCATGCAAGAAGACCTCGACGCTCCCGCACGCAAACGTGCGCACAACCTCGCCCATGACCTGGTAGAGAAGCTCACCCAGAGCATCCTGCTCGGCCAGCTGTCACCGGGCGACAAGCTTCCTTCGGAGAACTCCATCGTGCAGGAGCACGGTGTCAGCCGTACTGTGGTGCGCGAGGCGATTTCCAAGTTGCAGGCTTCCGGGTTGGTGGAGACCCGCCATGGCATCGGCACGTTTGTGATCGAGCGCGCACCGGAGCAGGGCTTGCGCCTGAATGTCGATACCGCACTCGGCGTGCGCAGCATTCTTGAATTGCGTCTGGGCCTGGAAACCCAAGCGGCGGCGTTGGCGGCGCAACGGCGCACGGAGGCGCAATTGCTGCAGATGCGTCAGGCGCTGGATGACTATCAACGGCTACTCGACAACAACGACAGTTGCGTCGAGGCCGATCGACGTTTTCATCTGCTGATCGCGGAGGCCACCGGCAACGTCTGCTTCAGCGAGATCATGCAGCACCTGGGCAGTGCGATGATCCCACGCAACCGGCTCAACGCCGCCGAACGCGGCGCGGCGGATCTGAGCAAGCTCGGGCAACTGGCCCATTTGGAGCATGAGGCGATTCTGAATGCGATCAAGCGTCAGGATGCGGATGCCGCGCGCGCAGCCATGTGGTTGCATCTGACCAACAGCCGTGACCGCTTTTCCGCGCAGGGCTGAGCGCCGTCGGTCTGTTCGATAGCACGCCGCCCACGGGCCTGATTCCAAGTTGTACGGCCCGGGTATTCCGGACCTCCTTGGTGAGGTGTGTCATGGCTAATGATTTGCTGTTTCAGGGTGGTGTGCTGCCAACCGATCCAACCCGGCCGATGCCCGGTACCGATGAGCCAACGCTGACTGATCATGATTCTCCGATGGGGATGCCACCGGGACGTGATCCGTTGAGCGATGCTGATCGGCCGGAGGACTGGGAGGATCCGCCGGCAGATGACGATGTACCGCCGGCGGATGAGCCGACGCCGTTGTCGGATGACCGGCGCTGATCGGTGGCTTTGATTAATGTGTTGTCTGTGCTAGCCCCTTCGCGAGCAAGCTCGCTCCCACAGGGAAGCGCGTTTCAATGTGGGAGCGAGCCTGCTCGCGAAGGCGGCATCAGCCTCAAAACAAATCCAGGGTCAGACCTCTGCTGTTCGAACCACTCAGCCCGCCACTCCAGATTCAAATGCCGGGGTGCACCCGGGGCAGGAGGCGATTGTGGCGATGTTGCGGGAGGCGTTTGTTGCGTAAAAAAGGCTTCCCTCACCCCAGCCCTCTCCCGGAGGGAGAGGGGGCCGACCGAGGTGACATGGGTTATACATCGACCTGATCGACCGAGTCGATTATGGATTTAGACAAGCTGAACAATCGAGTCGATTATGGATTCACCGACGAATTTTCAGGTCGGTGAATTTCTCCAATATCCCCCAATCAGTCCACTCTCCCTCTGGGAGAGGGCTAGGGTGAGGGCCTTCTCAGGCATCACGCAAATCCCGCATCAACAACCCAAACCGCAAATCCACCGCCTCCGGAATCGGCAGATAAACCGTATGCCCATCCCCCGGCGCCACGTCGATAGCCTCACCCTTGAGGCTCTGCAATTCACGCAGATCAAAATGAAAATTGCCTGCGGGCGTCATCAATTCCAGATGATCACCCAGTGCAAAGCGATTCTTCACCTTGACCTCGGCCAGCCCCTCACGCCGCTCTCCAGTCAACTCGCCAACAAACTGCTGACGCTCCGACACCGAGCTGCCGTGCTGATAATTCTGGTACTCGTCATGCACATGCCGACGCAGAAAACCCTCGGTGTAGCCGCGCTGGGCCAGTGACTCCAGATCCGTCATCAGGCTGCGATCGAACTCACGCCCGGCCACCGCATCATCAATCGCCCGACGATAAACCTGGGTGGTGCGGGCGCAATAGAAGTGCGATTTGGTCCGGCCTTCGATCTTCAACGAATGCACGCCCATGCGCGTCAGACGCTCAACATGCTGCACCGCGCGCAGGTCCTTGGCGTTCATGATGTAAGTGCCGTGCTCGTCCTCGAACGCTGGCATCAAATCGTCGGGGCGATTGGCCTCCTGCAGCAGAAAGACCTGATCGGTAGGCGCGCCCAGACCCAGGGTCGGCTCGGGCTGGAAGGTCTGGACGATCTCGCCGAGCTGGTTTTCCGTGGCCTCTTGCGCCGAGTATTTCCAGCGGCAGGCGTTGGTGCAGGCACCCTGATTGGCATCGCGCTTGTTCATGTAACCCGACAGCAGGCAGCGTCCGGAATAGGCCATGCACAATGCGCCGTGGACGAATACTTCCAGTTCCATACCCGGCACCTGTTCGCGGATCTCGCCGATTTCTTCCAGCGACAGCTCCCGCGACAGGATGATCCGGCTCACCCCCTGTTGTTGCCAGAACTCGACACTCGCCCAGTTCACGGTGTTCGCCTGCACCGACAGGTGAATGGGCATCTGCGGGAAATGCCGGCGCACCAGCATGATCAGGCCCGGGTCGGACATGATCAGCGCATCCGGTGCCATTTCGATGACCGGCGCCAGATCCTTGAGGAAGGTTTTCAGTTTGGCGTTGTGCGGGGCGATGTTGACGACCACGTAGAAGCGTTTGCCCTGAGCCTGGGCCTCACGAATGCCCAACGCCAGGTTGGCGTGATCGAACTCGTTGTTGCGCACCCGCAGGCTGTAACGCGGCTGGCCGGCGTAGACCGCATCGGCACCGTAGGCAAAGGCGTAGCGCATGTTTTTCAGGGTACCGGCGGGAGCGAGCAGTTCGGGGGCGGCGAGGATCGGGGTCATGGCGGTGTCGGTCGCAAAAGCGCGGCAGGGTAAGTCAGGTGCGGTGAGGGTTTGTTGATCTGGATCTATGCTCCATGAATAAAGATGGCACTCGTGCACGCTGCGGCTGACTAAGGAGCGGGGCGTGCATGACGCCTGACTGACATGGATCGGACATGAACGAAAAAAGCCTTCAATTCAAATCCCTCACCGTGCTGCTGTTGCTGGTCACGGTGGCGTTTATCTGGATCCTCTTGCCGTTCTACGGCGCGGTGTTCTGGGCGGTGATTCTCGGCATTGTGTTTGCGCCGATGCAACGCCGGCTTCAGGCGAAATTCGGCTGGGAACGTAATCTGACGTCGCTGTGTACCTTGTCGGTCTGCCTGGTGATCGCGATTCTGCCGGTGATCATCCTCAGTGTGCTGCTGGTGCAGGAAGGGGCGGCGGTCTACAAGAACATCGAGAGCGGTGAGCTGGACATCGCCGCGTACCTGGCGCAGTTCAAACACAGCCTGCCGCCCTATTTTCAGCACTTGCTCGACCGTTTCGGCATGGGCGAACTCAATGGCCTGCGCGAGAAAATCGTCAAATCGGCGATGCAGGGCAGCCAGGTGCTGGCCAGTCAGGCGTTCAGTTTTGGCCAGGGCACGTTCGAGTTCGTGGTGAGTTTTTTCATCATGCTGTATCTGCTGTTTTTCTTTCTGCGTGACGGCGCCGAACTGGCGCGCAAGGTGCGAACCGCCGTGCCGCTGGAGGAAGGTCACAAGCGGCGCCTGCAGTTGAAGTTCAATCGGGTGGTACGCGCGACGGTGAAGGGCAATCTGGTGGTCGCGGTGACTCAGGGGGCGCTAGGCGGGGCGATTTTCTGGTTTCTCGATATCCCCAGCGCGTTGCTCTGGGCGGTGTTGATGGGATTTTTGTCGTTGCTGCCAGCCGTGGGCGCGGGGATTGTCTGGGCGCCGGTGGCGGTGTATTTCCTGCTCAGCGGGATGATCTGGCAAGGCGTGGTGCTGGGCTTGTTCGGGGTGTTCGTGATCGGGTTGGTGGACAACGTGATGCGACCGATTCTGGTGGGTAAGGACACCAAAATGCCCGATTACATGATTCTGATCTCGACCCTGGGTGGCCTGGCGGTATTCGGCCTGAATGGCTTTGTTATCGGGCCGTTGATCGCGGCGCTGTTCATGTCGAGCTGGGCGCTGTTTGCCGAAACCAAGCCCAAGGTGCAATTGCCTTAGGCGTGAAACGGCTGGCTGACGATCTTTTGCGACAGTGCCTGCGCTGCGGGCAGCGAAGTGAGCGGGCCACTGATCGCTTCGCCGTCGCGCATCAGATACCAGCAGGCGAGCAGCCCCGAGGCTCTGAGCGAGGCGGGAACGGCGCTGCCGATAACGGACATGATTTGAATCTGGGCCATGGCGAGTACCTCCATCTAACAATGGAGCTACTTTAGAGATTCGCCGGTTCTACGGACAATCAACGCTTTCGATAGTGGTCATTGACGCCGTTGAGGGCTGGCTCAATCGACCACCTGGTCGAGCATGTGCATGACTTCGCGCTCGTTGAGCAAGCCTTTGTGCACGAGGTTTTCCGCCAGCAGCGAAAGAAACTTGGCGCAGCGATGGCCTTCCAGGTGCTTGAGTTCTGTCAGCGCGCTGTACACCTTGCTGGAGGTGCACAGACCGACGATGCGGTGCGGGTTTTGTGTTGGCATACAGTCGTCCTTGTTGTTAACAACCTGTTGTTTACGGACGGATTCAGATTGCGGTTCCGTCATGACAAATAAATGACCGTTTTATGGAAATGTACATAACGCTCAATCAATCATGCCGACTTTAGCCGGTGAAACTGTCCTGACAGCGACCTTGGCGAGATTTTTTCAGACGCTGGCCGACCAACGGTCATAAAAAAGCCCCGCTATCAAAGCGGGGCTCTTTGTTGCGATTACCAGCGCGGGCCGCCGTAGTAGCCATGTGGCCGGCCGTAATAACCGCGAGGCGGGCCGTAGTAGACGGGGGCTTGTTGAATGTACACCGGTTGCTGCACATACACCGGCGCCGGCTGGTAGTAGACCGGTGGTGGCGGCTGCTGCACATAGACCGGTTGCGGCTGAACATAAACCGGCTGTTGTTGCACATACACCGGCCGATCCTGGTTGATCAGTGCCGAGCCGATGATGGCCGAGCCGACGATCGCGCCAAACACCGCAGGGCCTTGCCAGCCGTGGCCACCACCAGCTTCTGCCTGACCCGTGACCGCAAGTGCGCCAATCAACAGGGCCAGAAGGGGGAGTTTACGAATCATGATAAATCCTCGGTTCTTCGACCCGGCGGCAGGGCCTGCACCAGGCCCACAGTTGTCGCGGGGATACTGCTAAGACAGCAAAATTCTGAAAATCAGCACAGCCGTTGGGTAAATTTTGTGTAAGGTCTGTACCGGCTTCTTTACCGGGCCGTGCAAGGCCACAGCATACGTTTTAAATCAGCTCTTTATGATCGTTCAGAAGCCGCTGGGCTGGCTAATCCCGTTTATCCGAAAGTGCGTTTGAAGGAGAAGTTTCATGCAGATGAACCCGAACAAAGACACCCGACTGTGCATGTCCCTGTCGGCGCGCCCAGGCAATTTCGGTCTGCGTTTTCATAACCATTTGTATGAACAACTGGGCCTGAATTTCTACTACAAGGCATTCAGCAGTAAAGACCTGACTGGTGCAGTCGGTGGCATTCGCGCCTTGGGCATTCGCGGTTGCGGCGTGTCGATGCCGTTCAAGGAAGCGTGCATCGCGCTGGTTGATGAGCTGGATGCGTCGGCGGCGGCGATCCAATCGATCAACACGATCGTCAACACCGACGGCCATCTCAAGGCCTACAACACCGATTACATCGCCGTTGCGCAACTGCTGGAAACCCACGCCGTGCCCAAGGACTCGACCTTCGCCCTGCGTGGCAGCGGCGGTATGGCCAAAGCGGTGGCCAGCGCCTTGCGTGATGGCGGTTACAAAAACGGTCTGATTGTCGCCCGCAACGAGCGCGCCGGTCGGGCGCTGGCGGACTCGCTGGGTTATCGCTGGCAAGCGGAACTGGGCGATGAACGTCCGCAGATGCTGATCAATGTGACGCCTGTGGGTATGGACGGCGGGCCGGAAGCGGGGCAACTGGCGTTTGCGCCTCAAGTTATTGCTGCGGCTGAGACGGTATTTGATGTGGTCGCGATTCCGTCGGAGACGCCGTTGATCGTGCGCGGCCGCGCCGAAGGTAAAAAGGTCATCACCGGGCTTGAGGTGATTGCGATTCAGGCGCTGGAGCAGTTTGTCCTGTACACCGGCGTGCGCCCGACTGAAGAGCAGTTTGCGGCGGCGGTGGCGTTTGCCCGGAGCTGATTCTTTGGTTTTGTGTTGATCTGGCGGACTCCTTCGCGAGCAAGCTCGCTCTCACATTTGATCTGGTTCCCTTGTGGGAGCGAGCTTGCTCGCGAAGGTCGCGACTCGGTTTCAAATTTCGATTGCCTATACTGCCTCCCCAGCAAGCCCAGACTTGCCCACCACAAAAACCGTGACCGAGGCCCCCCATGCACCCGCCCATCCTCAACCTGCATCAGGTCGAACTCGAATCCCTGCCCGAAGCCCTCGCACCGGAAGGCGAAACCGCCGGACGCTATCAGCAGCGCATGGCGCGGATTGGCCAGCAACTGGGTTCGCAGAAACTCG
Organism: Pseudomonas viridiflava; assembly: GCF_900582195.1. GTDB lineage: Bacteria > Pseudomonadota > Gammaproteobacteria > Pseudomonadales > Pseudomonadaceae > Aquipseudomonas. The sequence continues at coordinate 20,639 of NZ_UTHA01000126.1, forward strand.
GTTACCGCTTGTACGCCTTGCCGCCGGGCATGCGCGGCAGTCCGTTTCACAGCCATCGGGTCAACGAAGAGATGTTTTATGTGGTGGCCGGGGAGGGTGAAGTGCGTCTTGGCGCCGAGCGTTTCCCGATCCGCGAAGGCGACGTGATCGCTTGCCCGCCGGGCGGGCCGGAAATGGCCCATCAGATCATCAACACCAGCCAGGCCGAACTGCGTTATCTGGCGGTGAGTACCCAGCAGCAGCCGGAAATTTGCGAATACCCGGATTCGAATAAATATGCGGTGATGGATAATTTTACGGTGGATGCCGAGGGCAATGCCTCGGGCTTCGTCGCAGTGGCACGGCAGGCGGATGGTGTGGATTACTGGGATGGTGAATAACCCCAGGATCTGAAACCTGATGAATAAAACCTGTGGGAGCGAGCTTGCTCGCGAATAGGCCGTGTCAGTTACATCATCGCTCAATGACACACCGCATTCGCGAGCAAGCTCGCTCCCACAATGTATTTGTGGTGATTATTCGAGGCGGGCCAGGCGTTCTTCCAGCGCGGCAATCCGCGCTTCCAGCTCTTCAATACGCTCAACCGAAACGCCACTGCTTGCGCCGCGATCCAACGGATTCTGCCGCGCCGCCATAACTGCCTCGATATCCGCCGGATCACCCAGCGCATGGGTATAACGATCTTCGCGCTGCCCGGCCTGACGCGGAATCAACACCGCCAGCCCCCGCGCAATCAAGCGTTCAAGCTGATGCACCACCTGCTCGGTGTCTTCAAATTCATGCATGCGCCCACTGCGGGTCAGCAGTTCATTGACGGTCTGCGGGCCACGCAAAAACATCAAACCGCTGAGAATCACCTGCGCCGGCACCAGTTCCAGTGCCTTGTCGACCTTGTGCTCCCAGCGGTCGGCGCGACTGCCCATCACCAGTTTGGCGAAACCGCGACCTTCCAGCGCTCGCAAACTCTGCCCGACCTGACCCTGGGTCAGGTTCATCACCGGTTCGCGGCTGGTTTTCTGGTTGCAGGCCAGCACCAGCGCATTGAGGGTCAGCGGGTAGGTTTCCGGGCTGGTCGCCTGTTTCTCGATCAACGCGCCGAGAATGCGGACTTCCGTGGCATTGAGTCGTGGTTCATCGAAGGTGGATTCTGTCTCTGTGGTCATCGCGCGTTCCCTCTGCAGTCGAAGGCGCCTAGCCTAATCCTTGCCAAACAAAAGGCAAGCCGTGTGGTCATCAAGCATGGCTATAATCGCCTCCTTGTTCCACCCAGCCACCACACGAGACTGCCATGACCATTTCCCTGTACGCCGCATCCGTCCCGGTTTTTCAACAAATGCTCAACGCGCTGAGCGATGTGCTGAAAAAGGCTGAAGCCCACGCCACCGAGAAAAACATCGACCCGAACGCGTTCCTGCAAGCCCGTCTGTACCCGGACATGTTCCCGCTGACCCGTCAGGTACAGATCGCCGTCGACTTCGCCAAAGGCGTTTCCTCGCGTCTGGCTGAAGTCGAAGTGCCGAAGTATGACGATACCGAAACCACCTTCGCCGAGCTGCAAGCCTTGATCGCCAAGGTGCTGGCCTACATCGGCGAGATCAAGCCAGAGCAGATCGATGGCAAGGAAGGCATCGAAATCGTTACCCGTCCGGGCACGCCGAAAGAGAAGCGCTTCAGCGGTCAGGCTTACCTGCTGACTTACGGTCTGCCGCAGTTCTTCTTCCACGTCACCACCACTTATGCGCTGCTGCGTCATAACGGGGTTGAAGTGGGCAAGCGTGATTACATGGGCGCGTTCTAAACCGCCAGAAGCCCCTCACCCTAACCCTCTCCCAGAGGGAGAGGGGACTGACCGAGTTGTTGTTTCGAGATACGCCGACCTGATTTATCGAGTCGAACTCAGGTTTGAACAGCACACAAATCAGCTCCCTTTCCCCTCGCCCCCTTGGGGGAGAGGGTTGGGGTGAGGGGAAAAGATCTCAGCCACAAAAAAGCCCGCCAAGGTTCACACCGTGGCGGGCTTTTCATTACAGCGTCTGTTACGCCGTACGTTGGGCTTTCTCTTCTTCGCCCAGGCAAGCCGCAGCGGTGAACAGCACGTCAGTCGACGAGTTCAGCGCCGTCTCCGCCGAATCCTGCAACACACCAATAATGAAACCGACCGCCACCACCTGCATCGCAATCTCGCTCGGAATCCCGAACAGGCTGCACGCCAGTGGAATCAGCAGCAACGAACCGCCAGCCACACCCGAAGCGCCACACGCGCAAATCGCAGCGACAACGCTGAGCAGAATCGCGGTTGGAATGTCCACGGCAATACCCAAGGTGTGCACAGCCGCCAGAGTCAACACAGTAATGGTGATCGCCGCGCCTGCCATGTTGATGGTCGCGCCCAACGGGATCGACACCGAATAAGTGTCTTCATGCAGGCCCAAACGCTTGCTCAATTCCAGGTTGACCGGAATGTTCGCCGCCGAGCTGCGGGTGAAGAACGCGGTGATACCGCTTTCACGCAGGCACTGGAGGGTCAGCGGGTACGGGTTGCGACGCAGCTTCCAGAACACGATCAGCGGGTTCATCACCAGCGCCACGAACAGCATGCAGCCGAGCAGCACGGCCAGCAGGTGCGCATAACCGATCAATGCGCCGAAACCGGAGGTGGCCAGCGTCGAAGCGACCAGACCGAAAATGCCCAGCGGCGCGAAGCGAATCACCACGCGCACGATCACGGTCACGCCGTTGGACAGATCGCCCAGCACTTCGCGGGTAGTGTCGCCGGCATGGCGGATCGCAATGCCCATACCGATCGCCCAGGCCAGAATGCCGATGAAGTTGGCGTTCATCAGCGCGCTGACCGGGTTGTCCACCACGCTCAGGAGCAGGCTTTGCAGCACTTCACCGATACCGCCGGGCGCTGTGACTGCAACGTTTTCGGTGGACAGCACCAGATGCGACGGAAACGCCATGCTGGCAACCACGGCCACGACGGCGGCGCTGAACGTGCCCAGCAGATACAGGAACAGAATCGGCCGGATATGGGTTTCCTGGCCGTGCTTGTGGTTGGCAATCGACGCCATCACCAGCACAAACACCAGAATCGGCGCGACGGCTTTCAACGCTGAAACGAACACCTTGCCGATGAAGGCCGTGGACTTCGCGGCTTCCGGGGCAAACATTGCCAGGGCGATACCGGCGATCAGGCCGATCACGATCTGCGTGACCAGGCTGAGATTTTTCAAGCGTTGCAATAGAGAAGGGGATGAAGCGGTCATAGCGGCATCTCTGATTTTTTATAGGGTGCAAGGTTGCGTGGCAGTACGGGTGAAACGGGGGCAGGCCACCGCCACGCACCGAAAGTGTTGACGCGACATCAACGCCATTAAACCGGCCGCTGATTAGGCTGTACGTTTTTCAGGGCGCGGACTTTATCACAGCGTAGGCCTTATCCTTCAGGCATGTGACGATCTGCCACCGGATCAGTCAACCAGATAGACAGGTTTGTGCAAGTCAGTCCGGACACACTCTGTTAAGATTGCGCATCCTTATTTTCAAATTCCGCCAGCGGGCCTCCGGGTCAACGCTGGTGTCGTCGTTTTGCTGGAGTTGCGCATGCTGTTGCCCATTCTTCTGTTGTCCGCCGCCGGTTTCACGGTGCTGACCACGGAATTCGTCATCGTCGGCCTGTTGCCGGCGATTGCCCGAGACCTTGAAGTCACCATCCCGCAGGCCGGGTTGCTGGTGACGCTATTCGCCTTCACGGTGGCGATGTTCGGGCCTTTCCTGACCGCGTATTTCGCCCGCTTCGAGCGGCGCAAGCTGTTTATCAGCATCCTGATCATGTTTGGTCTGGCCAATACCGTGGCGGCGTTGGCGCCGAACATCTGGGTGATGGCGATTGCCCGGTTGATCCCGGCGCTTGGTCTGCCAGTGTTTTGGGCCTTGGCCAGCGAGACCGCCGTGGATATTGTCGGCCCGGATTTCGCCGGTCGCGCGATTGCCAAGATCGGCTTCGGCATTGTCTGTGCCACGGTGTTCGGCATTCCGGTCGGCACGCTGATTTCCGATGCGTTCGGCTGGCGCAGCGCCTTTGGCATTCTCGCGGTGATCGCGTTTGCCAAAGCCTTGCTGCTGTTTGTTTATCTGCCGAAAACCAGTCTTCACCAGCACCAGGTCAGCTTCCGCTCGCAATTCAAGATCTTGCGCAGCCCGTTGATGATCGGCCATATCGTGCTGTCGATTCTGGTGTTCAGCGGCATGTTTACCGCTTACACCTATCTGGCCGACATTCTTGAGCGCCTCGCCGGGTTCAACGGCACCGTGGTCGGTTGGTGCCTGATGGCCTTCGGTGCAGTCGGGCTGATCGGCAACTCGCTGGGCGGTCGTGCGGTGGATCGACATCCGTTGGGCGCGTCGGTGTTGTTCTGTGCGTTCATGATTGCCGGCATGGTTTCGCTGGTGCCGAACATTCACTCGCCGCTGGGGCTGGCGGTGGCGATGGGGATCTGGGGTGTGACTCAGGCCGCGTTGTTCCTGGTCAGTCATGTACGCCTGATGAAAGCCGCGCCGGAAGCGCCGGCCTTTGCCGCCTCGTTGAACATCGCCGGGGCCAATCTGGGGATCGGCCTGGGCGCCATCGTCGGTGGCCGGGTCATCGACAGCGCGGGTCTGGGCTTCCTCGGCTTTGCCGCCGCTGGGTTCATTTTGCTCTCGGTGTTCCTCGCCATGGTGCTGATGACGCTCAAGCCGCGCGAAATGTGCGCCGAGGCCTCATAACGCCGTAAACAGCTCGCGTCGGGCACCTTCGGTAATCGCAACGATGCCGGGGTGCTTGACCTTGCGCTCCACCGAAATGGCATAGAACGACTCGGTCACCGCATCGGTCTGGCCTATCAGTTCGACGCCGTACTGGCGCTTCACTTCATCGGCAATCACGCTCGGACCGATAAAAATCCCGCTGCCGGATTGGCCGAACGCCTGCATCAACGCACTGTCATCGAACTCGCCGACGATTTGCGGCTGAATCTGCTGCTCGGCAAACCAGCGCTGCAAGCGGCTGCGCACCACGGTTTCCGCCCCGGGGATTAACAGCGGCGCACCGTGCAGACTGCGCGGGAAATCCTGACCGTATCTGGCTGCCAGTTCCGGGGTGGCGAAGAAGCTGATTCCGCACTCACCGAGTTTCTGGCTGTAGCCCTTGATGTCGAGGTGCGAGGGCATCGGGCTGTCGGAAATCACCAGGTCGAGGCGCTGGATGGCCAGATCGGCGAGCAAACGTTCGAGTTTGTCTTCGCGGCAGGTGATACGCAGCGGCTCGTTCAACTCCATGGTCGGCGCGATCAGGCGATAAACAATGGACTTGGGCACCACGTCTGCCACGCCGACGCGGAACAGGATCTGTTGTTCGTTGGGTTGCGCGCGCAGCATCAGCTCCAGTTCGCCGCCCAATTGGAACATTTGCTCGGCGTAGGGCAGGGCCTGGCGTCCGGCTTCGGTCAATTCCAGTTGCCGGCCGACGCGTCTGAACAACTCGATGCCGTAAGTCTGTTCGAGCAAAGAAATCTGCCCGCTGATGGTTTGTGGGGTCAGGTTTAGTTGCTCGCAGGCGCGCACAATGCTGCCGGTCTTGGCTACGACCCAGAAGTAATGCAGTTGTCGGTAATTGAGCATGACGTTCTACAGTTCGTGAAAACCGAAGTATAGCCGCTAAAAATACGAATTTTCCTGAAGTGTTCATCTCCCTAGAATGCCCAGCCATCGACGGCCGGTCTGTGAGCCTGTCTGTTCATTCGAAGGAAACCTTATGAAATATACAATCCCAGCCTTGATGTTTACGTCTTTACTGCTTCTGGCCGGTTGCGATCAGGCCGAGAAAAGCGCTCAGCAACTGATGGGCAAAGCGGCTGAAAGCGCCAAGCAAGCGATCGACGACACCCATAAAGCGGCTGAGCAGGCGCTCAGTGATGCCACCGGCGGGTTGATCGAGAAAAAAGAAACACCGGAAAAAGATGCGGAAAAATCCGAATCTTCCTCCAAGACCATCTAATTCGTCTTACACAGAGTCAGGACTGACCCATGGAATATCTGTTACAGCTTGCCGCCAGCCCCACCGCCTGGGTTGCGTTGGCCACATTGGTGGTGATGGAAATCGTGCTCGGCATCGATAACCTGATCTTTATCTCGATCCTGACCAACAAATTGCCCAAGCAGTACCAGCAGAAGGCGCGCCGCATCGGTATCGGCATGGCGTTGATCCTGCGTCTGGCGCTGTTGAGTACCATCGCCTTCATCGTGCAGTTGACCGCACCGGTGATCGAGATCCTGGGTCAGGCCTTCTCCTGGAAGGACATGATCCTGATTGCCGGTGGTCTGTTCCTGGTCTGGAAAGCCACGACCGAGATCCATCACAGCATGGACCCGGCCCCGGAAGATCCGAAGTCGGCGACCTCGACGGTCACCCTGGGTTTTGCTGCCGCTATCGGCCAGATCCTGATGCTCGACATGGTGTTCTCGATCGACAGCATCATCACTGCCGTCGGCATGACCGAACACTTGCCGATCATGATCATCGCGGTGGTGGTGTCGGTACTGGTGATGTTGTTCGCTGCTGAGCCGCTGGCCAAGTTCATCAACGACAACCCGACGGTGGTGATGCTGGCTCTGGGCTTCCTGATCATGATTGGTATGACCTTGATCGCTGAAGGCTTCGGCGCCCATGTACCGAAAGGTTATGTGTATGCGGCGATGGCATTCTCGGCTGCGATTGAAGTGCTGAACATGATGTCTCGCCGGGCGAGGCAGAAGAAGCTGGCTGAGCAGGCGTAACCGCCAGTAAGTCAAAAAGGCCGCCTGAACTGAATTCAGGTGGCCTTTTTTCATTTCAGGTTTTCTATATGCCGAAAGGCCAGCCCCTCACCCCAGCCCTCTCCCGAGGGAGAGAGAGCCGATCTGTGTGGTTTCAAACTTGAGTTCGGCTCGGTATTTCAGGTCGACGTAATTTGAGCATGCCACTCGGTCAGTCCCCTCTCCCTCCGGGAGAGGGCTAGGGTGAGGGGCTTTTCGCTTTTGATGTTAAAACTCAATGCGCAGTCGCGTGGCGAACCCGGTGCTTCTCGGTTTTCTCAACCGCAGCAGGCTGAACCGGATAATGATGGTGGCGCCGCGAAATCCGCAGCACGCCCCACAGCATGGCAGCCGCCACGGCCAGCCAGCCGGCAATCAACATCACAATGGTCATGGTCAGGCTCATCAGTGCCTCCTCTTGGCCCTGCAGCGGGCGCCCACTTTTTCAATTCGCTCTGTTTCAGTGACAGTCTAGACAATGGGGTGTTTCAGACTATTGACCAAAGGTCGATTGCGACCAATCAGTTTGCTCTATGCAATCGATGGGTCTGCAGCTTAAGGCTATACCGCAGCCGGGCGCGGCCCTATGATCGCAGGCGTTGCCGGAACACGACGACCGGCGTCTGAACAGAGAGTGATGATGGTGCAGGTAATTTCTCGAATTGGTGCGGCGCTGCTGGTGGCGGGTTGTGCGGCCGTGCTGGCCGGATGTGCAGGCAGTGTGGCGCCCGAGGTCAAGCGTTTGCCGGAGCGGGTCGAACTCAGCGGCACGTTCTATCGCGGCGAAGCCAATCAGAGCGGCCCGCAAGTGCTGGCCAGTCTGCTGTCGCAGCAGGGCATCGTGATCACCCCGGGCCTGCTGGAAAAACCCCTGCATCTGCCGGGTGCCGAAGCCAAATTGCAGCAGAACCTGCAGAACCTTGCCCGCGAGTACGGCATGGTGGTCTACCCGCTGGACAGCAATCTGCCCGCGCTGTTGACGCAAGTGGCAGCGGGTTATCCGGTGATGGTGCGCTTCAGCGAGGGTTCGGCGTTCTGGGCCGAGCCGCGTTACGCGATCCTGTCCGGCTACGATCGCAACAAGCAGAAGGTGCTGCTGCGTGCCGGAATGAACCGTCGCGAACTGATGAGTTTCAGTTCCTTTGAGTCGGCGCTGGAAAAATCCGGTGGCTGGGCGGTGCTGATTCAGAAACCGTCGCAGATTCCTGCTGCCGTCGACCGTCAGCGCTGGCTCAAAGCGGCGGATGAGCTGGCTCAGGCCGGTCAGGAAAACGAAGCAGCGCAAGCACGCAAGGCCCTGGCGGCACAATGACGCTCCGTTCGTCATCTGCCGGGCACCACGGCGTCCGGCACACCTCTTACGTGTAGAGCCCGCTTTTTGCGGGCGAATCAGGAGGCGAACATGGCAGATTCCCCATCCCCGAAAGGGCCGCATTCGACCGAGCATTCTTCGGGTCATGACTTGGGCTTCGACCCCGATTCGCCGGACGTTGACGATCCACAAGTCGATCCCGTTGGCCCGGCCAAAGCGCCGAAAGACGTGAAACCCGGTGAAGACGACAAGCAGCCCGCCAAACCGTATGACCCGCTAGCCAATCTGAAACCTTGAAGTGAGGTGCATATGAGTACTGACTCAAGCTTCGATGACCAGAAACCGGACAGCGTGCCCACGACGCCGGAGCCGGACATTGATCCGGTTCTCGATCCGGACAGCCCGATGCGCGACCCGATGGCTCGACCCAATGTGCTGACGCCCGAGCCGTCGCGGGATCCGAGTGCAGGCGACGGTATCCCCGATGACGACCAGATGCCGTTGCCCAATGACTGATGCACAGGTGAAAAAAAGCCCCGAATCTTCGGGGCTTTTTCTTGTGCGACGGATTACTTGGACGCTTCAACTACGCCGCTCTGGCGCGATTTGAGGTTTTTCTGCGCCTTGTATTGCTGAGCCACCGCTGGAACGTTGGCGCTTCGACCGGTTTCTACCCAGCTACGAATGCGGCTGGCATCGGCAAAATGGGTGTACTTGCCAAACGCGTCGAGAATTACCAAAGCGACCGGACGGTTGCCCATTCTGGTCACCAGAACCAGGCAATGCCCGGCGGGGTTGGTGAAGCCGGTTTTGGTGATCTTGATGTCCCAGTCGGCTTTATTAACCAAGTGATCGGTATTACGGAAACCCAGGGTGTAGTTGGGTTTGCGGAACGACACGGTTTTTTCCTTGGTGGTGGACAGTTCGCTGAGGAGCGGATACTTGTGCGCGGCCACCAGCAGCTTGCTCAGGTCGCGGGCAGTGGAAACGTTACGCTCCGACAAGCCTGTTGGCTCGACGAAGTGCGTACTGGTCATGCCCAGTGCCTTGGCCTTGGCGTTCATTGCCGCAATAAAGGCTGCGTAGCCGCCCGGATAGTGGTGCGCGAGGCTGGCAGCTGCGCGGTTTTCCGAAGACATCAAGGCGATCAGCAGCATCTCGCGGCGCGGCAGCTCACTTTTGAGTTTGACTCTGGAGAACACACCGCGCATTTCCGGCGTGTTACTGATATCGACATTGATCCATTCGTCCATGTTCTGCCGGGCTTCAACCACAACCAGTCCGGTCATCAACTTGCTGACGGAAGCGATCGGCACGATCACGTCAGGGTTGCTGGAATAGATGACTTTGTTGGTCTGCATATCCATGAGCAGGGCACTGCCGGAGGCGATCTTCAGGCTCGAAGCGTCACGTGGGGCAGCAGTGGTTTCCGCAGCGTTGATCGTTGGCGTGATGAAAGTGCCTGAAACTGCAAAAAACAGGCTCAGAATCGAAAGACGAATTTTCACGCGGGCGAACTCATAAAGGTTGGATATTCCGTTAGTTTGTAACGGGTTATTTCTTCAAAGCGTCGCATTCTAGGAGTATGGCTGAAGATCTGTCGATGGTTGTTTGAGTGACCTGAAAATCTCGTGAAAAGGCCTGTAAAAAGAGGGGTTTCCGGCGAACGGTTACAGTTTTTTCTCAGGCATGAAAAAACCCGCACAAGGCGGGTTTTTCTTATTGCCGAAAATACCGATCAGGCGTGCAGGGTTTCTGCCGCATAAAGGGTATTTTCCAGCAGGCAGGCGCGGGTCATCGGACCGACGCCGCCCGGTACCGGCGTGATCCAGCCGGCGCGGGGCAGGGCGGTTTCGTAAACAACGTCACCGACCAGTTTGCCGTCGTCCTGACGGTTGATGCCGACGTCGATCACGATCGCGCCTTCCTTGATCCACTCGCCTTTGACCAGGCCCGGCTTGCCGGCAGCCACGACGACCAGATCGGCACGGCCCACATGGCCGGCCAGATCCTTGGTGAAGCGGTGGGTCACGGTCACAGTGCAACCGGCCAGCAGCAGTTCCATCGCCATCGGACGACCGACGATGTTGGAGGCGCCGACAACCACTGCGTCCATGCCATACAGATCAGCGCCAGTGCTTTCCAGCAGCGTCATGATGCCTTTCGGCGTGCATGGGCGCAGCAGCGGAATGCGCTGGGCCAGACGGCCGACGTTATAAGGGTGGAAACCGTCGACGTCTTTGTCCGGGCGGATACGCTCCAGCAGTCTGGAGGCGTCCAGATGCTCGGGCAACGGCAGTTGAAGCAGGATGCCGTCGATTGCAGGGTCGTCGTTGAGGCGATCGATCAGATCGGTCAACGCGTCTTGCGTGGTGTCGGAGGGCAGGTCGTAGGCTTGAGAGAGGAAGCCAACCTCTTCACAGTCTTTACGCTTGTGCGAGACATAAACCTGAGAGGCAGGATCGCTGCCGACCAGGATCACCGCGAGGCCGGGAGTGCGCAGGCCTTGCTGGCGACGCTCGGCAACTCGTTGGGCGATCTGCTGGCGCAGGCTGGCGGCGATCGATTTGCCGTCGATTAGTTGTGCAGTCATTGCGCGTGATTAACCATCGAGAGGGGAAAAAATGAGAACGCATTCTCGCATGTCGAGCGGTGAGGGCAAAGGCGCTTGGTCAGCAAATTCCTCTAACTCCTTTAATTAAATGAATTTTTTTCAAAAAGGAATTGACGACCTTCAGAGCGCTCTATACTATTCGTCGCACTTGTCGGGCACAGCCTAGCACTGGTTAAGAAGGTGAAGCGGAATCAAGGTTCTGCGACGCTGGAAAGCACTTAGTTTGTAGTCCTTTAAGAGTACAGATTAACAAGGCGCCCGTAGCTCAGCTGGATAGAGCATCCGCCTTCTAAGCGGATGGTCGCAGGTTCGAGTCCTGCCGGGTGCGCCATTAGGCAGCTTTGGCACAAGTAACGCGATATGGTGGGCGTAGCTCAGTTGGTAGAGCACGGGATTGTGACTCCCGTTGTCGTGGGTTCGATCCCCATCGTCCACCCCATATTTCGAAAGGCGCCAGATGTAACAGTCTGGCGCCTTTGCTTTAAAAGCTTCATCCGCGGATGTGGTGGAATTGGTAGACACACTGGATTTAGGTTCCAGCGCCGCGAGGCGTAAGAGTTCGAGTCTCTTCATCCGCACCAATTAAAGCTTCATTCATGTCTTCGGGCTGGTGAGGTTTCAACAAAGAAGTTGTTTGGCTTTTTTGTTACGCAATATGGTGGGCGTAGCTCAGTTGGTAGAGCACGGGATTGTGACTCCCGTTGTCGTGGGTTCGATCCCCATCGTCCACCCCATATTTCGAAAGGCGCCAGATTTAACAGTCTGGCGCCTTTTTTGTTTTAGTGGTTCTGAAAACCGGTGATTGTCGGTTTCAGAGCGCAGGGGCAGGGCGCTTCGTCGTATTTATGTTGCTCGATGATGCTGCGCTGCTCGCCGGGCTTGCTTTCAGGTTCGGCCGTCAGGGACTGATTGGCAGTCTCTTCTATATATAGAAGCGGTTGGCGCAGAGCCCTGGCGTGATTGGTTGTATTCGCCTGTGGGGCGCGCTGCATTGGTGTGGCGGCCTCTATTAAATGCCTGCTGTTTTTTTACCCGTTTTCAGTAGGGTGACTTCTTGAGTTTGACCCACTAGAATGCATGCCCTTGATTCTGGGGTCGGAAACGGCCGGCTAACGTCTGTGCAACGAGGAATATCCATGCAAGTTTCTGTTGAAAATACTACTGCTCTCGAGCGCCGCATGAGCGTCACCGTGCCGGCTGAGCGCATCGAGACTCAGGTCAACAAGCGTCTGCAGCAGACTGCCCAAAAGGCCAAGATTGCTGGCTTCCGTCCAGGCAAAGTGCCAATGAGCGAAATCAAGCGCCGTTTCGGTGCTGACGCTCGTCAGGAAGCTGTTGGTGATGTTATCCAGTCCTCCTTCTACGAAGCTGTGGTTGAGCAGAAGCTGAACCCGGCGGGTTCGCCATCGATCGAGCCTAAGTCGCTCGAAGCTGGCAAAGACCTGGAATACGTTGCTGTATTCGAAGTGTTCCCTGAGTTCACCGTTGCCGGTTTCGACGGCATCACCGTTGAGCGTCTGAGCGCTGACGTGGCTGACGCTGACCTGGACAAAATGCTCGACATCCTGCGCAAGCAGAACACCCGTTTTGAAGTGGCCGATCGCGCTGCCCAGAACGAAGACCAACTGAACATCGATTTCGTTGGCAAGGTTGACGGCGAAGTATTCGCTGGCGGTTCCGCCAAGGGTACTCAACTGGTGCTGGGTTCCGGCCGCATGATCCCGGGCTTCGAAGAAGGCCTGGTTGGCGCTAAAGCCGGCGAAGAGCGCGTTCTGAACCTGACCTTCCCAGAGGACTATCAGAACCTGGACCTGGCTGGCAAAACCGCCGAGTTCACCGTGACCGTCAACACTGTTTCCGAGCCTAAGCTGCCTGAGCTGAACGAAGAGTTCTTCGCTCAATTCGGCATCAAGGAAAGCGGCATCGACGGTTTCCGCACCGAAGTTCGCAAGAACATGGAGCGTGAACTGCGTCAGGCGATCAAATCCAAGGTCAAGAATCAGGTAATGGACGGTCTGCTGGCCACCAACCCGATCGAAGTGCCCAAGGCTCTGCTGTCCAACGAAGTTGACCGTCTGCGCGTGCAGGCTGTTCAGCAGTTCGGTGGCAACATCAAGCCTGATCAACTGCCGGCCGAGCTGTTCGAAGAGCAAGCCAAGCGCCGTGTTGTGCTGGGTCTGATCGTTGCTGAAGTGGTCAAGCAATTCGACCTGAAGCCTGACGAAGCTCGCGTTCGCGAAATGATTCAGGAAATGGCTTCGGCTTACCAGGAGCCTGAGCAGGTTGTGTCGTGGTACTACAAAAACGAGCAGCAACTGAACGAAGTGCGTTCGGTTGTGCTGGAAGAGCAAGTTGTGGATACTGTTCTGCAGAAAGCTAGTGTGACCGATAAAGCGGTCTCTTACGAAGAAGCAGTCAAGCCGGTAGAAGCTCCAGCAGCCGACTGATTGTTTTAGCGTTAAGACGTACACACCATAAGCCAGCTCTCGAGCTGGCTTATGCGTATTCAAGACATAACTATTTGGGAGCGACTGCAGAGCATGTTCCGTAATTCTTATATTCAGCAGAACTCTGATATCCAGGCCGCCGGCGGCCTGGTCCCGATGGTTGTCGAGCAGTCTGCTCGTGGCGAACGCGCCTATGACATCTATTCGCGCCTGCTCAAGGAGCGAGTGATCTTTCTGGTTGGTCCGGTAGAGGACTACATGGCCAACCTGATCTGCGCGCAACTGCTGTTCCTTGAAGCGGAAAACCCGGACAAGGACATCCATCTCTACATCAACTCCCCGGGCGGTTCGGTGACTGCAGGCATGTCGATCTACGACACCATGCAGTTCATCAAGCCGAACGTGTCGACCACCTGCATCGGCCAGGCCTGCAGCATGGGCGCATTCCTGCTGACCGCAGGGGCCCCGGGCAAGCGTTTCTGCCTGCCGAACTCGCGCGTGATGATTCACCAGCCACTGGGCGGTTTCCAGGGCCAGGCGTCGGACATCGAAATCCACGCCAAGGAAATCCTCTTCATCCGCGAGCGTCTGAACACGCTGATGGCCAAGCACAGCGGGCGTACTCTGGAAGAAATCGAGCGCGATACCAATCGCGACAACTTCATGAGTGCAGAAGCTGCGAAGGAATATGGCCTGATCGACGAAGTGATCAACCAGCGCCCAGCTTAAAATAAGCAGCTCAAAATAGGCCTGGTCGGCTGGTCTGATCAGCGGCGGGCTTGAAAAAGCCCGCAATAGCCTTCATCTTGTGTTGCAAGCCTATCGGATTTGGATCGAACGAATGACTGACACCCGCAACGGCGAGGACAACGGCAAGCTGCTCTATTGCTCCTTCTGTGGCAAAAGCCAGCATGAAGTGCGCAAATTGATTGCCGGCCCCTCGGTCTTTATCTGCGACGAGTGCGTCGACCTGTGCAATGACATCATCCGTGAGGAGGTGCAGGAAGCCCAGGCCGAAAGCAGCGCGCATAAATTGCCTTCGCCTAAAGAAATCAGCGGCATCCTTGACCAGTACGTCATTGGTCAGGAGCGTGCGAAAAAGGTTCTGGCCGTAGCGGTGTACAACCACTACAAGCGTCTGAACCAGCGTGACAAGAAGGCTGACGACGTCGAACTCGGCAAGAGCAACATCCTGCTGATCGGCCCGACAGGCTCCGGTAAAACCCTGCTGGCCGAAACGCTGGCCCGCTTGCTGAACGTTCCGTTCACCATCGCCGACGCAACCACCCTCACCGAGGCGGGTTATGTAGGTGAAGATGTCGAGAACATCATTCAGAAGCTGCTGCAGAAGTGCGATTACGACGTAGAGAAGGCCCAGATGGGTATTGTCTACATCGATGAAATCGACAAGATTTCCCGCAAGTCCGACAACCCGTCGATCACCCGGGACGTTTCCGGTGAAGGCGTGCAACAGGCCTTGCTGAAGTTGATCGAAGGCACGGTCGCTTCCGTACCGCCGCAAGGTGGCCGCAAGCACCCGCAGCAGGAATTCCTGCAGGTCGACACCCGTAACATCCTGTTCATCTGCGGTGGTGCGTTCTCCGGTCTGGAAAAGGTTATTCAAAACCGTTCCACCAAGGGCGGTATCGGCTTCAACGCAGAAGTGCGCAGCAAGGAAGAAGGCAAGAAGGTCGGTGAATCCCTGCGTGAAGTCGAGCCTGACGATCTGGTCAAGTTCGGTCTGATCCCGGAGTTCGTCGGTCGTCTGCCGGTCCTCGCGACGCTGGACGAGCTGGATGAGGCTGCGCTGATGCAGATCCTCACCGAACCGAAAAATGCACTGACCAAACAGTATGCCAAGCTGTTCGAGATGGAAGGCGTGGATCTGGAGTTCCGCACAGACGCGCTGAAATCGGTCGCCAAGCGTGCCCTGGAGCGTAAAACCGGTGCCCGTGGCCTGCGCTCGATTCTCGAAGGTGTACTGCTCGACACGATGTATGAGATCCCCTCGCAGTCCGAGGTGAGCAAAGTCGTGATCGATGAAAGCGTGATCGAAGGCAAGTCCAAGCCACTGTATATCTACGAAAACAGTGAGCCGACGGCCAAGGCAGCGCCGGACGCTTAAGCGTCCAGTCTGCTGGAATAAAGAAGGGGCCTTCGGGCCTCTTTTTTTTTTATGTCGTTTTTTACATCCGCTTTGCGCTTGTTTTTTTTCAAGCCAGCCCCCATCTTGGTTTCAAGCTCAATTCCATCTGATTACGGCCATATGGCCGCCGTAGAGGCGAAATCATGAAGACAACCATCGAATTGCCTCTCCTGCCATTGCGTGATGTCGTGGTTTATCCGCACATGGTTATCCCGCTGTTCGTGGGGCGCGAGAAATCCATCGAAGCCCTCGAGGCCGCGATGACGGGCGACAAGCAGATCCTGCTGCTGGCCCAGAGAAACCCGGCTGACGACGATCCCGGTGAAGACGCTCTCTATCGCGTAGGTACCATCGCCACTGTTCTACAGCTTCTGAAGCTGCCTGACGGCACCGTGAAGGTTCTGGTCGAGGGTGAGCAGCGCGGCACCGTCGAGCGTTTCAGTGAAGTCGATGGCCACTGCCGTGCCGAAGTCTCGCTGATCGAAGAAGTCGACGCCGCCGAGCGCGAATCCGAAGTGTTCGTGCGCACCCTGCTGTCGCAGTTCGAACAATACGTACAGCTGGGCAAGAAAGTCCCGGCGGAAGTCCTGTCGTCGCTCAACAGCATCGATGAGCCGGGTCGCCTGGTCGACACCATGGCGGCGCACATGGCGCTGAAAATCGAGCAGAAGCAGGAAATCCTCGAAATCATCGATTTGTCGGCCCGGGTCGAGCACGTTCTGGCGCTGCTGGATGCCGAGATCGATCTGCTGCAAGTCGAAAAACGCATTCGTGGTCGCGTCAAAAAACAAATGGAGCGCAGTCAGCGCGAGTACTACCTGAATGAGCAGATGAAGGCCATTCAGAAAGAACTCGGCGACAGCGACGAAGGCCACAACGAAATCGAAGACCTGAAGAAGCGTATCGACGCTGCCGGTCTGCCGAAAGATGCGTTGGCCAAAGCCACTGCCGAGCTGAACAAGCTCAAGCAGATGTCACCGATGTCCGCTGAAGCCACCGTGGTTCGCTCGTACATCGACTGGCTGGTGCAAGTGCCGTGGAAGGCCCAGAGCAAGGTACGCCTGGACCTGGCCCGCGCTGAAGACATTCTCGACGCCGACCACTACGGTCTCGAAGAGGTCAAGGAACGCATCCTTGAATACCTCGCCGTGCAAAAACGCGTGAAGAAAATCCGTGGTCCGGTGTTGTGCCTGGTCGGTCCTCCGGGTGTGGGTAAAACCTCGCTGGCGGAGTCGATTGCCCACGCCACCAACCGCAAATTCGTGCGCATGGCCCTTGGTGGCGTGCGTGATGAAGCGGAAATTCGTGGTCACCGTCGGACTTACATCGGTTCGATGCCGGGAAGATTGATTCAAAAGATGACAAAAGTGGGCGTACGCAACCCGCTGTTCCTGCTCGATGAAATCGACAAAATGGGCAGCGACATGCGTGGCGATCCGGCCTCGGCGTTGCTGGAAGTGCTCGATCCAGAGCAAAACCACAACTTCAACGACCACTATCTGGAAGTCGATTACGACCTCTCGGATGTGATGTTCCTGTGCACCTCGAACTCGATGAACATTCCGCCGGCGCTGCTTGACCGGATGGAAGTCATCCGTCTGCCGGGCTACACCGAAGACGAGAAGATCAACATCGCCGTCAAATACCTCTCGCCAAAACAGATCGCCGCTAACGGTCTGAAAAAGGGCGAGCTGGAATTCGACGCCGAAGCGATCCGCGACATCATCCGTTACTACACCCGTGAAGCCGGTGTGCGTGGCCTCGAACGTCAGATCGCCAAGGTCTGCCGCAAGGCGGTTAAAGAGCATGCACTGGAAAAGCGCTTCTCGGTGAAAGTGACAGCTGATCTGCTTGAACACTTCCTCGGTGTACGCAAATTCCGCTACGGTCTGGCCGAGCAACAGGATCAGATCGGTCAGGTCACCGGGCTTGCCTGGACTCAGGTGGGCGGCGAATTGCTGACCATCGAAGCCGCTGTCGTACCGGGCAAAGGTCAGTTGATCAAGACCGGTTCGCTGGGTGACGTGATGGTCGAATCGATCACTGCCGCGCTGACAGTAGTGCGCAGTCGTGCCAAGAGCCTGGGCATTCCCCTGGACTTCCACGAGAAGCGCGACACGCACATCCACATGCCGGAAGGGGCGACGCCGAAAGACGGCCCTAGCGCCGGTGTAGGCATGTGCACGGCGCTGGTGTCGGCATTGACCGGCATTCCGGTGCGCGCTGATGTGGCCATGACTGGCGAAATTACTTTGCGTGGTCAGGTACTGGCGATTGGCGGTTTGAAAGAAAAACTGCTGGCGGCTCACCGCGGCGGAATCAAGATCGTGATTATTCCGGAAGAGAACGTGCGTGATCTGAAGGAGATTCCTGACAATATCAAGCAGGATCTGCAGATTAAACCGGTTAAATGGATTGACGAGGTCCTGCAAATTGCGCTGCAATACGCGCCGGAGCCCTTGCCGGATGTGGCTCCGGAGATAGTTGCCAAGGACGAAAAACGTGAGTCTGACTCTAAGGAAAGAATTAGCACGCATTAATCGCTTTTGCCTGGGGGGCTTCCTTGACAGTTTTTTAGAGCCCTTGTTATAAAGCGGCTCTTAAGTGTCTGTAGGCCATTCAGCACTCGTTTTTGCTTTCACCAAAAAACTTAGAAACATCTCAAAATAGATATAAGGGGACTTAGAGTGAACAAGTCGGAACTGATTGATGCTATCGCTGCATCCGCTGATATCCCGAAAGCTGCTGCTGGCCGTGCGCTGGACGCTGTAATCGAATCCGTCACTGGCGCTCTGAAGGCTGGCGACTCCGTTGTTCTGGTTGGTTTCGGTACTTTCTCCGTGACGGACCGTCCGGCTCGTACCGGTCGCAACCCGCAGACCGGCAAGACTCTGGAAATCCCGGCTGCCAAGAAGCCAGGTTTCAAAGCCGGTAAAGCACTGAAAGAAGCTGTTAACTAAGTTTTCAGGTTTTTACCCATCCGGGTCGGGGTCATGCCTGACTTGGCAGCGGAGCGGTAGAGCAGGTAGCTGAAACGGTTGCCTGTAACGCCGGGATCGAGGGTTCGAGCCCTGTCCGCTCCGCCAGTTACGAGAAGGCGCATCCTCGGATGCGCCTTTCTTCTATCCGGATTCTACCCACGCTCCACGGTTGCCTAATTTTGAAGTTCAACCGTTTCTGGGGGACGCATGCTGCAGAATATCAGGGACAATTCACAAGGCTGGATTGCCAAGACCATTATCGGGGTCATCGTTGCACTGATGGCTCTGACCGGTTTCGACGCCATTTTCCAGGCCACGACTCACAAGAATGAGGCGGCCAAGGTCAACGGTGAAGAAATCAGCCAGAACGAGCTGAGCCAGGCCGTTGATATGCAACGCCGTCAGTTGATGCAACAGCTGGGCAAAGACTTCGATGCCTCTTTGCTCGACGAAAAAATGCTCCGCGAATCGGCCCTCAAGGGTCTGATTGATCGCAAGCTGCTGCTGCAAGGCGCCGAACAAGCGAAGTTCGCTTTCTCCGAAGGCGCACTGGATCAAGTGATCCTGCAAACACCTGAATTCCAGGTGGACGGGAAGTTCAGCTCCGAGCGCTTCGACCAAGTGATCCGTCAACTGGGTTACAGCCGTATGCAGTTTCGCCAGATGCTGGCTCAGGAAATGCTGATCGGCCAATTGCGTGCCGGTGTGGCAGGCAGCGGTTTCGTCACCGACGCTCAAGTGTTGGCATTTGCCCGTCTGGAAAAACAGACCCGCGATTTCGCCACCCTGAACGTCAAGGCTGACCCGGCAGCGGTCAAACTGACCGACGACGAAGTCAAGGCGTACTACGACGAGCACGCCAAGGAGTTCATGACTCCGGATCAAGTGATCATCGATTACGTAGAACTGAAGAAGTCTTCGTTCTTCGATCAGGTTGCCGTCAAGGACGAAGACCTGCAGGCGGCGTATCAGAAAGAGATCGCCAACCTGTCGGAACAGCGTCGTGCCGCGCACATTCTGATCGAAGTGAACGACAAGACCACCGAAGCTCAGGCCAAGGCGAAGATTGACGAAGTCCAGGCGCGTCTGGCCAAGGGCGAGAAGTTCGAAGCGCTGGCCAAAGAGTTCTCGCAGGATCCGGGTTCGGCCAACAATGGCGGTGACCTCGGTTATGCAGGTCCTGGCGTTTATGATCCGGCGTTCGAAAAAGCCCTGTATTCCTTGTCGAAAGATCAGGTGTCCGAGCCGATTCGTACCGACTTCGGTTATCACCTGATCAAGCTGTTGGGTGTGGAAGCACCTGAAGTGCCGAGTCTGGCCAGCCTGAAAGACAAGCTGACCCGCGAGCTGAAAGCCGCGCAGGTCGAGCAGCGTTTCGTCGAGGCGACCAAGCAACTGGAAGACTCGGCGTTCGAAGCGTCTGACCTGGCTCAGCCAGCGGCGGATCTGAAACTGACCGTGCACACCTCCAAGCCATTCGGCCGTGAGGGTGGCGAAGGTGTTGCGGCCAACCGTGCCGTGGTCACCGCTGCGTTCAGTACCGAAGTGATCGACGAAGGTGCCAACAGCACTGCTATCGAGCTGGATCCGGAAACCGTGATCGTGCTGCGTTCCAAGGAGCACCTGAAGCCTGCGCAACTGCCATTGGAAAGCGTGAGTGCGGCGATCCGCACTCAGTTGACCAAAGAGCATGCCAGTGCTGCAGCCAAGACCAAGGCCGAGAAGCTGATTGCTGATCTGCGTGACGGCAAGGCTCCTCTGGACAAGGCGGTTGACGGGCAGAACTGGAAAGCCATTGAAGCGGCTACCCGTGGTCAGGAAGGTGTTGATCCTGCTGTGCTGCAAGCGTTGTTCCGTATGCCGAAGCCGGCTGCCAAGGACAAGCCTACGTTCACCAGTGTGACCCTGGCGGATGGCAGTCTGATGATCGTGCGTCTGAACGGCGTGAACGAAGCGGCTGCGCCGACGGATGAAGAGAAGGTTCAGTACCGTCGTTTCCTTGCTTCGCGTGAGGGGCAGCAGGACTTTGCCGCGTATCGCAAGCAGTTGGAAGCTCAGGCTGAGATCAAGCGGTTTTGATGTCTGATTGAGCTGTGATGTGATGTGATGTGAAAGCCCCGGCCTTATGGTCGGGGTTTTTTTTGGAGCGTTGGATAGTGGCGGCCTTTGGGCCGACCATGTTCTTGGGGTTTTGGGTGAATATCCGTTGCTTCGGGTGCTGCCGCTGGCGGTTTCGCTCTTACAGCGAGTCACCTTTTCCAAACGCCGAAAAGGTAACCCAAAAGGCTTTGCCCTGACGTTCGGCCCGCTCGCTGGGGCTCGGGGTTCCTTCGCTCCGGGATCGATCCGGGGGCATCGCCTACGGTTTGCTTCGCTGCATCTCCTCTCGATGTGTTCGACTTCGTCGAACGGTCGCTGCGCTCCCACCCCCCGGATCAATCCCTCCACTCAGCCTGCCGACGGGCTCTAAGATCAAAAGCTGCAGCCGAGCTAACGCTCATCCTGTTGAGTGGGGCGGCTTTGCCGCGTGGGCGGTACACCAATTAACTGTGGGAGCGAGCCTGCTCGCGAAGGCGGCCTGACAGCCGACCTGTTTCTTGCGGATTTACTCAATCCAATTGTGGGAGCGAGCTTGCTCGCGAAGGCGGCCTGCCAGCCGACCAATCTTCTGTCTGATGTACTCAATCCAATTGTGGGAG
>NZ_UTHA01000193.1 GCF_900582195.1 Pseudomonas viridiflava
TTTTTTTTTTTTTTTTCTTGCTCGCGAAGGCGTTGGGTCAGTCGATGTTGATGTTGACTGATCTGGCGCTTTCGCGAGCAGGCTCGCTCCCACAAAAAGCTTTCTAACTTGAAAACTGAATCAACGCCGATCTCGTCAATCATGGCCACCTCAATCCAACCCACACCCCAAAACCCAATGTGGGAGCGAGCTTGCTCGCGAAAGCGCCAGACCAGTCAACATCAACATCGACTGACCCAACGCCTTCGCGAGCAGGCTCGCTCCCACAGTTAGCTTTCCAACTTACGAACCGATCAACCGCGCCCCCGCAGATCCGCCGGACTAACCCCATAAGCCCCCTGAAAGTACCGACAAAACCGCCCCACATTGCTAAACCCAAACCGCAACGCCACCTCAGTCACCGAGCCCGAACCCCGCTGCTTCAAAACTTCAAAAGCCCGCTCCAGCCGCACCTGCCGCTGATACGCCACAATCGACATCCCGACAAACCGCCGAAACCCTTCCTGCAACGCCCGCTGACTCACATGACTCAACCGCGCCAGATCCACACCACTCACCAACTGCTCTGGATGCGCCTGAATAAACTCCACCGCCAACTTCACATGCCGTGGCGCAACCATCGCCGTCGGCCGGCGCAACGCCTCGGAAAAGTTATGCGGCCAAGCCTCCAGCACCGCATCAATCAACATCTCGCGCAACCGCGACGGCATCAACGTCCCGCTGTTGATCAACAAATCAAACTCCGTCCCCGTCGCCAAATCGATCAACGCCTTGATCCCCTGAAACGCTGCCGAATTCAGATTCACGCTGGGTTCAAAAACGATCTTCTGCAGAATCGGTTTATCCAGCAGCGCCGATAACCGCTCAGTGAGCTGATGGCGATTGATCGACATGCCGTGATGCGCGTGATCATCGAAGAAGCGCATCGAGCGGATATCAGCCTTGTCGATCGCCAGCCCAACCTGCGACTCACCGATGGACTCAGTGGCATGGTTAAAAACGATCTTGCCCGCCGTGGGGATGACGAAGGTGATCTCATCCTGCGGATCGGGAAAGGCAACGGTGAAATCCCCGCGATAGTGCATCCGCCGAAAACTCACCCCCTCATGCCGCCCATAAACTCCGCCAATCATGATGTTCGACGGCAGCGGCGGATTGTCCGCATAGCGATTACCAAACAACTTCGAAAACAGTGCACCGAAGTCGTCCGAACGAAGATTGTCGGAGCGCAGAATAATTTGCTGGCGAACAGGAGACGGAAACACCTTGGCGGCACCTTCGGTTGGGGGCTCTAGGACAGGGGGGAAGGGTAGGGCGCCGAGGAGGTTAACAGAGGAAATATGACGGGTTTGTGACTGCCGGAAACATGCCGTTACAGCACCGCGCCACGTTTACGCAACGGACACTCGGCAGGCCGTGGCCGACATGGCAACCTGCTCGCATCCGTACTCAGCAAAAAAACAAAGGCATCGCAGCGAGCGCCCAGCCTTGTTTACCGAGACCTGAAAGCATTCAAGTTAATTGGAGCGGCAATGCAAGCCAACACGCAAACACTCCCCATCACCCTGACCCCGGAACTCGACTTCGACCAAAACGCCGCCAGCGCTTTCGGCGAATCGCTGACCCACGAATACACCCAAGCCACACCATTCCCGCACATCGTCATCGACAACTTCCTGCAACCCGACGTCATCGCCAGCATCCGCGAACACTTCCCGGTCGAACCGACCAACAACGAACAGACCTACGAGCGCGGCTACAAAGGCCAACTCAAACGCCAGATCAGCCCCAACGCCTGCAACCCCTACCTGAAGAACGTCTTCAACACCTTCAACTCCGCACCCATGCTGGAATTCCTCGAAAAACTCACCGGCATCCAAGGCCTGATCCCCGACCCTTATTTCGCCGGCGGCGGCCTGCACGAAACCAAAACCGGCGGCTTCCTCGGTGTGCACTCTGATTTTCGGCTGAACAAAAAGCTCAATGTTGAGCGGCGGCTGAACGTGATCATTTACCTGACCGAGGACTGGCAGGAGGCGTACGGCGGCAACCTGGAGCTTTGGGATGTGGGGATGAAGAAGTGCCTGAAGAAGGTACTGCCGATTTATAACCGGTGTGTGATTTTTAATACGGATAAGGACAGCAATCACGGGCATCCGGAGCCGTTGACTACGCCGGAGCACGTCACTAGAAGGTCGATTGCGCTTTATTACTACACGGCGAGTGGGGTGGGCGGGGAGCCGGGGCAGAGGAATAAAACGCACTATAAGCCGAGGCCTAAGGATCGGTGGAGTTTGAAGTACTACTTGAATAAATTGTTCAAAAAGACGGGGTGAGGAGGCTGCGCAATCAGGGAAGCCGCCGTTTTTTGGACTGAGTGGTGAGCAGCTAGTGCCGGTTCAGTTTTCGGCCATTTCTGAATGGTTTTTACGGACGGAATGGAATACCCCTGAATTGAGGCGCCGCGTTCAGCCGAATTCGGTCGGTCGTAACAGGCAGCAATCGGCCAAAAGCGGACGTTTTGAGTAAAGAAACTAAATCCGTCCCCTTTATCAACCTTTGATTATCGCGTGCTGCTCGGCACTAATCTTTCAATGCAAGGATGACCATGTCTGTAGATCTTGATGAGTTGCTGGAACGTGTCAGCGATGAGCAATCGTTCATTGAGTTCGTCGCGGCGCTGGGTGCTGACTTCTCCCGGGAGCGGGCGTTGGAGAAGCCTACGCCATCGTCTCCATATGAGGCGGGTGCGTCGGGCTGGGAAAATGGATCGGTCGATACGTTTCTTGATGCGGCGGCTGCCTGGGCGGTGGCTACTTCGAAGAATAGTCCGGTGGATGCTGCCGCTTCTGATGTCTGGCAGAGGTGCGCGGAGATTTTGTTGGCTGGGAAGTTTTATGAGTGAGCAGGGGTTACATCGAGTACGTTTACTCTCAAGCGACTATTTCAAATCCTCCCCCTGTCCCCGTTGATCATTTACAGGACACTTGTCCTTAGAGGTGGTTTCGGGCATGTCGAACGCAATCCATCGATATGCTCCATCAATCCATCAGGGATGTTCTGCCACATTGGGTCAAGTATGAAATCAACGCCTTCACGCCTGGCCATTTTTGCTGCAGGTACAAAGTCCGCGTCACCTGCAATCAACACGATCTGATCGACCTGTTGTTTAAACGATAAGGACGCAACGTCGACACCTATCCTCATATCAACGCCTTTCTGTCGGGTCTCGATGCTTACGTCATGCTCTGTAAGGTCTGTGATCTGAATTTTTCCTTTCAGGAGCTCTGCGATCTTTAGAGGCTTGATTGTCCACTTCACATCTTTCGACAAGTGGCCGAGCCGCAGTGCCATTTTGCGTTTACTACGCAATCTTGCGTGAAGCTCCCTCCTGAATACCGCCTCTTTAGACTTGGAAAAATCCACGGCTTTCTTGGATATCGGATTGTGTTGCTTGGTATCCAGCGGAGGACAGTCATAGAAGAAGATCCGGTACAGTTCTTTCCTGTGGCGCTGAGTTGAATCCTGGTGATGGCCGAGCGGGCGACTAGTATTTTTGCTAAGGAGGTGGGCGGTTGCCCATCGATGGACAAGGTCGGCAGCACGTTCAGCATTGAACGCATTTTGAGGTTCAATCCTTCGAAAGCGTTTGATAAAAAAAGCGCCATCGACCAATACCGCTGTGGGCATGCTTTCTTCCTGATAACAAAACGCCCAAGGGTTTGGCGCGTCCTGGATGATTAGGACTGCTTACTGCCTTGGGCGGGATGGGAGCAGATTAGGTGGAGCCAACATCGACGTCAACCACACCTTTTCGGTTTGAACAACTTTGGTTGGATCTTGTATGCCTGACGCTTTTTGCTGGAAGGCAGGGACGGGGGAAACAATAAAGCTCAGCGGAGAAGCCTACAAGCCGGCTACTTCCGCAAATTCTGTAGGTAAAAGCGCGCCCCGTTGTAGCCTCGATGCGGCGGAAAAAAGACATTTTTGAATTTGCCTACCTCTTCGCACACGTTTCGATATCGGCTTGAGTCGTAACATCTGAATCGATACCTAATCTGTATTTGCAATAATCTATGATGTCCTGTCTCTGCTCGCTGGTCAGTTTTTCTATGCGTCGATGATTGCCATCATTGGCGTGAATGTTAAAAAACTGCACTCGAAACGTTGGATGCTTTTTAATGAAAAATATTCTATTGACCTCGGCATCAGAGACTTCGTTGTAGAAGCCAATATTCAGAATGAGTAGCAGCGACGTTAAAATAGCGAGTATGAAATATTTCATTCCGCACCTGGCTTCGGTGAGTAAAGTAAAAAAGGGGACGGATTTATTTTCAGTTTTGGTGGGCATGTCTGATCAACCTCCATGACGGCATTCCAACCGTCATGGAGGTTTTTTCGTTACTCCACCGGCACCACGTTATCCAACGCCCGATTCACCGCCAACTCCCCAAGCATCACCACCTGCGCAATGCCTTGCAGTGTCTTGCGTGCCGGTCCGTGCACCAGCCCGATCACATCCCCAAGCATCACCGAGGCCGAGCCGAGTGATTCACTGGCATTCACCAGCAATTCCTCAGTCTTGGTGTTTGGGTTGGCGATAAACATCTTGTTGGTTTGGTACGGGGTGAGCATGATTTCCGGGGCAGGGCCGAGGTAATGGGAGAGGGCGCGGTCGACGGCTTCGTTGAATTTCTTGGCGTCGGGGGATTCGTCGCCTGCGATTGGATCGGTTTCTGGTGGATTCGGCGTAATTTTGAACATAGATGAAACTCCAGGATGAAAAATGGAGCCATCACTTTCGCTACCAAACGAGGGTGGTGGCCAAACGCAGGTTGGTAGACCGGTCACCTGGATACCCGGCGCGTCCGAAGACGCCCTACGCATGGCCACCATAAACAGCGGACGAAGACGTCCGTGCAAATAGATTTGCGATGCGACAGGTATGCCGGGCTACCAAACCCGATCACTGCTATTCAGTGACCGACCCACGATAGAACCCGCCCACCCGGCGCACAAGCCGGCGGATTCTGGCGTAGTCGTAGGCAACGGCGCAAGGCGTTGTAGCCTGTCGGACGTATCTCGGAACGTTTTTAAACCGGTCGTTGAAATGCCAGGCGTGTGAGGCCTGGCATCCTTAAACAGCGTCGATCATCAACGCGTATCAAGCCCCGGTTTTACTTACACACGGCATCCGCCACGCGATAACCGTCGACCAGCGGTGCTTTGCTCACGTCCAGTTCGATGCGGCAGCTTTGTTCGGCTTTTTCGCCCCATTTCATTTGGTAGACCTTGCCTTCACCCACCGACAGCAACACTTGACCGGCCTGGCCGACGACGCCGGCGCTGGCGCCTTTTTCGTTGGTGATGGGCGTGCCGAACGGCGGTTGTTTGCCGTCCTTGAGGCGCACGTTGAGCAGGGCTTTTTCCGAGCGGCTGGCGGCGAAGCTGGCTTTGACCACGGCGCCGCGACGGGGCACGACGTTGGTCTCGCCTTCTTCGATGTCGATGTTGTTGTCCAGCTCGCCGGTGTCGAGGGCCACGCGGTTTTTACGGTACGGCGTGACGTACGGCACGAGGGCGTAACCCTTGGCGTTGGTGAGGGTGCCGGGGGCGTTGAGGACGCCGACGTCCGGGGTGTTTTTGACTTCGACCAGCGCCACGGTTTCGCCGAGGGTCTGGCCGAATTCGAGGCCATCGCTGTGGCCGAGCACGGAGCCTGCGGCGCTCACCGAGGTCTGGCGGTAGCCGCTGCCGACGCTGACGCCCGCGCCGAGTTGGGCGAACGGTGCGCGGTAGCCGATCAGGGCCGAGCCGTTGTTGCCGCCGTTGTCGGAGCGGTTGGCGTTGACGTTGTAGTTGAGGTTGCCGTCGCGCCCGCTCAGGCCGGCGCGCTGGTCGAGGCTGCCGTCGTTGTTGCGGGTGACGGTGTAGGTCCCGGTGCTGCGCGTCTGGCCGATGGGCATCGACACGGTGAACACCACTTGATTGTTCTGGCCGAAGTTGTCGGTCAGGGTTTTGCTCGCGTAGATGCCGTAGGTCACGCCCTTGTGTTGGGTGTTGAAACCCAGTTGCATCTGTTTATCTTCGCGCGAGCTGCCCCAGTAGTTCTGTTTGCTCATGTTCAGGTAGAACGAGCCGTAGCTGTCGAGCGCCTGGTTGATGCTGGCTTCGACTTTGCTGCGCTTGGAGAAGGTGTTGAATTCGTTCGGTTCCTGCAGGCTCACCGCTTCATCAAAGTCGCGATAGCCTTCGGTGGAATAGCGATAGCCGGCGAAGCGTACCGAGGTGCCGGTCTCGAAGGCCTTGCCGTAACGCACGCCAAAGCTCTGGCCTTTCTGTTTGCCGGCCGCGACGCCGGAACCGCTCGGCACATCGGTCTGGGCCTGGGTCACGTCCAGCGACACGGCGCCCAGACTGCCGAGGCTTTTGCCCACGCCGACGACGCCGGCGCGATAGAAGTCAGCGCCCAACAGGCCGCCATACAACGTCAGGTCGAACGGCAAACCGTAGGCCAGCGACGCCTGGGCGAAGACCGGACGCTGGCCGCCGTCGACGGCGTTGTACTCACCAGCGGTGGCGCTGTAACGCCAGGTTTTTTCCCGCAGCATGTTGGCCAGCGTGGCGTACGGCTGGGTGAAACGCCGTTCGCGGCCGTCGGCTTCGGTGATGATCACTTCGAGGTCGCCACTGCCTGACGCCGCGTTGAGGTCGTCGATTTCGAACGCTCCCGGCGCCACGTAGGTGGTGTACAGCGAGTAGCCGTTCTGGCGCACTTCGACTTTGGCCTGGGTTTCGGCGATGCCGCGAATGATCGGCGCATAACCCTGCATCGAGTCCGGCAACATGCCCATGTCGGACGCTACCTGAGCGCCGCGAAACGGAATGCTGTCGAACACGTCTCCCGGGGTGAAGCTTTCGCCCAAGGTCAGAGTGCCTTTGATCGCGGTCAAATCGCGCTGCGCGTAGGTGTTGCTGCGCTGCCAGTCCTGCTGGCCGTCTTCATCCTGACGGAACGAGGAGCTGGAGCGAAAACGCCAGTCGCCGAGGTTGAATCCGCCGTTGGCGTAGAGGTTGTACTGCGTACCGTTGCCACGGGCGTCGGACTGGGTGTTGGCCGCCGAGAACTGATAGTTGATCATCGCCGCATTGATCCCGCGATCCCATTCTTCGGGGGCGACATAACCGGCGGCATCGCGGCGCAGGGCGATCTGCGGCACGCTGATGTCGAGGGCCAGACGTCCGGCGTCGAAGCTCACCGAAGCGCCTTCGATCAGTTCGGCAAGGTCGATGCACGCGGGGAATGTTTCGCCCGGCGTCAGGAACGCCTCGACCTTGACCCCGAGTTCCTTGAGGAACGCCTCGGAAAGGCAGGCGCGCACTTCAGCGCTTTTGGCGTCCTTGGCGAAGGTCATGTCGCGGCGGTCGAAAAAGCTCTGGTTCAGCCGGATCACCACCGGATACGTGCCGGGGCCGATGCTGCCGCTGTTGGCGATGGCGTCCAGATCGAGGTTGGGCCCGGCGCTGGCGCCACCGAAGGGCTGCATGAAGCTGGCATCAAATTTCGCCGGTTCGCCTGCGCTCGCCGAGCTGCCCATCAGCGCCGCGAGGATGGCGACCGACAGATGCAATGGAACAAAAGGCGCGGACTGACGATGACGGTTCAGGGCTTCGATTCGCATGACAATACTCAACACTCGGCCGTCACGCGGCATCGGCAGCGTGCAGGCAGGTTCGCAAGGAAAGGGGTGGCGGTGTTACGGGGCGCTGCTCAGCTCGACTTTTTTCGGCTCGCTGTAACCGCCGTAGTCGTTGATCGCGGAGAACACCACCGCGCCGCTGCGGCCGCTGAAACCTGGCAGCGCATAACGCTGGCTGCTCATTGGCGCGACCATTTTCGGTTCATTGACTTCAACGACTTGCGCACCGGCCTCGACTTTCACGCCGATAAAGGAAACGTGAAACGCTGTCGGGTTGTCGACCACCAGCACCGGTTTGCCTTGTTCCTGTTGCAGGCTCCAGCGCAGTTGTGGCGGTGCCTCCATCGCGTTGCCCTTGAGGGTGGGCGGGCGATAGAAGACTTTGATCCGCGTGCGCATGGCGATTTTCAGGGTGTTGGCGTCGGCCTTGCCGGCCAGCGGAATTTCCTGGGCGTTGAAGTAGAAGACCGATTCGCGGTCTTGCGGCAGATCGCCGGGGACTTTCTGGATGCGCACCATTTGCTCTTTGCGCGGATCGAGACGAAACAGCGGCGGAGTGGCCACGAACGGGGTCGCGGTGGTGTTGTCGTCGGCCTCGGTGTTGATCCAGGCTTGCACCGCGTAAGGCTCGGGCGTGGTGTTGCTGACCGTGATCGAGGCATCGCGTTTGTTGCCGTCGTACACGATACGCGTGCCGCCGAGCATCACACCGGCCTGGCTGAAACTGCTGAGTAACGTTGCGCTCAACAACACGGCGAATACCGATGCGGTTTTGAAGGGGGTTTTTGCTGGGTTCATTGCGTTCATCCTCTTGTCGGCACGGCCACAAAAACCGTGGCAAAGGGAAGGGCCTCCGGCGGCGCCAATCGCCGCCGGAGGCTGACCGGACTTATTGGTAGTCGACGGTAAACGCGGCTTTGGCGTTGGCCGGACCGGAAGTGGCGGCGCCGGTGGCGACGTAGTTGGCGGTGAAGCGCAGCGGCTGGGTCAGGTCCAGATAAGGCGAGGATTCCAGGCCCAGTTGCACGTCTTTGCCGGACGCATCCTTGATCTGCACGGCGACGTTGGTGGCCACGCCGGCTTCCGGCTGCAGGCCGATCCACTGGCCGCTGGGACCGGCGTTGCCGCTCAGCGAAAGGAACTTGACCACGGCTTTCTTGCCGGTGACGCTGCAGCCCGGTGCGGTGGTGTCGATGGTCAGGGTGAACGCGCCGCCACCCGCTACTGCGCCGGCCGTGGCCAGGGAGGTGGCCGGCACACTGCCGAGGCCGACGTCGCCAGCACCGGCCGAACCGTTGAGGTCGGAGACCACGACCGGGCAGGTGTTGTCGGTCACGCTGCCGACAAAGTTGATTTCACCGTCGGCGGCCATCGCCGCTTGCGAAGCAGCTGCCAGAACCAGGGCCAGGGACAAACCTTTGAGCGCAAAATTTTTCATGATCACTTCCAGATATTGAGTAAATGTCCTTGAGCCCTAAGGCCCTGAGACGGATCGACGTCGCCATCCCGTTGGGGACAGAGCGTGGCGTCTGAGGCTCATTATCGGGATGCGGACCAAGGCGCTATGTAGGGAAAATCCCTTTGCTTGTAGGAAATTTCCTAGCGCTGCTATGGGATCAATAAGTCGTTGCCAAAAAAAAACGCCCCGCCTTTGGCACCGCGCGAAATAGGCGATGGCAAAGGGGAGCGTCGGGAAACAAAGGTAGATCTTTGTTGGCGGATTTCAGCGATATGTCACGGTGAAACTCGCGTGGCCATTGGCGGTGCCGGGTTGCGGCGTCGGGCCATCGCCGGTCTGGATATAACGGGCCTTGAGCGGCACAGAAGTCACACCATTGACGATGCGATTGAGCCGCACCGGCTGACCCAGATTCATCGGCGTGCCGTTGTCCTGCAACACTTGGATCGCCACGCCTTGAGCGGTCGAGTCGCTCGACAGGCTCAAGACTCCGTTGGCCGCGTCGAGGATGGTTGAGGTCTTGTCGGCATCGATCTGTATGTTGGCGAAGTTGCCGTTGAAGTAGCCGTTGGTGTTCGACGGGTAGTTGTTGCCGG
This sequence comes from Pseudomonas viridiflava, assembly GCF_900582195.1. Classification (GTDB taxonomy): domain Bacteria; phylum Pseudomonadota; class Gammaproteobacteria; order Pseudomonadales; family Pseudomonadaceae; genus Aquipseudomonas. The sequence goes on from NZ_UTHA01000193.1 coordinate 9,756, forward strand.
CGATGCAGGCGTTGAGGGTAATGGCGAACGGCTGGGCCTGGGTGGTGGAGTTTTTGCCGTTGAATACGCGTTTTTCCCAAGTGCCCATTGGCACGTTGATCTGGTTGCCCGGTGCGGCCGGCATCGAACAACCGGCGACGGTCACGGTGGCGGTGAAATTCAGATCGAAAATATGTCCACGATCGGAAGTCCCTGTCGCGACCAGTTGGTTGATGCTGTGGCTGCCGGGTGGAATGTCGCCGGTCTTGATCAGCGCGTAACGCACCATGGCAGAGGGCATGCCACTGAGGGCGGTGGAGATATTGAGGTTCAGCGTGAAGGGGATAAACCGCGCCGGATTGCCGGCAGGCATTTGCCACTGACCGGAAAATCCGGTCATGTACATCGCCAGGCCAATCCCCGGGACGTTGGTCTGCAGCAGCGAATTGGCCGGGACAACGATGTTGTCGACCGGAATATTGTTGACGACAGGCCCGACCAGAGCGGTGCTGTAGCTTGCGGTCAGACCACACACCAGGCGGTCACCGAAGGGCAGATCGCGGATGGCGCCGGTTGTATTCAAAGTACTGCCGACCGGAATGTCGCGCGGCGCAAACACCGCGCCGCCATTGAGCGTCAATTGCTTGGGCGTCCAGTCACTGCCGTTCCAGGTGCAAGCCGCCATCGCTGGCGCCGCCATCAGCATCAACGCCGACGCGCCAAGCCCGCCCAGTATCCGTGATCCGATCTTCATTGCATGTGCCCTCCCGAGAAGAAAACGGCCATTCAATGCAGGCTGACTGCATCTGGACGTTGTTGGCGTCGGCCAACGAAGGGCTGAATTATCAGGATCACAAGGGGCGCATCGAATAGCCGGCTTCCCGCTGGCTTGTAGGAAATTTCCCAGAGGTTTCGGCACCAACGAGATCAAGGCCAATCCGAGTCGTGATACCCGGAAGCAGGCTGCGATCCTTGATACCCATCATTCGCTGCCAAGGCCGGAGCAGCGGTTGCCGTGCATGAGCTGGCGGGTTACGCCATGGGCCAGTTGCGGGTTCAGGCATCTCAGGTGCTCGGTTACAAGGGCAACTACGTTGATGCAACCCTGATGGGCACGGAGTCTTGAGCAAATTGATCGACTGAGTCTGAAAGGCAGCGGCGGGTAATTCACCGCTTAACCCAAGCGTATGCGCACCGCTTTCAACACCGCTTCGATGTACCACCAAAGCCAAACAATGAACGCAGTTTGCTGCCCAACGTCCGCTGATAGAACGGAGTGGTTTGTGTAAAGAAGTAATCGCTCAGGTCCTGTTCACCTTCCTGAATGCGATACAGGCCAACGTCTTCGCCATCGGGTGCGGTGTCCCTGGCAACTTGACTGGCTTCGCTCAAGATCAATTCAATATCGCCGTCCGCTTCGATGCCAACCACCAGGTGAGGCTTTTCATCCGTCGTTACGTTGTACATAAGCGCCAGAAACCCACGCCTGATGTTGCGATGTTTCGCGAATAGCTGCGTAAGCGCGTTAACCATTTTTGTTGGATATTGCGCTGGCTGCCCGAGTTGCACGTGGGCGTCTTTTTCCAATGTGCGTTGTGTTGTCCGGCCAATTTCGGGGGACAGCAGGTTTTGCACTTCTTCCGGGAGAAACTCTTTGCCATAGGGCGACTTCGGTTCCAGGAACAGCGGAGTGCCCAGTGTCATTTCAAACAGGGATCTGGCCGGAATTTCCAGATATGACTCGCCACGAGCTATGGACTGTTCCAAGGTTTGCAACGAGGTAAAAAACGGGATGACGGCAGTGCCGTCCTGCTTTTCCCAGTGTGCGATGCTGATTTGGCTACCAGCCTCAAGGTCAATGTGCCCCTTGCCTGCGCCGGTGGAGCCTGGGACATAAACAGTTGAGTTCAGCAACGTCTTGAAAAAATCAGGTCGGCGGGCCGGTTCCTTCGCAGCCAACTCGAGCGATTGTTCTAGGGAGTTTTCTTCCTGGGTATTGCTGATGTCCATCGGTCGTTCCATAAAAAACAGACAAAAAATGAATGGCAAAGAGTAGATCAGTCGCTGCTGCACCCTAGCAGGGTCCAGCGTTTCCCTGGAGTGTGTACGTCGTAGGCAAACTCCCGGAAAACCGGATAACCCAGGTGCCCCTTTACGTATCTGAAGGCGCTTATCTGGTCAGCCTCATCGACATGTGCAAGTCGCATCATCTCGCTGGCAAGTTGCGTGATTTCTTCGCGTTTAAAACTTTCATACGCCTCCATTGTTGTAACGGCTTGCCCGGCAGAATCGTGAGCAGGTTTTCACGCGTTTGTGAAAACGTGAAGAACAGCCGGCTGATTAATCCGAAATTTGATGGGGTAGGATGCTCACACACTGGAATAGCCTTCTTCATCAAGGACGTAACATTTATGGAAACTCTCTTTTCTCAAGTCAGCGAACGTTTGCATGATCGCCGATTCGCGGTAGCAGATAACGCGCAGGGGCTGTCGGGTAGCGGGACGGTGTTTCATTACCGTGTTGAGGGTTTGGGCATTTCCAGCACTTACCAGGGCGGGCGAATTCGTATGGGGCATCAGGTTGGCCGCGTGACCGGCCCTGACACCATCGAGTTGCTGTTTCATTGCCTGACGACTGAGGACGAGATTTTGTCCGGCTGGTCCCGTGGCATTGTCGGGGTGGATGACGGAGGGTGAACGACGTTGAGCTTTGTGTGGGGGTGGTTGTCCGGTGCTAGTGGAGGCGGGGAGTCGAGTTACGTTGAGGTATACCCGGACTGTCTGTCGACATAGGTCAGGCTCGTTCAGCCCGCTGATTTTGATCGTCTGTTCAGATTATGAAGCGCTGCGCTTTAGCATGGCCAATTACATCCTGTTTATTTCCGGTGGAAGCATCCAGACGCCTTTCATGCCTGTTCTGGTGCAGGTGCGGTGGCACGGGCCAAATCCCACGTCCCCATCACCTGCGTAATCGCCGCATCGATGCTCTCAATCGGTGTGTTATCCCGAGCGAGGATGGAAATCCCTTGGAGGAAACTGTCAAACACCGTCGCCATCGCGGCTGCGTTCGTGTCCTCCGCCAACAATCCCTCAGTCACACCTCGATCGACACACGCCCGAACCCCGGCGCGTGTGCGGGCGCGGGAGTGGGTGAGGGCTTCGACGACACCGGCGTTTTCCGGACTTGGTGCGCTCATGACTCCGAGGGTGACCATGCAGCCCTTGGGGTGGCCGTCATCGCATTGCATGCGTGCCGACCGGCGCAGCGCGGTCTCGATGGCCTGGCGTGGGGGCAGGGTTTCGTCCCATAGGCATTCGGTGACCTGGGCGAAGGTCGCCAGGTAACGCTGCACGCATTCGTCGAACAGGGCTTCTTTGGAGCCGAACGCGGCGTAGAAGCTGGGGGCGGAGATGCCGCCGCCCAGTTCAGCCTTCAACAGTGAAAGGGACGTCGAATCGTAGCCGTGTTGCCAGAACAATTGCATGGCCTGGTCGACGGCGTCGTCGCGATCGAATGCGCGGGGGCGACCGGTTCTCGCCATCTCTGAAACTCCTCGGAAAGTGATTTGGATACTAGTCGATACATAAGTCGTTGACAACGTACCTCGCCAGCCGCCAGTATTTTATATCGATCGGTATTTAAGTCTGACATTCTGCGCTCAAGGAGTTTCCCGTGACACCTTCAATGACCCTATCGGCAGCGCCCAAGCGCCTGCCCATCGGCGCCTTGCTGGCGCTGGCCATGACCGGTTTTATCTGCATCGTGACCGAAACCTTGCCCGCCGGGCTGTTGCCGCTGATCAGCGATGGTCTGGCGATTTCGCCTTCCATGGCTGGGCAGATGGTGACGGCTTACGCGCTGGGCTCGGTGCTGGCAGTGATTCCGATGACTATTGCCACGCGCGGCTGGCGTCGGCGCAATGTGCTGTTGCTGACCATCTTCGGTTTTCTACTGTTCAATTCGATCACGGCTTTGTCGTCCCATTACGGCGTGACGCTGGTGGCGCGGTTCTTTGCTGGAGTTGCGGCAGGTCTGGCGTGGAGTCTGTTGGCCGGTTATGCGCGGCGAATGGTGGAGCCTGATCAACAGGGCAAGGCGTTGGCGCTGGCCATGGTCGGTACGCCGATTGCCTTGTCACTGGGCGTGCCGCTCGGCACTTGGCTAGGCGGCTTGATCGGCTGGCGTACGACGTTCGGGTTGATGTCGGCCCTGACCTTGATGCTGATCGTTTGGGTGTTGGTGAAGGTGCCGGATTATCCGCCGAAGCCTGCGCATCAGCGTCTGTCGTTGCGCCGCGTGTTGACCACGCCGGGTGTGCGGCCAGTGCTGGCGGTGGTGATCAGCTGGATGCTGGCGCACAACATTCTCTACACCTACATCGCCCCGTTTGTGGCGCCGGCGGGGCTGGCGGATCGCGTGGATCTGGTGCTGTTGGTGTTTGGTCTCGCGGCGTTGGCGGGGATTTGGTTGACGGCCAAGTTGGTTGAGCCGTTGTTGCGCAAGACTGTTCTGGTGAGTCTGGCCACGTTTGCATGGGTGTGCGTGGGGTTCGGCTTTTACGGACGGGTGCCGGAGGTGATCTATTTGGGCGTGTTGGTGTGGGGATTGAGTTTTGGCGGTGCGGCGACGCTGTTGCAGACGGCTCTGGCGGATGCGGCGGGGGATGGCGCGGACGTGGCGTTGTCGTTGAATGTGGTGGCGTGGAATAGCGCGATTGCTGGCAGCGGGGTGGTCGGCGGTGTGCTGCTGGATCGATGGGGAGTTGCCTCTTTCCCATGGGCGATGATGGTGTTGGTGGCGGTGGGATTTCTGATTGCCTGGAGTGCTCGGGCGCATGGGTTCAGAGCGGGACCGCGTGGGGCGGGAGCGGCGGCCGTGGTTGGGCACTGAAGGTTTTTCAACGCAGCTCATTTTTTGAAGTGCGCAAGAAGTTGCGCAGTAACTTTCTTTTTTTCTCGGGTGAATGCTCTGTAGCCCTTGAACTGCGTGGCCTCCAGCCAAGTGCGCAACTTCTTGCACACCACTGCGCAAGAAGTTGCGCACTTTTCTATGTTCTGGTCGGCTTAAACATCAGAGCAATTGAAACGGCGCGTTTAAATCATTGAACGCTAATGGCTTTGTGATAGCTGGCATGGAGTTTGATAGCTCAAGGCCACCCGAACAGGCAATGGTGCCTCTCGGGTACGTCATTTTGAGCAAGGAGAGCATCCCCATGGCAACACCAGCGTACATGTCCGTCACTGGCGAAAAACAAGGCCTGATCACTGCCGGCGCGTTCACCGCCGATTCCGTTGGCAACACCTTTCAGGAAGGTCATGAAGACCAGGTCATGGTGCAGGCTTTCACCCACGACGTGATCATCCCGCGTGACCCACAATCCGGTCAGCCAACCGGTCAGCGCGTGCACAAGCCAGTGGTCATCACCAAGGTCTACGACAAGGCTTCGCCACTGCTGCAAGCGGCGCTGACTTCCGGCGAGCGTATGAGCGAAATCGTTATCCAGTGGTATCGCACTTCGGCGCAAGGCACCCAAGAGCACTACTACAC
>NZ_UTHA01000012.1 GCF_900582195.1 Pseudomonas viridiflava
GGCTGTCGCGGCGACAGGTTCTGATCGGTACGGCGGGATCGGCCGTGACAGCAGCGTTGGCATCGACCGAGTTCGCGCAAGCGGCTCAAGACACCTCTGCAAGGTCAGCAGACGCGCCTGCCAGCAGCCATGTATCGTTCACGCTCAACGGCAGACGCTACAGCCTGGTCGTCGACAACCGCACCACGCTTCTGGATGTTCTGCGCGAGCGCCTGCACCTGACCGGCACCAAGAAAGGCTGTGACCATGGGCAATGCGGGGCCTGCACGGTGATCGTCGAGGGCCGCCGGAT
>NZ_UTHA01000157.1 GCF_900582195.1 Pseudomonas viridiflava
TCTGGCGAGAGTCGGCGGTCGCTACTCGGACGACTGGCACCGCGCGCACCTGTACAACCCGCGCGACGTGGTACCTGAATCGAAAATGCCTGCCTACCCGTTTCTGGTCGAAAAGGTGCTCGACGGCAAGGACACCGCGAAAAAGCTCGAAGTGCTGCGCACGCTGGGCACGCCTTACACCGATGTCGATATCGCCGGTGCTGCGGCGGCCGTGCAAGGCAAGACCGAGATGGACGCGCTGGTCGCGTACCTGCAAGGCCTCGGCACCCTCATCAAGAGCAAACGGTGAACATGATGGACATCGGAATGATTCGAGGCCTTGGCACGCTGGTGGTGATGGTGGCGTTCATCGGCCTGACGCTGTGGGTGTTCAGCCCGAAGCGCAAGGCCGAGTTCGATGACGCAACGCTGCTGCCGTTCGCCGATGATCCTGAAGCCATCAGCAAGGTCACGCGGCCCACAACGTCCCGGAGCGATGCGCCATGAGTCCGTTCTGGAGCCTGTATGTCTCGGTCCTGACGCTGGGCACGCAGGTCGCTCTGGTCTGGCTGCTGATGGCGACCCGCAAGGG
>NZ_UTHA01000169.1 GCF_900582195.1 Pseudomonas viridiflava
GACGGGCTTCTTTGTATTGCTGATGCAATCAATGCGTACGTGCGACGGCAAACTCGCTCAGTTCGACCAGCGCATCGCGGTACTCGCTGGGCGGCAGGGCGTCCAGGCAGGCGATGGCCTTGGCGGCGTAGTCACGGGCCAGTTGTGCGGTGTAATCCAGAGCTCCGGCGCTTTCGACGGCGTTGCGGATGCTTTCCAGATCTTCCAGGCCGCCTTTCTGAATGGCCTGACGAACCAGGGCAGCCTGCTCGGGCGTGCCTTCGCGCATGGTGTAGATC
>NZ_UTHA01000278.1 GCF_900582195.1 Pseudomonas viridiflava
TCAGGGCAGTTGTCACAGGGTCAAAGGCGATGCCGCTGCGCTGTGTGGAACGTGCAAGGACAGCAGTGGCCAGGATTTGCCGACTATCCTTCTGGATACGCAAGTCACGGGCTACCCGACTTTTCACCCCCTTGGCTGATCGGATGACCTGATGAACAAACTATTCGTGAGTCTGCTGCTGGCGCTGGGCATCTGCGCCGCTTCCAGGGCTGCCGACCCGGTGGGCGACGCGTCCGCCGGACAGGCAAAAATCGCGGTATGCGGCGCCTGCCGCGGTCCGGATGGCAACAGCCTGGCGCCCAACTTCCCCAAACTGGCGGGCCAGGGTGAGCGCTACTTGCTCAAGCAACTGCGCGAGATCAAGGACGGCAAGCGTGTGGTCG
>NZ_UTHA01000170.1 GCF_900582195.1 Pseudomonas viridiflava
GGGTATGTAGCCCGGGACGCTCCGCGTCCCAAATGGTCGGGTCACAGGGATTTCAACGTGTACACCGGGACATGGAGCGAGACGAACGATCAGACGCCGCCTGTCTGCGATCACTCAGCGTTGTATGGCTATTCACCATCAATCGATAAACCTTTTCCGTCTCCTGCCGTTACAGATTCAGTCACTGTTCAATCCTGCTGAATGCATTGTTTTCAGGGTGAAGGCACAATGCTACCAATTCGGGTGGTTACTCGGATTCCGGCGAGGAGACAGCCTCTTTTGTTACGTCCATCTGCTGCGCGACTGAGTCACTTTCTGCCGTCACTGGCATTGCTGGTGG
>NZ_UTHA01000062.1 GCF_900582195.1 Pseudomonas viridiflava
GTCATGCGTGCCGCCACCCAGAATGACACCGCGCAATGGCGATACATCGGAGAAGTCGCGTCCCCACGCCAGACTGATGTGTTCCAGTGCGGGCTGCACGTTGTTGGTCGGGTCGAAATCGACCCAGCCCGACGCAGGACAGAACACCGACACCCAGGCATGCGAGGCGTCCGCACCGATCAGGCGAGGCTGTCCGGGGGGTGGCTGGGTCAGCAGATAGCCGCTGACATAACGCGCCGCCAGCCCACGGGAACGCAGACAGGCAAGCATCAGGTGCGCGAAGTCCTGACAGACGCCGCGCCTGCGCTCCAGCACTTCCACCAACGGCGTCGCCACCTGGGT
>NZ_UTHA01000003.1 GCF_900582195.1 Pseudomonas viridiflava
GTACGAAGAAGGTGTGTCGAACAATCATGTGCTGGATGTGATCCGCAAGACGCCACGTCACCTGTTCGTCGACGAAGCGCTGGCGCATCGCGCCTATGAAGACACTGCATTGCCCATCGGACATAACCAGACGACTTCCCAGCCTTACATGGTGGCTCGCATGAGCGAGCTTCTGCTGGCGGCGGGGCCGCTGGACAAGGTGATGGAGATCGGTACCGGCTCGGGCTATCAGACTGCCGTACTGGCGCAACTGGTGGAGAGGGTGTTCTCGGTCGAGCGCATCAAGGTCCTGCAGGACCGTGCCAAGGAGCGTCTGGTTGAACTCAACCTGCGCAACGTGGTTTTCCGCTGGGGTGATGGCTGGGAAGGATGGCCGGCGCTGGCTCCTTAC
>NZ_UTHA01000026.1 GCF_900582195.1 Pseudomonas viridiflava
TCCTGGACAAAATTTCGAAGACTCCACACCGATCCTTGACGTGCTGTATCACAACCCGGCCCCGGGCTATCCCGCGCCAGGCGGCATTATTGTCAATCATCCTGCCAGTGTCGGCCCAACGGAAGCGGCGAACGGGGTTGCGATGACCTTTGATATCAGCTTCAAGCGTCAGTACGACTAGGTCACGCTGAAGATGGGAATCTGGAGCCGCACGATTACCGTCATGGACCCCTCCCAGCCGCTCTCGCTGACCCTGACGGCGCAGGACTTCCAGCAAATCGGCGACAACCCCCAGATGCCGATCAGTGCCCGGGTGGTCGATCAACTGGGCAACAGCAATTTGTCTGCGACGACGTTCATGGACATCCATGCCAGCCAGTCCCGATATGTGGTTGCGTATCTCAATGGCCCTTACAGTGTCGCTCCCGGTGGACGCGTCAAGGACATTGAGCTAAGCCTGACCCGGGAAGGACAGGGGACGGCCGGAACCCTTTCTGTGATTTTGCCTGCCGGTACGCTGTATCTCGACGGGACTGGAGGAGATCGTGACTTTCCAACGCGAGCGGACGGCACGCTGACAGTGGAAGGTATCAAAGGGACAATCGTTCCCGGGACTTACACCTTGACCGCCTCCAGTGTCGGGAGCACGGCAACCGAGACGTTGAGAGTGACAGAGCACGGTGAATCCCGGGTGATTGTCGTCGGACCCCATATAAGAGACATCACCTTTAGCCGAGATGGAACGCGTGTCTATGTGGCCCCGGTGAACAATAATTCCATCGCCGTCATAGATACTGAAAAATCAGTTGTCGACCGCTACATTCCTGTCCAGGCGAATGGCTGGATTCACCATGTATTGAGTCGGGACGGTAAACGGGCCTTTGCCGGAAACATCCCGGAACAGAGGCTGTATGTCCTCGATATCGAACGCTCAGCCACTATCGCGAGCTTCCCGGTAGGGAATGCGCCTTTCAATGTTGCATTGAACCAGGATGAAAGCCTGGCATTCGTCAGCAACCTGTATGGCGCTTCAGTTGACGTCATTGATCTTCAAAGACAGCAAGTCATCAAAAGGATTCCGGTTGGTCAGTCTCCTTATCAATGTGTTGCACATCCCGACGGCAAGTTTATGTACCTTAGCGCTGCGGGCTCCAATTCAATTCAGGTCATCGATATTCAAACGCTGCTGGTTGTCAGATCTATCGGGTTGAAATCCTCACCACTCAATCTTGCCATCACCCCGGACGGTAACAGTATTTTCGTCAACGTTAATACTTCTGTGTCTACCGATGACATTCTGCAGATCAATGCCTATACCGGGGCAGTGATCAGAACATTGCCCTTCAGTGATATGGCCCGCGCTGTGGTCGTGAATCATGCCGGCACTCAAGCCTTCTGCTGCAATCTTCATACGGATACCGTTTCAATAATCGATATAGCGTCGGGTGCGGTGCGAAGAGTCCGGGTGGGGCGGCTCCCGGTAAGCGTCGCCGTGAGTCCCGACGATTCTCTGGGGTATGTCTCCTGTTCTCTCGATGGCACGGTCCACATTATTTCGCTGCAATCGACAGGGCTGATGGGCGTTTCTGGTGAACAGGAAGCAGAGATCTTCGAGCCCAAACCATGGACGCCCACCGAGGGAGACGACCCGTTTTTGGGCGCGAATACTTTCTGGCGTTGAATCGATGATTGCGCTGCCTGATCGCGGGCAAACCGTGACAAGGTTCCCTGAATTGGGCGTGTGGTCAAACGGCAGGAGTTAACTACGCTCGATCCGCCGGGAGCGTGCGGGGGTCAGCCGCGATACTGCCCCGGCGTTGCCGCCAGATGCTGTTTGAACGCCCGTTGAAAATGCGCCTGATCGGCAAACCCGGCTTCCAGGGCCACATCAGCAATCAACTGCCCGCCGCGCAAACGCTCGCGGGCGAACTGGATGCGCTGGTTGACCAAAAACGCGTGGGGCGTCATGCCGTGATGCTGTTTGAAGGCGCGGATCAGGTACGACGGTGACAGCTGTGCTGCGGCGCAGATGTCGTCGAGGTTGAGCATTTCGGTGCAGTGCTCGCGGATGAAATCGGCAGCGCGTTCCAGTTTGAAATTGGGTTCGCGCAGAGAGGGCCCGGCGGGGTTCAAACGCAGTTGCAGGTCGCTGAAAAACTCCACTGCTGCGCTCTGTTTGCGCAGCACATCCTGTTGCGGGTCGACCAACGTTTGATACAGTCCGTTCAGTTCGTTGAAGAGCGCAGCGTCATCAAGGTGTGTGGTGGAAAAACGCCGAAACTCAAGATCACTGGCGAACCCCAACTGATGCTGCAAATCCGTCAGCCATGGCGTCTCGACGTACAGCATCACATACGACCATGGCTGATCATCGATCGGATTGCACGCATGCACATCGCCGGGATTCATCAGCACCACGGTGCCCGCCGCGACTTCGAACTGAGCTTGCTCATGCACATACGTACTGCGCCCGGCGGTGATCGCACCGATGGAGAAATGCGCGTGGGAGTGTCGCGCGTAGCAGACCTCGCGGCCATCGGCGATGGCTCGCGCTTCAATGAATGGCAGCGCCGCGTCGCGCCAGAAACGCGGGGCTTTTTCAGGTTTTTTGGCGGCAGCGTGTTTCATCGTTTTCATTCCCGGCAGGCCAGGGCGCCAGTGTATTAGCTCTGGCCGGCAAAGGCCCGTTCGAGTTCGGCAATGTCGAGTTTTTTCATCGTGAACATCGCCTGCATCGCGCGCTGCGACTTGGCGGTGTCCGGGTCCAGCATCATGTGCATAAAGGCCACCGGCACGATCTGCCACGACACGCCGAACTTGTCCTTGAGCCAGCCGCATTGCTGGGCTTCGACGGGGCCACCCTCGGACAGGTTGCCCCAGAAATGGTCGACTTCTTCCTGATTCTGGCAATTGACCTGAAACGAGATCGCCTCGCTGAACTTGAACATCGGCCCACCGTTAAGGCCGGTGAAGCTCTGGCCATCGAGCTCGAAACTGACGGTCATCACCGCACCTTCCGGCTTGCCATGAAATTCCTGACCGACCTTGCTGTAGTGGGTCAGACCGGTGATTTTCGAGTGATCGAAGATCGAGCAGTAAAACTTCGCGGCGGCTTCGGCCTGATCGTCGAACCACAGGCAGGGCGTAAGTTTCTGAAAGCGTTGCATGGCAGTCATCCTCGGCAGGTTAGACACGCTGGATTAACAGCGTAGTCAGTCCTTGGTCGATTGCCGTTGCCGTAGATCGACAAGTTCGCGGGCGTCAGAAACTGTAGTCATAACGACTAGAGGTTGAGTCAAATTGACATAAATGTTCCTGTGTCAAATTGACTCTGTTGTGCTCAAGCGCTTGAATTTGGTTGAATTTTGATGCCGATTGCACTGCTGGTGGCGATGCATTCGCTGACCATCCTCGGCCCGACCCTGATCAAGATCGTCTACGTCATGCGCCTGCTGGCGCAGTACCGCATCCATGACACGCAGATGATCCCGCAAACCGCATAGATCCCTGTGGGAGCGTTCCCTGGATATTTGGTTAACGCAAAACCCTGTGGGAGCGAGCTTGCTCGCGAAGGCGTCAGCACGGTCTGCATTTGTATTGCCTGACACACCGCTTTCGCGAGCAAGCTCGCTCCCACAGTGTGGTGTTTCTGAAATCTCAGCGGCGCTCGGCAACCATCAGCAATGACTGCGGCACTGGACTTTGCGGGTGTTGTGGCTCTTGCAGGCTGGCCAGCTGGAACCCGGCCATATCCAGCGCATTCAGCCAGCTCGACAAGGTGCGGAAATACCACGGCATCGGTTGCCACTGGCCCTTGAACCCGGCAAAGGTTTCTTCGCGCCAGCCATCCTGGTAATCGCCTGCCGCGACAGACCATGGATGCAGTGTCTGAATGACCACAACACCTCCGGTAACAAGCAAGGCATTCATCGCGGCAAGCAGCGGAATTATGTCTTGATGCAGTAGCGAGAAATTCGCGCACACCAGGTCGTAGTCGCGACCGATATCGACCTTGCCATCGACCAGCGCTTCGTAACTCGCGACATGCACCTGCGCCGCCCCCGCCAAATGCGCCGCTTCAATCAGCCGCGCATCGCCATCCACACCGACAGCTTCAATCCCGCGATCCGCCAGCGCCCGCAACAACCAGCCTTCGCCGCAACCAAGATCAAGCACTCGCTGCGGCTGCTGGCCCATGATCGCCAGCACAATCGCCTGATCGGTGACCTGCTGACGGCTTTCAATGGCGCCGCTGCGGATCGTTTCGATCCAGGCATCAGCGTTGTCGTGCCAGCTCTGCAAAAGGCTGGATTCGGGGGAGGGCATGGCGGTTTCCCAATTGGGCGAAATAATCAGTATGGACGCAGTTGTTGTCGTGTGCGCTTGTGCATGTCGATCTCCCGTTGGGCGTGGGGAGAACAGTCAGCGAGGTGAGGGATGCGGCACAGCGAAAGTGAGGGGAGGCCCCCTCACTCATTTCGTCTGGGGACTATTGAGGTACGCGCAGCTTGTCCAGCAGTCGATTGACCAACAGCTCGTTGAGCATGATCACCTGTTGTAGCGCCAGCAGCGGTTTGCGCTCCGGGCCGCCTATTGAGTTGGCGATGTTGCCGGCCATGGAGTGGGCGTAGGAAAGCGACTCACAGGCTTCGACCAACAGGGTTTCTTCATCCAGCGTGGGGTCGACCAGATAGACCGGGCGAAACGGGGGCGAGCTTGGTGGAGCACCCAGTGCTTCGGGTCGCAGGTAGTAGTCGAGGGCGCGGTCGGTCGCCTCTTTGACCTTTTGCGGGTTGAGCGCGGGGTCGTGAGGGATTGGATCGGTGGGCGGTGGATTTGGCGTGATCTTAAACATAGATAAAGCTCCAATTTGAAAAAATGGGAGCCATCACCCTCGCTACCAAACGGCGGGTGGCGGCCATGCGCGGGTTGGTAGACCGGTCAAATTGGGTAACCCGGCGCTCACGGATGAGCCCCACGCATGCCCACCATACAAAGCCATACCTCAAAAAAAGGAGACAGCATCGACGGTGTCGCAACAACGACAATTTAAAGCGGGCTACCAAACCCGATCACTGTTTTGCAGTGACAGGCCAACGATATAGCCCGGCCCATAGCCGTGTAAGCCGGCGGATTCTGGCGTACGCGTAGGTAACGACGCAAGGTGTTGTAGGGTGGATGGCGTAACGGGTTGTGTGCTTTAAACGTGATAACCGGATGATGTTTACCAATGGGCATTGCCGAGCAATGAGGTCTAAATTCAGGAGTTTTACGGACTACAATTTTGGGTGTAATGACCTACAGATCTGCAAGAATCCGCCGACTTGTCTGCCTTGAAACAAGATCCTATCGTTTGCCGGTCAAAACTTAATCACTTAAGCTGGTCAGCATGAATACACATCCTTCGGAGGCTCCGATGGCCACCACCAGAAAGACCGACAAACCTGACAAAAAGAAAGTCCGTGATGAGCTGACGTTCCTTGATGTTCGGCAAGCCGCGCGTGATGGGCAGAAAGTGTTCGATAAATTTGTGATCACTGGCAGGCTACCTATTACAAAGTAGGCCTGAATGCCAGCCATCAAGATTTCTGCGCTTTTTGAACAAATCACTAACTGGCAAAACTTCGCTGCACATTTTTATAACTACAAGGTGTGCGGTGAATTACCCGGGATTTTCGGGCGTGACGAACGACTCGATCTGACCGATATGCACCATATCCACCTTGCCAGTACTTCGTCACTGCAAGCTCGATGGGCAAAAATAAATCGTCAGTATTACCGCACTGTATTGGTTGACGATGCTGATAATGACTTTTGGCTGATCTATGCCTATGACGCGTTTCGGGATGAATATCTGTTACTGACGGTCACCGGCCCGGATGCCCATAACCGAAGCGAGTGGGGCTCATTTCTGCGCAATGTGCATTGCCAGATTGTTGAGCCTTGGACGCTGGGCAGGATTGCCTTTCCCGATTTGGACGATCTGTAGTTTGAGGTCGAGCAGAGGAGGTGTGACATGAATCGATTGACTGGCGGTTGCCTGTGCGGCGATGTCCGTTTCGAAGTGACAGGTCAGCCCTACCGCGTCGGTATCTGCCACTGCCTCGACTGCCGCAAGCGCCATGGCGCGCTCTTTCACACCTCGGCCATATTTCCCGAGGATGCGCTGAAAGTCACCGGCGAAACCCGCGACTACAATGGGCGCTTTTTCTGCCCTCGCTGCGGCTCTCCGGTGTTCACACGTTCCGAAGATGAAGTAGAGGTCAACGTCGGATCGCTCGATGAGCCTAATCAGTTCAAACCCACCTACGAACTCTGGACCATTCGCCGCGAGTCGTGGCTACCGGCGCTGCCATTGGCTCACCACTACGAGCGTGATCGTGAAAGCACGGGGCGTACAGAGGAGTAGAGGGGGCAGAAAACTTGTGGGACTTGGATGGAGTGACGATTTTTGGCATGTCACATAGTCCCTGTGGGAGCGAGCTTGCTCGCGAAGGCGTCGTGTCAGTCGACATCAATATTGAAAGTAATGACGCTTTCGCGAGCAAGCTCGCTCCCACAGGGTGCAGTGCATAAACTTACAGATCTTCACCGCGAATAAACGCCAGCAGATCCGCGTTAATCGTCTCCGCCTCCGTCGTCGGCATCCCATGCGGAAACCCCGGATACGATTTCAACGTGCCATTGGGCAGCAACTTCGCCGACAACGGCCCCGAGTCCGCGTACGGCACAATCTGATCATCCTCACCATGCATCACCAGCACCGGCACGGTGACCTTCTTCAAGTCCTCGGTGAAGTCCGTCTGCGAAAACGCGACGATCCCGTCGTAATGCGCCTTTGCCCCGCCAATCATCCCTTGCCGCCACCAGTTGGCAATAATCCCTTCCGAAGGCGTGGCCCCCGGCCGGTTGTAGCCGTAGAAAGGCCCGGTCGGAATATCCCGATAGAACTGCGCCCGGTTCGCCGCGAGTTGCGCCTGAAAGTCATCGAACACCGATTTCGGCAGTCCACCCGGGTTGCTCTCGGTCTGCACCATCAACGGTGGCACCGCACTGATCAGCACACCTTTGGCAACGTTGTCCTGACCATGCCGGGCGATGTAATGAATCACCTCACCGCCACCGGTCGAGTGACCGACATGCACCACGTTCTTCAGCCCCAGATGATTAACCACGGCCAGCGTATCGTCGGCGTAATGGTCCATATCGTGCCCGTCCCAGACCTGGCTCGAACGCCCGTGCCCACGGCGATCATGGGCAACCACCCGAAAGCCTTTGCCGAGGAAGAACAGCATCTGCGCATCCCAATCGTCGGAACTGAGCGGCCAGCCGTGGTGGAAGTGGATCACTGGCGCGTCTTTCGGGCCCCAGTCCTTGTAGAAAATCTCGACGCCGTCTTTCGTGGTGACAAATCCCATGTTCGCAACTCCAGACCAATCTGATGGATAACCCGCGCGGTAATCGCGGACCGGTTTCGCTCATGACGAGTTTTCTACAGCGCTGGCTCAGTGCGAGCCGTTATCAACTGTAGGATTAAAGTCGACGTCTGCATGACCGGTGGTCGCAACGTCTGGCTTCGTACGCAAATTAGGCTTTGCTGAAAGGGATAAGCCGAGGCGTGCGTAGGCATTGATGGCCACAGCGACGCCCCTTCAGAACACCGTGAGTCTGAGGAATTTCCCCGATGCTGACCTTGAATATCAATGGCAAGGATCAGGAGCTCGATGTCCCCGCGGACATGCCGTTGCTCTGGGTCCTGCGCGATGTCGCGCACCTGACCGGTACCAAATTCGGTTGTGGCATGGCCCAGTGCGGGGCCTGCACCGTGCACGTTGACGGCGCGCCATTGCGCGCCTGTATCACGCCCGCAACCGCCGTAGCCCACGGGCAGAAAATCCTCACCATCGAAGGCCTGTCCACCGATGGCTCGCACCCGGTGCAGCAAGCCTGGGCCGAACTCGACGTGGTGCAGTGCGGTTACTGCCAGTCGGGGCAGATCATGTCTGCTGCCGCGCTGCTGGCGAAAATCCCCAAACCCACCGACAGCGATATCGATCAGGCGCTCTCCGGCAATATCTGCCGCTGCGGCACCTATCCCCGCATTCGCGCAGCGGTTAAGCGTGCATCGGAAATCGGCTGATTCAATCTGTGGGAGATAGGTGATGAACAGTCCTGTATCGCGTCGGGGTTTTCTCAAGGGCAGTGCCGTGTTGGGCGGCGGTCTGGTGGTGGCGTTTGTCGTCCCCGGCGGGCACAAGTTTGCCTATGCCGCCGAGAACGAAGGCAAGGTGTTTGCACCGAATGCGTTCTTGCGGATTGCCGCTGACAACAGCGTCACCGTTTTACTGGGCCATTCGGAGATGGGCCAGGGCATCTGGACCGGCCTGACCATGTTGATTGCCGAGGAGCTGGACGCCGATTGGTCGAAAATCCGCGTTGAACATTCACCGGCGTCAGCGGCGGATTACGGCATGCCGGGGTTTGGCGGCATGCAGATTACCGGCGGCTCGACGTCGACGTGGATGGAGTTCGACCGTTATCGGCTGGCGGGCGCGACCGCACGGCAGATGTTGGTCGAGGCGGCAGCGAAGCGTTTTGAAGTGGCGCCATCGGCGATTCGTACCGAATCGGGCGTGGTCATCGCTGGTGACAAGCGCGCGACTTACGGCGAGCTGGCAGATGCCGCCGGGCAACTGCCGGTGCCGGATCCCAAATCGATCACTTTCAAGGAAGCCAAGGACTGGAAAATTATCGGCAAACCGACCAAACGCCTCGACACGCCGGAGAAGATCACCGGCCGCGCCAAGTTCGGCATGGACGTGCAGTTTGAAGGCTTGATGACCGCGATGGTTGCGCGCCCACCGGTATTCGGTGCCAGCGTTAAATCCTTCGAAGGTGCCGAAGCGCTGGCGGTGCCGGGCGTGCACAAAGTAGTTCAAGTGCCGAGCGGGGTTGCGGTGATTGCTGATCATTATTGGGCGGCGAAACTGGGCCGTGATGCGCTGAAGGTCGATTGGGATCTGGGCCCGCATGCGGATCTGAGCAGTGAAAAATTGCTGGCGAGCTTCCGCAAACTGGCCACGACGCAAGGCACGTCAGCCAGTCAGGCCGGGGATGCTAAAGGCAGTTTCGGCAAAGCTGCGAAGAAGATTGACGTCGAATACAGCGTGCCGTATCTGGCCCATGCGCCGATGGAACCGCTCAATTGCACGGTGAAAATCAGCGCCGAGAAATGCGAAATCTGGACCGGTACGCAGTTTCAGACGCTGGATCAAATGGTCGCCGGCAAGATCACCGGGCTGAAGCCGGAGCAGGTCGAAATCCACACTGAGTTTTTGGGTGGCGGTTTCGGGCGCCGGGCCAATCCAACGTCTGACTTTGTCGCCGAAGCCGTGCAAGTGGCGAAAGCCGCGGCCATGCCGGTGAAAACCGTGTGGTCGCGCGAAGACGATATTCGCGGCGGTTACTACCGCTCGATGTTTTTGCATCAGGCCAAGATCGGTTTGGGCGCCGATGGTTTGCCGTCGAGCTGGCAGCATGTGCTGGTCGGGCAGTCGATCATGGCCGGGACGATGCTGGAAAAAACCATGGTCAAGAACGGCGTTGACGCGACGTCGGTTGAAGGCGTCTCCGACAGCCCTTACGTCAAAGGCCTGGCCAATCACCAGGTCGATCTGCATTCACCGCAAACCGGCATCAATGTGCTGTGGCTGCGCTCGGTAGGTCACAGTCACACGGCGTTTGTCATGGAATCGCTGATCGATGAAATGGCCACGGCGGCGGGCAAGGATCCGGTCGAGTACCGACGAACCTTGCTCAAGGAGCATCCTCGGCATTTAGGTGTGCTCAATCTGGCGGTGGAGAAAGCCAACTGGAAAGCACCGTTGCCGGACGGCCATGCGCTGGGCGTGGCGGTGCACGAATCGTTCGGCAGTTACGTGGCGCAGGTCGCCGAGGTGTCCCAGGACAATCTGGCAATTCGCGTGCATCGCGTGGTCTGCGCGGTGGACTGCGGGATCGCGGTGAATCCGCAAAGCATCGCGGCGCAGATGGAATCGTGCATCACCTTCGGTCTGGGCATGGCGCTGCACAGCAAGCTGACGCTCAAGGACGGCGCGGTGGTGCAATCCAACTATCACGATTATCAGGTGCTGCGGCTCAACGAGATGCCGGTGGTCGAGGTGCACATTGTGCCCAGCAGCGACAAACCCGGCGGCATCGGCGAGGCCGGTGTGCCGCCGACCGCGCCAGCCGTGGCCAACGCGGTGTTCGCCCTGACCGGGCAGCGCCTGCGCGAGTTGCCGCTGCAACTGTCGGGGGTGTGAGATGAAACGACATCTAGTGTTGGGCACAGTGATCCTTCTCGGGCTGGGCGGCTATGCCTCGGACCTGTTTGCCGATGATCAGGAGGCCTTGAAGGCCTTCGGCACGGTGCAGAAAGTCTTTCAAAGTCCGCGCTGCCAGAACTGTCACATTCCCGGTGATTCGCCGTTGCAGTTCGACGCCGGCATCCCCCACGCGATGAACGTGGTGCGCGGCATGGACGGCAAGGGTGCGGCCGGTTTGCCGTGTGCAACCTGTCACGCAGAAAACAATCCGCCGGCCAGTTACGGCCCGCATGCGCCACCGGGCGCGCCGCACTGGAGCCTGCCGCCGGCCGCTCACAAAATGGCCTGGATCGGCCTGCCACCGGACAAGCTCTGCGCGATGATCAAAGACCGTTCGAGCAACGGCGATCGCGACTTCGCCGCGCTGATCAAACATGTCAGCGAAGACAAACTGGTGCTGTGGGGCTGGAATCCCGGAGCAGGGCGCGCGCCGGTGCCGGTGCCGCACGATATTTTTGTCGCGCAATTCAAGCTGTGGGCCGATGCGGGCGGGCCATGCCCGGTGGCGCAAATGTGAGCCATTGCCAAATTAGCGCTACGCTTGAAAGCATTGTTGCCAATGGAGTGTGCTGATGCTGGTTCCAGGAAAACCCGCGAATGAAACGGCGCGAGTTCAAGCGCTACTCGGACTCGAACTGCTCGATTCCGCCCCTGAAGAGCGTTTCGATCGACTGACACGGTTGGCCAAACGCCTGTTCAATGTGCCGATCGCACTGGTGACGCTGGTCGACACCAATCGGCAGTGGTTCAAGTCGTGTGTGGGGCTTGATGTCAGCGAGACGCCGAGGGATGTTTCATTCTGCGGCCATGCGATTCTTAACGACGGTCTGCTGTTGGTGCCGGACGCCCGCGAAGATGTGCGCTTCCACGACAACCCGCTAGTGACCGGCGCGCCGAACATTCGCTTCTACGCCGGTTACCCTTTGACCGTGCCCAACGGCAACAAAATGGGCACGCTGTGCCTGATTGACACCAAGCCCCGTGAACTCGACGACGAAGAGCGCGCATTGTTGCGGGATCTGGCGGAAATGGCCGAGCAAGAGTTGACCGCCGTGCAGATCGCGAGCATGGATGAATTGACCTTGCTGTCCAATCGCCGTGGTTTCAAACAACTGGCGCAGCATGCGCTGGACGCCTGCGCGCGGCTGGAACGGCCGGCAACCTTGCTGTTTTTCGACCTCAATGACTTCAAGCAGATCAACGATCTGTATGGGCATGCCGAGGGTGACAGTGCGCTGAAGACCTTTGCCGATGTGTTGCGCATTGCCTTCCGCGAGAGCGATGTGGTCGGGCGTTTGGGCGGGGATGAGTTCGTCGCGCTGTTGACCGGCTCCAGCCATGTCGAAACCACGGCGATCATGGCGCGGCTCAAGGATATTCTCGAAGAGCGTAATGCCACGCTGCACCGGGGCTATGCGATTCGCTTCAGCGTCGGCCAGATTGAATATGATTCGAAACGCCATGAAACCGTGGATCGCTTGCTGGCGGATGCGGATGGGGCCATGTATGCGCAAAAGCAGGCGTTGAAGGGTTGTTAGTGAATGCACCGCAGACCCCCTGTAGGAGTGAGCCTGCTCGCGAAGGCGTCCGGTCAGGCAACATCTCTGTTGAAGGTGCCGGCCTCTTCGTGAGCAAGCTCACTCCCACAGGTCCTTTGGTGTTCCAAACATCCCGGTTCGCCGCAGATCCATGTGGGAGCGAGCCTGCTCGCGAAGGTGTCCGGTCAGGCAACATCTCTGTTGAAGGTGCCGGCCTTTTCGTGAGCAAGCTCACTCCCACAGGTCCTTTGGTGTTCAAAACATCCCGGTTCGCCGCAGATCCATGTGGGAGCGAGCCTGCTCGCGAAAGCGCTGTGTCAGGCAATGAGCAGGTGACTGAATGGACACCTTCGCGAGCAGGCTCGCTCCCACAGGGGACAGTGTTGCAGGCATAAAAAAACCCGCCTGAACAGGCGGGTTATTTATCGGCTAAGCGAAGATCACTCTTCGATGTTGCCCATGGCGGTGGTGTTGAAGCCGCCGTCGACGTACATGATTTCGCCGCTGATGCCCGACGCCAGGTCGGAGCACAGGAAGGCGCCGGCGTTGCCGACCTCGTCGATGGTGACGTTGCGACGCAGCGGGGTTTGCGCTTCGTTGGCGGCCAGCATCTTGCGGAAGTTCTTGATGCCGGAGGCTGCCAGGGTACGGATCGGGCCAGCCGATACGCAGTTGACGCGGGTGCCGTCCGGGCCCAGGGAGCCGGCCAGGTAACGTACGCCAGCTTCCAGCGAAGCCTTGGCCATGCCCATCACGTTGTAGTTAGGCATGGTGCGCTCGGCGCCCAGGTACGACAGGGTCAGCAGGCTGCCGTTGCGGCCTTTCATCATTTCGCGGCCGGCTTTGGCCAGGGCCACGAAGCTGTAGGCGCTGATGTCGTGAGCGATGCGGAAACCGTCACGGGTGGTGGCTTCGGTGAAATCGCCGTCCAGTTGGTCGCCCGGGGCGAAACCAACGGAGTGGACGATGCAGTCCAGGCCGTCCCACTTCTTGCTCAGTGCTTCGAAGACCTTGGCGATTTCTTCATCGCTGGCCACGTCGCACGGGAAGCACAGCTCAGGGCTCGAACCCCAGCCTTGGGCGAATTCTTCAACACGACCTTTCAGTTTGTCGTTCTGATAAGTGAAGGCAAGCTCAGCGCCCTCGCGATGCATGGCGGCAGCGATGCCGGATGCGATGGACAGCTTGCTGGCGACACCGACGATCAGTACGCGCTTACCGGCGAGAAAACCCATGTGTTGCTCCTCTTTCAGGTTATTGCGCAGTGGCTGGTGCCAAAAAAGCGGCTTCCAGCAACTGCTGTGTATACGGATGTTGGGGGGCGGCAAAAATACATTGCGCGTCTCCCTGTTCGACCACTTGGCCATGCTTGACCACCATCAACTGGTGGCTCAGCGCTTTGACGACAGCCAGATCATGGCTGATAAACAAATACGTCAGGTTGTACTTGGCTTGCAGTGAACGCAACAGCTCCACCACTTGCCGCTGCACCGTCCGGTCGAGCGCCGACGTCGGCTCGTCCAGCAGGATCAGCGCCGGTTTCAGCACCAAAGCCCGGGCAATGGCGATTCGTTGCCGTTGCCCACCGGAAAATTCGTGGGGGTAGCGGTGCCGGGTTTCCGGATCCAGACCTACCTCCTTCAATGCCGCAATAATCGCCGCTTCTTGCTCCTCGGCGGTGCCCATCTTGTGAATCCGCAGGCCCTCGCCAACGATGTCACTGACACACATGCGCGGGCTCAGGCTGCCAAACGGGTCCTGAAACACCACCTGCATCTCCCGGCGCAACGGGCGAACCTCGTTCTGCGTCAGGCAGTCTAGCTGCTTGCCTTCAAAACGGATCGCGCCTTTGCTGCCGATCAGCCGCAAAATCGCCAGACCCAGGGTGGATTTGCCGGAACCGCTTTCCCCGACAATCCCCAGAGTCTGACCCTGAGGCAGGCTGAAATTGATGCCGTCCACTGCCTTGACGTGATCCACCGTGCGCTTGAGCAGGCCTTTCTTGATCGGGAACCAGACTTTCAGGTCCTCGACTTCAAGCAGCGGCGCGCCGATTTTATTGCTCGCCGGGCCTCCGCTGGGCTCCGCGCCGAGCAATTCCCGAGTGTACGGATGCTGCGGCGAACGGAACAGCTCTGCGCACGATGCCTGTTCGACGATGCAACCGCGCTGCATGACACATACGCGATGCGCAATTCTTCGCACCAGGTTCAAATCGTGACTGATCAGTAACAGCGACATGCCCAATCGAGCCTGAAGTTCCTTGAGCAAATCGAGGATTTTCAGCTGAACGGTCACGTCCAGCGCGGTGGTCGGCTCGTCGGCAATCAGCAGTTCCGGCTCGTTGGCCAGGGCCATGGCGATCATCACGCGCTGGCGCTGGCCACCGGACAACTCGTGGGGCAGGGCCTTGAGGCGCTTGTGCGGCTCGGGGATGCCGACCATCTCCAGCAGCTCCAGCGTGCGTTTGGTCGCGACTTTGCCGGTCAGGCCCTTATGGATGCCGAGCACTTCGTTGATCTGCTTCTCGATCGAGTGCAGTGGGTTCAGCGACGTCATCGGTTCCTGAAAGATCATGGCGATGCGGTTGCCGCGAATGTGGCGGATAGTCTTTTCACTGAGGCCCAGCAGATTTTGCCCGGCGTAATTGATGCTGCCAGCCGGGTGACGCGCCATCGGATAGGGCAGCAAACGCAGGATCGAGTGCGCGGTCACCGATTTTCCGGAGCCGGATTCGCCGACCAGCGCCAGGGTTTCACCACGCTTGATGTCGAAACTCACGCCTTCGACGACCCGGTGCACGCGTTCGCCGAATCCGAATTCGACGGCGAGGTCACGCACTTCGATCAGATTGTCCTGATTCATTTCACTTCCTCGGGTCGAAGGCATCGCGAGCGGACTCGCCGATAAACACCAGCAAACTCAACATCAACGCCAGCACGGCGAAGGCACTCATGCCCAGCCACGGCGCTTGCAGGTTGGATTTGCCCTGGGCGACCAGTTCACCCAGCGACGGACTGCCGGCCGGCAAGCCGAAACCGAGGAAGTCCAGCGCAGTCAGGGTGCCGATGGCGCCGGTGAGGATGAACGGCATAAACGTCATGGTCGAGACCATCGCGTTGGGCAGGATATGGCGGAACATGATCGCGCCGTTCTGCATGCCCAGCGCCCGCGCTGCACGCACGTATTCGAGGTTACGGCCACGGAGAAACTCGGCGCGCACCACGTCGACAAGGCTCATCCACGAAAACAGCAGCATGATCCCCAGCAGCCACCAGAAATTCGGCTGGACGAAACTGGCGAGAATGATCAGCAGGTACAGCACCGGTAGCCCCGACCAGATCTCCAGAAAACGCTGCCCGGCCAGGTCGACCCAGCCGCCATAGAAGCCCTGCAAAGCACCGGCAATCACGCCGATGATCGAACTCAACACGGTCAGCGTCAGCGCGAACAGCACGGAAATACGGAAACCGTAAATCACCCGCGCCAGCACGTCGCGGCCCTGATCGTCAGTGCCCAGCAAGTTGTCCGCCGAAGGCGGCGCCGGGGCCGGGACTTTCAGGTCGTAGTTGATGCTTTGGTAACTGTAGGGAATCGGCGCCCACAACACCCAGGCATCCTTGGCCTTGAGCAGTTCGCGGATGTACGGGCTTTTATAGTTGGCCTCCAGCGGAAATTCGCCGCCGAAGGTGGTTTCCGGGTAACGCTTGATCGCCGGGAAGTACCAGCTGTTGTCGTAATGCACCACCAGCGGCTTGTCATTGGCGATCAGCTCGGCGCCCAGGCTCAGGCCGAACAGCACCAGAAACAGCCACAGCGACCACCAGCCGCGCTTGTTGGCTTTGAACAGTTCGAAGCGGCGGCGGTTGAGAGGGGACAGGTTCATCTCAATGCTCCCGGCTTTCGAAGTCGATGCGCGGATCGACCAAGGTGTAGGTGAGGTCGCCGATCAGTTTCACCACCAGCCCGAGCAGGGTGAAGATGAACAGGGTGCCGAACACCACCGGGTAATCGCGGTTGATCGCCGCTTCGAAACTCATCAGGCCCAAACCATCGAGGGAGAAGATCACTTCCACCAGCAAGGATCCTGTGAAGAAGATCCCGATGAACGCCGACGGGAATCCGGCAATCACCAGCAGCATGGCGTTGCGGAATACATGGCCGTAGAGCACGCGGTGGCGGGTCAGGCCTTTGGCCTTGGCGGTGACCACGTATTGCTTGTTGATTTCGTCGAGAAAGCTGTTTTTGGTCAGCAGGGTCATGGTCGCGAAGTTACCGATCACCAGAGCCGTTACCGGCAGAGCCAGGTGCCAGAAGTAATCGAGGATCTTGCCGCCGAAGCTCAGCTCATCGAAGTTGTTTGAGGTCAGGCCCCTTAGCGGGAACCAGTCGAGATAACTGCCGCCGGCAAACACCACGATCAGCAGAATCGCAAAGAGGAACGCCGGGATCGCATAACCGACGATGATCGCCGAACTGGTCCAGACATCGAAGTGGCTGCCGTGCCGGGTGGCCTTGGCGATCCCCAGCGGGATCGACACCAGGTACATGATCAGCGTGCTCCACAACCCCAGCGAGATCGACACCGGCATCTTTTCCTTGATCAGGTCGATCACCTTGGCGTCGCGGAAGAAACTGTCGCCGAAATCCAGCTGCGCGTAGTTCTTGACCATGATCCACAGGCGTTCCGGGGCCGATTTGTCGAACCCGTACATGTGTTCGATTTCCTTGATCAGCGCCGGGTCCAGACCCTGCGCGCCGCGATAGGACGAGCCGGCCACCGACACCTCGGCACCGCCGCCGGCGATGCGACTGGTGGCGCCTTCGAAGCCTTCGAGCTTGGCGATCATCTGTTCCACCGGGCCACCGGGCGCGGCCTGGATGATCACGAAGTTGATCAGCAGAATGCCGAACAGGGTCGGGATGATCAGCAGCAGTCGCCGAAAAATATACGCCAGCATCTGATTACTCCGTGCCCACAGGGTCGGCTTGCAGTTTGGTTTCGACTTCTATCGCCGGTTTGGCGTCCGGCTTGACCCACCAGGTGTTAATCCCGATGTCGTACTTGGGCGAGACTTTCGGGTGACCGATATGGTTCCAGTACGCCACGCGCCAGGTCTTGATGTGCCAGTTGGGGATCACGTAATAACCCCATTGCAGCACACGATCCAGCGCACGGGCATGGGCCACCAGGCTTTTGCGTGAATCGGCGTTGATCAGGTTCTCGACCAGTTGATCGACGATCGGGTCTTTCAAACCCAGGGAATTGCGGCTGCTCGGTTTATCGGCGGCGGCGCTCATCCAGTATTCGCGCTGCTCGTTACCCGGCGAGTTGGACTGCGGGAAGCTGCCGACCATCATGTCGAAGTCCCGCGAGCGTACGCGGTTGATGTACTGCGAAACGTCGACGCGGCGGATCACCAGATCGATGCCGAGGTCGCTGAGGTTGCGTTTGAACGGCAGCAGAACCCGTTCGAATTCGGTCTGCGCGAGGAGGAATTCAATGACCACTGGTTTCCCGGTGGCGTCGACCATTTTGTCGTCGACGATCTTCCAGCCGGCCTCTTGCAGCAGTTGGTAAGCCTCGCGCTGCTGGGTGCGGATCATGCCGCTGGCATCGGTCTTGGGATTTTCGAACGCTTCGCTGAACACCTGCGCCGGCAGTTTGCTGCGGAACGGCTCGAGGATCGCCCGTTGATCGGCGTCGGGCAGGCCGGTGGCGGCCATTTCCGAGTTCTCGAAATAGCTGCGGGTACGGAAGTAGGCGCCGTTGAAGAGTTGTTTGTTGGTCCACTCGAAATCGAACAGCAGACCGAGCGCCTGACGCACGCGCGCGTCCTGGAACAGTGGACGGCGCAAGTTGTAAACGAAGCCCTGCATGCCGGTCGGGTTGCTGTTGGCGATCTGTTCCTTGATCAAGCGTCCTTCGGTGACCGCCGGAATGTTGTAAGCGTTGGCCCAGTTTTTCGCGGTCATTTCCAGCCAGTAATCGAACTGCCCGGCCTTCAGGGCTTCGAGGGCGACCGTGTTGTCGCGGTAGTAATCGGTGGTCATCGTGTCGAAGTTGTAGAAGCCACGGTTGACCGGCAGGTCCTTGCCCCAGTAATCCTTGACCCGTTCGTAGCGCACCGAACGCCCGGCTTTTACTTCGGCGACTTTGTACGGGCCGCTACCGAGCGGAATTTCCAGGTTGCCTTTGTTGAAGTCGCGATCGGCCCACCAGTGTTTTGGCAGCACCGGTAATTGGCCGAGGATCAGTGGCAGTTCGCGGTTGTTGCTGTGTTTGAACTTGAACAGCACTTTCAGCGGGTCTTCGGCGATCACTTCGGAGACGTCGCTGTAGTAGCCGCGAAACATCGGCGAGCCTTCCTTGGTCAGCGTGTTGAAGCTGAACACAACGTCGTCGGCGCGCACCGGGTGACCATCGTGGAAACGTGCTTCGGGACGCAGATAGAAACGCACCCAGCTGTTGTCCGGGGCCTTTTCGATTTTGCCGGCGATCAGGCCGTATTCGGTGAACGGCTCGTCGAGGCTGTGCTTGGTCAGGGTGTCGTAGATCTGCCCGATGTCATCGGCCGGCACGCCTTTGCTGATAAACGGGTTGAGGCTGTCGAAGCCACCAAAACCGGCCTGACGGAAAATCCCGCCCTTGGGCGCGTCCGGGTTTACGTAATCAAACTGTTTGAAATCGGCGGGGTATTTCGGTGGCTCGTTGTACAGGGTCACGGCGTGTTGCGGGGCGGCAAAGGCCAGCCCGGCGAACAGCAAGCCGCTGGCCTGGACGAGCAGGGCGCGGATAGGGTTCATCGATCTTTCTCCGAAGACTTCAGCCACCACGCGCTCAGGCCCAGGGTGTAGGGCGGCGTGGTGACGAAGGCCAACCGGTTGCGGTAGGCCAGACGGTGATAATTGAGGTACCAGTTGGGAATGCTGTAGTGCTGCCAGAGCAGCACGCGGTCGAGCGCCTTGCCGGCGGCGACCTGTTCGTCGCGGGTGCGCGCGGCAAGCAATTGTTCAAGCAAGTGATCGATCACCGGGTTGGCGATGCCCGCGTAATTTTTGCTGCCCTTGACGTTCACCTGACTGGAGTGGAAGTACTGCCACTGCTCCAGGCCCGGGCTGAGAGTCTGACCGAGAGTCATGGAGATCATGTCGAAATCAAATTGATCGAGGCGCTGTTTGTACTGCGCCCGATCCACGGTGCGCAGGCGCGCGTCGATGCCAATGCTGTTGAGGTTTTCGATGTAGGGCTGGTAGAGGCGCTCCAGATTCGGATTGACCAGCAGCAGCTCGAAGCGCAGCGGTTGGCCGTCGGCGTTTTGCAGGCGCTGACCGTTGAGCTTCCAGCCGGCTTCGGCGAGCAATGCCAATGCCTTGCGCATGGTTTCCCGGGGAATGCCGCGACCGTCAGTTTTTGGCAAGGTAAACGGCTCGGTGAACAGATTGGCCGGCAGTTGATCCTTGTACGGCTTGAGCATCAGCCATTCATGCCCGACCGGCAGGCCGGAGGTTGTGAATTCACTGTTGGGGTAGTAACTGGTGGTACGTTTGTAGGCATTGCTGAACAGTGCGCGGTTGGTCCATTCGAAGTCGAACATCAGGCCCAGCGCTTCGCGGGTCTTAACGTCGGCGAACGTCGCGCGACGGGTGTTCATGAACAGGCCCTGACTCTGGGTCGGGATCTGATGCGGGATCTGCGCCTTGATCACATCGCCACGGCGCACGGCGGGGAAGTTGTAGCCGTTGGTCCAGTTCTTCGCCTGATGCTCGATGTAAATGTCGAATTCGCCAGCCTTGAACGCTTCGAAGGCCACATCGCTGTCGCGGTAGAACTCCACTTCCATGCGATCGAAGTTGTACTTGCCGCGATTGACCGCCAGGTCCTTGCCCCAGTAATCCTTGACCCGCTCGAAGATCAACTGCCGGCCGGGCGTCACCGAAGTGATGCGATAGGGACCACTGCCCAGTGGCGGTTCGAAAGTGGTGGCCTTGAAGTCGCGGTCTTTCCAGTAATGCTGCGGCAGCACCGGTAATTCACCGAGACGCAGAATCAGCAGCGGATTGCCCGAGCGCTTGAGTACGAAGCGAATGCGCTGTTTGTTGAGAATGTCGACCCGCAGCACTTCCTGCAACGCGGTGCGGTACAGCGGATGGCCGTCCTTGAGCAGCGTTCGGTAGGAGAACGCCACGTCGTAGGCGGTGATCGGCGCGCCATCGTGAAAGCGCGCTTCGGGGCGCAGATTGAACACCACCCAGCTGCGATCTTCGCTGTACTCCACCGATTGCGCGATCAAACCGTAGCTGGATGCGGGCTCGTCGCCGGATGGCGAATACTGGCCGGTGCCGACCATCAACGGCTCGTTCAGCTCATTGATGCCGTACTGGAGGAAATTCGCCGTGGTGACCGGGCTGGTGCCCTTGAACGTGTACGGATTGACCGTATCGAAGGTGCCGAACGCCATCACCCGCAACGTACCGCCCTTGGGCGCTTGCGGGTTGACCCAGTCGAAGTGGGTAAATCTGGCCGGGTACTTGAGCGTGCCGAACTGCGCATAACCGTGACTTTCGGTAATCGTCGCGCTTGCGGTTGAGCTCAAGGCCAGGCTGATCAGGAGCAGGAGGAGGGGACGCTTCAAGTCAGATCCGATCCAGGCGGCTTGGGCTTTGTGGGCCGTACAGTAACAGCTTGTCTGGACAGGAAAAAGATGGGAGTTAATGCGTGGTTAATCGTTTGCGCGAAGAGCCCCTCACCCTAACCCTCTCCCAGAGGGAGAGGGGACTGACCGAGTTGTTTCTTCGAGCTACGCCGACCTGAAATACCGAGCCGAAATCAGATTTTGAAAAGCCCCCGATCGGCTCCCTTTCCCTCTACCCCTTGGGGGAGAGGGCTGGGGTGAGGGGGATGGATCTAAAGCACACCACAAAAACCTGATCCAAAAAAAAGCCTCTGAAAACTCAGGGGCTCTTCCATCAGTGCGGCTGATAAACCGTGAGCATCTGCCCCGGCTTCAACGCTTTACCCGCACCCGGATTCCAGCGCTTGAGATGCTGCATCTCAACGTTAAAGCGCTTGGCCACGACGTACAGCGTGTCGCCGCGTTTGACTCTGTACTGAGTCTGCTGCGCGCTTTCGTCCTTGCCTTTGCTCTTGCTGTTAGCCGCAATCACCGTGCTGACCCGGCCGGACTTGCGTGCCGGCGCGCGCTTGGTGGTGTCTTGCATCACCAACGTCTGGCCAACCTTGAGGTTCTTGCCAGTCAGCTTGTTCCAGCGTTGCAGATCCTTGACTTCAACCTTGTTGGCCTTGGCGATGGAGCCGAGGTTGTCGCCACGCTTGACGCGGTAGGCTCGCTTGAGCTGCGCTACTTCCGAGGGATCGGCGCCTTCGAACACTGGCTTCAGCGAACGCGGGCTGATCAGCTCTTCTGGACGCATGGTCTGCAAACTGGCAGTCAGCAATTGCGCCTTCGAGGTTGGCACCAGCAAATGCTGGGGGCCGTCGATGGTGGTGCGTTGTTTGAACGCCGGGTTGAGCTGGAACAGTTCGTCTTCGTCGATGTTGGCAACTGCGGCGACCTTGGACAAATCCATGCGCTGGTTGATTTCGACGACCTGGAAGTACGGTTCGTTGGCGATCGGGTTGAGGTTGACCCCGTAGGCTTCCGGCGCCAGTACCACTTGCGACAGCGCCAGCAGCTTCGGCACGTACGCCTGGGTTTCCGCCGGCAGCGGCAGGTTCCAGTAATCGGTTGGCAGTCCAAGCTTTTCGTTACGTTCAATGGCGCGGCTGACCGTGCCTTCGCCGGCGTTGTATGCGGCCAGGGCCAGCAGCCAGTCGCCGTTGAACATGTCGTGCAGGCGGGTCAGGTAGTCCATCGCTGCCGTGGTCGAGGCGGTGATATCGCGACGGCCATCGTAAAAACGCGTTTGACGCAGGTTGAAGTAACGCCCGGTGGACGGAATGAATTGCCACAGACCCACCGCATCGGCGCGGGAATAGGCCATCGGGTTGTAGGCGCTTTCAATCACTGGCAGCAGGGCCAGTTCCAGCGGCATGTTGCGTTCTTCGAGGCGTTCGACGATGTAGTGAATATAGAGACTGCCGCGTTCGCCGGCATTCTCGAGGAAAGAGGGATTACTGGCGAACCACAGGCGCTGCTGCTCGATGCGCGGGTTGACGCCGAGGCCTTCCTGCAGCTGAAAGCCCTGGCGCATGCGTTCCCAGATATCCTGGGGAACCTGTGGGCTGGGCTTTTCGGTCAGCCAGATCGGCTTCTGCTTGGCTCGCGCAGCAATGTTCGGCGTATGGGTCGCTTCAGTCTGCGGAGCATGGCTGGAACAGCCCGCCAGCGTGGCGGACACAGCCACCGCAATGGCTTGCGCCAGGCGGGTCAATGCGTCTGAATTGACGGACTTACATATGGATGACGACATTGGCTGGAAGTAAGTTCCGGGCAAAAATGTCGGGCGATTCTAGAAAGCGCACCCCTCGCGGTCAACCATTCAGAATTTTTGTACCAGGTGGCGGGGTACTTAGAACTTATCTTTCCAAGCCCGTAACACCGCAAATACCTCGCTCGGCGCCCGGTTTTGAGCGCCTGCCCGTTCGTCCACTTTTTGTGTAACCAATGTTTCAGAGGTGCGTAAAAACGGATTTGTGAGCTTTTCCAGGGCGAGGGTCGAGGGCAGGGTCATCACGCCGTTTTGCCGCTGCTGGGTGACTTTTTCCAGACGGGCGGCAATGTCCGGGTTGCCCGGCTCGACGGCAGCGGCAAACTTCAGATTGCTCAGGGTGTATTCATGGGTGCAGTAGACCAGCGTATCTTCCGGTAACGCGGCGAGGCGGCTGAGCGAATGATGCATTTGCTCCGGCGTGCCTTCGAACAAACGGCCGCAACCGGCAGCGAACAGAGTGTCGCCGCAGAACAGCAGGCCGTGGTGGTAATAGGCAATGTGTCCCAGAGTGTGACCGGGCACCGCATAGACATCGAAGTCCCAGCCAAGAACGCTGACTGTGTCGTTGTCCTTGAGCGCCACGTCGCGCCCCGGAATGCTTTCGCTGGCCGGCCCGTAGACCTTGGCGCCTGTCGCCGCTTTCAGGTGTTCGACGCCGCCGACGTGATCATGGTGATGGTGGGTGATCAGGATATCGCTCAGCACCCAGCCTGGATGGGCGGCGAGCCATGCCTGCACTGGCGCGGCATCGCCGGGATCGACCACCGCGCAGCGCTGGCTGCGGTGATCCTGTAACAACCAGATGTAGTTATCGGTGAACGCGGGCAGGGCACTGATCTGTATCATCGTCGGAATTCGCCAAGCGGAAAACATTGGCGCATCTTAGTAGTTCCTGGCGCTTTGGAGAATGCGATGACTGATAAAGCGTTCGCACAGGCTGATCCTGACTGGCTGGCCCTGATCGGTGCAGCCCGTGAATGGCTGTCCGGCCCGCTCGGGCAATTTCTGCTCGATGAAGAGCGGCGCATGCTCGAAGACGAGTTGGGCCGGTTCTTCGGTGGTTATCTGGTGCATTACGGGCCCTCGGCGGAAACCCCGCCGGCAGCGCCGCAAGTGCAGCGTAATGTGCGCCTCGGAGCGCCGTTGCCCGGTGTCGAGATTGTCTGCGAGGAGCAGGCCTGGCCGCTGAGCGAACACGCTGCCGACGTGGTGGTGATGCAGCACGGTCTGGATTTCTGCCTGTCGCCCCACGGTCTGCTGCGTGAAGCGGCGAGTAGCGTGCGCCCCGGCGGGCACTTGCTGATCATCGGCATCAACCCCTGGAGCACCTGGGGCCTGCGTCATGTCTTCGCCCACGATGCCCTGCGAAAGGCGCGCTGCATCTCGCCGTCGCGGGTGGCCGACTGGCTCAATCTGCTGGGCTTCGCGCTGGAGAAACGCCGCTTCGGGTGCTATCGTCCGCCGCTCGCGTCGCCCAAGTGGCAGGCCCGTCTGGCCGGCTGGGAACGCAAGGCTGGTGACTGGCAATTGTCGGGTGGCGGCTTCTACTTATTGGTCGCGCGCAAGATTGTGGTCGGACTACGGCCGCTGCGTCAGGAGCGTCGCGAGCCGATGGGCAAGCTGATTCCGCTGCCAATGGCCAAGGTCAACCGTCGCCGCATCGAACCGTAAACCTTCTTTTTATAGGGGGCCGGACTTGTTCCGGCCTCGGTCATTGTCGATCCATGATCGGCAAGACAGGCATTTTTCTGGATAAAGTGGCATGAGCGAAAGCGTTGAAAGCGTCGACACCGTAGAACTGTTCACTGACGGCGCCTGCAAGGGCAACCCCGGTCCGGGCGGTTGGGGCGCCTTGCTGGTGTGCAAGGGCGTCGAAAAGGAGCTGTGGGGCGGCGAAGCCAATACCACCAACAATCGCATGGAACTGCTCGGCGCCATCCGTGGCCTCGAAGCCTTGAAGCGCCCGTGCGAAGTGCTGCTGGTGACCGACTCGCAATACGTCATGAAGGGCATCAACGAATGGATGGCCAACTGGAAGAAGCGTGGCTGGAAAACAGCGGCGAAAGAACCGGTGAAGAACGCCGATCTGTGGAAAGAGCTGGATGAGCAGGTCAATCGCCACAAGGTCACCTGGAAATGGGTGCGTGGGCATATTGGTCATCACGGTAACGAGCGGGCTGACCAGTTGGCTAACCGTGGTGTCGACGAAGTGCGCGGTTACAAGCAGACCTGATTTCGCTTCTGAATCGTGGTGCGGTCCTTCGCGAGCAAGCTCGCTCCCACATTGGAATGCGGTTCCCTGTGGGAGCGAGCTTGCTCGCGAAGGCCGCGCCACGGTCTACCTGAAACACCCCACCGAGCGTGCTAATATCCGCGTTTTTTGCAAGATCGACCCGTTGAGAGCTGAACACTGATGGCCACCAGATCCGTTGTACTCGATACCGAAACCACCGGCATGCCGGTGACCGATGGTCACCGGATCATTGAAATCGGTTGTGTCGAACTGATCGGTCGGCGCCTGACGGGCCGGCACTTTCACGTTTACCTGCAACCGGATCGCGAGAGTGATGAGGGCGCTATCGGCGTTCACGGCATCACCAACGAATTCCTCGTCGGCAAGCCACGCTTTGCCGAAGTCGCCGATGAGTTTTTCGAGTTCATCAAAGGCGCGCAGCTGATCATCCACAACGCGGCGTTCGACGTTGGCTTCATCAACAACGAATTCGCCTTGATGGGCCAGCAGGATCGCGCTGACATCACGCAACACTGCTCGATCCTCGACACCCTGATGATGGCCCGGGAACGTCACCCGGGGCAGCGCAACAGCCTCGATGCGTTGTGCAAACGTTATGGCGTCGACAACTCCGGCCGTGAACTGCACGGCGCCTTGCTCGACTCGGAGATTCTTGCCGACGTCTACCTGACCATGACCGGCGGCCAGACCAGCCTGTCGCTGGCGGGCAATGCGTCTGACGGCAATGGCACGGGCGAAGGCGCGGACAACTCGGCGACCGAGATTCGGCGCTTGCCGGCCGATCGTCAGCCAGCGCGGATCATTCGTGCGACGGAAGATGAACTGGCGGCGCATCTGGCGCGGTTGGAGATTATCGCCAAATCGGCAGGTGGGCCGGCGTTGTGGACGCAGATCGCCGAAGCCGACGCGCAGGCTTGAACAACAGATCGCAGCCCAGGCTGCGATCTTGCTTTTGGCGGCATGAAGCCAAGTGGCCACCCTCGCCACATTCGCTGCAACCCTCTACCCTGAGTGCATTGGCAGCTGCAAACCTGCCGCCTCAGGACGCTGAGCCTCATGTACAAAGATTTGAAGTTTCCGGTGTTGATCGTCCATCGCGACATCAAGGCCGACACGGTCGCCGGTGATCGTATCCGTGGCATCGCCCGGGAGTTGGAGCAGGAAGGTTTCAATATCGTTTCGGCCATCGACTACACCGAAGGGCGGTTGGTGGCGTCGACCCACCACGGCCTCGCGTGCATGCTGATTGCCGCCGAGGACGCCAGCACCAATTCCCATCTGCTGCAGAACATGGCCGAACTGATTGGTCTGGCGCGGGTGCGTGCGCCGGATCTGCCGATCTTCGCCCTCGGCGAGCAAGTCACCCTGGAAAATGCTCCGGCGGATGCCATGGCCGAGCTCAACCAATTGCGCGGCATCCTCTATCTGTTCGAGGACACCGTGCCGTTTCTGGCCCGGCAAGTGGCGCGGGCGGCGCGCAAGTATCTGGACGGCTTGCTGCCGCCGTTTTTCAAGGCGCTGGTGCAGCACACCGCCGATTCCAATTATTCCTGGCACACCCCCGGTCATGGTGGCGGTGTGGCTTATCACAAGAGTCCGGTGGGGCAGGCGTTTCACCAGTTTTTCGGTGAAAACACCCTGCGTTCGGATTTGTCCGTGTCCGTGCCGGAACTCGGTTCGCTGCTCGATCACACCGGGCCGCTCGCTGAAGCCGAAGCGCGTGCAGCGCGTAATTTCGGCGCTGATCACACCTTTTTCGTGATCAATGGCACCTCGACCGCCAACAAGATTGTCTGGCACTCAATGGTCGCGCGCGATGATCTGGTGCTGGTCGATCGCAACTGCCACAAGTCGGTGTTGCACGCGATCATCATGACCGGCGCGATTCCGTTGTACCTATGCCCTGAGCGTAATGAATTAGGGATTATCGGGCCAATCCCGCTGAGCGAATTCAGCCGCGAATCGATCCAAGCGAAGATCGATGCCAGCCCGTTGACCAAGGGCCGGGCGCCGAAAGTCAAACTCGCCGTGGTCACCAATTCGACCTACGACGGCCTCTGTTACAACGCCGAGCTGATCAAGCAAAGCCTTGGCAACAGCGTCGAAGTGCTGCATTTCGATGAGGCCTGGTACGCCTACGCGGCGTTTCATGAATTCTTCGCCGGGCGCTACGGCATGGCCACGTCGCGTAGTGAAGACAGCCCGCTGGTTTTCACCACGCATTCCACGCATAAACTGCTCGCTGCGTTCAGTCAGGCATCGATGATTCATGTGCAGGACGGCGGCGCGCGGCAACTCGATCGCGATCGTTTCAATGAAGCGTTCATGATGCACATCTCGACCTCGCCGCAGTACAGCATCATCGCCTCGCTGGACGTGGCGTCGGCGATGATGGAGGGCCCGGCCGGGCGTTCGCTGTTGCAGGAAACCTTCGATGAAGCGCTGAGCTTCCGCCGCGCGCTGGCCAATCTGCGCCAGCATATCGACGCTGATGACTGGTGGTTTTCGATCTGGCAGCCGCCGGGTGTCGAAGGCATCGACCGCGTGCACACCGCAGACTGGTTATTGCAACCGGACGCCGAATGGCATGGCTTCGGCGAGGTCAGTGACGATTACGTCTTGCTCGACCCGATCAAAGTCACCCTTGTCATGCCGGGGCTGAATGCCGGTGGTGCGTTGAGCGAGAAGGGTATTCCGGCGGCGGTGGTCAGCAAGTTTCTCTGGGAGCGCGGCCTGGTCGTGGAGAAGACCGGGCTGTATTCGTTCCTGGTGCTGTTCTCGATGGGCATCACCAAAGGCAAATGGAGCACGCTGCTCACCGAGTTGCTGGAGTTCAAGCGCAGCTACGACGCCAATGTGCGCCTCGACAGTTGCCTTCCGTGCGTAGCCCAGCAAGACATCGCGCGTTATCGCGGCATGGGCCTGCGCGATTTGTGTGATCAATTGCACGCCTGCTACCGCAGCAACGCCACGGCCAAGCATCTCAAACGCATGTACACCGTGCTACCGGAAATCGCCACGAAACCGGCACACGCCTACGATTATCTGGTGCGCGGCGAAGTCGAGGCGGTGCCGATCGATGAGCTGGAAGGGCGCATCGCCGCGGTGATGCTAGTGCCGTATCCGCCGGGCATTCCGCTGATCATGCCCGGCGAGCGCTTTACCGAGTCGACCCGCTCGATTATTGATTACCTGAAATTTGCTCGCACGTTCGATAGCAGCTTCCCCGGTTTTGTCGCGGATGTGCATGGATTGCAGCACGAAGATGAAGGCAATGGACGGCAGTACACCGTCGATTGCGTCAAGGAATGAGGAATTTTCCCAGTATGCAACCGGTCATGAATCCGAAATACCCAGGGCTGTCGGTGCGTGTCGCCGATGAAGGCTTTGCGCCGTATATCTGGGGCAGCGACTTCAGCTTCGAGGTCGCCGCCTATGGTGCTGCCGTGATCGGACAGCCTGTCGAGCAATGGCGGGTGACGCCGATCGTGCCGTACCGCAAGTGCTACGGCATCGATCCCGAGGAGTTCAGCGCTTTCCACAACGCGGCCGATAGCGCAATTTTCATGGCCTATCTGGATGATGAGCCGGTCGGGCATCTGGTGATCAGTACCAACTGGAACGGCTTTGCCCATATCGATGAGCTGGCGGTGCATGCGCCAGCGCGGCGCCATGGTGTGGCCAAGGCGTTGCTGGATGTCGCGCAGTTCTGGAGCCGCAAGAAAAAGCTGCCGGGGATCATGCTCGAAACCCAGAACAACAACCTCGGCGCTTGTCGGTTGTACGAGCGTTGCGGCTACGTGATTGGTGGCGTGGACCAGTTGCGCTATCGCGGCATTGATCCGAACACCGCCGAAGTGGCGTTGTTCTGGTATCGATTGTTCGATAATCCGCTGGAAAACTCGCTCAGCTCGCCAGCATCGCCTCGGCTTGTTCCGTGATGATCGTCAGTAGCGTCTGAATCGCCGAAGCGGGCGCGGTGTGCTTGAAGGTCAGGGCATAGAGGCTGATCGGCACGGCCGGCGACAGCGGGCAGACATCCAGACCGGCGGTGCGCGCACCCAGTGCAGTGAACGGGTCGACGATGGCCAGGCCTTCACCGGCCTCGACCATGCTGCGCATCATTTGATGGGTTTGTACGCGGGTCTGGATGCTCGGTGCCGGGCGCAGGGCCTGGAGTTTGTTTTCCAGCGCCGGGCTCAGCGGGTCCTGGCCTTCGAGGCCGACCATGGCCTGACCGGCCAGATCCTGCAGGGAAATGTACTTCTGTTTCGGCTGCAGCCAGCCATGGGGCGCGAGCAGTTGCAGCTTGCCCTGGGCCAGTGGCCGGCAATCGATGTCGGGATGTTCGGGGTCGTGCAGACTCAAGCCGAGATCGCTTTCGCGCAACAGCAGGCTGCGGACGATGTCGCCGGTCGGCGCACTGAGCAGGCTGCACGGTGCATCGGGCAGGCGCCGGCGCAGGGCGGCGAGGCTTTGTGGCAGTAATTGTTGCGCCAGCGGCGGGGTGCCGATGATGCGCAAGGGCGGGGCGAGGTACTGCTTGAGGCTGCTGGCCAGGCGCTGCACCGGTTCCAGCGCTTCATAGACATGGGCGATTTCGACCTGCAATGTCCGCGCTTCGGGCGTCGATT
Source organism: Pseudomonas viridiflava (assembly GCF_900582195.1). Classification (GTDB taxonomy): domain Bacteria; phylum Pseudomonadota; class Gammaproteobacteria; order Pseudomonadales; family Pseudomonadaceae; genus Aquipseudomonas. The sequence goes on from NZ_UTHA01000026.1 coordinate 29,270, forward strand.
GCAGGCGCCCGCGCACGCTGGCGAACAGCATGAACCCCAACTGACTCTCGGCTTCGCGCAAACGCTCTTCGACCTCGGCCACCGGCAACTGCAGCCATTCGGCGGCGGTGCCCAGGTGACCGGTCTGCAAGAGCGCCTGAATCACTTCGATATGACGTAAACGCATGCGTGAAGTCCATGTTCAGCAGGTGGGGTCAGTGGCTGAATCCTACCCCAAGTCTGCGCATATGACTTCTGCTCATAACGGCCAGTTATGAAGCGACGGTTGGCTCGGGTTCGCGGATCAGGGTGATGCCTGACTGCACAAGGAGAAACTCGTTCTCGCTGACCTTGTTGACGCGATCGCCAATCGCCAGTTTGTAGGTGGTGACAGGCTCCATGCCAGTGGAACCGTCTGCCGACGGGTTGGATTCCTGGAACTCATGCACGGAATAAACGCGGCCTTCCGCATCTCTTGCATGGAACTGACCGACGAGTACTGCTGCCATCTGCTTAGAACCTCTGGAGATAAAACGCTTGATTTGCGGCTTGGTAGACCGCCATCAAGGCCTGTAAGTTTTCCTACAGGAAAAAAATAATCAGCGCGCGGGAATTTCCCATCGTGTGCTGGTGGAAACGTCACCGGATCATCTATAACTACGGGCTCCTCCCACGGACCATCGAGAGTTCTTCCATGAGCAATGTCTACAACGTCGCTGTAGTGGTCGGTAGCCTGCGCAAAGCTTCGATCAATCGCAAAGTCGCCCTGGCACTGGCGGAGCTGGCCCCGGCGAATCTGAAACTTGAGATCGTCGAAATAGGCGATCTGCCACTGTATAACGAAGACATCGACGGTGATTCACCGCCGGCAGCCTACAGCACTTTCCGGGAAAAAGTGGGTTCATCCGACGCGGTGCTGTTTGTCACACCGGAATACAACCGTTCGGTGCCGGCGCCGTTGAAGAACGCCATCGACGTCGGTTCGCGGCCTTATGGCAAAGCTGTCTGGAGTGGCAAGCCGGGGGCGGTGATCAGCGTATCGCCGGGTGCGATCGGTGGTTTCGGCGCGAACCAGCACCTGCGCCAGTCGTTCGTATTTCTCAACGTGCCGTGCATGCAGCAGCCGGAAGCGTATCTGGGCGGCGCGGGTTCGGCGTTTGATGAGGCGGGCAAATTGAGCGAATCGGTGAAACCTTTTCTGCAGAGTTTTATCAATGCGTACGGACAATTCGTAGAGCAACACAAAAAATAAGCTCACCGAAATCCCTGGCACAACAGAGATGCTGTGGGAGCGAGCTTGCTCGCGAAGGGGCAGTCAGCCACACACCATGGGTGACTTACAGTCCGCCTTCGCGAGCAAGCTCGCTCCCACAGGTTTTAGTGTTTAGCACTTCTACTTAATTTAAGGCTGTTGCGGATGCTCGCTGCATCACTGATTTTCCTGCTGACCATCACCCTTGTCATCTGGCAACCCAAAGGCCTCGGCGTCGGCTGGAGTGCGACCCTTGGCGCCGTGTTGGCGCTGATCTTCGGCGTTGTCCACCTCAGCGACATTCCGCTGGTGTGGCAGATCATCTGGAACGCCACCGGCACCTTTGTCGCGCTGATCATCATCAGCCTGCTGCTCGACGAGGCCGGGTTCTTCAATTGGGCGGCATTGCACGTGGCGCGCTGGGGGCGGGGCAGTGGGCGCAAGCTGTTTGCTTTCATGGTGCTGCTTGGTGCGCTGGTGTCGGCGTTGTTTGCCAACGACGGTGCGGCGCTGATCCTCACGCCGATCGTGATTTCGATGTTGCTGGCCCTACGGTTTTCCCCGGCGGCGACGCTGGCCTTCGTCATGGGGGCGGGGTTTATCGCTGATACCGCGAGCCTGCCGCTGGTGGTGTCGAACCTGGTCAATATTGTTTCGGCGGACTTCTTTCAGATCGGTTTCAACCGCTACGCAGCGGTGATGGTGCCGGTGAACTTCGTCAGTGTGGCGGCGACGCTGGGCATGTTGCTGTGGTTCTTCCGCCGCGACATTCCCAAGGCTTACGACCCTGAGCAACTGGCGCATCCGGAAACCGCTATTCATGACAAGGCCACGTTCTATGCCGGCTGGGCGGTGCTGGCGATCTTGCTGATCGGTTGCTTTGCGCTGGAGCCGCTGGGCATTCCGATCAGTGCGATTTCCGCCGTGTGCGCCGCTTTGCTGTTGGGCATTGCCGCTCGCGGTCACAAGATTTCCACGCGCAAGGTGATGAAAGAAGCGCCGTGGCAGATCGTGATTTTTTCGTTGGGCATGTACCTGGTGGTGTACGGCCTGCGCAATGCCGGGCTGACCGGGTATCTGGCCGGTTGGCTGGATGTGTTTGCCGGTCACGGTGTGTGGGGCGCGGCGATGGGTACCGGTGTGCTGACGGCGTTGCTGTCGTCGATCATGAATAACTTGCCGACGGTGTTGATTGGCTTGTTGTCGATTGATGCCAGTCAGGCGAGCGGGGTGATCAAGGAGGCGATGATTTACGCCAACGTGATTGGCAGTGACCTGGGGCCGAAGATTACCCCGATTGGCAGCCTGGCCACGTTGTTGTGGCTGCATGTGCTGGAGCGCAAGGGGATTCACATTGGCTGGGGCTATTACTTCCGGGTCGGGATTGTGCTGACGGTGCCGGTGTTGTTGGTGACGTTGGCGGCTTTGGCTGTGCGGCTTTCGCTCTAGACCCAGGTGGCCCATTCGCGAGCAGGCTCGCTCCCACAGGGGGATGTATCGCCTCTCCCTACATTTGAAATGCAGTCCAAATGTGAGAGCGAGCCTGCTCGCGAAGAGGCCGGGTCAGGCACTGAAATTTTCAGGGCTGGCCCGGTACATTCGGCCAAAGATCCGATACCAGAAACAAGCGCTCAGCCTCTTCCCATTCCCCTCGCGCATTCTCGATCAGGCGCACCATCAACTGCGCCGGGGCCTGCGGCTCCAAGTCCTCCAGCCACATTCGCAAATGCTCCGAAGTCCAGGTCTGGTCCGCCGGGTAATGCGCCGGCGCCAGCCAGGCATGGCGGGGCAAGGGTTGCCAGCGTCCCGCCGGACGTTGTGCGACAAACGCTGGCCAATCCTTCTGATGCAACCAGCTACCGCGCAAATGCTGCGGATGTGCGCCGCTCGGTGATTCAGCCTGTCCCGGCCACGGGTACAACAAATAACCGCCGAGCCACAGTTGCGCGCTGAACACCTCGATATCCAGCGCCGCCAGCACTTCGCGGCTTTCCGGGCGCGCCGAAATGGGCAGTTGGTGCTCGGCCAGATGCGCCAGTTTGCGATCCAGCCGATCATGACAACCCGGCCCCAGCCACTGCGCCGGATCGCGACCGTCGCCATTCTGCGGGCCGAGGTAGAGCTTGATTGCCAGTTCGAGGTGATGCACACCGTCGCAGTCACGCAGCAGCATATCCAGCTCGCCGAGGGTATGGCCCTCGCGGCGGATCGGCAGGTTAGCGGCAATCAGTTCGATCCCCGGCGCATGCTGAACCGCAAATTGCCACAAGCGCTCGTAATACAAACCCAGCCGCCGCGTGCGCGCCTGCGACAACCAATGCAGCAGGCCATAACTGTCGCGGTCGAGTTGACGCAGCCAGTGTTCCAGACGTTGAGGATCATGCACCCAGTCGCTGCCAGCCAGCGGATGACGCTGCGGCCACGGTGTGGTGGCGAGCATCGGCGGGGCGAGGATCACCCACGCCAGATCCCGCACTTCCGGATGGCGTAATTGGTGAGGCAGCTGGAGCAAGTCGGGAAACAGGATCATCTTGCGAGCATAGCCGTAAACACGAGCACACCCTTGAGGCTGAAAGGATTTTGTCTAACCGGCGCTTTCGCCCATAATCGGGTTTTTCGCGTTTTCGATTGTCCGCAGAGGTCCCATGGAGCAATTTCGTAATATCGGCATCATCGGTCGCCTGGGCAGTTCCCAGGTGCTGGATACCGTCCGCCGACTGAAACGGTTTCTGCTCGATCGTCACCTGCATGTGATTCTCGAAGACACCATCGCCGAAGTCCTGCCGGGCCACGGCCTGCAAACGTCGTCGCGCAAGATGCTCGGCGAAGTCTGCGACATGGTCATCGTCGTCGGCGGTGACGGCAGCCTGCTCGGCGCCGCCCGAGCGCTGGCCAAACACAATATTCCGGTGCTTGGGATCAACCGTGGCAGCCTCGGCTTCCTCACCGATATTCGCCCGGACGAGCTGGAAGTCGAAGTCGCCAAGGTGCTCGACGGCCATTATCTGGTGGAAAACCGCTTCCTGCTGCAAGCCGAAGTGCGCCGCCACGCCGAAGCCATCGGTCAGGGCGATGCGCTCAATGATGTGGTGCTGCACCCCGGCAAATCGACGCGGATGATCGAGTTCGAGTTGTACATCGACGGCCAGTTTGTCTGCAGCCAGAAGGCCGACGGCCTGATCGTCGCCACGCCGACCGGTTCCACCGCGTACGCGCTGTCGGCCGGCGGGCCGATCATGCATCCCAAGCTCGATGCCATTGTGATCGTGCCGATGTACCCCCATATGTTGTCGAGTCGGCCAATTGTGGTCGATGGCAACAGTGAGCTGAAAATCGTCGTGTCGAAAAACATGCAGATTTACCCGCAAGTCTCCTGTGACGGGCAGAACCATTTCACCTGCGCGCCGGGCGACACCATCACCGTCAGCAAGAAAGCGCAGAAGCTGCGGCTGATTCACCCGCTCGACCATAACTACTACGAAGTCTGCCGCACCAAGCTCGGCTGGGGCAGCAAGCTGGGTGGTGGAGGCGACTGATGCTCGATCCCGCGCGCAGTTATGACCTGATTGGTGACGTGCACGGATGCGCCCTGACCCTCGAACACTTGCTTGACCGCCTCGGTTACCACAAGCAGGGCGGGGTCTGGCGGCATCCATCGCGCATGGCCGTGTTCGTCGGCGACATCATCGACCGTGGCCCGCGTATTCGCGAGGCGCTGCACATCGTCCACGACATGGTCGAGGCCGGTCAGGCCTTGTGCATCATGGGCAACCACGAATTCAACGCGTTGGGCTGGAGCACCCCGGCGCTACCGGGCAGCGGCAAGCAGTTTGTGCGCGAACACACGCCGCGCCATGCACGCCTGCTGCACGAAACCCTGACCCAGTTCGAAGACCATCCCGGCGACTGGCACGATTTCCAGCGCTGGTTCTATGAGCTGCCGCTGTTTGTCGACGCCGGCCGCTTCCGCGTTGTGCATGCCTGTTGGGATGCCGGCCTGATCGAACCGCTGCGCGCGCTGTTCCCCAATGGCTGCATCGATGAACACTTCCTGCAGGCCTCGGCCGTACCGGACAGTTTCGCCTGTACCGTGTTCGACCGCTTGCTGCGCGGCACCGACATGCGCCTCCCCGATGGCCTGACCATGACCAGCGGTGATGGTCTGGTGCGTTCGTTCTTCCGCACCAAGTTCTGGGAAGACGATCCGAAAACCTACGGCGATATCGTTTTCCAGCCTGATGCGCTGCCAGATCCGGTGGCGCAGAAGCCGCTGACCTCCAGTGAAAAAAACAATTTGCTGCGCTACGGCGTCGACGAGCCGTTGCTGTTCGTCGGCCACTACTGGCGCAGCGGCAAACCGGCGCCGATCCGCCCGAACCTCGCGTGTCTGGATTACAGCGCGGTGCTCTACGGCAAACTGGTCGCCTATCGTCTGGATCAGGAAACGCGTCTGGATCCGCATAAATTTGTCTGGGTCGATGTCGAGCGGCCGGAGGTGCTGCAATGAGTGCGGTAGCGGTATTGCGTCTGCCCTTGGCGGTGGACTTGAGTGGTTTCGTCAAGCTGCTGCAACGCATGCAGGTCCCGCATCGGGTCAGCGAAGAGGCCGGCGAGCAAGTGTTGTGGGCACCGGCGGAAATCAGCGAAGACGTGCGCTCCTTGTACGAACGCTTTCCGGCGGGCGATCCCGATCAGCAAATGGACATTCCCGTCGCGCCGACCGTCAAACGGCCGAGCTTTGCCGAGCAACTGAAATACGCCAAGGCCACCGGGTTCATCCTGTTGTTGTGCCTGATCGTTGGCGGGCTGACTTATCTGGGCGAAAACCTGCAAACCCTGCGCTGGCTGACCTTCCTCGATTTTCAGGTGGTCGGTGAATACATCCATTTCGTGCCGTTGGCCGACAGTCTGGCGGCGGGGCAGTGGTGGCGTCTGGTCACGCCGATGCTGATCCACTTCGGCATCCTCCATCTGGCCATGAACGGCATGTGGTACTGGGAGCTGGGGCGGCGCATCGAGTCGCGTCAGGGCAGCATCAACCTGATCGGCCTGACGCTGCTGTTCAGCCTGGTGTCCAACTACGCGCAGTTTGTCTGGAGCGGCGCGACCTTGTTTGGCGGCCTGTCCGGCGTGCTTTACGGTTTGCTCGGACACTGCTGGATCTTCCAGCTGCTGGCGCCGAACCCGGCCTATCGCCTGCCGCGCGGCGTGCTGGTGATGATGCTGGTGTGGTTGCTGGTGTGCATGTCCGGGCTGATCTCGATGATCGGTTTCGGCGAAATCGCCAACGCCGCCCATGTCGGCGGGTTACTCATCGGATGCTTCACCGGTTTGTTGGGCGGTTTGTATAACCGCCGTAAACTGGCCGCCTGAATTTTCAGCAGATAAAGAGCACGGAGACCCTGATGTCCTCTTTTAACGACATGATCAACAACATTACCCCGGACATCTACGAGAGCCTGAAGCTGGCCGTGGAAATCGGCAAGTGGTCCGACGGTGGCAAACTCACCCCCGAGCAGCGTGAGCTGTCGTTGCAGGCGATGATCGCTTGGGAAATCCAGAACCTGCCTGAAGACCAGCGCACCGGTTACATGGGGCCGCAGGAATGTGCATCGAAGTCGATCGAAGTGCCGAACATCCTGTTCAAGTCGGATGCCATCCATTGATCGAGATTGGCCGCGGTGCAATCAGCAAAATGTCGGCCCGCCTGGACGGGCCGAACGTGCAATACGCGTTTCGACTGGATGACGTCGAGGTGCCGGTCAACCCGTTGATCGGCACTACGGTGCGTCTGGAGTACCTGGGGGCGATCCACTGCACCCATTGCGGGCGCAAGACCAAAACCAGTTTCAGCCAGGGTTACTGCTACCCGTGCATGACCAAACTGGCGCAGTGCGACCTGTGCATCATGAGCCCGGAGCGTTGCCACTATGACGCCGGCACCTGTCGCGATCCAGCGTGGGGCGAGCAGTTCTGCATGACCGATCACGTGGTTTACCTGTCCAATTCGTCGGGCATCAAGGTTGGCATTACTCGTGCTACGCAACTGCCGACTCGCTGGATCGATCAGGGTGCGTGTCAGGCATTGCCGATCATGCGCGTGTCGACGCGGCAGCAGTCGGGCTTCGTCGAAGACCTGTTCCGCAGTCAGGTGGCTGACAAGACCAACTGGCGCGCGTTGCTCAAGGGCGATGCGGCAGCGGTCGATCTGGCGCAGGTACGCGACCAGTTATTCGAAAGCTGCGCCGAAGGCTTGCAAGGTTTGCAGGAGCGATTCGGCCTACAGGCTATTCAGACGATTGCCGATGTAGAACCTCTCGAAATCCGCTATCCGATCGAGCAATACCCGGCGAAAATCGTCAGCTTCAACCTGGACAAGAACCCGATTGCCGAAGGCACGTTGTTGGGGATCAAGGGCCAGTACCTGATCTTCGACACCGGCGTGATCAACATTCGCAAGTACACGGCCTATCAGCTCGCCGTGCATCAATAAGGACTCCAGCATGCGCACCGAACAACCGAAGATGATTTACCTGAAGGACTATCAGGCGCCCGAGTACCTGATCGATGAAACACACCTGACCTTCGAGTTGTTCGAGGATCACAGCCTGGTGCATGCGCAGTTGGTCATGCGCCGCAACCCGGCGCGTGGCCCGGGCCTGCCGCCGCTGGTGCTCGATGGCCAGCAGCTGGAATTGCTCTCGGTGACGCTGGCGGATCAGGAACTGTCTGACGGTGATTACCGGGTCAGCGAAAACCACCTGACCCTGCAGCCGACCAGCGAAACCTTCACGGTCGACACCAGCGTCAGGATCCACCCGGAAACCAACACCGCGCTGGAAGGCCTGTACAAGTCCGGCACGATGTTCTGCACCCAGTGCGAGGCCGAAGGTTTCCGCAAGATCACTTATTACCTCGACCGCCCGGACGTGATGAGCAAGTTCACCACCACCGTGGTCGCCGAGCAGCACAGCTACCCGGTATTGCTCTCCAACGGCAACCCGATTGCCTCGGGCCCGGGCGAAGACGGCCGGCACTGGGCAACCTGGGAAGACCCGTTCATGAAACCGGCGTACCTGTTTGCGCTGGTGGCCGGTGATTTGTGGTGCGTTGAAGACAGCTTCACCACCATGACCGACCGCAACGTCGCATTGCGCATCTACGTCGAACCGGAAAACATCGACAAGTGCCAGCACGCGATGACCAGCCTGAAGAAATCGATGCGCTGGGACGAAGAGGTTTACGGTCGCGAGTACGATCTGGACATCTTCATGATCGTCGCGGTCAACGACTTCAACATGGGCGCAATGGAGAACAAAGGCCTCAACATCTTCAACTCCAGCGCCGTACTGGCCCGCGCCGAAACCGCCACCGACGCCGCGCATCAGCGGGTTGAAGCGATCGTCGCCCACGAATACTTCCACAACTGGTCGGGCAACCGCGTGACCTGCCGCGACTGGTTCCAGCTGTCGCTGAAAGAAGGCTTCACCGTGTTCCGTGATTCCGGCTTCTCTGCCGACATGAACTCGGCCACGGTCAAGCGCATTCAGGACGTCGCCTACCTGCGTACCCACCAGTTCGCCGAAGATGCCGGCCCGATGGCTCATGCCGTGCGTCCGGACAGTTTTATCGAGATTTCCAACTTCTACACCCTGACCGTGTACGAAAAGGGTTCGGAAGTGGTCGGCATGATCCACACCTTGCTCGGCGCCGATGGCTTCCGTAAGGGCAGTGATCTGTACTTCGAGCGCCACGACGGCCAAGCGGTCACCTGCGACGACTTCATCAAAGCGATGGAAGATGCCAACGGCGTCGACCTGACCCAGTTCAAGCGCTGGTACAGCCAGGCCGGTACGCCGCGTCTGGCGGTGAGCGAGTCCTACGACGCTGCCGCAAAAACCTATAGCCTGACCTTCCGCCAGAGCTGCCCGGAAACCCCGGACAAAGTTGAAAAACTGCCGTTCGTTATTCCGGTCGAACTCGGCCTGCTCGACAGCCAAGGCAACGAGATTGCGCTGCGTCTGAGCGGTGAAGCCGAAGCGCAAGGCACTACTCGCGTGATCTCGGTCACCGAGGCCGAGCAGACCTTCACCTTCGTTGATATCGCTGAGCAACCGCTGCCATCGCTGCTGCGCGGCTTCTCGGCGCCGGTGAAACTGAGCTTCCCGTACAACCGCGATCAACTGATGTTCCTGATGCAGCACGACAGCGACGGTTTCAACCGCTGGGATGCCGGCCAGCAACTGTCGGTGCAAGTGCTGCAAGAGCTGATCGGTCAGCAGCAGAAGGGCGAGAGCCTGAAGCTCGACCCGCGTCTGGTCTCGGCGCTGCGCACGGTGCTCTCGGATGAATCGCTGGATCAAGCGATGGTCGCCGAAATGCTCTCGCTGCCGGGTGAGGCGTACCTCACTGAAATCAGCGAAGTAGCGGATGTCGATGCGATCCATATCGCCCGTGAGTTCGCGCGCCAGCAATTGGCCGAAGGTTTGTTCGAGGCACTGTGGCTGCGTTATCAGGCCAACCGTGACCTGTCTAAGAAAACCCCGTACGTGGCCGAAGCCGAGCATTTCGCTCGTCGCGCGCTGCAGAACATTGCGCTGTCGTACCTGATGCTCAGCGGCAAGCCGGAAGTACTGGCGGCGGCGCTGGAGCAATTCGAAGCGGCCGACAACATGACCGAGCGCCTGACCGCGCTGGCGGTGTTGGTCAACTCGCCGTTCGAAGAGCAGAAAGCGCTGGCACTGGCCAGTTTCGCCGAGCACTTCAAGGACAACCCGCTGGTCATGGATCAGTGGTTCAGCGTGCAGTCCGGCAGCACCTTGCCAGGCGGTCTGGAGCGGGTGAAGGCGTTGATGCAGCACCCGGCGTTCAACATCAAGAATCCGAACAAGGTGCGTGCGCTGGTCGGCGCGTTTGCCGGGCAGAACCTGATCAACTTCCACGCGGCGGATGGCTCGGGTTATCGCTTCCTTGCGGATCTGGTGATCGAGCTGAACGGCTTCAACCCGCAGATTGCATCGCGGCAACTGGCGCCGCTGACTCGGTGGCGTAAATATGACGATGCGCGTCAGGCGTTGATGAAAGGCGAGCTGGAGCGGATTCGGGCGTCGGGGCAGTTGTCGAGTGATGTGTATGAGGTGGTGAGCAAGAGCCTGGCTTGATGGTGTGTTGAAGTCGGTGTTCCAGCTGTGGACCGGCCCTCACCCTAACCCTCTCCCAGAGGGAGAGGGGACTGACCGAGGTGTCTTTGCGCTATACGCCGACCTGAAAGTCCGAGTCGAACTCAGGATCTGAAAAGCCCCTCACCCTAACCCTCTCCCAGTGGGAGAGGGGACTGACCGAGGTGTTCTTGCGTTATACGCCGACCTGAAAGTCAGGAGTCGAACTCAGGACTTGAAAAGCACGAAGATCGGCTCCCTTTCCCCCTCGCCCCCTTGGGGGAGAGGGCTGGGGTGAGGGGGGAAGATTTATGCAACAACACAACTCCCCAAGCCGTACACACAAAAAAACGCCGCATTAACCAATGCGGCGTTTTTATTGACTGAAAGTTACTTCAGGTCGAAACGATCCAGGTTGGTGACCTTCGTCCAGGCCGCCACAAAGTCCTTAACAAACTGCTCCTTGGCATCCGAACTGGCATACACCTCAGCCAACGCCCTTAATTGCGCGTTGGAACCAAACACCAGATCAACCCGCGTCGCCGTCCACTTCACGCTGCCGGTTTTACGGTCGCGTCCCTCGAACTCATCGGCATCCCTTGAAGTCGGCTTCCACTCCACACCCATGTCCAGCAGGTTAGTGAAGAAGTCATTGGTCAGCGCCTCGGTCTGCGAGGTGAACACGCCATGCCGGGTCTGCCCGACGTTGGTATTCAGCACCCGCAAACCACCCAGCAACACAGTCATTTCCGGCGCGGTGAGGGTCAGCAATTGCGCCTTGTCGATCAGCAGCGCCTCGGCCGAGACGGTGTATTTGCCTTTGCTGTAGTTGCGGAAGCCATCGGCAATCGGCTCAAGGAAGCCAAAGGAATCAACGTCGGTTTGCTCTTGCGAGGCATCCGTGCGTCCCGGCGCGAACGGCACCGTGACCGAATGGCCGGCGTTTTTCGCCGCTTGTTCGACCCCGGCATTCCCCGCCAACACGATCAGGTCTGCCAGCGAAACTTTCTTGCCAGCAGCGCCGCCGTTGAATTCGTTCTGAATGCCCTCAAGGGTTTGCAGCACTTTGGCCAGTTGTTCAGGCTGGTTGGCCTGCCAGAACTTCTGCGGTGCCAGACGCAGACGACCACCGTTGGCGCCGCCGCGCTTGTCTGAACCACGGAACGTCGATACGGCCGCCCATGTGGTCGAGACCAGTTGCGACACCGACAAACCCGACGCGAGGATTTTGCCTTTCAGCGCAGCCGCGTCGCTGTCGTCGATCAACGGATGAGTGACCTCAGGAATCGGGTCCTGCCACAACAGTTCTTCGCTCGGCAGTTCCGGGCCGAGGTAGCGCGACAGCGGGCCCATGTCGCGGTGGATCAGTTTGTACCAAGCGCGGGCGAAGGCGTCGGCCAATTGATCCGGGTTGGCGAGGAAACGCCGGGAAATCTGCTCGTAAGCCGGGTCGAAACGCAGCGCCAGGTCGGAGGTGAGCATGGTCGGTGAAAGCTTTTTGCTCGGGTCGTGGGCATGCGGAACGGTGCCGGCACCGGCGCCGTTCTTCGGTATCCACTGGTGGGCACCGGCCGGGCTTTTGCTCAGCTCCCATTCGAAGCCGAACAGGTTTTCCAGGTAGTTGTTGCTCAACTTCGTCGGTGTGGTCGTCCAGGTCACTTCCAGACCACTGGTGATGGTGTCGGCGCCCTTGCCGGTGCCGAACGCGTTGCGCCAGCCGAGGCCCTGTTCTTCGAGGCCGGCCGCTTCCGGTTCTGGCCCGACGTTATCGGCAGGGCCGGCACCGTGGGTTTTACCAAAGGCGTGACCGCCCGCGATCAACGCCACGGTTTCCTCATCGTTCATGGCCATGCGGCCGAAGGTTTCGCGGATGTCCTTGGCCGAGGCCACCGGGTCCGGGTTGCCTTCAGGACCTTCCGGATTCACGTAGATCAGGCCCATCTGCACCGCAGCGAGGGGATTTTCCAGGTTGCGTTCGCCCTGATCGGTGCGGCTTTCTTCCCGACCATGCAGATCCGGTTCCGCTACCAGCGTGCCGTCGCCGGGCTCCTGCACCGGGCCGTTGCTCTTGCCGTAACGGTTATCGCCGCCCAGCCACTCGGTTTCCGAGCCCCAGTAAACGTCCTCGTCCGGCTCCCACACATCGGGGCGGCCGCCGGAGAAACCGAAGGTTTTGAAACCCATGGATTCCAGCGCGACGTTACCGGTGAGAACAATCAGGTCGGCCCAGGAAATGTTGCGGCCATATTTCTGCTTGATTGGCCACAGCAGGCGCCGGGCCTTGTCGAGACTGACGTTGTCCGGCCAGCTGTTCAGCGGCGCGAAACGTTGCTGACCAGAGCCGGCGCCACCACGGCCATCGGCGGTGCGATAGGTGCCGGCGCTGTGCCAGGCCATGCGGATGAAGAGGGGGCCGTAATGGCCGAAGTCGGCCGGCCACCAGTCCTGGGAGTCGGTCATCAGCGCGTTGATGTCTTGTTTCAAAGCTTGAAAGTCGAGGCTTTTGAAGGCTTTGGCGTAGTCGAAGTCCTTGCCCAACGGATCGGACTTGGGCGAGTGCTGACTCAGGATTTTCAGGTTGAGTTGATTCGGCCACCAGTCACGGTTCGTCGTACCACCACCGGCGGCGTGGTTGAACGGGCATTTCGATTCGTTTGCCATGTTCGGGTCCCTATCAGGTCTGCTACGGCCGGCTCGTGCCGACTTCGGACTAGTAAGGCTAGACCCGACTTGGGCAGTCAGCTAATAGGCCGACTATTGGAGGCTGATAGGCAAGCTCTCTCAAGAGCTGTGTTGGAAGTAAGCAAGGGTTTTGTAATTTCGAATGTGTCTTAAAAACTGTCATTTATGACAGTTGGCGCTTTGCGCGCCTGAAAATATTATTCAAGTCGAGAAACTTCACCAACGTTCAACATAGAGATAAACACGATGCTCAGCGAAGAACAGAAGCAGAAGAAAAAGCTTGTCGAAAGTACAAAGGCTACTGGGACTTTTGATGCTACAGATAGTGCTGGTTGGACCCTTAAAAGTACCCAGGTGCTTTTCATTCCTACGGTCTATCAAGAGTTCTGGGTCCTCGGTCTGAATCAGTACACGCCAAACCTCAATTCGATAATTTTTGCAATTCCGCAAAGTCTTTCAGGTTATACCCCGCACATTATCTATTTTGATGATCGCAAATGGGAGCAAAAATGGGAGGTCGACATTGAGGGGGAAACCTATCCGGTTGAGTCGGGCTCGGTAACCGTAGAATTACGAAATAGTCAAAAAACCATCGAGGGAACGCTGGAATTCATCCTGAAAGGAGATCGAAAAATTACCGGATCTTTTCATATTTTCAGCTAGCCGATTAATACAGGGCGTAACTACGCCCTGTATTGATGCTTCAAAACCAGTCAGGTGGATTGGGCCGTGTCGTCATCCGGCACGTCGTCGAGGATATCCTCCTGCCCCGGCAACTCAGTAATCACACTGAAATCCGTCACTTCAACGGCGCCTAGCCCGTAACCCAGCAAATGAAAGGAAAACGCTTTGCGCTCTTGCGGGTTGTCGAAGCTGAAGTTCATTTCCAGTGGCTGGTCGGCGGTTGCCACCATCTCCTGTGGCAAACCGATCTGCACGTCCTGTTCAAACTCCTTGGCCTTGAGCTGAATGTACGCCGCCTGCTGCGGATCGACTGAACGCACGGTCAGGCGCACGCGGGTGTGCGATCCTTTGGGCATTTCCAGGTATTGCGCGCCGATCAGGTTATCGGCCCAGTCATCCTTGATCTGCGCTTGCAGCGGGATGACGTTGGTGCTGCCGAATTGATAGCGGTGATTGAGCGGTGTGCGCAGCAGCGACAGGTCGAGGGCGTTGGCGCGGGCGGCGATCTGCCGGGCCGGGTGGCCGCTGTAGTTGCCTTTGTAGATGGCGTTTTCGGCGATGAAACCGGCGCTTTCGTAGTAGCGGCAGCGACGCGGCATGTCGCACTCGGAAAAGATCCCCTGACCGTTGTGATAGCGCAGCTTGCCGTTGGTAAACGACATGATTTCGCGGCCGCTGTCGTAGTCGCGAAACAGCGAGCGACCGCTCAGGGCGGAAGGCACCGGCAAGTCGAAGTAATCGAGAATCGAGGTGCTCAGATCGACGTGACCGTAGACGCCTTTGTTCAGTCGCGGCAGTTGTTCCTGCTCCGGCGCCAGGGTCAGATTGAAGCCCCACGAAGAGGCCAGGCGCACGCCGTCGATGCCGTGGGATTCGTCCGAGGTGATCACCACCAGCGTGTCTTTCAGAACGCCCTGGCGTTCGAGGCCGTTGAGAAACTGCTCCAGCGCATCGTCGAGATAACCGACGGCGGCCTGTTTTGGCGTTTCGAAGCGCTCCAGGTATTCCTCGGGCGCGGAGTAGGGCTGATGGGTGCCGACGGTCAGTAATGTCAGCATCCACGGCTTTTTCTGCTTTTTCAGTTCGCCGACATAGTCCAGCGCGCCTTCCAAAAACGCCTTGTCATCCTTGCCCCACGGGAACTCCAGATAGTTGCTGTTGCTGAACCATTCCAGGCCATGGGTCGCATCGAAACCGATGTGCGGCATGATCTTGTCTTTGGCCATGAAGCGCAGCCCGGCTCCTTGCAGATAGTGCGTGCTGAAGCCGTGTTCACGCAGTTGCGCCGGCAGGCAGGCCTGATTGCGGTCGTTGAGGGTAAGCATTTCCACGCCTTTGGGCGTGCCGTTGTTGAGCTTGTCGTAGTCGCCGCAGAGCATGGAGTACAGACCGCGAATGGTCTGATGTGTGTGCAGCACGTAATCCGGGGTGTTCATGCCGCGCTCGGCCCAGCGGCTGAGATTCGGCATCAGGTCTTCCTGATAGTGGCTGCCGATGGCCTCGCGGTTGGCGCGGATGTAGGCACCGGGAATGCCTTCCAGCGCGATGATCAGCACATTGCGCGCCTGACCCGGTGCGGCCAGTAATTTCTGCCCGTTGAGGTCGGCGTCGGTGAGACCGGCCATGGCCGGCGCGGGTTCTTCGACGTCACCGTCCAGCCACTCCTCGGCCTGGATCTGCAGATCAGCAACTTCAGTGGCCATTAACTGGTGCGGCAGGTTGTACTGGCGCCATGGATCGGCTTCGCTCGGCCACAGGTTTTGCGCGCCCCAGTGAGCGGCGAACAGCACCAGCGGTGCGCTCCAGGCTGCACGGGGCAGGGGAGGACGCGGCATGCCACGGCCGGCAAATTGGGTCAGCAGCCAGAACACCAGAGCCAGCAGCAAAGTGATGCCCAGCGCCGGATGCGCCAGCCCGCCACCGCTGGAATTTTCCACGAACTGCGGATCGATCAGGTAATGAAAATCCGAAGGCGTCGGCAGACGCCCGACGGCGCTGACCAGTTCAGCGGTTGCCACGGCCAGCAAGCCCCAGAACACCAGCAACGGCAAAGCCACCCACCAGGCACGACGATGCAGCAAAACGACCAACAAACTGCCGATGGCCAGATCCGACACATAGCCCAGCGGCGTTGACCAGCCCAGTGCCGCACGCAGGCACACCGGCACAACCAGCACGAGAAAGATCAACGAAAAGAGGCGGGCATGCGGCTGCCGCAACCGGTTAAAAAGAGCGCTCACAAAAAGACCTTCCAAAGTCATCAAAACGTCAAAAAAGTGTGCGCGATGATACCAAGGGTGAGCTGTCTGATCGCCCCTTTGAACGCGTAACTGATGCGCTGGCACGGTGGCCTCTGAAGGTGATGGGGTGCCTGCAGGCCTGACCGGCCCTTGCGTGGCACGCCAATCGTCGATATTGAGGCGGATGGATTTATTGTTTCAGGCTGTTTAAGCCGCCAGACCATCACCGGTATCTAATGTAGGAGTTGCGCAACGCTGCGATATTTTTAAACCTCAGAATCAAGAGCGCGCCGCCTCATCTAGCTCAACAACCCGTGCTATCGATATGCGATAAAGGTATTTAATTTATGTTTTTTATAGCGATAAAGTCAGGCCTTTCAGCACACTATCCCATGCTGCGAGGTTGTCATGGCCACACCGTTCAAACGTTCTGCACTGACTCTGTTGGCCGCTTCCCTGGCGGCGAGCGCGTTGTTCAGCACCGGCGCTCAGGCCGAAGGCAAGATCAGCATCGCTCAGCAATTCGGCATCGGTTACCTGATCCTCGATGTGGTGCGCGACCAGAACCTCATCGAAAAGCACGGTAAGGAGCAGGGCCTCGACATCAAGGTCGACTGGAACAGCATTTCCGGCGCCACGGCGATGAACGAAGCGTTGCTCACCGGCTCGCTCGACGTGGTGTCCGCCGGTGTCCCGCCGATGCTCACTGTGTGGGATCGCACCAAAGGCAAACAGAACGTCAAAGCCATCGCCGCACTGGGTTCGATGCCCAACTATTTGCTGACCAACAACCCGAACATCAAAACGCTCAAGGACTTTACCGACAAGGACCGGATTGCCGTGCCTGCCGCCGGTGTCGGCTTCCAGTCGCGCACCTTGCAGATCGAAACCGCCAAGGAATTCGGCGACGCCCAATACAAGAAGTTCGACGACATCTCAGTCAGCCTGCCGCACCCTGACGCAACCGCCGCGCTGATTGCCGGCGGCTCGGAAATCAACTCGCACTTCTCCAGCCCGCCGTTCCAGTACCAGGCCCTGCAGAACCCCAACGTGCACAAAGTACTGAGTTCCTATGACGTGCTCGGTGGGCAGGCGACGTTCAACGTGCTGTACACCACAGAAAAATTCCACGACGAAAACCCGAAAACCTACAAGGCGTTCTACGACGCGTTGGCCGAGGCCGAGAAGATCATCAAGGCCGACAAACCCGCTGCTGCCCAAGCGTACATTCGCGTAGAGCAATCGAAGTTGCCGCTGGCGCTAGTGGAGCAAATCGTCAAAGACCCGGAAATCGATTTCACCGTGGTGCCGCAGCGCACCTTTATCTATGCCGAGAAATTGCAGGAGTTGCGTGTCTTGAAAAATAAGGCCGAGAGCTGGAAGGATTATTTCTTTGAAGAGGCGCATGGAGGCGCGGGGAGTTGATCACGCCTGGTCAAGGAGCGGAACACCGTGGGTTGATTCTGGACAGCGTAATAACCACTCAGTAGCATTCGACGCCAACGGATTTTCCCTTCACACGTCGTCCGACGTGGAACGCTCAAGGAATCGACATGCGCGACACCCCCATTGACCAAAAACGAACGGTCGTGACCCAGGTCCACGGCGAGATTCGCTATGAAACCCAGATCAGTTTCAGCTCCACGTCGCTCGTCGATGGCGAAATTCGGGTGCATCGTGCTGAAGGCAATCGGCTAGACATTCCGGTGGCCGGGGCGGACTTCGCTTGGCGCATTGATCTGGATGGGGTGCATAGAATGCCGGTGACGCCGGCAGCGGCTGAACCGGTTGAACCGCTGCCTGCCGATGACAGTTTGAAGTTGTTCACCTCGAAAACTGTGTGGATCACACTGGCGCTTTGGTTCTTTGTCAGTTCGGTGTTCGGTTGGCTGGGGATTGTGGCGGCAGGCGGATATCTCGGTTACCAGTGGCGTGAGGTGGAAAAGCGCAAGGAACAGTTGGCCAATGCAACCGTCGTTGAAGCCGTGCCCCGTTCCGGCTCGCGGATGTCACGGGAAAGCGTGCGCAGGGCTTTGGCTCGCAATCGTTAATTCGGCACAGATCAAAAACAAAAAAGGGGCGGCCTGATCATCGATCAGGCCGCCCCTTTTTTATTGCCGCTCAGTCAGATCAGTGCATTTTGCTGTGATCGTGACCTTCCATGTTGGTCAGCGCGCGAACCGGCGCTTTAACTTCGACGGTTTCTTTTTCACCTTTGGCGTTTTCCACGGTCAGGGTCAGCGGCACGCTGTCGCCTTCTTTGAGCTGAGGGGTCAGGCCCATCAGCATCACGTGGTAGCCGTTGGGGTCAAGCTTGACGGCTTTGCCGGCCGGCAGCTCGACGAACTTCACCGGGCCCATGCTCATGACGTCGTTCTTCATGGTCATTTCATGGATCTGTACGTCCTTGGCCGCTGGCGTCGCGACGCTGAGCAACTTGCTGTCGCTGTCGGCGGTGAGGGTCATGAACGCGCCGCTGGCGGACTGGGTTGGCACGGTGGCACGGACCCAGGCGTCATCGATTTTGGTCGCAGCGGTCGCCTGGAATGCCAGACCCAGCAGAGACAGACCGATGACAGCGCGTTTGATGTGGTTCAGAACAGGTTGCATCAGCAAACCTCCATAACAGTAAGCAAATCTTCCGTGCATTGTTCTGCCGAAAGCGAGGTGGACAGACCCAGGCGCAAGCCGCCGTTGGAGTCGTAAACGTAACTGGTGGCGGTGTGCGAGATGGTGTACGTGTCGCCGGCCGGGACTTTCTCGTAGAACACGTCGAATTCCTTGGCCGTGGCTGCCGTTTCCTCGAGCGTGCCGTACAGCGCAACGAAGGTCGGGTCGAAAGCCTTCATGTAGGCGTCGAGGATTTCTGGCGTATCGCGCTCGGGATCGAGGCTGATGAAAATCACCTGCAAACGATCGCCATCGGCGCCCATCAGCTTCTTGATTTTCGCCGCGCGGGCCAGAGTGGTCGGGCAGACTGCCGGGCACTGGGTGAAGCCGAAGAAGACCATCGGCATCATGCCGCGAAAGCTCGACAGCGTCATGGTTTCGCCATCGGTGTTCTTCAGTTTGAAGGTGCGCCCCATGATCTTGTTACTCAGATCCTTGCCGTACTTGTACGACAGTTGGCCACGGGTGTCGCAGCCGGCGAGCAGGCCAAGCCCGAGCACGCCCATTCCCGCAAGCACCTTGCGGCGAGTCAACAAAGCCGTCATCTAATACCGCCTTTTGCAGCCCGTCAGTCAGCAGGACTGGCGAGGGGTTAACCGTAAAAGCGGCGCATGATACCAAACTGAAGGCAGAGGCCGGCCACGGATCGCCGCACGGTGCAGGATCGCGCGACAAAAGGTGTAAGGAAAAGTGACGACGGACTCACTGCACCCGCGAATCCTCAACGCTCCAGCCACCGCCCAGCGCGGTGTACAGATTGACCTCGGCGACCAGTTGCGCGAGGCGATCAGTGATCAGACCTTGCTGCGAACTGAACAGCGAGCGCTGCGCATCGAGGAACGTCAGGCTGCTGTCGACGCCATTCTGATAGCGGTTCTGCGCCAGGTTGTAATAAGTCTGGGTGGCCGCGACCAGATCGCGCTGCGCCTGCAACTGCTGCTGATAGGTGCTGCGTGCGGCGAGGCCGTCGGCGACTTCCTGAAACGCGGTTTGAATGGATTTTTCGTATTCGGCCACTGCCACATCTTTCTGAAGCTTTGAATAATCCAGACTGGCGCGCAGGCTGCCGGCATTGAAGATCGGCAGGCTGATCTGCGGCTGAAAGGTCCACGCCCCGGAACCGGCGCCGAACAAACCGGAAAGATCGCGGCTCGATGTACCGGCGTTGGCGGTCAGGCTGACGCTGGGGAAAAACGCCGCGCGCGCTGCGCCGATATTGGCGTTGGCGGCCTTGAGTTTGTATTCGGCCTGGAGAATGTCCGGACGCCGTTGCAACAAATCCGAAGGCAGCCCGGCCGGCAGTTGTTGCACCAGATCGCTGGCCAGCGGTCGAGCGGGCAGGGTTTCGGGCACCGGAGCGCCAACCAGCAAGGTCAGGCTGTTCAGGTCCTGAGCGACCTGACGCTGATAGCGCGCCAGATTGGCCCGAGAGCTGTCGACGCTGGTCTTCGCCTGCGCCTGCTCCAGCGCCGAAGACTTGCCGGCCTCGCGGTTGCGTGTGGTCAGGTGCAGGCTCTGTTCATCGGCGGCGAGGGTCTCGCGAGTGAGAACCAGCAGCTCTTGATCGGCGCGCCAGGTCAGGTAAGCGTTGGCGACGTTGGCCACCAGACTCAGCTCGGCACTGCGCCGCGCCTCTTCAGTCGAGAGCCAGGTCTGCAAGGCCTCCTCGCTGAGGCTGCGCACCCGGCCGAAGAAGTCCAGTTCATAGGCGCTGATGCCGAGATTGACCGAGTACGTCGAATTGATCAGCGCTTTGCCTTGGGTGACGCTCGGCGGCATGCGCTGGCGCAGTTCATTGGCATTGGCCGACACCGCCGGCAGCAGGTCGGCGCGCTGAATGCGGTACTGCGCCTGGAACGCTTCGACGTTGAGTGCCGCCACGCGCAGGTCGCGGTTGTTGACCAGTGCGCTTTCGATCAGTTGTTGCAGCACCGGATCCGTGAACAGCGTGCGCCAGTCCTCAGCGCTCGTGGCTGGCTGCGTTGCTGTCGGATACTGCTCGGCGGTGGGGGCAGCGGGGCGCTGATACTCGGGAATCAATGAACAACCGCCCATCAGCACCGCGATGGACAGCAGGGAAAGTCGCAACGTCAACATCGAACTGCCTCATGCATTAAAAGAGCGTTGTGCTCAGGCGCCGGCCATCCATTTCGCCAGGCCATGACGGCCACTGACGCCGAGTTTGGCGGTGGCGCGTTTCAGGTACGTCTCGATCGAGCTGTTTTTGACCCGCAGCTTTTCCGCCATTTGCGGCACGGTGCCGCCGGTCAACAGGCCGAGGCAGACTTCTTTCTCGCGCACCGACAGGGCGATGTCGCTTAATGCCAGACGCTCATCGAACACCTGCGCCAGCGGCGCCTGATCCAGCTCGGCCAAGGGTTGGCGCGGTTGCCGGGCGAGGATTTGCCGGCTGATCTGCGCATGGCGTTCGATCAGCGGCAGCAAGGTGTCGGACAGGCGCTTGAGAAACGACAGCTCGGGCAGGGAAAACACCCGTTGCGTATGCGGTCGGTAAAACGAAATCACGCAACGGCGGTTGGACGTACGCGAAACCAGATTGCATTGATGGGCACTGTGTTGTGGATGGCGAGGCTGGAGCGAGGCTTTCAGTTGAATCAGCAGCGAGTCGTTCATCTCGATCATCTTCTGCAGCAGCGGATGATCGTCGGGGCTCTCCAGCGGATCGGGCGCGGCACAGGTCTGCGACAAACCGGCGCTGCCCAACGGTTTGATGTCGACCACGCTGGCCTGACGCTCATCCAGCGTCCACTCACTCAGATCCACGCGGTTGACCGGCACCAGCGTGTCCACCAACTGGAACATGTTCGTGGCGAAGTGATCATCGCCGGTGCTTGCTATCAACTCACCCAGTTGCCAGTAGAAGTGTGGGTTTTCCATATTACGAATGCTGCCGGTCAGATTCATATCCTTGTCATCCCTGGTTCAGAACCTTCACTGAATCGTCTGCCGTCTATGCAAAAGCCGCCCACGCCGTCCTTTCTCCTTGAACACGATCTGGAGCGGGATTTAAGCCCATGGATTTGTCCTACGTCTGTAGGGGAAAACAGGGACACAAAGTGCCACTATTTCTGATTGTTGGCGCCGGGGTTCTGACAGCGCTGAACTCAGGCGTGCCAGCGTGAGTGACTATTCAGTCACGTTCTAGCCCCGGAAACCCGGACGATGATCAATTCTGATCGACAGCGCTCGGGCAAATAGCGGCGCTGGTGTGTGGTTTTTTTCCTACAAGCTTTTCAGTATTTCCTCTCCGATTTTTAGACCTTGCCTGCGATGGGCACGCCCATGGCGCGTATCAGGGGGGTGGTTGTCCGGGTTTCAGGTGTCATGTCGATGGCGGGGCCGATGCTTGAATACCGGCAAAATTACATGAGATGGATCTTATGCCGCCTATTTCTGCCAACGTGGCGGACGATGTGTCCGTGCGTGTCGAGACTTTTGCGCTGACTGCCGCCCAACGGGATATCTGGCTGGACCAACTGAGCCGCGGTGATTCACCGCTGTACAACATTGGCGGATACGTCGAACTGAGCGGGCCGCTGGATCCGGCATTGTTGCAATCGGCACTTGAATCTCTGGTGGCAGCGAACGACGCCTTGCGCATTGTGCTGCTGGCGGACGTCGGTCACGACGGGCTGCCGTTGCAAGGGTTTGCGCAGGCGCTACCGGTGGCCATGCCGCTGTTTGATTTCAGCGGCCACCCCGATCCACAGTCAGCGGCTCGGGCGCTGGTTGAAGAGCAAATGACCCAGGCGTATGTGATGAGCGGGCAAGCGCTGTTCCGCTTCTGTCTGATTCGCCTCGATCATCACCGTTATTGGCTGGCGGCGCAGGCCCATCACTTGATTATCGATGGCTGGGGGTTTGGTCTGCTGTTCAAATCAGTGGGCGACATCTACAGCGCGCTGTCCCGTGGCGAGCGTCCAGATGTGGCGGCACCGTCCTATGTCGGCTTCATCGAAGATGACGCACGCTATCACCAGTCACCACGCTATGAGCTTGATCAGCGCTACTGGCTGGACAAGTACCGCAGCCTTCCCGAACCCTTGTTGATTCCCCGTCACCGCGAACCCCTAGACCCTGAAACGGCGCCCAGTCGCATTCACGTCGAGGCTTTTCCGGCCTTGCTGCACGAACGCATGAAAGACACCGCGCGGCACCTCGGCGGTTCGGCCTTTCATGTGTTGCTGGCGGCGCTGCATGTGTATTTCAGTCGTACTGCGCAACGGGACGAGTGGGTGGTTGGCTTGCCGATTCTCAATCGCTCCGGCGCTCGCTTCAAAAGCACCTTGGGCTTGTTCACCCAGGTCAGTGCAATGCACATGGGCTTCGGTCGAGCGTTGTCATTCGCTGAATTGATCAAGGCAATCGGCGATAGCCTGAAACAGGATTTTCGCCATCAACGCTACCCGCTAAGCGAGATGAACCGCGCGCTGGGCCTGTTGCGTGAAGACCGCGCGCAACTGTTCGAGCTGTCGGTATCCTACGAGCAGGATGACCATGACTACCGTTACGCTGAGGCGCCGGGGCATGTGGTCAAAGTCTCCAACCAGCATGAAGCAACACCGCTGGCCATCCACCTGCGCAGCAACCGTTTCAACGACAAGGCCTGGTTGCATCTGGTGTACTCGCCGGCCTATTTTGCGGCAGATGAGATCGCGGCATTCACCGAGCGCTTGTTGCTGATTCTGGAACAAGGTCTGGAGCGTCCGCAGCTGCCCATCGCCGATTTCAACCTCAATAGCCCGGCAGAGCTGGCCCTGCTCAAAGAGTGGAACGACACCCGCGTGAGTTATCCGCAGGGGCAACTGATTCATCAGCGCATCGAATCCCGGGTGGCCGAACAGCCGGACGCTGTGGTCGCCACTTATCAGGGGTGGTCGCTGACTTACGCCGAGCTGAACCGGCAAGCCAATGCGTTGGCTCATCATCTGCTGGGCCTCGGTGTGCGGCCGGATGATCGGGTGGCGATTGTCGCGCGCAGAAGCCTGGAGACATTGGTCGGGCTGTTGGCGATTCTCAAGGCTGGCGCCGCTTATGTCCCGATCGACCCGGCGCATCCGCCCGAGCGCCTGAGTTATCTGCTCAGCGACAGCGCTCCGGTGGCGTTGCTGACGCAAAGCGATCTGCGTGATCGCTTGCCCGCCACAGCGCTGCCAGTGATCGAGCTTGATCGGCGCGAATGGTCGCTCGACAACTTGACCGATCCCGACGTGCCGGAGCTGAACACGGCCAACCTCGCCTATGTGATTTACACCTCCGGCTCAACCGGGTTGCCCAAGGGCGTGATGGTCGAGCACCGCACACTGGGAAATCTGGTTGACTGGCATTGTGCGGCGTTTGGACTTGGCGCCGGGCAGCACACCTCAAGCCTGGCCGGCTTCGGTTTTGACGCAATGGCATGGGAGGTCTGGCCGGCGCTGTGTGCCGGGGCGACGCTGCATCTTGCACCCGCAAGCGAAGGCAGCGAAGACATCGATGCGCTGCTCGCCTGGTGGCGTGCGCAACCGCTGGACGTCAGCTTTCTGCCAACGCCGGTCGCCGAATACGCCTTCAGCAAACAACTCTATCACCCGACCTTGCGCACCTTGCTGATCGGCGGCGATCGTCTGCGTCAGTTCAGCCGTGCGCAGGGTTTTGCCGTGATCAACAACTACGGCCCGACCGAAGCCACGGTGGTCGCCACCTCGGGGCTGATCAGCCCGGGGCAGGCGTTGCACATCGGCAATCCCGTGAGCAATGCCACGGCTTATCTGCTCGATGATCAGCAGCGTCCGGTGCCGATCGGCATCATTGGCGAGCTGTATGTTGGCGGCGCCGGAGTTGCCCGGGGTTATCTGAACCGTCCGGACCTGACGGCCGAACGCTTTCTCGACGACCCGTTCAGTGCGCAGCCTGATGCGCGCATGTACCGCACCGGCGACCTCGCGCGGTGGCGCGCCGACGGCAACCTTGAGTACATCGGTCGCAACGATGACCAAGTGAAGGTTCGCGGGGTGCGTGTCGAACTGGGCGAAATCGAAGCCGCACTCGCCAGCCATGACGCGGTGCAGGAAGCCGTGGTGCTGGTGCGCGACGGCCAACTGTTGGCATGGTTCACCGAGCGCGAAGCGCTGGACATCCTGCACTTGCACGCGCACCTGACATCGCGTTTGCCAGCCGCCATGCTGCCGGCCGCCTACATCCGCCTGGCGACGTTGCCGCTGACCGCCAACGGCAAGCTCGATCGCCAGGCGTTGCCGGCACCGGGGCCGGAAGCGCTGATCCGTCGTCAATACGAGGCGCCACAAGGTGACGTCGAAATCGCTCTCGCCCAGATCTGGGCCGAGGTCTTGCAAGTCGACCGGGTAGGACGTCACGACCATTTCTTTGAGCTGGGCGGCCACTCTTTGCTGGCCGTGGGCCTGATTGAACGCATGCGCCAGATCGGCATGAACAGCGACGTTCGCGTGCTGTTCAGCCAACCGACCCTGGCCGCGCTGGCAGCGGCGGAGGGCAGCGGCCGCGAAGTCGAGGTGCCGGCCAACCGCATTTCTGCCGATTGCACGCACATCACGCCTGACCTGCTGCCACTGGTGCAACTGGATCAGGCGATGATCGAGCGTATCGTCGCGACGGTGCCGGGCGGTGCCGCCAACGTGCAGGATATCTACCCGTTGGCGCCATTGCAGAAGGGCATTCTCTATCACCACATCACCGCCGCGCAGGGCGATCCGTATCTGCTGCAATCGCTGCTGGCGTTCGACAGTCTCGAACGGGTCGAGGCCTTCGCCGCTGCGCTGCGTCAGGTCATGGCGCGGCACGACATCCTGCGTACGGCGGTGGTCTGGGAAGGGCTGACGTCACCGGTGCAAGTGGTGTGGCGCGAGGCGATTCTGCCGGTGCAAGAAGTCGAACTGGATGCTGCCCACGGCGCGATCCTCGATCAATTGCACGCGCGCTTCGATGCGCGGCGCTATCGTCTGGACGTCAGTCAGGCACCGCTATTGCGCTTGATGTATGCCCGTGATCCCGCGCATAACCGGGTGGTCGGCATCTTGCTGTTCCATCACTTGGCGATGGATCACATTGCGCTGGAGGCCATGCGCGAAGAAATCCACGCCTGTCTGTCCGGGAGCGCCGAACTGCTGGCGGCCCCGGTGCCATACCGCAACTATGTGGCGCAGACGCGACTGGGTGTCAGTGAACAGGAGCATGAAGCGTTTTTCCGCCAGATGCTCGCCGACATCGACGAGCCGACCTTGCCGTTCGCTTTGCAGAATGTGCAGGGCGACGGCAGCAACATTGAAGAAGCCGAGCAAACGCTGGCGAGCGATCTCTATCAGCGCATGCAGCAGCAGGCGCGCCTGGCGGGTGTGAGTGTCGCTAGCCTGATCCACCTCGCCTGGGCGCAGGTATTGGCGGCGACATCCGGCCAGCAAAGCGTGGTGTTCGGCACGGTGTTGATGGGTCGCATGCAGGGTGGCGCAGGTGCCGACCGGGCGCTGGGGGTGTTCATCAATACCTTACCGCTGCGGGTCGATGTCGGCGAGGGCGCGCGCGCGGCGGTGAAATCCACCCATGCACGCCTGACCGCGTTGCTCGCCCATGAGCACGCCTCTTTGGCGCTGGCCCAGCGGTGCAGTGGCGTTGCTGCGCCAGCGCCGCTGTTCAGTGCCTTGCTCAACTATCGGCACAGCGATGATGTCGAGCAAACAACCTCCCGGCAAACCTGGGAGGGTATCGAAACCCTGGCCAATGAGGAGCGCACCAATTACCCGTTTACCTTGAGTGTCGATGACCTCGGCACGGGCTTGCGTCTGACTACCAGAACCCTGTCGAACATCGGCGCGCCGCGAATTTGCAGTTATGTGCAATCGGCGCTGAACGCTTTGGTCGAAGCGCTGGAGACCACGCCGCAGCGGCCGCTGAATAGCCTGCCGTTGTTACCGCAGGAAGAACTGCAACGACTGCTGATCGAGTTCAACGCTACTGAAGTCGGTTGCCCGATGGACCAGCCACTGCAAGCGCTGTTCGAACAACAGGTGCAGCGCAAACCGAATGCCATTGCCGTGCAGTTCGCCGGGCAAAGCCTGACCTATTGCGAGTTGAACGAGCAGGCCAACCGCTTGGCCCATCATCTGCGCGAACTCGGCGTACAGCCGGATTCGCGGGTGGCGATTTGCGTTGAGCGCGGGCCGGAACTGGTGATCGGCCTGCTGGGCATTCTCAAGGCCGGCGGTGCTTATGTGCCGCTCGATCCCGATTACCCGCTGCAACGCCTGAACTATATGTTGCAGGACAGCGCGCCGGTCGCGTTGCTGGTGCATGCCGCAACGCGCGATCTGCTCGGCGAACCCGGCGTGCCGCTGATCGATCTCGATCTCGGCACCTGGCAGGACCGGCCGCACGAGAATCCGCAGGTGCCGGGTCTCGGCGCGACGAATCTGGCCTACATGATCTACACCTCCGGCTCCACCGGCACGCCGAAAGGCGTGATGATCGAGCACCGCAGTGCCTGCAACATGGTGCACTGGGGCTCGCAGTTGTCGCCGCCCACGGAACATGGGGCATTGCTGCAAAAGGCTCCGTACAGTTTCGACAGTTCGGTGTGGGAGATTTTCTGGCCGCTGTGTTCGGGCATGCGCCTGGTCCTTGCGCGGGCCGATGGCAATCGCGATTCTGCCTATGTCACACAAGTGATCCGCGAGCAGAACATCACGGTGGTCAAGTTCGTGCCGGCGTTGTTGCAGCAGTTCATCGAGCAGGACGATGTCAGTCAGTGCACCAGCCTCACCGACGTGCTTAACGGTGGCGGCGAACTGACCGTCGCGCTGGCCCGGCAAGTGCGCGAGCGCCTGCCGTGGGTGCGCTTGCACAACGTCTATGGGCCGACCGAAACCACGGTCGACAGCAGCGGCTGGACGCTGGAGCCCGGCGAGCCGGTGCCGCAGACGCTGGTACCGATCGGCAGGGCCCTGAGCAACACGCGGCTGTATGTCCTCGATGCCGGCGATCAACCGGTGCCGTTAGGCGTCAGTGGTCATTTGCACATTGGCGGGGTGGGCGTGGCGCGCGGGTATCTGGGCCTGCCGCAATTGCAGGCGGAGCGTTTTATCGACAGTCCGTTCGTGGCCGGTGATCGCTTGTATCGCACTGGCGATCTGGTGCGTTACGGCGCTGATGGCAACCTCGAATTCCTCGGTCGCAATGACTTTCAGGTCAAGCTGCGCGGAGTGCGCCTTGAGCTGGGCGAGATTGAGGCGCGCCTTCTGGAACACCCGGCCATCCGCGAGGCGGTGGTGCTGGTGCGCGATGAACGATTGGTGGCGTATTACAGCGTGCGTGCCGAGCAGGCTGCACCGACGCTTGAAGCGTTGCGCGCGCATGTGTTGGCGCGATTGCCGGAGTTCATGGTACCTGGCGCTTACGTGATGCTGGCGGCGTTGCCCCTGACACCCAGCGACAAAATCGACCGCAAGGCGTTGCCGGATCCGGGGGCAGAGGCGCTGCTCAGTCGTCCATACGAGGCTCCCGCAGGCGACGTGGAAACGGCCCTGGCGCAGATCTGGGCGCAGGTGCTCAAGGTCGAGCAGGTGGGGCGGCACGACAACTTCTTCGAGCTGGGCGGGCATTCGCTGCTGGCGGTCAGTCTGGTCGCGCGCATGCGTCTGGCCGGGCTGCATGTTGATGCGCGCACGCTGTTCAGCCAACCGACGCTGGCCGCGCTGGCGGCCCAGACCTCGCGGCAGGCCAGGCAGGTCGAAATCGCCCAGACCACCATCCCGAGCCTCAACCGCAAACGCCGTCTCTGACGGCGACCACAGTCCCTGTGGGAGCGAGCAAGCTCGCTCCCACAGGGGACTTGCGGTGCTCGCGCCGGCGGCTTGTCCCCGCTTCCCATGTCAGACACCCACGCCCCGATGTTTTAGTTTTTCCAGGCTGCGCGCCGCGTGCACGGACTCGCTGCTGCGCGCTCCTTTTTTCCGTATTTACAGCAGGTTACCCCATGCATTTCAGCGAACTGATGGCTGCCATTTCCACCCATGCGATCCGCCTTCAACAGGAAGATGAAGACCTGGTCATTCTGGGCAGCGACGACGCGCTGGATGACGCGTTGTGGGACAGCCTCGCGGCGCACAAGGCGCAACTGCTGGAATTGGTTGCCGCGCATGGCGGTGACTGGCTGAGCCCGGCCTTTCGCATCACCCCGGACATGCTGCCGCTGGTGACGCTGAATCAGGACACCCTTGACCGCATCGTTGCCACCGTGCCGGGCGGCGCCGCCAACGTGCAGGACATTTATCCGCTGTCCGCGTTGCAGGAGGGCATGCTGTATCACCACCTCTCGGCCGCTGCCGGTGACCCTTACATCTCGCAGGCGCGCTTCGTATTCGACAGTCAGGAGCGGCTGCTGACGTTCGCCGAAGCACTGCGCTGGGTGGTCAAGCGTCACGACATTCTGCGTACTTCGTTCGTCTGGGAATACCTCGACGAAACGGTGCAAGTGGTCTGGCGTGAGGCGCCGCTGGTGTGTGAAGAGATCCGCGTCGACCCAAACGGCGACGTACTCACGCAATTGCTCGAGCGCCACGACCCGCAGCACTTCCGTCTCGATATGCAGCAAGCACCGTTGCTGCGCCTGGTCTATGCGCAGGATCCCGCGCAGGGCCGGGTGGTGGCGTTGTTGCTGTTTCATCACATGATCATGGATCACGTGGCGCTGGATGTGCTGCGCCGGGAAATTCAGGCCTGTCTGCTCGGGCAGACCGCGCAAGTGTCTGCGGCTGTGCCGTATCGCGATCACTTGGCCAGGGCACGTAATGCCGGCAATGAGCAGGCACAGGAAGCGTTTTTCCGCGACATGCTCGCGGATATCGACGAGCCGACACTGCCCTGTGGTCTGCAGGATGTGCAGGGCGACGGCCACGCCATCGAGGAAGCCTCAGTGATGCTCGACAGCCGCTTGAGCCGGCAGTTACGCGAGCAGGCGCGGCAGCTCGGTGTGAGCGTCGCGAGCCTGACGCATCTGGCACTGGCACGTGTGTTGGGGCAATTGTCCGGGCGCTCGGCGGTGGTGTTCGGTACCGTGCTGCTGGGGCGGATGGACGCGGGCGAGGGCGGTGAACAGGCGTTGGGGATGTTCATCAACACCTTGCCGCTGCGGGTTGATGTCGGTGAGCAAAGCGTGCGTGCCGGCGTGCTGGCGACCCATCGGCGTCTGACCGCGTTGCTGGCGCACGAGCAGGCCTCACTGGCCCTGGCGCAACGTTGCAGCGCAGTGGCGGTGCCGACGCCGCTGTTCAGCGCGATTCTCAACTACCGACACAGCAGCGTTGAGGAAGTGGCGGAGGTGATCGACATCGCCCCCGGTGTGCAGGTGTTGGGTGCCCGCGAGCGCACCAACTATCCGCTGACCATCAACATCGATGACCTCGGCCTGGACTTGCGCATCACCGCCCTGGCGGATGCTGCGCTGGGTGCCGAGCGCATGGCCGCTTACTTGAATGCGGCGCTGGAGAGTCTGGCGGCAGCCCTGCAATCCAGTGCCGATGTGGCGCTGCAAGAGCTGAAAATTCTCCCCGCCAGCGAACGCGAACACCTGCTGCACGGCAGCAATTTGCCGCTGTCGCAGTTCCCCGATACCCCGCTGATCCACCAGCAATTCGAAGCCCATGCACTGGCCCGACCTGACGGCACGGCGCTGATCTTCGAAGGGCAGACGCTCAGCTACGGCGAACTCAATCGTCGCGCCAATCAGGTCGCCCACCATTTGCTGGCGCTGAACACTCGCCCTGACGACCGTATCGCCATCTGCGTCGAACGCGGCCCGCAAATGCTCATCGGTCTGCTGGGTGTGCTCAAGGCCGGCGCCGGCTACGTGCCGATCGACCCGGCTTATCCGCTCGACAGAATCAGCTTCACTTTGCAAGACAGCGCCCCGGCAGCGGTGCTGATGCAGGCGGCGACCCGCGATCGCGTGGCCGATCTGGACGTGCCGCAGATCGACCTCGACAGCGCTCAGCTCAAGGCCGGACTCGACAGCAATCCGCAGATCCCCGAGCTGACCCCGGCGCATCTGGCGTATGTGATCTACACCTCCGGCTCCACCGGATTGCCCAAAGGCGTGATGGTCGAGCACCGCAACGTGGCGCGACTGTTTTCTGCCACACAGGACTGGTTCCAGTTCAACCCGCAAGACATCGGCGTGCTGTTCCATTCCTTCGCGTTCGACTTCTCGGTTTGGGAGATTTGGGGCGCATTGGCGTTCGGTGGGCAATTGCTGCTGATTCCGCAAGCCGTCAGCCGCTCGCCGGACGACTGCTATGCATTGCTTTGCCAGACCGGCGTCACCGTGCTCAACCAGACGCCGAGCGCGTTCCGCCAACTGATCGCCGCACAGGGTCGCAGTCAATTGCAACACTCCCTGCGTGAAGTGATTTTCGGTGGCGAAGCGCTGGAGCCGGGCCTGCTCAAACCGTGGTATGCGCGGGTCGGCAATGCCGGTACACGGTTGATCAACATGTACGGCATCACCGAAACCACCGTGCACGTGACCTATCGACCGCTGCAAGCTGCCGACGCGCAATTGCTTGGCGTTAGCCCGATAGGCGTGCGCATTCCCGACCTGCAACTGTATGTCCTCGATGCGCAGCGCGAACCGGTTCCAGCCGGGGTGATTGGCGAGTTGTACGTCGGTGGCGCGGGTGTGGCGCGCGGTTATCTGAATCGTGAAGCGCTGACGGCCGAGCGTTTTATCAATGATCCGTTCGGCGAAAATGCCGGTGCGCGTTTGTATAAAACCGGTGACCTGGCGCGTTGGGCCGCCGACGGCAGCCTCGAATATCTGGGGCGCAACGACGATCAGGTGAAGATTCGCGGTTTCCGCATTGAGCTGGGCGAAATCGAGGCGCGGCTGTCTGGTTGCGAAGGCGTGCGCGAAGCCGTGGTGATCGCCCGTGAGGACAACCCCGGCGATCAGCGTCTGGTCGCGTACTGGCTGGCCGACGAAGGTGCGGCGCCGGACGTGGCGCAATTGCGTGATCATCTGTTGGCGGTGTTGGCTGACTACATGGTGCCAAGCGCCTTCGTGCGTCTGGACGCTTTGCCGCTGACCACCAATGGCAAGCTCGACCGCAAAGCCTTGCCTGCGCCGGACAGCGATGCATTCGCCCGACGTGGTTTCGAAGCGCCGGTCGGTGCCGTGGAAAACCTGATTGCCGGGCTCTGGCAGACCTTGCTCGGTGTCGAGCAGGTTGGCCGTCATGACAACTTCTTCGAACTCGGTGGTCATTCGCTGCTGGCAGTGAAGCTGATCGAACGCATGCGCCAACAGGATCTGCATTGCGACGTGCGCGTGCTGTTCGGGCAGCCGAGCGTGGCAGCGTTGGCGGCGACCTTGAGCAGCGAGCGCGGCATCGTCGTTCCTGACAACCTGATCGAGCCGGGTTGCACGCGCATTACTCCGGCCATGCTGCCGCTGGCCAGTCTCGATCAAGCTGCGATCGACCGCGTTGTTTCAACCGTGCCGGGCGGCATCGCCAATGTGCAGGACATCTATGCCCTGGCGCCGTTGCAGGCGGGGACTCTCTATCACCACTTGGCAACCAGTGCCGGTGATCCGTATGTGTTGCAGGCGCAATTTGCCTTCGATGGTCTGGCACAAATAAAAACCTTCGTCCGCGCCTTGAACGGCGTGATCGCGCGCCATGACATTCTGCGCACCGGCATCGTCTGGGAAGGGCTGGAAGAGGCGGTGCAAGTGGTCTGGCGTGAGGCGCCACTGGCGCTGGAGCGCGTCGATGCCGATGAACTCGACGGCGACGTGCTGGAGCAGATGCAGGCGCGTTTCGATCCGCGCCACTATCGTCTGGACCTCAATCGTGCGCCGCTGATGCGTTTTGCCTACACCGAAGATCAGCCAAACCAGCGCTGGGTCGGCATTCTATTGATGCACCATATCGTCCTCGATCACACCGCGCTGGACGTGCTGGTCGCGGAAATGAACGACGTCATGCTCGGCCGCAGCAGCGACCTGCCGCCGCCGGTGCAATACCGCCACTTTGTCGCGCAGGCGCGGCTTGGCGCCGATGATCAGGCGCATGAGGCGTTCTTCCGCGAGATGCTTGGCGATATCGACGAGCCGACCGTGGCCTTTGGTTTGCAGGACGTGCACGGCGACGGCAGTGCCATACTCGACAGTCATTTGGAACTTGATGCCGGCCTCGGCCAACGTCTGCGCGAGCAGGCGCGGCGCATGGGTGTCAGCGTCGCGAGTCTGGTGCATCAGGCCTGGGCTCAGGTGTTGGCGCAGGTGTCCGGCCAGCCGGACGTGGTGTTCGG
Organism: Pseudomonas viridiflava; assembly: GCF_900582195.1. Classification (GTDB taxonomy): domain Bacteria; phylum Pseudomonadota; class Gammaproteobacteria; order Pseudomonadales; family Pseudomonadaceae; genus Aquipseudomonas. The sequence goes on from NZ_UTHA01000026.1 coordinate 62,275, forward strand.
CACCGTATTGCTCGGCCGGATGCAAGGTGGGGAGGGCGCTGATCGGGCGCTGGGCATGTTCATCAACACCTTGCCGTTGCGCGTCAGCGTCGGTGCTGACCCGGTAGAACAAGGCGTGCGTGCCACCCATGCACGCCTGGCACAGTTGCTCGGCCATGAGCAAGCCTCGCTGGCACTGGCCCAGCGTTGCAGCGGTGTCGCGGGTTCGCAGGCGCTGTTCAGCACCTTGCTCAATTACCGGCACAGCGCGCCGGAGTCGGCTGCGGTAACGTGGGATGGCGTGCAGATTCTCAGCTCGCGCGAGCGCAGTAATTACCCCTTGGTGGTTAGCGTCGATGACCTCGGAGAAGGTTTCCGTCTGAGCGTGCAAACCGTGCCGCAAGTGGACGGCGCGCGGGTCTGCGATTTCTTGCAGAGCGCCTTGCACAGCCTGGTCACGGCGCTGGAGTACACGCCGCAGGCGCCGTTGCAGCAACTGTCGATCGTGTCGCCGGGTGAGCGGCAACGGGTGCTGGTCGGCTTCAATATCAGCGGTCGTGAATACCCGCCGGCGCAGACCGTGCCGCGTCTGTTCGAAGCGCAAGCGGTGGCGCATCCCGAGGCGCTGGCGGTGGTGCAGGGGGAGCAGCAGCTCAGCTACCTCGAACTGAATCAGCGCGCCAATCGTCTCGCCCATCACTTGATCGGCCTCGGCGTGCAAGTCGACGATCGTGTTGCGCTGTGCCTGCGTCGTGGGCCGGACATGCTCGTCGCGCTGCTGGCGATTCTCAAGGCTGGCGCAGGTTACGTGCCGATCGATGCAGACTATCCGGCAGAGCGCATCGCCTACCTGTTGCAGGACAGCGACCCGATCGCGGTGCTGGCGCAGGCCTCAACGCGCGACCTGCTCGGCAGGGTGCCGGTGATTGATCTGGACGCCAGCGACTGGCAGAACTTGCCTGACCATAATCCGCAACTGCCGAAGTTGACCCCGGCGAATCTGGCCTACGTGATCTACACCTCCGGTTCTACCGGGCAGCCGAAAGGCGTGATGGTCGAACACCGCACCCTGGAAAACCTTGTGTACTGGCACGCTGAAGCCTTCGATCTGCACGCCGGCAGCCACACCGCCAGCGTCGCCGGTTGCGGTTTCGATGCCATGGCCTGGGAAGTCTGGCCGGCGTTGTGCGTTGGCGCGACTGTGCATCTGCCACCGTCCGCGATCGGCAATGAACACCTCGATGAACTGCTCGAATGGTGGCGCGCGCAGCCGTTGCAGGTGAGTTTCCTGCCGACCCCGGTGGCCGAATATGCCTTCAGTCGTGAACTGGGGCATCCGACCCTGCGCACGCTGCTGATCGGTGGCGACAAGTTGCGCCAGTTTCCGCGAGATCAGACGTTCGATGTGATCAATAACTACGGCCCGACCGAAGCCACGGTGGTCGCGACTTCCGGTCGCATCGAATCCGGGCGGGTTCTGCACATTGGCCGGCCGATTGCCAATGCGCGGATTTATCTATTGGATCGTCAGCAACAGCCGGTGCCGACTGGTGTGCAAGGCGAGTTGTATGTCGGTGGCGCCGGGGTTGCACGGGGTTATCTGAATCGTCCGGAACTGACCGCTGCGCAGTTCCTCGACGACCCGTTCAGTGACGAGCCGCATGCACGCATGTACCGCACCGGCGACCTCGCGCGCTGGCTGGCGGACGGCAATATCGAATACTTGGGACGCAACGACGATCAGGTGAAACTGCGCGGCGTGCGCATTGAACCCGGCGAAATCGAAGCGGCGTTGAGCGCTCATGACGCGGTGCGCGAATGCGTGGTGCTGGTGCGTGACGGGCGTCTGGTCGCCTGGTTCACCGCAATCGAGCCTGTTGGGATCGGCGATTTGCACCAGCATCTGCAAGCACTCTTGCCGGACACTTTGGTCCCGGCGGCTTACGTGCGCCTGGACAGCCTGCCGCTCACGGCCCACGGCAAACTCGACCGCAAGGCCTTGCCCGAGCCGGATCAGCACGCGTGGCTCAGCCGCGAATATGAAGCGCCGCAAGGTCCGGTGGAGACCGCGTTGGCGCAGATCTGGGCCGACGTACTCAACATCGAGCAGATCGGTCGTCACGACAATTTCTTCGAACTCGGCGGCCATTCGCTATTGGCGGTGAGCCTGATCGAACGCATGCGTCAGGCCGGTTTAAGCGCCGATGTACGGGTGCTGTTCAACCAGCCGAACCTGGCCGCCCTGGCGCGGGCCTTGGGCAGTGGCCGGGAAATCGCAGTGCCGGCCAATCTGATTGCGGCCGATTGCACGTACATCACTCCGGACATGCTGACCCTGACCACGCTGGATCAGGCCAGCATCGAGCGCATCGTCGCGACGGTGCCGGGCGGTGCTGCCAATGTGCAGGACATCTACCCGCTGGCACCGTTGCAGGAAGGCATTCTTTATCACCACCTCAGTGCCGAGCAAGGCGATCCGTACCTGCTGCAATCGCGTCTGGCGTTCGACAGTCTCGAACGTTTACAGACCTTCGCCGCGCACTTGCAGCAGGTCATCGCCCGTCACGACATTCTGCGTACCAGCGTGGTCTGGGAAGGTTTGCCGAGCCCGCATCAGGTGGTCTGGCGCGAAGCGCAGATGGTCGTGCAGCAAGTGCCGCTTGATCCAAAGGACGGCGACATTCTTGAGCAGTTGCACGGGCGCTTCGATGCCCGGCATTTCCGCCTCGACCTGAATCAGGCACCGCTGATCCGCATGGTCTACGCCGAAGATCCAGCGCAACAGCAAGTCGTCGCCATCGTGCTGTTCCATCACTCGATTCTCGACCACACCGCCATGGAGGTAATAGGTCGGGAAATGCACGCGTTGATGTTCGATCAAGTCGACGTGCTGACACCGCCGATGCCTTACCGAAATTACGTGGCGCAGGCACGCTTGGGCGCCGATGAGCAGGCGCACGAAGCGTTCTTCCGCGAGATGCTCGGCGATATCGACGAGCCGACCTTGCCCTTCGGTCTGCAGGATGTGCAGGGCGACGGACGCGGCATCGAAGAAGCGCTGCAACCGGTCGATGCCGGGCTCAATCGGCGCCTGCGTGAACAGGCGCGGCAGTTGGGTGTCAGCCCGGCCAGCCTGATGCACATGGCCTGGGCGCAGGTGTTGGGCGTGGTCTCCGGGCGCCGCGACGTGGTCTTCGGCACGGTGTTGATGGGGCGCATGCAGGGCGGCGAGGGTGCCGACCGCACACTCGGGGTGTTCATCAACACCTTGCCGTTGCGGGTTGATCTCGCTGAAGGCGTGCGCGCCGGGGTGAAAACCACTCATGCACGGCTGACAGCGCTGCTCGGCCATGAACACGCGTCACTGGCGCTGGCTCAACGCTGCAGTGGCATGGCCGGTTCCGCGCCGCTGTTCAGCGCCTTGCTCAACTACCGGCACAGCGCCGCCGAACAGCAGCCGCGCGACGGCCAGGGCATCTGGCAAGGCGTGCGCATGCTCGGTGGTGAGGAGCGCAGCAATTATCCGCTGACGTTGTCGGTGGATGATCTGGGTGACGGTTTTGCCTTGGACGTGCTGACGGTTGCCGAAATCGGTGCGCAACGGATTTGCAGTTACATGCACACCGCACTGGAACATCTGGTGACGGCACTGGAAGAAACGCCGCAACGCCCGCTCAACCGATTGCCGGTGCTTTCGGTGGCGGAATACGAGCACTTGCTGGTCGGCTTCAACCAGCACTCAGCGGCCTATCCGCGTGGCGCGGCGATTCAGCGGATGGTCGAGGCTCAGGCCGAGCAGCAACCGGATGCGGTGGCAGTGGTGCAGGGCACGCAGCACCTGACCTACGCTCAGCTCAATCAGCGCGCCAATCGTCTGGCCCATCACTTGCTAGGGGTCGGCGTGCAGCCCGATGACCGCATCGCCGTGTGTTTGCGCCGTGGGCCGGACATGCTCGTCGCGTTGCTGGCGATCCTCAAGGCTGGGGCCGGTTATGTGCCGGTCGACCCGGCTTATCCGCCGGAGCGTATCGCCTATCTGTTGCAGGACAGCGCGCCGATAGCGGTGCTGGCGCAGGCTGCGACGGCTGATTTGCTTGGCGCGGTGCCGCTGATTGATCTGGACAATCCCGCCTGGCAGCAGCTGTCCGACAGCAATCCGCATTTGCCGACACTGACCCCGGCGCATCTGGCTTATGTGATCTACACCTCCGGCTCCACCGGTCAGCCGAAGGGCGTGATGGTCCAACACGCGACGCTGGAGAACCTGGTGCACTGGCACTGCGAGGCCTTTGACCTGCGTGCCGGCAGTCACACCTCGAGCGTGGCCGGCTTCGGCTTCGACGCCATGGCGTGGGAGGTCTGGCCGGCGCTGTGTGTCGGCGCGACCCTGCACCTGCCGCCGCAAACGGTGAGCAACGAGCACCTCGATGAGTTGCTGGCATGGTGGCGCGCGCAGCCATTGCGGGTGAGTTTCCTGCCGACGCCGGTCGCTGAATACGCCTTCACTCGCGACCTCGGCCACCCGACTTTGCGCACGCTGCTGATCGGTGGCGACAAACTGCGCCAGTTCCACCGCGAGCAGACGTTTGCGGTGATCAATAACTACGGCCCGACCGAAGCCACGGTGGTTGCGACTTCTGGCGCGGTCGAGGCCGGGCAGGTGCTGCATATCGGCCGGCCCATGGCCAACGCGAAGATTTACTTGCTCGACGACCAGCAGCGTCCAGTTCCGGTCGGCGTTGCGGGAGAGTTGTATGTCGGCGGTGCTGGCGTGGCGCGCGGTTATCTGCATCGCCCCGAGCTGACTGCCGAGCGCTTCCTCGACGACCCGTTCAGCGACGAACCGCAGGCGCGCATGTACCGCACCGGCGACCTCGCACGCTGGCTCGCCGACGGCACAATCGAATACCTGGGGCGCAACGATGATCAGGTCAAACTGCGCGGCGTGCGCATCGAGCTGGGCGAAATCGAAGCGGCATTGAGCGCTCATGAAGCCGTGCAGGATTGCGTGGTGCTGGTGCGCGACGGCCAGTTGCTGGCGTGGTTTACCGAACGCCTGAGCGTCGAGATCGAGGAGCTGCGCAATCATCTGCAAGCGCTGTTGCCGCAAGCCTTGGTGCCTGCCGCTTACGTGCGCTTGCCAGCACTGCCGCTGACCGCCAACGGCAAACTCGACCGCAAGGCATTGCCAGAGCCTGATCAAACCGCGTGGCTAAGCCGCGAATATGCCGCGCCGCAAGGTTCGGTGGAAATCGCGTTGGCACAGATCTGGGCCGAAGTCCTCAACGTCGAACAGTTCGGCCGTCACGACAACTTCTTTGAACTCGGCGGGCATTCGTTGCTGGCGGTGACGCTGATCGAACGCATGCGCCAGGTTGATCTGAGCACTGACGTGCGCGTGCTGTTCAGCCAACCGACATTGGCCGCGCTGGCGGCGGCGGTGGGCAGCGGCCGCGAGGTCGTCGTGCCGGACAATCTGATTCCTGCCGACTGCGCGCACATCACTGCGGACATGCTGCCACTGGTGCAACTGGATCAGGCCAGCGTCGAGCGCATCGTCGCCACGGTGCCGGGCGGCGCGGCCAATGTGCAGGATATTTATCCGCTGGCGCCGTTGCAGGAGGGGATTCTGTATCACCACCTCAGCGCCGTGAAAGGCGATCCGTATCTGCTGCAATCGTGTCTGGCATTCGACAGCCTCGAGCGTTTTCAAGGGTTCGCTGCGGCGTTGCGTCAGGTCATGACGCGTCACGACATTCTGCGCACTTCCGTAGTCTGGCAAGGCTTGGCGACGCCGGTGCAAGTGGTCTGGCGCCGCGCTGAGCTGCCGGTCCAGGCTGTGGCGCTGGAGCCTGCGCAGGGTGAGGCCATCGATCAGTTGCGCGCGCGCTTCGATGCGCGGCACTGGCGTCTGGACCTGGATCAGGCACCGCTGCTGCGTCTGGTGTATACCCTCGACCCGGACAATCAGCGCGTGGTTGCCATGTTGTTGTTCCACCACATCGCCATGGACCACACGGCGCTGGCGGTGGTCAGCGCAGAAATGCAGGCGATTCTGCAGGGCGATGAACAGCTGCCGGAGGCTGCGGTGCCTTACCGCAACTATGTCGCGCAGACCCGCCTTGGCGTCAGCGAACAAGAGCACGAAGTGTTCTTCCGCGAAATGCTCGGCGACATCGACGAACCGACACTGCCGTTCGGTTTGCAGGATGTCCACGGTGACGGCAATGACATCGAGGAAGTCTGCCAGCCGCTGCCAATAGCAGTAGCGCGGCGTCTGCGCAGTCAGGCGCGGTTGCTCGGCGTCAGCGTCGCCAGTCTGTTCCATCTCGCCTGGGCACGGGTGCTGGCGGCAACGTCCGGTCAGGAACGGGTGGTGTTCGGCACGGTGCTGCTGGGCCGCATGCAGGGCGGAGCGGGCGCGGATCGCGGGTTGGGCATGTTCATCAACACCCTGCCATTGCGCGTGGATGTCGATGCAAGCGACGTGCGTGCCGGGGTCAAAACCACCCATGCGCGGCTTAGTGCGCTGTTGGCGCACGAACATGCTTCCCTGGCATTGGCCCAGCGTTGCAGCGGTGTTGCGGCGCCGTCGCCACTGTTTAGCGCGATGCTCAATTACCGGCATAGCGACAGTGAAGCTCAGCAAAATACCAAGCGTGAGGCTTGGCAGGGCATCGAATCCCTGACCGGTGAGGAGCGCACCAATTACCCGTTGACCCTTAACGTCGACGATCTCGGCAGCGGCTTCCAACTGACGGTGATGACGCCGTCACGCATCGGTGCGTCACGCATCGGCCAGTACATGCACAACGCGCTGAACGCACTGGTTGAAGCGCTGGAGCACGCACCCCAGCAAGCGTTGAGTCGCCTGACAGTGTTGTCGGACGAAGAGCGGCAGGCGTTGCTGTCCGGCCTCAACGACACCAACGTTGATTACGATTTGCAGCAGACGCTGCATAGTTTGTTCGAGGCGCAGGTGCGGCGTACGCCAGAGGCTGTCGCCGTAGTCGCCGGCGATCAGGCATTGAGCTACACGCAGTTGAACGAACGCGCCAACCGCTTGGCCCGGCACTTGCTCAGCCTCGGCGTGCAGGTGGATTCGCGGGTGGCGATCTGCGTCGAACGCAGCCTGGAAATGGTCATCGGCCTGCTGGCAATCAACAAGGCCGGCGCCGCTTATGTGCCGCTCGATCCGGCCTATCCGCCGGAGCGCCTGGCCTACATGCTCGAGGACAGCACGCCGGCCCTGGTGCTGGTGCACAGGGCGACCCGCGCGTTGCTGGGAGATATCCCGGCGGCATTGGTCGATCTTGACCAGAACAGCTGGCAATCCTTGTCTACCGACAATCCGCAAATCCCGGCACTGACGCCACAACACAGTGCCTACGTGATCTACACCTCCGGCTCGACCGGCCAACCGAAAGGCGTGGTCAACGAGCATGTTGGTGTAGTCAACCGCTTGCTGTGGATGCAGGACGCCTATCAGCTGACGGCGGCCGATTCGGTATTGCAGAAAACCCCATTCAGCTTCGACGTGTCGGTGTGGGAGTTCTTCTGGCCGTTGATGACCGGCGCGCGACTGGTCATGGCGCGGCCCGACGGACACAAGGATCCGCAGTATCTGAGCGAAGTGATCGAGCGCGAACACATCACCACGCTGCACTTTGTGCCATCGATGCTCGACGTGTTCCTCGCCAACAGCGACACCACACGCTGCGACAGCCTGCGGCAGGTGATGTGCAGCGGCGAGGCGTTGCCAGGCAGTGTGGTGCGGCGCTTCAAACTGCAATGTCCGGGCAGCCAGTTGCACAACCTCTACGGCCCGACCGAGGCGGCCGTTGACGTCACCGCGTGGGATTGCGCCGGCTCCATCGAGCAGACCCCGGACAACACGCCGATCGGCAAACCGATCGCCAACACTCGCCTGTACATCCTCGATGCGCAGCAGCAACCGGTGCCGCAAGGCGTGATCGGCGAGTTGTACATCGCCGGCGTGCAGGTGGCGCGTGGTTATCTGAACCGCCCGCAACTGACGGCCGAACGCTTCCTCGACGATCCGTTTCATCCGCACGGGCACATGTACCGCACGGGTGACGTCGCGCGCTATCGGCCGGACGGCAATATCGAGTATCTGGGGCGTAACGATGATCAGGTGAAGATTCGCGGGCTGCGCATTGAACTGGGTGAAATTCAGGCGCGTCTGGCCCAGATCGAAGGTGTGCAGGAAACCGTGGTGGTGGCCCGTGAAGAGGTGCCGGGCGACAAGCGGCTGGTCGCGTATTACACCGGTGAACGCCTGGAAATCGACGTGCTGCGCGCTCGACTGCTGGAAAATTTGCCGGACTACATGGTGCCCGCCGTGTTCGTGCATCTCGCCGCTTTGCCACTGAGCCCCAACGGCAAACTCGACCGCAAGGCCTTGCCGGCGCCGGATCAGCAATCGCTGAAAACCCGCGAATACGAAGCCCCGGTCGGCGACGTCGAGATCACCCTCGCACGGCTCTGGGCTGAACTGCTCAACGTCGAACGCGTAGGGCGTCACGATCACTTCTTTGAACTGGGTGGTCACTCATTACTGGCGGTCAGTCTGATCGGCCGGTTACGTCAGGAAGGCATGGAAGCCGACGTCAGGTCGCTGTTCGAACATCCGACCCTGGCCGGCTACGCCGCAATTACGGAAAGAATGGAGATCGTCCTGTGAATGTGCTCGAACTGTTGGCAACCCTGAAGGCAAAGGACATTCAGTTGGCGGTGACCGATGAGCAATTGCGCGTCAACGGCAACAAACAGGCGTTGAGCGATCCGGCACTGCTGGCCGCGCTGCGCGAACACAAACCGGCGCTGATCGAACTGATCAAGGGCGGGCAATACTCGGCCACCAAGGCCGGTCAGGTCGAAGTGCCGGCCAACGGCATTCTCCCCGGCAGCACGCACGTCACGCCAGCGATGGTGACCCTGGCCGAGGTAGATCAGCCGACCCTCGATCGTTTGCTCGCCGAGGTCCCGGGCGGCGCCGCCAACGTGCAGGACATCTACCCACTGACGCCGTTGCAGGAAGGCATTCTCTATCACCACGCGAGCAACGAGCAGGGCGATCCGTACGTCATGCAATCGTACTTCGCGTTCAGCAGCCGTGAGCGTCTGCAGGACTTCGCTCACGCCTTGCAAAAGGTCATCGATCGCCACGACATCCTGCGCACGGCAGTGCATTGGGAAGGGCTGGACGTGCCGCTGCAAGTGGTCTGGCGCCAAGCGCAACTGCCGTTGGAAGAGGTCGTGCTGCGCGACGACGGAAGCGATGCGGTGCAGCAACTGCACGAGCGTTTCGATGCGCGACATTTCCGTCTCGACGTCCGGCACGCGCCGATGATGCGTCTGGCCCACGCGTGGGATGAGGGCGGCCAGCACGTGGTCGCGACGTTGTTGTTCCATCACATGGCCCTGGATCACTCGGCGCTCGATGTGGTGCGTCACGAACTGCTCGCCTGCCTCACCGGTCAGGATCAATCGCTCGGCCGGCCGCTGCCGTTTCGCAATTACGTGGCGCAAGCACGGCTGGGCATCAGCGAAGCCGAACACGAGAGCTTTTTCCGCGACATGCTCGCTGATATCGCCGAGCCGACGCTGCCCTACGGTTTGCAGGACGTACAGGGCGACGGCCTCGGCATCGACGAGTTGAGCCTGCCGATCAATCCGTTGCTCGGCCAGCGTCTGCGGGCGCAGGCGCGGCAGCTCGGCGTGAGTGCCGCGAGCCTGTTTCACCTGGGCTGGGCGCAGGTACTGGCGGTGCTCACCGGCAAGCAGAATGTGGTCTTCGGTACGGTGCTGATGGGGCGCATGCAGGGCGCCGAAGCTACCGAACGGGCGCTGGGGATTTTCATTAACACCTTGCCGCTGCGGGTCGATGTCGATGCGCAAGGCGTGCGTGCGGCGGTGGAGGCGACACACAAACGCCTGACTACGCTGATGCGCCACGAACACGCGCCGCTGGCATTGGCCCAGCGTTGCAGTGGTGTGGTCGCGCCGACGCCGTTGTTCAGTGCCTTGCTCAATTACCGCCACAGCCACACGGCGGCGACGGCCAGTGCCGAGGTGCTTGCCGCCTGGGAAGGTATCAGCACGATCAGCTCCGAAGAACGCACCAACTATCCGCTGACTCTCAGCGTTGATGATTACGGTGATGCGTTCAGCCTGACCTTGCTGGCTACCACCGAGGTCGATCCACAGCGTATCTGCGATTACCTGCACTGCGCCCTGGAAAGTCTGGTGCTGGCGCTGGAGCAGGCGCCCGATACCGCAATCAACCAGTTGCCGATTCTGCCGGCGGCCGAGCGCGAGCAGCTGCTGCTGGCGTTCAATGCCCCTCACGCCGACTACCCGGCAACATTGACCATTGCCCAGCGTTTCGAGGCGCAAGTGGCGCAGCGGCCCGAAGCCGTGGCCGCGCAATACCTCGGTGAGCAATTGAGTTATGCCGAACTCAACCGGCATGCCAATGCGCTGGCCCATCACCTGATCGCACTTGGGGTGAAGCCCGACGATCGCGTCGCCATCGTCGCCCGCCGTGGCCTCGATACGCTGGTCGGGCTGGTCGCCATTTTGAAGGCAGGCGCCGGTTATGTACCCGTCGACCCGGCGCACCCGGCCGAGCGTCTGCACTACTTGCTCAGCGACAGCGCGCCCGTCGCCGTGCTCACCCAAAACAATCTGCGGGAGCGCTTGCCGGCGCTGGCGGTACCGGTGATCGATCTCGACCCGCGCACCTGGCCGCTGAGCGAGACCCATGACCCGCAGGTGCCGGGCCTGACCGCCGCACATCTGGCCTATGTGATCTACACCTCCGGTTCTACCGGCCTGCCCAAAGGCGTGATGGTCGAACACCGCACCTTGTCGAATCTGGTCGACTGGCATTGCTCAACGTTTGATCTGTGCGCCGGTCGCCACACCTCAAGCCTTGCCGGGTTCGGTTTCGACGCCATGGCCTGGGAAGTCTGGCCGGCGTTGTGTGCCGGCGCGACCCTGCACCTGGCACCGACTCACGAGGGCAGCGAGGATATCGATGCGCTGCTCGACTGGTGGCGCGCGCAGCCATTGGACGTCAGTTTTCTACCGACGCCCGTCGCCGAATACGCCTTCAGCCAGAACCTCGAACACCCGACGCTGCGCACCCTGTTGATCGGTGGCGACCGCTTGCGCCAGTTCAGCCGCAACCAGCAATTCGACGTGATCAACAACTACGGCCCGACCGAGGCCACCGTGGTCGCCACTTCTGGGCGCATCGAGGCAGGCGATGCCTTGCACATCGGCAAACCGGTGACCAACGCCACGGTGTACCTGCTCGATGAACAGCAGCGTCCGGTGCCGATTGGCGTCATGGGCGAGTTGTATGTGGGCGGTGCGGGGGTCGCTCGCGGCTATTTGAATCGCGCTGATCTGAGCGCCGAGCGCTTTCTCCACGACCCGTTCAGCGTCTTGCCGAACCCGCGCATGTACCGTACCGGCGACCTCGCACGCTGGCGTGCCGACGGCACGATCGAGTACCTGGGGCGTAACGACGATCAGGTGAAGATCCGTGGTGTGCGCATCGAACTCGGCGAAATCGAAACCCGCCTCAATCAATTGCCCGGCATTCAGGAAGCCGTGTTACTGGCGCGCGAAGATCAACCCGGGCAACCGCGACTGGTGGCGTATTTCACCGAGCAGAGCCAGGTCGAACCGCTGGCCGTGGCCGAGTTGCGTGCGCACCTGTTGAGCCAGTTGCCGGAGTACATGGTGCCGGTGGCTTTCGTCAAACTCGACGCACTGCCGTTGACCGCCAATGGCAAGGTCGACCGCAAGGCCCTGCCGAAACCTGAGCGTTCGGCGCTGTTCACCCGCGAATACGAGGCACCTCACAACGAACTGGAAAGCGCCTTGGCGCAGATCTGGGCGCAGGTGCTGCAAGTCGAGCGAGTAGGGCGCCAGGATCATTTCTTCGAACTCGGCGGCCATTCGCTGTTGGCCATGCGCATGGTGTCCCAGGTTCGCCAGCGTCTTGGCGTCGAGCTGGCACTGGGCGATCTGTTTGCCAACGCCGAACTCGCTGCGGTCGCCGAGGCGGTGGCGCAAGCCGGGCGCAGCACGCAACCGGAGATTGTCGCGGTGGCCCGTGACGACGCCTTGCCGCTGTCGTTCGCTCAGCAGCGCTTGTGGTTTCTCGCACAAATGGAAGGCGCCAACACCGCGTACAACATTCCCATCGGCCTGCGCCTGCGTGGGCAATTGAATGAACCGGCCCTGCAACAAGCCTTGGCGCGCATCGTTGCGCGGCATGAAACCCTGCGCAGCCGTTTCGCCCAGTTCAATGACCAGGCGCAAGTGCTGATCGCCCCGGTCGACAGCGGTCTGCTGCTGCGCGTTGAAGACCTGCGCCAACACCCGCAAGCCGACGAGACCTTGGAGGCGCTGATTCAGGGCGAGGCTTCAGGGCCGTTCGACTTGCAGGATGATGCGCTGATTCGCGGTCGCTTGGTGCGCCTCGCCGACGATCATCATGTGCTGCTGCTGACCCTGCACCACATCATCTCTGATGGCTGGTCGATGGGGGTTCTGACCCGTGAACTGATGGCGTTGTATCAGGCGTTCAGCCATGGTCAGCCGGATCCGTTGCCACCGCTGGCGCTGCAATACAGCGATTACGCGGTGTGGCAGCGACGCTGGCTCAGTGGTGAGGTGTTGCAGCGCCAAAGCGAATACTGGCAACAGACCCTGGCCGGCGCTCCGGCGCTGTTGACGCTGCCGACTGACCGCGTGCGGCCGGCACAGCAGGATTACGCCGGCAACACCGTCGACGTGGTGCTCGACGAACGCTTGAGCGCCGGGCTCAAGGCCTTGGCTCAGCGTCACGGCGTGACGATGTACATGCTCCTGCTCAGTGCCTGGGCGAGTCTGTTGAGTCGTTTGTCCGGGCAAGCCGAAGTGGTCATCGGTTCGCCGGTGGCCAACCGAACCCGCGCCGAGATCGAAGGCCTGATCGGCATGTTCGTCAACACCCTGGCCCTGCGCATCGATACCTCGGGCGAGTTGAGCAGCGAGGCGCTGTTGGCGCGGGTCAAGGCGCGAACGCTGGAGGCGCAGGCGCATCAGGATCTACCCTTCGAGCAAGTGGTGGAGATCACCAAGCCTGCGCGCAGCATGGCGCACAGCCCGTTGTTTCAAGCGATGTTCAGTTGGGACAGCGGCCACGGCGCCAGCCTGAGCCTGGGCGAGCTGACGCTGGAAAGCGTCGCCGAACCGAGCCACTTTGCCAAATTCGATGTGTCGCTGACGCTGGCGGAGTCGCCGGACGGGATTCGCGGTGTGCTGGAGTACGCGGTTGCCTTGTTCGATGAGACGACCATCGAGCGTTACGTCGGTTACTTCCAGCGACTGTTGCAGGCGATGGTCAGCAATGATCAAGCGGTGCTGGAACAGGTGGCGTTGTTGGCCGACGACGAGCGTCAGCATCTGCTGGTTGATCTGAATGCAACCACCGTCGCCTACGATCTCGAGCAGACCATTCATGGCCGCTTCGAAGCGCAGGTGTTGCGCACGCCAGACGCTGATGCCGTTGTGACCGGTGAGCAGCGTTTGAGCTACGCCGAGTTGAACCGCCGCGCCAACCAGCTCGCCCATTACCTGCGCCAGTGCGGTGTGGATCGCGATTCGCGGGTGGCGATCTGCGTCGAGCGCGGCCCTGAGCTGCTGGTCGGTCTGCTGGCGATTCTCAAGGCTGGCGGCGCTTACGTGCCGCTGGACCCGGGGTATCCCGCTGAGCGTCTGGCTTACATGCTCGAGGACAGCGCGCCCGTGGCGGTGCTGGTGCATGCGCCGACGCGCGCGCTGATCGGCGAGTGGGCGGGCGTGCGGGTCGATTTCGACCAGTGCAGTTGGCAAGACCTAGCGCAGAGCAATCCGCAGGTGCCGGACTTGAGCGCGGCGAATCTGGCCTATGTGATTTACACCTCCGGCTCCACTGGCACGCCGAAAGGCGTAATGGTCGAGCACCGCAATCTGGGCAATTTGCTGCACTGGAGTGCCAGTCTGTGTCCGCTTGCGCTCGGCGCTGCGCTGCTGCAGAAAACCCCGTTCAGTTTCGACGCCTCGGTGTGGGAGCTGTTCTGGCCGTTGACCAGCGGCATGCGCCTGGTTCTCGCCGGCCCGGACGATCACCGCGATCCGGCCGCGCTGGTGCAGCTGATTCGTGAGCAACAGGTCAGCGTCATTCAGTTTGTGCCGGCGCTGTTGCAGCAATTCCTTGAAGTGGAAGAAGTCGGTGAGTGCAGCAGCCTGAGCGATGTGTTCTGTGGCGGCGGTGAACTGACTGCCGCGTTGGTGCGCAGTGTGCGCGAGCGTCTGCCGCAGGTGCGCCTGCACAACGTTTATGGTCCGACCGAAGCCACCGTCGACAGCACGGTGTGGACGCTGGAACCGCATGCACCGGTGCCGCAAGGCGCGCCGCCGATTGGCAAACCGCTGTGCAACACCCGCGTGTACATCCTCGATGCTCATCGGCAACCGACGCCATTGGGTGTGGTCGGCGAGATGTATTTGGGTGGCGTGCAGGTGGCGCGGGGTTATCTGTATCGGCCTGAGCTGACGGCCGAGCGCTTCCTCGACGATCCGTTCAGCGATCAGCCAGGCGCGCGTTTGTACCGCACCGGCGACGTCGCACGGTATCTGGCCGATGGCAACATCGAGTACCTGGGACGCAACGATGATCAGGTCAAGATCCGTGGTTTGCGGATTGAACTGGGCGAGATTCAGGCGCATCTGACGCGCCTCGACGGCGTGCGTGAAGCGGCGGTGCTGGCCCGTGAAGACGTGCCGGGCGATCAACGGCTGGTGGCGTATTACAGCGGCGAGCTAGTGGATACAGAGCAGCTACGCAGCCAATTGCTCACGCATCTGCCGGATTACATGGTGCCTGCCGTGTTTGTGCATTTGCAGGCCTTGCCCCTGAGCCCCAACGGCAAACTGGATCGCCAGGCCTTGCCGGCTCCCGACCAGACCGCACTGTTGACCCGCGCGTACGAAGCGCCGATCGGTGAAGTTGAAACGGTCATTGCCGGTATCTGGGCAGAGCTGCTGAAGGTGGAGCGGGTCGGGCGCTTTGATCATTTCTTCGAGCTGGGCGGCCACTCGCTGCTGGCGGTCAATCTGGTCGCGCGCATGCGCCGGGCCGGGCTGTCGGCGGATATTCGCGTGCTGTTCAGCCAGCCGACGCTGGCCGCACTGGCCGCGGCGGTTGGCGGGGAACCCGATGCGGCGGTGCCAGCAAATCTTGTTCCGGCCGATTGCACGCGCATCACGCCTGATTTGTTGCCACTGGTGATGCTGGATCAAGCGACGATTGACCGCATCGTTGCGAGTATCCCCGGCGGTGCGCGCAACGTGCAGGACATCTACCCGCTGGCGCCGTTGCAGACCGGCATCCTGTTCCATCATCTGTCGGCCGCGCAGGGCGATCCGTATGTGCTGCAGGCGCAGTTTGCCTTTGCCGACGAGCAGCGTTTGCAGGTATTCACCGAGGCACTGCAACGGGTGATCGAGCGCCATGACATTCTGCGCACCTCGCTGTTCTGGGAGGGGCTGGATGAGCCGGTGCAAGTGGTCTGGCGTGAGGCTTCGCTGGGCTGCGAGGCTTTGGCGCTTGATTCCGAAGCGGGCGATGCGCTGAGTCAGTTGCGGAGCCGCTTCACCATCGATAACTACCGCATGCCCGTCACCGAGGCACCGCTGATGCGCGTGGTGTACAGCCGCGATGCCGTCAACCAACGGGTAGTGGCGTTGTTGCTGTTCCATCATTTGGTCATGGATCACGTCGCGCTCGAGGTGTTGCAGCACGAGATGCAGGCGTTTCTGCTCGACAACGCCGGGCACTTGAGCGAACCGGTGCCATATCGCAATTATGTGGCGCACACCCAGGCCGGTCTGAGTGAACAGGAGCACGAAAGCTTCTTCCGCGAAATGCTTGGCGCGATCGATGAGCCGACCTTGCCCTATGGTCAGAATCTGGCCCATGACGGCCCCGCGCAGGAAGCGCAGTTGACGCTGGAAAACACACTCAGCCACAGCGTAAGGCAACAGGCACGGCGCTTGGGTGTCAGCGCCGCCAGCCTGATGCACCTGGCCTGGGCGCAGGTGCTGGGGCAATTGTCCGGGCGCGATGCCGTGGTTTTTGGCACCGTCTTACTCGGCCGATTGCAGGGTGGCGAAGGCTCGGAGCGGGCGCTGGGTGTGTTCATCAACACCTTGCCGCTGTGCATCGAGCTGAACGCCCACAGCGTCAAAGGCGCGGCATTGGCGACTCATGAACGCCTGAGTCAGTTGCTCGCCCATGAACATGCGCAACTGGCGCAGGTGCAGCAATGCAGCGCCATGCCGGCGGGTACGCCGCTGTTCAGCACACTGCTTAACTATCGTCACAGCGCCCCGGTCGGGCCGATATCCGCGGAGGTGCAAGCGGCGTGGCACGGGATGCAATTGCTCGATGCCGAGGAACACACCAACTATCGCCTGACCCTCAGCGTTGACGATCTTGGCGAAGATTTCGGCTTGAAGGTATTGGCCGGGGCGGGGATTGATGCGCAGCGAATCTGCGGGTACATGCAGGGTGCATTGATGACTTTGCTGAACGCGCTGGAGCACACGCCGCACGCGGGGTTTGATCGGTTGTCGGTAGTCAGCGCCGAAGAACGTCATCAGTTACTGGTCGAGTTCAACGCCACACAACGCGAGTATCCGCAGGCGCTGACAGTGCACGCGTTGTTTGAGGGGCAAGTGGCGGCGCAACCGCAAGCGGTGGCCGCGGTGCACGGTGAGCAATCGTTGAGTTACTTTGAACTCAATGCGCAGGCCAACCGTCTGGCCCATCAGTTGATCGCGCAAGGCGTCCAGCCGGGCGACCACGTGGCTATATTGTTGCCACGTTCGCTGACGCTGCTGGTCGCACAACTGGCAATCGCCAAGTGCGCGGCGGCCTATGTGCCGCTGGACATCCATGCGCCGAGCGAGCGGCAGTCGTTCATGGTCGATGACTGCCAGGCTGTGGCACTGTTGACCTTGAGCGGTGAAGTCATCGACTACGCCGTCCGGCGCATCGATCTGGATACGTTGTCGCTGGATGAGCAATCAACGCAAAACCCGAACCTTTCGCAAACCTCGGAATCGCTGGCGTACATCATGTACACCTCCGGTTCCACGGGCACACCGAAAGGCGTGATGGTGCCGCACCGAGGCATCGGCCGGTTGGTGATCAACAACGGTTATGCCGATTTCAACCCGCAGGATCGGGTGGTGTTTGCCTCCAATCCAGCGTTCGACGCCAGCACCATGGACATCTGGGGGCCATTGCTCAATGGCGGTCGCGTCGTGGTCATCGACCATCAGACGCTGCTCGACCCAAACGCTTTCGGCCGTGAATTGAGTGCTCGCGGGGCGACGATCCTGTTCGTCACCACCGCGCTGTTCAACCAGTACGTGCAACTGATTCCGCAGGCGCTCAAAGGC
This sequence comes from Pseudomonas viridiflava, assembly GCF_900582195.1. Lineage (GTDB taxonomy): Bacteria > Pseudomonadota > Gammaproteobacteria > Pseudomonadales > Pseudomonadaceae > Aquipseudomonas. The sequence goes on from NZ_UTHA01000026.1 coordinate 79,786, forward strand.
TTGCGTATGCTGTTGTGTGGCGGCGAGCGGGGCGATCCAGCGGCGTTCCGACAGTTACTGGCCGAGGCGCCAGCGCTGCGTATCGTGCACTGCTACGGTCCGACCGAAACCACCACATACGCGACCACCTTTGAGGTGCGCGAAGTCTCGGAAAACGCCGAGAGCGTGCCGATTGGCGGGCCGATCGGCAACACGCAGGTTTACCTGTTAGATGCCCATCAACAACCGGTGCCGATGGGCGTGACCGGTGAGTTGTATATCGGCGGTGAGGGTGTGGCGCTGGGCTATCTGAACCGGCCGGATCTGACTGCCGAGAAATTCCTTCGCGATCCATTCAGCGATAAACCCGGCGCGCTTCTGTACCGTACGGGCGATCTCGCGCGTTGGCTGGCGCCGGGGCAACTCGATTGCATCGGACGGAACGACGATCAGGTGAAGATTCGCGGCTTCCGTATCGAGCTGGGCGAAATCGAAAACCACCTGCTCAGCTGTGCCGGGGTCAAGGAAGCGGTTGTGCTGGCTCGCCAGGACAGTCAACAAACCACGCGTCTGGTGGCGTATTACACCGCTCACGCTGAGCAGCTGGACAGCGCCGGGCTACACAAGCAGTTGCAAGCACGACTGCCGGAATACATGGTGCCGTCAGCGTGGGTGCAACTGGATAGGTTGCCGCTGAACAACAATGGCAAGGTTGATCGCAAAGCCTTGCCCAAGCCTGACGACGCTACGTTACTCAGCCGCGAATACACAGCACCACAAGGTGAGCTGGAAACCGCACTGGCGCAGATCTGGGCCGAAGTGCTGCAAGTCGAGCAGGTCGGGCGTCACGATCATTTCTTCGAACTCGGCGGTCATTCGCTGTTGGCGATGCGCATGGTTTCGCTGATCCGTCAGCGCCTCGGCGTCGAACTGGCGCTGAGTGATCTGTTTGCCGATGCGCAATTGAGTGCGGTTGCTGAAGTATTGAGCCGCGCCGGGCGCAGCGCGCTAGCGGAAATTGTGCCGGCACCGCGTGATCAACCGCTGCCGATGTCCTTCGCCCAGCAACGTCTGTGGTTCCTCGCGCAAATGGCCGGTGGCAACTCGGCGTACAACATTCCTCTCGGTTTGCGCCTGCGCGGTCACCTCGACGGTGACGCCCTGCAAGCGGCGCTGGCACGGATTGTCGCTCGTCACGAAACCCTGCGCAGCCGTTTCATCCGCCTCGACGACACTGCGCAGGTATCGATTGCCCCGGTCGACAGCGGTTTGCTTTTGCGCGTGGACGACCTGCGCCAAGCCTTGCAAGCCGAGCTCACCTTGCAGGGATTGATGGCGCAGGAAGCCTCGACAGCGTTTGATCTGCAGAATGATTCGCTGATTCGTGGGCGACTGGTGCGCTTGGCCGACGATCATCATGTGCTGTTGCTGACCGTGCAACACATCGTCGCCGATGGCTGGTCGATGGGCGTGCTGACGGCTGAGTTGATGGCGTTGTATCAAGCGTTCAGCCAGGGTCAGCCTGATCCGCTGCCAGCGCTGACGCTGCAATATGGCGACTACGCCGTGTGGCAACGTCAGTGGCTCAGCGGTGAAGTACTGCAGCGGCAAAGCCAATATTGGCAGCAGACCCTCGACGGCGCGCCGGCCTTGTTGACCCTGCCCACCGATCGCCCGCGACCGGCGCAGCAGGATTACACAGGCGGCAACGTCGAGGTGTTGCTGGATGAACGCTTGAGCACTGACCTCAAAGCGTTGAGCCACCGTCACGGCGTGACCCTGTTCATGACCCTGATGAGTGCCTGGGCAATGCTGATGAGTCGCCTGTCCGGGCAGTCCGATGTGGTGATCGGCGCGCCGGTGGCCAACCGCAGCCGCGCCGAAATCGAAGGCCTGATCGGCATGTTCGTCAATACGCTCGCCGTGCGCATCGACACCTCGGGCGCACCGAGCGTCGAAGCGCTGCTGGCGCAGGTCAAGGCGCAGACACTGGCGGCGCAGGCGCACCAGGACCTGCCGTTCGAGCAAGTGGTGGAAATCACCCGGCCGCTGCGCAGCCTGGCCCATAGCCCGCTGTTCCAGACCACCCTGAACTGGGACAGCAGCGTCGGCCCGCAACTGGCGCTGGGCGATCTGACTCTGGAGGGCGTCGCCGGGGCGGGCGATGTCGCCAAGTTTGACCTGACGCTGACACTGGGTGAGGTCAACGGAGTGATTCGCGGCTCGCTGAACTACGCCACGGCACTGTTCGATGCGCAGACAATCAGGCGCTACATCGGCTACTTCGAACGTCTGCTCGAAGCGATGGTTACGAGTGATCAAATGCTGCTGGAAAGCGTGCCATTGCTGGCGGCGGATGAACGCCATCGCTTGCTTCGAGACTTTAATGCCACGGTGCGCGATTACCCGCAAACACTGACGGTACACGGGATTTTCCAGCAGCAAGCAGCCGCGCATCCCAAGGCTGTGGCGGCGGTGCATGGCGCACATTCGCTGAGTTACTTTGAACTCAATGCCCAAGCCAACCGGCTGGCCCATCACCTGATCGCTCACGGCGTGCAGCCGGGTGACCACGTGGCGATCCTGCTGCCGCGTTCGCTGGAGTTGCTGGTGGCGCAACTGGCCATTGCCAAATGCGCGGCGGCCTATGTGCCGCTGGACATCAATGCACCGAGCGAGCGCCAGGCGTTCATGGTCGAGGACTGTCAGGCAGTGGCGCTGTTGACCCTCAGCCGCGAAGTCATCGACTACGCCGCGCCGCGCATCGATCTCGACACCCTGACCCTCAACGGCCAGCCGACGCACAACCCGAACCTGATGCAATCGTCCGAGACACTGGCGTACATCATGTACACCTCCGGTTCCACCGGCACGCCGAAAGGGGTGATGGTGCCGCACCGGGGCATCGGCCGCTTGGTGCTCAACAACGGTTACGCTGATTTCAATGCGCAGGATCGGGTGGTCTTCGCCTCGAACCCGGCGTTCGATGCGAGCACCATGGACATCTGGGGGCCGTTGCTCAATGGCGGTCGTGTGGTGATCATCGACCATCAAACCTTGCTCGATTCGAATGCCTTCGGCCGCGAACTGCGTGCCAGTGGCGCGACAATCCTGTTCGTCACCACCGCGCTGTTCAACCAGTACGTGCAACTGATTCCGCAGGCGCTCAAGGGCTTGCGCATCCTCTTGTGTGGCGGTGAACGTGGCGATCCGGCGGCGTTTCGCCGGCTACTGGCCGAGGCTCCGGCATTGCGCATCGTGCATTGCTACGGCCCAACCGAAACCACCACCTATGCCACCACGTTCGAAGTGCAGGAAGTGGTTGACGACGCCGAAAGCGTGCCGATTGGCGGCCCCATCGGCAACACGCAGGTGTACGTGCTCGACGCGTATCAGCAACCGGTGCCGATGGGCGTCACCGGCGAGTTGTACATCGGTGGGCAGGGCGTCGCGCTGGGTTACTTGAACCGGCCGGATCTGACCGCCGAGAAATTCCTCCGCGATCCGTTCAGCGAGACGCCGGGCGCATTGCTCTATCGCACCGGTGACCTCGCGCGCTGGCTGGCGCCGGGGCAACTCGATTGCATCGGTCGCAACGACGATCAGGTGAAAATCCGTGGTTTCCGCATCGAGCTGGGAGAAATCGAAAACCGTTTGCTGAACTGCCCGGGCATCAAGGAAGCAGTGGTGCTGGCGCGCCGTGACGGTCAGGACAGCCCGCGTCTGGTGGCGTACTACACGGCGCACGCGGGACTGTTGGACAGCGCCGGACTGCACGCGCAATTGCATGCCCGTCTGCCGGAATACATGCTGCCGACGGCGTGGGTGCAGCTCGAGGTATTGCCGCTGAACAACAACGGCAAGGTTGACCGCAAGGCGCTGCCGGCACCGACTCAGGAGGCGCTGCTCAGTCGGGTCTACGAGGCACCGGCCAATCCACTGGAAGCCAGTCTGGCCGAGGTCTGGGCCGAGGTGCTGCAGGTTGGACAGGTCGGCCGCCACGACAACTTCTTCGAACTCGGCGGTCACTCGCTACTGGCCATGCGCATGCTGTCTCAGGTGCGTCAGCAATTGGGCGTGGAGCTGGCACTGGCCGATCTGTTTGCCAACCCGGAACTGGCGGCAGTCGCCGAGGTGTTGAGTCAGGCCGAACGCAGCCGCTTGCCGGAGATTCTGCCGGCGCCGCGCGATCAGGTGCTGCCATTGTCGTTCGCCCAGCAACGCTTGTGGTTCCTCGCGCAGATGGACGGCGGCAACACCGCCTACAACATTCCTTTGGGCCTGCATTTGCGTGGCCGGCTCGACGCAGCGGCGCTGCAACGGGCATTGGCGCGAATCGTCGCTCGCCACGAAACCCTGCGCAGTCGTTTCACCCAATTGAACGACGAAGCACAGGTGCTGATTGCCTCGGTCGACAGTGGCCTGCCGCTGATTGAGGAAGATTGGCGGCAACACCCGCAGACCGAAGAGGCTTTGCGCACCCTGGTCGAAACAGAAGCGCGCGCGCCGTTCAACTTGCAGGATGACGCGCTGATTCGCGGACGGCTGGTGTGTCTGGCCGATGAGCACCATGTGCTGTTGTTGACGATGCACCACATCATCTCCGACGGCTGGTCGATGGGTGTGCTGACCCGTGAATTGATGGCGCTGTATCAGGCGTTCACCCATGGCGAGGCAGATCCACTGCCAGCGCTGGCCTTGCAATACGCCGACTACGCGCTGTGGCAACGGCGCTGGCTCAGCGGCGAGGTGTTGCAGCGCCAGAGCGATTACTGGCAGCAGACCCTGGCCGGTGCCCCGGCATTGTTGAGCCTGCCAACCGACCGCCCGCGTCCGGCACAACAGGATCACCACGGCGGCAGTGTCGAGATCGTGCTGGACGCGCAGACCAGCACCGGTCTCAAGGCGTTGTGTCAGCGCCACGCCGTGACGCCGTACATGGTGCTCATGAGCGCCTGGGCAATGTTGCTTGCGCGCCTGTCCGGGCAATCCGATGTGGTCATTGGCTCGCCGGTGGCCAACCGTACCCGCGCCGAGATCGAAGGATTGATCGGCATGTTCGTCAACACGCTTGCGCTACGCGTCGATACCTCAGGTGATCTGACCGGTGCGGCGCTGCTGGCGCGGGTCAAGGCGCAGACGTTGGCGGCACAGGCGCATCAGGATCTGCCGTTCGAACACGTGGTGGAAATCACCCGACCGCTGCGCAGTCTTTCCCACACCCCGTTGTTCCAGACACTGGTGAGCTGGGACAGCAGCGTCGCGCCCGCCCTGGCGTTGGGCGGCCTGACGCTGGAAGGTCTGGCCGGGGAAAATCACTTTGTGAAGTTCGACCTGTCGCTGAGCCTCGGCGAAAACCCGCAAGGCATCCGTGGCGCACTGCGCTATGCCACGGCGTTGTTCGATGAGTCGACCGTGCGGCGTTTTAGCGGTTACTTGCAGCGCTTGCTGGCGGCGTTGGTCAGTGATGATCAAGCGGTGTTGGCGCAGGTCAATCTGCTTGCGACGGATGAACAGCAGCGCTTGCTCGGCGATTTCAACGCGACGGCAGTTGATTGCCCGGTCGAGCAACCCATCCATAGCCTGTTCGAAGCGCAGGTGCAGCGTCAGCCGGACGCCATCGCCGTGCAGTCGGGCGAACACAGCCTGACCTATCGCGAGCTGAATACCCGCGCCAACCGCCTCGCGCATCACCTGCGCGAGCAGGGCGTGGGGCCGGATGCGCGGGTGGCGCTGTGCGTCGAGCGGGGACTCGATCTGGTGGTGGGGTTACTTGGTATTCTCAAGGCCGGTGGTGCCTACGTGCCGCTGGATCCGGCTTATCCGGCGGAGCGCCTCGACTTTATGCTCAGGGACTGCGCGCCGGTGGCGGTGCTGGTCCACACGGCCACCCGATCGCTGTTTGCCGGGAGCGACGCGGCCGTGATCGACTTTGATCAATGCACCTGGCATGACCAGTCGGAAACCGATCCGCAGGTGCCCGGTCTGAACGCCTCGAATCTGGCCTACATGATCTACACCTCGGGTTCGACCGGTACGCCGAAGGGCGTGATGCTGGAACATCGTGGTTTGTGCAATCTGATGCATTGGGGATCGCAGATCTGCCCGCCGACTCCGGATGGCGCCTTGTTACAGAAAGCGCCGTTCAGTTTCGATGGCTCGGTGTGGGAGTTCTTCTGGCCGCTGACGGCCGGTGTGCGCCTGGTGCTGGCACGGCCGGGCGGTCATCGGGAGCCGGCCTATCTGGCGCAAGTGATTCGTGAGCAGCGGGTCACTGTGGTCAAATTTGTGCCGGCGTTGTTGCAGCAGTTTGTTGAACTGCAGGATGTCAGTCAGTGCACCAGCCTCACCGATGTGTTCTGTGGTGGCGGAGAACTTACGGCGGCGCTGGCCGCTGCTGTGCGCCAGCAACTGCCGTGGGTGCGCCTGCATAACGTGTATGGCCCGACCGAAGCCACGGTCGACAGCACGGCATGGACACTGGAACCGCACATGCCGGTGCCAACGTCGGAATTGCCGATTGGCAAAGCCATCTGTAACACCCGCCTGTATGTGCTCGATGCGCACGATCAACCGGTGCCGCTCGGCGTCATTGGCCAGTTGCACATTGGTGGTGTCGGCGTGGCGCGCGGTTATATGGGACTGCCGCAGATGCAGGCCGAACGCTTCATTGACAGCCCGTTCGTGGACGGTGATCGCTTGTACCGCACCGGCGATCTGGTGCGATACCGCGCTGACGGCGACCTTGAGTTCCTCGGGCGCAACGACTTCCAGGTCAAGTTGCACGGCTTGCGTCTGGAACTCGGTGAAATCGAAGCGCGATTGATCCAGCACCCGGATGTGCGCGAAGCGGTGGTGTTGATGCGCGACGAGCGTCTGGTCGCCTATTTCACCCTGCGCGACGGCCGCGCTGCACCGGCTATCGACACGCTGCGCGCGTTCATCCTCGAGCAGTTGCCCGAGTACACGGTGCCGGGCGCGTTTGTCGCGCTCGATGTTTTGCCGTTGACTCCCAATGGCAAGATCGACCGTCAGGCGCTGCCGGCGCCGGGCATCGACGCCGTGCTCAGCCGACACTACGAAGCGCCGCAAGGCGAGGTCGAAAGCTTGCTCGCGCAGGTGTGGGGCGAGGTGCTCAAGGTCGAGCAGGTCGGCCGCCACGACAACTTTTTCGAATTGGGCGGCCATTCGCTGTTGGCGATTCGCCTGGTCAACCTGCTGCAACGTTCGGGGCAGGAGGTGACGCTCGCGGAGCTGTTCCAGCGTCCGAGTGTCGAGTCGCTGGCGGCGCTGCTCAGTCAGCGCAGCGCAGTGCCCGAACATCCGGAAGGACTGGTCGTGGTGCGACCGGGCGAGGGCGGCAATGCGCTGTTCCTGATCCATGAGTTCAGTGGGCGGGACGTGTATTTCCCGGCTCTGGGGTTGCACATCGACGGGCAGTTTCCGATTTACGGTTTGCCCGGTGTGCCGTTGGGGCAGCCGCAGCTGCGCACGCTTGAGTGCATGGCCGCGCGGATGGTCGGGATTATCCGCTCGGTGCAGCCGCATGGGCCGTATCGTCTGGCCGGGTGGTCGTTTGGTGGCTTGCTGGCATACGAAGTCGCTCAGCAATTGCTCGGTCTCGATGAGGCGGTGGCGTTTGTCGGCATGCTCGATACCTACGCGCCACATCCCGCAAGTCAGGATAAAACCCGCTGGAGCGGCGAGCATCGCGACAAGCGTCAATTGCTCGAGCACTGCCGCGCGCGTTCGCAGATGCGTGGTGCAGAAGGGCTGCCAGCATTGGCTGACGTAGAGAAGCTTGAGGCAGAAGTCGAACGGATCGCCTTCGACGAGCTGTTCCAGCGCTGCTGCGAACAGCAATTGCCTGACCCGGAACTGGCCGCACTGACGGCGGCGCAGGCCTGGAGTTACTTCGATCGCGAGGCTGCTCATGGTCTGGCGCTGGCGCATTACCGGGTCAGCCCGGCCAGTCAGCCAGTGCACTTGTTCCGTGCTCAGGCATTGATGCCGGGGCAGGCACAACCGAGTCCGAGCCGTGGTTGGGAGGACAAGGTCGGCAGCGGTTTGCTGCGCTGCATCGATGTGCCGGGGGATCACCGTAGCATGATGAAAAACCCGGATATCCAGGCACTCGGCCAGGCCCTGAGTCAGGCCATGGCGGCGGCTCAGGTCCCGCAACCACAGGTGTATCAGCCAGTATTGACGATCCAGAGTGGGCACGCCGGGCATGCGCCGATCTTCTGCGTGCCGGGGGCGGGCGACAGTGTCACCGGGTTCATTCACCTGACCGAAGCGCTCGGTCCGGAGTGGCCGATCTACGGCCTGCAACCGCGCGGGCTTGATGGCAGCGGCGTGCCGCACAGTCAGGTGGAGGCGGCAGCGGCGTGTTATCTGCAAGCCATCGAGCAGTTGTATCCGCAAGGCCCGGTGCATCTGATCGGCCATTCGTTCGGCGGTTGGGTCGCGCATGCCATGGCGGCGCAGTTGCAGGCGGCCGGGCGTGAGGTGGCGTCGTTAACGTTGATCGACAGCGAGTCTCCCGGCGGCAATGGTACGGCGGGTAAGCCATACACGACGACTGCCGCGCTGGAACGCTTGATCGAGACGCTGCAACTGTCCAGCGGCAAGTCGCTGGGCATCGATCCGCTGGCGTTCGCCGAGGCTGACGACGCCACGCAAATGCGCCTGTTGCACGAGGGCATGGTACGTGCCGGTGTGTTGTCTGCGCGTTCATCAGCGCAGTCCATGCACGGCCCGGTCCGCACTTTCGCCACGGCGCTGCGCACGGTCTATCAACCGCAACAGGCCTACACCGGACCGGTGCGGCTGGCGCTGGTCGATGACCCGACGCTGGATGCCTGGGGCAATCAGCGCGAGCAAGCGGCGATGGTCGAGGGCTGGCAACGGCAGGTCGCGGATCTGGCGGTGTGGTACGGGCCGGGCAACCACTTCACGATTCTCAAGGCGCCCAACGTCTTCAGTCTCGCGGCGTGGTGGCATGACGGCCTGAAAGTGCCGGCCGGGCAAGTGGTTTCCTGATTGTTGTTTATCTACCAGAGCCCGGCCGCTGGCCGGGCTCACCCCTGAACGGACTTGTGGTCATTTATGGAAAAGTCGAAGTTGCGCAAAGTCGGTATGGGTCTGGCGTTGGTGGCCGTCGCGGGATTGGCGTTCTACGCGGTGCAGGCACCGGCCGAGGCCCCGCAATACCTGACCGCGCCGGTTGAACGCAGTGACATTGAAAACGCGGTGCTGGCCACCGGGTTGCTCGAAGGCATCAAGCAAGTGGACGTCGGCGCGCAGGTGTCCGGGCAATTGAAGTCGCTCAAGGTCAAGGTCGGCGACAAGGTAAAGAAGGGCCAGTGGCTGGCGGAAATCGATCCGCTGGTGTTGCAGAACACCCTGCGTCAGGCCCAGGTCGACGAGGAGAACCTGCAAGCGCAGAAACGCGCGACCCAGGCTCAGCTCAGGCAGACCAAGGCAATCTATGAGCGCTATAAAAACTTGCAGGACGACGCCTCGATCTCGCGACAGGATTTTGAAACGGCCGAGTCGAACTATCAGGTGCAGCAGGCCAATCTAATGTCGCTGGACGCGCAGATCAAAAGCGCGCACATCCAGATCGACACGGCCAAGGTCAATCTGGCATACACGCGCATCGTCGCGCCGATCGATGGCGATGTGGTGGGCGTGGTCACTCAAGAAGGGCAAACGGTGATCGCCAGCCAACTGGCGCCGGTCCTGCTGAAGCTGGCGGATCTGGACACCATGACGGTCAAGGCGCAGGTTTCCGAAGCGGATGTGATTCACATCGCCCCGGGGCAAGAGGTGTATTTCACCATTCTTGGCGAGGACAAACGCTACTACGCGAAACTGCGCGGCACGGACCCGGCGCCACAGAATTTTCTTGAAACACCGCCCGCCGGTACACCGAAGCAAAGTAGCGCGGTGTTCTACAACGCCTTGTTCGAGGTGCCCAATCCCGACCATCGCCTGCGTATTTCGATGACCGCGCAGGTACGCATCGTCCTCGACACCGCCAAGTCGGTGCTGACCGTACCGGTGGCGGCGCTCGGCCCGCGCAATGCCGACGGCAGTTTTCCGGTGCGGGTGCTCGACGCCAAGGGGCACGCGCAGTCGCGCAACGTTAAAACCGGGATTAACAACAACGTCAAAGTGCAGATCAATGATGGCCTGGCGGAAGGCGATCGCGTGGTGATCGGTGATCCGGTGTCCAATGTGGCGGGGGCTTGAGCATGAGCGAGCCACTGCTACAGATCACCAGCATCACGCGCAGTTTCACCGCCGGCGACCGCGAATTTCTCGCGCTGAAGAACATCAACCTGACAATTAATGCCGGGGAAATGGTCGCGATCATCGGCGCTTCGGGTTCCGGTAAGTCGACACTGATGAACATCCTCGGTTGCCTCGATTACGCCACCGCTGGCAGCTATAAAATCAACGGCCAGGAAACCCGTGATCTGGACAATCAGGCCTTGGCCGAACTGCGCCGCGACTACTTCGGTTTCATCTTCCAGCGTTACCACTTGCTGCCGCATTTGAGCGCGATGCACAACGTCGAGATGCCGGCGATTTATGCCGGCACGCCGCAGCTTCAACGCCATGCCCGCGCCCGTGAATTATTGGCGCGACTGGGTCTGGAAGGGCATTTGACGCATCGGCCGAGTCAGCTCTCCGGCGGTCAGCAACAGCGGGTGAGTATCGCCCGGGCCTTGATGAACGGCGGCGAAGTGATCCTCGCCGACGAGCCGACCGGCGCCCTCGACACGGCCAGCGGCAAGGAGGTGATGCGCATCCTGCTGGAGCTGCACGCAGCGGGGCACACGGTGATTCTGGTGACCCACGACCCGAAAGTGGCGGCCAATGCCGAACGCATCATCGAAGTCAGCGACGGCGAAATCCTCAGCGATCGCACCAACGAACGCGACACCACACACCTGCTCAGCGACGAACCGGTGACGCCGAAAGCCACCGCGTCACGACGTCTGGTCGCTAGCCTCGGGCTATTCAAAGAGGCGTTCGCCATGGCCTGGGTGGCGTTGATCTCGCACCGCATGCGGACTTTGCTGACCATGCTCGGCATCGTCATCGGCATCACCTCGGTGGTGTCGATTTCGGCGGTGGGCGAGGGCGCCAAGAATTATGTGCTCAAGGACATCGCCGCAATTGGCAGCAACACCATCGATGTCTATCCCGGCAGCAGTTATGGCGACAAACGTGCCGCGGCCATCGAAACCTTGACGCCTGCCGATGTCACCGCACTGAATCAGCTGTACTACGTCGACAGCGCCACGCCGATGATCGGCCGCAGCCTGTTGCTGCGCTATCGCAATATCGATCTGGACGCGCAGGTCAACGGCGTCAGCGACCAGTACTTCAAGGTGCGCGGGATCAAGATGGCCGCCGGTATCCCGTTCAGCGAAAACGATGCGCGACGCCAGGCACAGGTGGTGGTCATCGATCACAACACCCGGCAGCGTCTGTTCGGGCAAGATGTCGATCCGTTGGGCCAAGTGATCCTGATCGGCAACCTGCCGTGCACGGTGATCGGCGTGGCCGCGCAGGATAAAAGCCTGTTCGCCTCGGGCAAAACCCTCAACGTCTGGGTGCCCTACGAAACTGCCGCCGGGCGGGTGTTGGGCCAGCGTTATCTGGACAGCATCAGCGTGCGTATGAAGGACGGCCAGCCGAGCAAAGTGGTGGAAGAGCAGGTCACCCAACTGCTGCTGCAACGTCACGGCACCAAGGATTTCTTCACCAACAACCTCGACAGCGTCTTGCAGACCGTGCAGAAAACCAGCCGCTCGCTGGCGTTGCTGCTGTCGCTGATTGCGGTGATTTCCCTGGTAGTCGGCGGTATCGGGGTGATGAATATCATGCTGGTGTCGGTGACCGAGCGGACCCGCGAGATCGGCATTCGCATGGCGGTCGGCGCACGGCAGTCGGACATTCGTCAGCAGTTTCTGGTGGAGGCGGTGATGGTTTGCCTGTTGGGCGGGGCGATCGGGATTTCCCTGTCGTATGCGATCGGGCATTTGTTTTCGGTGTTTATCAAGGAATGGGAGATGGTGTTTTCGCTCGCGTCGGTTTTGACGGCGGTGGTGTGCTCGACGTTGATCGGAATTGTGTTTGGCTTTGTGCCGGCGCGGAATGCTTCACGGCTTGATCCGATCGAGGCGTTGGCGCGGGATTAAGGATGGCCCTTATCAAACCTGCTGGGTATTGCACGTGATGTTGGGGGAATTAGCGGTGAATCAGGCATTCGAGCACCTCGCGGGATTGCCCTCACCCTAACCCTCTCCCAGAGGGAGAGGGGACTGATCGCGGTGTTCTTTCGAGTTACGCCGACGTGGGATACCGAGTCGAACTCGGATTTTGAACAGCACAAAGATCGGCTCCCTTTCCCCCTCGCCCCCTTGGGGGAGAGGGCTGGGGTGAGGGGGTAGCGATCCAGAGCCGTGCACAAAACCCACGTTTGTCACGCCGCACTCGACGCCAATGCCTCCAATGGCGAATACATCCAGCGCATCAACGAATGCCGCCCGCTGATACCCAACTTGATCGCCGCGCGTTTCAGATAACTCTCCACGGTATTGACCTTCAACGCCAACTGTTCAGCCAGTTCCGGCGCCGTGCGGCCGGCGAGCAGGCCGACGCACACTTCGGTTTCGCGGTTCGACAGGCTCAGCCCCAGTTGCTCAAGGCGCTCGTCAAAGCGCAGGCGCAAGGTTTCCAGGCCGCTGCCTTCGGCTGCTTCGGACGGGGTTTGCGGATCGAGGGTGGCCGGTTGCAGGGCGTTGATGTGTTTTTCCACCATCGGTAGCAGCACCGGGGAGATGTCCTGCAACAGGCTGCGTTCCTGGGCGGAAAAACGCTGCGACTCGTCGTTGCGATACACCGAAATCACGTAGCGGTAGCCGTCCTTGCGACGGGTCAGGTGCAGTTGCGAGGCGTCTGCACTGGTCGCGGCTGGCGGGTTCTGTAAATGGTGGGCCGCCGCACTGTGCTCGGAAAACACCGTTTCAGCGAGCAGGGCCGGTTCCTTCAGCGGTTCCGGCTCACTGCGGCTCGACGCGCGGCCCACCGGTTCGACGCGCATCTGCCGGATGTGCGTGGCGTCTACCGCCAGTTGCGTCAGGATCAGGTCATGCAACATGCGCGGAAAGTGCCGGCTGCCGGTGCTGGCAATAACCTTGCCGATGTGGGGGAACAAGTGTGAATTCATATGCATATCATCCCTGAGAGGCGTTAATTCAAAACATCTGCAGTACCGTCGACGATCTCCTTGATCGACGGAAAACCGCAGGCATTGGATCCTATCCTAGTACAACGTTTGAGCGACGGTTTAATGAAGGTGTTATTTGCTCATAACCGCGACGTCGGGTTGCATACCCTGTGAGCACCAGCGATTGCGGCCCTGTTGCTTGGCTCGATACAGGCAGGTATCGGCCGCTTTCAACAAGGTGGCCGGCGTTACCGAGTCATCGACCGGATGCTGTGTGGTAATCCCGGCGCTGGCGGTGACATACCCCAATGGATGTCCGGCGTGTTCCAGCTGCAGCATACGGATGGCTTGCAGAATGTCTTCGCCGACCTGAATGGCGCCGGCATTGTCGGTATTGGGCAGCAGCACGGTGAATTCTTCGCCGCCGTAGCGCACCGCGAGGTCGCTCGGTCGCTTGACCGCTTGCTGGATCGCCTGCCCGACGGCGCTCAGGCAATCATCGCCCGCCGCATGGCCATACTGGTCGTTGTAGCGTTTGAAGTGGTCGACATCGAGCATGATCAATGACAGCGCCGAACCCTGTCGCCGCGCCAGACGGATTTCGTCCACCAGCGCATTGTCCAGACGTCGGCGGTTTCCCAGGCCGGTGAGGCTGTCGGTCAGCGCCATGTCACGCATGGTCTGGTGCGCGTAGCGAATTTCCCGCTCCATGGCCATACGCTGGCGTAACTGATGCAGCACGACCAGACCGAATCCGCTGAGCACCAAAATCAGAAACACCAGCACGAAGCCGTTTTTCAGCAAATCCTGCTGCCATGGTTCGATGATCGAGTCCCGTGAAAGCCCGGCCTCGACCACCAGCGGATAGGTGGTGAGCGCGCGATAGCCATACAGCCGCTCAGTGTCGTCGACCACCGCGCGGACTTGCGCAATGCCGGAATTGGCGTTGGGCAGGTAGATCTTGAAGATCTCGCTGTTGGCCAGGCTTTTGCCGATCACAGACGCGATGAACGGCCGGCGTACGAGGATGGTGCCGTCGCGTCTGGCCAGCACCAATGCGCCTTTGTCATCGATTCTGAAGTCGCCGTAATAGTCGACAAAGTAGCTGACCCTGACCGTGCCCAGTAGCACCCCGGCGAACGAGCCGTCGGGGTTGTTCAGACGACGTGAGACGGGAATGATCAGTTCATGGGTCGATCGGCTTTCCACCACCTCACCGATGCGCACCTGCCGATCCTCATGGCTGCGGTGGTATTGAAAGTAATCACGATCGGCGTTGTTGGCGGTCTCGGGTGTGACTTCCTTGTCGGTAACGATCCACTGCCCATCCGCGCCATAAATAAACAAGCCATGCAGCTGCGGCATGATTTTCGATTGCTGCACCAGCAGTTTGTGAATACGCGGCACGTCGAGGTTCTGCAGGCCATCGCCTTCGATCCGCTCGCTCAGGGCGGCGGTCAGCACATCCATTTGCCGAATGGTGTCTTCGGCATGCTGTGCGGTGGCGCGGGCCAGATTGGTCACCGAATCGCGCGCAGAGGCGAACGCGGCGCGATAGTCGCGCCAGGTGCGCCAGCTCTCGACTGTCAGAAAGGCCAGTACCACCACCAGCATAAAGCTGACTGTAAGGCGGAATGTCGAGCCAGCGCGCAAGGCGTTACGGGCAGAGGCGGCTCTGCTTGGGTCTTCGGTGTTCGGCTCTGGCGGACGGCGTCCGAGCATGAACATCTCCTTTTTTCATACGTAATGCATCGCAACAGTATGACAAGGATCGCCAGAAAGTCCGGGACAGAGAATGCGCTGTAGTTGAATTGTCCTGTTGGGGTTGACGGTGAAACGCTTTTCAGCCGATTTATCCCTCTCCGGTGCGTCAGTAATCTGTACCCAACTTGAACGCAACAACAACTTCTAAAACTCAAAAGGGAAGCAGACCATGACCACTCCAACCTACAACCGCCTGAACAAAGACGACGCCATCGTGCTGCTGGTCGACCACCAGACCGGCCTGATTTCGCTGGTGCAGGACTTCTCGCCGAACGAGTTCAAGAACAACGTCCTGGCCCTGGCCGATCTGGCCAAGTTCTTCGAACTGCCGACCATCCTCACCACCAGTTTCGAACAAGGCCCGAACGGCCCGCTGGTGCCAGAGTTGAAGGAGATGTTCCCCGACGCGCCGTACATCGCTCGCCCAGGTCAGATCAACGCTTGGGACAATGAAGATTTTGTGAAGGCGATCAAGGCCACCGGGCGCAAGCAGATCATCATTGCCGGTGTGGTCACGGATGTGTGCGTAGCGTTCCCGACGTTGTCGGCGCTGGCGGAAGGGTTTGAGGTGTTTGTGGTGACCGACGCGTCCGGCACCTTCAACACCACCGTGCAAC
>NZ_UTHA01000055.1 GCF_900582195.1 Pseudomonas viridiflava
GCTCTGGGACAACGCCCGGGTCATCGGGGATCACTTCAAGGCGCGTCTGCAAGCCTTGGCCGATCATCATCCGCTGGTGGGCGCTGTGCATGGCATGGGGTTTTATCTGGGCGTGGAGTTTGTGCGTGACCGCCAGACCCTCGAACCCGCGACCGAAGAAACCGCGCAACTCTGCGAGCGCTTGCGTGAGCTGGGCATCTTCATGCAGCCGACCGGCGACCACCTGAACATCCTGAAAATCAAACCGCCGATGTGCACCACCCGGCAGAGTGTGGATTTTTTCGTCGATAACGTGTCGAAAGTGCTGCACGAACTGGAATAGAGGACGCAGAGCGTCC
>NZ_UTHA01000171.1 GCF_900582195.1 Pseudomonas viridiflava
AGAAAGTACTGGATATGATTCGACGTCCGGCGAGTGGGGATTGATGGATTGATGTTTTTTTAGTTGCTTGTGAATGTCGTTGGTAAATAGTGGCTAATATTTTCGAGATGGATTGGCAGTGTTAAAGGAAGTAGAACGTCATTCGGCTGAAGTTGTCAGTCAGTTAACTTGGTGAGGTTCTAATTGTGAATGATAAGGCCCGGAATAAAGAGTTCTGGTCTTTGGCTGTTACTCTTTCCGAATGGAAGTGCAGGGGTCAAGCAGATGCCGTTGAGCGCCATTGGATTTTGGCTCAACTGGAGGAAGCGTTAAGCCAATACGCAGATGATCAACAGATCAATTGGTACGGGCATGAAATAGAGTTGCAAGCGGGTTCGTCGTTGTACCAGATCTATAACCCCGGCCGTCTTTTGCTTAATGATTTACTTGAAACCGGTCCGGTATTCGGTGCGATTGCCAGGGAAGGCGCAAGCGATCATGACGGACTTGTACGCGTTACGTCCGACGGCAAGATGGAAGTCCGTGCGGTCAGGGGGTGGGTGGATCTGGTGGCGGCACGTCACTTTGAATACAGTGTTCCGACACAATCTGCATTGACATTGATTTCTGATATAGCAGAAGTGGCCGGTGGTTATATATGGCCTGATAACGATATAACCCTCGATCAGTGGTTTCGCTTTCATGACATAAGTTTGCCCGATAATAAGGCGAAGGTCAGGAATCTGATCGCTTTGTTCAAGTTTGATCCGCAAGTGCAAGAGCCGGGAGACTACTGGGAGCACTTTCAAGCAGAAGGCGAGGAATTGCTCGAATTAACCGAGGAACAGTTTTCAGCTATCCGTAATGCGACTGCCAAATTGATGCCGAAAAGAAAACTCCTCACGGCCCTTTACAATGTAAGCGGTCGCGCCGCTGTCACGCATGACACTGCGGCTCAACGGGTGATCGAACTGGTCAATTATCCAATTGCCCTGAGTCTCGCCAGCGACTATTTGAAAGAACTGGGCTGGTTCGGGGTAGACAAGGGACAAAAGGCCTCCGATGACATCCTTCGGCAATTGCTGATGACGGCGATGTTGCTGGATCTGGATCCATCGATTGGTCACGGCATACAACGCAATCATGTTGCCGGACTTGATCTGTACGCGCCGAACAATGTGGATCGTCACCCCTCGGTCGTGCTTGAGGAACTGACGGCTGTGCTGCGAACCCGACAATGGGTTGAGGCTGGTCTTGAACCATTGGCAGCGCACTTGCTATTGGCACGCAACGCACCGGAGTTTCTGGTCAGGGATATTCCGTCCTCGATTACCCTGGGCTCGATTGGGTGGCTCAATTTCTGCCGAGCCGTGATGCTGGTCGAGACACTGAAAACCGGTGCAACGCGCGTCATGACGTATGCGCAGATCATGACGTACGGCGAACTTGAACCGGTCAGTGAGTCGCACAAGCATAAGCGTGATCTGGCCCTGATCGACCCGATCGTCGATTGGGCACTGGTCAACCAGATTGTGACGTGCGCTGAACTTGTGCAGGCCGAGGAAGCCACTACCCGACGTTCAATTGAGGCATTCGAGCAACACTCGGAAACATTCGCTCAAATTGCCAAGGCATTTTCGACGCCGTTACCTGACAGAGCGAAGATCGCCCGAGCGGCGTTGCAAGTCGCCGCACCGGGTTGTGACACCCTGGACGAAAAAGCACTGTCCGAAACAGGCGGCCAGCAGGTCATGTCCATGGTCGACCTGCATCAGTCGGGCGATTTGGTCACCGGCCAATGGGATAGACGAAACGTGCGCCTGATCACGAACGGTGTTTCCCAGCCTGCTATCAACTACAACCGGTCCGGTGTGAGTATTTACAAACGCTATCCGGGCTTGCTGACACTTGGATCCTGTGACGAGGAAATGGATCGTCAGCTAGCGGTGCATTTCAATGAGTTGAATCGCGCCATGTCATCCACCGTGAAACTGACTTTGGCGCAGATGCCAGAGGCGGATCTGCAAGTCTTCATGAATGCCGATATTCACTTCCTCACGGTACGCGAGTCCGCCGTTTATTCTAAGTCGTGCCGGCTCAGTGGCCCCCTGAAAATTGATACCGACCAGGAAACCCGACAAAGCCGAGATGCCGCTACGGGGCGTTTTGGCATTGTGATGTTTGCCTCTGGCGAGCATGCCGACATCTGTTATGAACTGTTCACTTCACGCGCAGAGACTCGAAAAAATGACGCCTTGGCGGCTTTCATCAAACGCGAGCGAAAACTGCAACAACGTTCAAGGATGAGCGCCAGTGCGGATTTGACGTTGCCCCTGAGCATTACAGCAACTCAAAGCCTTCCGCTCGATATCAAACGCTATACCCATGCGGCTGCCGAAGATCCCTCGATTACCAGCAGTCTGGCCATTATCGATAATTTCGGCATGCTGAACGGACCGCAAACACCTTCGACGCCAAAGGCAGGCTTCTATCAAAAATTCAACCACCCGAATATCGAGCGTATCGCCAGGTTCCTGGTTGAAAACCGACCCTATCTGAATAAAAACGAGCTGAGGGAACTGGTACGCGTACCGACGCCGCTGGAACTCTCCAGGGAGGAGGGCGAGCGACTGCTGACTTATTTCATCGACTTGGTAGTGCCTTTCAAAAAGTGCATCGAGGATATTGCTTCGGGTGAACATGACAAGGCGGTGGATGGGATCTATGGATGTTTGATGGATGGCATCGGCCTGGTAGGAACGGTGGCGGGAGCTGGCTCCAAAGCGTTGAGCATTTGCGCCAAGGCTATTTCAACGACAGCCAAAGCGGCGCGTTTCACCCGGTTGGCGCTCACCTCGGCCATTTCCCTTTTCAATCCGCTGGATGGGGTGCCTTCGGGCATACAGGCGGGCGGCAAACTGGTGCAAAAGGGCTTTTTGCGCTTTAACAAAAACAGCCATGAACTCGTTGCCAAGGCGAACAGCCAGTTGCACGGACTCAGTGGTCGCCGGCAATCCTTTGATCTGATCAGTACTGCCGAGAGTGCGCATCTGGGAGTGGGGCAATGGCAGCCACGTGGAACCACCGGCAACGTCGTTACAGTTCTGGCTGCACGCAGTGGCAACAAATGGTACGCCTTGAACCGTCGTGGCAATCTGTGGGGGAAACCACTGACAGGCTTCGCCTATCAAGCGCCTCTACAGTTGCCGTACTCACCCAAAACGCTGCCGGCAAGCTACACGCGCAACTTCATCGAAAAAAGCCTGCCCCGTGCTCGGGCGAAGATCGATAACGCCATCGAAGTCATCAGCCGACACGAATTCAAGCGAGATGGCGATCTGCTGATGAAGGCACTGTTCGGTAACACTTCGCATATGGCGATTGATCGACTGGTGAATTATCTACGGTTGATTCGCTTCGACTTTGCTGGCTTCTCAATGAGCAATACGCTACTCGATGCGTTCAAGAATAACGAGACAATCGCCTCTTTTGACATGAACAACTACAAGCGTTGGAAAAACGCCAGCTCCAGCGACGCGGCCGATATTGCGTTTGTCCAGATTTACACTCAAAACCTGAACAAGCATTTCATCAACCTTGGCTTCAATCATGATGTGGTGGCAGACGACCTGATCCATGAACTGTTCCACGGTAGTGCACAGACCGCGGATGTTGGCTACGCCACCGACACAGAGCATCAAAGCAACACTGGCCAGCGGCTGGATGTGGCGCAACTGCTGAATCTTGCGTCCGGCAACCTGGCTGTGGCGGACTCGATCGCGAGTTACCATAGTGTGTCCGAAGCCTTCGAAAATGCTGACTCTCTCGCGGTTGCCACCTCGTTACTGAGTCAAATGGCTACGGACAAAGCTACATTCGACCGCAACATGACGATCATTCGCGACGCACTCGACGCCAGTGGCGGTAGAGGGATTGCTCAACCGGTGGTCATTACGCTGAACAAACCCCGCTGACGACCAGCGCTGCCACCAGCGTTTATCGTCAGAGGGGCAGCGCCCGATTCAAGTATCAAGCTCTGGCCGATCCCGAAACTGCTCCAGCGCTTCGGGATTGGCCAACGCATCGGTGTTTTTCACCGGCCGTCCATGTACCACTTCACGCACGGCAAGCTCGACAATCTTGCCGCTGATGGTGCGCGGAATGTCCGTCACCGCAACGATCTTCGCCGGTACATGCCGTGGGGTGGTGTTGGCGCGGATCACCTGACGGATGCGCTGTTCCAGCCCTTCATCCAGTGCCAGCCCCTCACGCAACCTGACAAACAGCACAACCCGCACGTCATCCTGCCACTGCTGCCCGATGGCAACGCTGTCCAGCACCTCTTTCACTTTCTCGACCTGACGATAGATCTCTGCCGTGCCGATGCGTACGCCTCCCGGATTGAGTACCGCGTCTGAGCGGCCATGGATCAGCATTGCGCCGTGTGGCCGCTGCTCGGCGTAATCACCCTGTGCCCAGACGCCGGGAAACAGGCTGAAATACGATTGCCGCAGTTTTGATCCGTCCGGGTCATTCCACAAGCCGATCGGCATGGCTGGGAAATGCCGGGTGCAGACCAGTTCGCCTTTCTCGCCAATCACCGGCTGCCCGGCGTCGTTCCAGACTTCAACCGCCATGCCCAGGCTCTTGCCCATGATCTCGCCGCGCCGCACGGATGACAGCGGATTGGCATTGACGAAGCACGAAACGATATCGGTGCCGCCTGACATCGACGCCAGGCACACATCCGGCTTGAAGTCGCGATAGACGAAGTCATAGCTTTGCGGCGACAACGCCGAGCCGGTGCACAGCAGCGTTTTCAGGCTGCCCAGGTCGTGGCTTTCGCGGGGCTTGGCACCGCTGCTTTCCAGGGTGGCGAGAAACTTGGGGCTGGTGCCGAACACGCTGATGCGTTCGTCGTCGATCAAGTCGAGCAAACGCTGGTTGTCCGGGTAAAACGGCGAGCCGTCGTACAACACCACGGCGCTGCCGACCGCGAGCGCCGAGACCAGCCAGTTCCACATCATCCAGCCGCAGGTTGTGTAATAAAACAGGCGATCCCCGGGGCCGAGATCGCAATGCAGGCCGTGCTCCTTGACGTGCTGTAGCAGTACGCCGCCGGTGCTGTGGACGATGCATTTCGGCACGCCAGTGGTGCCGCTGGAATACAGCACGTACAGCGGGTGATTGAACGGTACCGGGACAAAGCCGGGTTCGCCGCCGGCTTGATAAAAGTCGTCCCACACAGTCACTTCGGCGTGAGTCTTGTAAGTCTCGACATCAGCGCGCGGCTGGGCGTAAGGCACGATGATCAACTGCCTCAGGGTTGGCAGTTGTTCGAGTATTCCGTTGATTTTGTCGCTCTGGTCGATGAGTTTTCCGGCATAGCGATAACTGGCGCAGGTGAGCAGCACCTTGGGTTCGATCTGGCCGAAACGGTCGATCACCCCGTGGGTGCCGAAATCCGGCGAGGAGCACGACCAGATCGCGCCAAGGCTGGTGGTGGCTAGCATCGCCACCAGTGTTTGCCATGTATTGGGCATGCACGCCGCGACGCGATCACCGAGGCCAACGCCGGCTGCCTGCAAGCTCGCTTGAAATCCGGCGACATGCTCGGCGAGTTCTGCCCAGGTCAATTGCTCGCGCTGGCCGTTCTCCGCCACGCTGATCACCGCAACGGCATCGTCACGACGACGCAGCAGGTGTTCGGCGAAGTTCAGCGTGGCGCCGGGAAACCACTCGGCGTCGGGCATGCTGGAGCCTTCACGCAGCACGGCATCCGGTTGTGTGTGGAAGCGGATATCGAAGCAATCGACGATCGCCTGCCAGAACTGTGCGCGCTGCTCGATGCTCCATTGGTGCAGGGCGGGGTAGTCGTCGAGTTTCAGCGAGTGGCGTTGGCTCACGGCACGACGGAAAGCGTCCATGCGCGATTGGGCGATACGGTGGGCATCGGGTTGCCAGAGGATGTCGGACATTGGTCGCCTCTTGTTTTATTCATGCATAAGGTCGAGCGTACCCACATAGGGGGATGGCTGTGCTATTGGGCCAGCCATCCACCGTCGATATTCCACGCCGCCCCACGCACCTGACTACCGGCCTCGCTGCACAAGAAAAGCACCAGCTCGCCCAGATGCTGCGGCGTGACGAACTCCAGCGACGGCTGTTTCTCGGCCAGCAAATCATGCTGCGCCTGCTGCGGGTCGACACCCTTGGCCGCTCGGTCATCAATCTGCTTCTGCACCAGCGGGGTCAGCACCCAGCCTGGGCAGATCGCGTTGCACGTAACGTTACTGGTCGCGGTTTCCAGGCCGACCACTTTGGTCAAACCGATCACGCCGTGCTTGGCGGCCACATAAGCCGCTTTGCCGGTCGAGCCGACCTGGCCATGCACGGAGGCGATATTGATGATCCGCCCCCAACCTTTGGCGCGCATCCCCGGCAGGCTCAAACGTGTGCTGTGAAACACCGAAGACAGATTGATGGCGATGATCGAATCCCAGCGCTCGACGGGAAATTCCTCCACGGCGGCGACATGCTGGATGCCGGCGTTGTTGACCAGAATGTCGACACCGCCGAACTCGCGCTCGGCGTAGGCGATCATGTCGGCGATTTGCGCTGCGTCACTGACGTCCGCCGGATGATGGCCGACCTTGCCGCCGAACCGGGCGACTTCGGCGATGACTTTCGAGGCATCACCAAAGCCGTTGAGAATCAGATTCGCGCCTGCCTTGGCCAGGCTCAGCGCGATGCCCAGGCCGATGCCGCTGGTGGAGCCGGTAACCAGTGCGGTCTTGCCGGAAAGAGTCGTCATGAATACCTCACACAATGCCAGTAGCGTAGAAAGTGCCGATCACTACGAAAACCGCCAGGGTCTTGATCAGCGTAATACAGAAAATGTCTTTATAGGCTTCGCGGTGGGTCAGGCCGGTGACCGCTAACAAAGTGATGACCGCGCCATTGTGCGGCAGGGTGTCCATGCCGCCGCTGGCCATCGCGGCCACGCGGTGCAGCACTTCGAGCGGAATGTTCGCCGCGTGGGCCGCACTGATGAACTGCTCGGACATCGCCGCCAGCGCAATGCTCATACCGCCCGATGCGGACCCGGTGATGCCAGCGAGCAGGGTCACGGTGATGGCTTCGTTGACCAGCGGATTGGGGATTTGCTTGAGCCAGTCAGCCAACACCAGAAAGCCCGGCAGCGATGCGATCACCGCGCCGAAACCGTATTCCGACGCGGTGTTCATCGCCGCCAGCAATGCACCGCTGACCGCGCTTTTGCTGCCTTCGGCGAGCTTGCTGCGAATCGCCTGAAAGCCGAACGCGAGGACCATCAGAATGCCGACCAGCAACGCCGCCTGCACCGCCCAGATCGCGGTGAGTTTGGCGATTTCGGTGGTGACTGGCGTGGTCATGCCCGGCAGCGCGAGGCTGTGGGTCTTGCCGTACCACTGTGGAATCCACTGGGTGAACAGCAGGTTCATGATGCCCACCGCCAGCAACGGTGACAGAGCAATCCACGGGTTTGGCAGCTTCAGATCTTCAGCGGTTTCCGGCTCGTTGCGCAATTCAGTGCCGTAGCCTTCACCGGCGCGCTGCGCCTTGTTGCGTTGACGCTGAAGAAACAGCATGCCGGCGCAGAACACGAAAATCGTCCCGATCACGCCCAGCCACGGCGCCGCCCACGCGGTGGTATTGAAGAACGTGCTGGGGATGATGTTCTGGATTTGCGGCGTGCCGGGCAGGGCATCCATGGTGAACGAAAACGCGCCGAGGGCGATGGTGGCCGGGATCAGCCGTTTGGGAATATTGCTCTGGCGAAACATCTCCGCTGCGAACGGATAAACCGCGAACACAACGACGAACAACGACACGCCGCCGTAGGTGAGCAGGGCGCAGACCAGCACGATCACCAGCATCGCCTGCTTGGTGCCGAGCAAGCGGATGGCGGCGGCAACGATCGAGCGGGAGAACCCCGACAGTTCGATCAACTTGCCGAACACGGCACCGAGCAGGAACACAGGGAAATACAGTTTGATAAAGCCGACCATTTTCTCCATGAACACCCCGGTGAACGCAGGGGCGACGGCGGAAGGATCGGTGAGCAGGACAGCGCCAAGGGCGGCAATCGGGGCGAAGAGGATAACGCTGTAGCCACGGTAGGCAGCCAGCATCAGCAGCGCAAGGGCTGCCAAGGCAATGATCACACTCATGGTGTGTCTCTCCAGAATTGTTGTTTTTGTGGGTGGAACGGTGGTGAGAGGCGTTAGCGAGATCTGTGCCAGCTATCTAACACATTGAAATATAAAGATATTATTGTAATAGCAGGGCGGTTTTCAAAGTTTCTGTCTCATTATTGAGACCGTATTCAGCCGAAAAGATCGCAGCCTTCGGCAGCGCCTACAGTGCGGATGCAAAATTTCCCCTGTAGGAGCTGCCGCAGGCCGCGATCTTTTGATCTTGAAATGATTAATCTAAAAAAAGAGATAAGCGTCTCTTTGTGGAGACTCAAGCAATCCCCAATGCCACCATCTTCTTGTACAACGTCGACCGCCCAAGCTCCAATCGAGCCGCTGCCTCCGGCACGTTCCCCGCACATTGCGCAAGGGTTGCCTGAATCAATTGCCGATCAAAACGCTCCCGCGCCTGAGCAAATGTCTCGCCAGCCAGTGTCTCCACGGTATCCACCGACGCACGCTCAACCGGCGTCAGTGTGCCAATCGCCGCACGAATATCCTGCTCGGTCAGCATCAAGTCATCACTGAGCAACGCCGCCCGTTCGAGCACATTACGCAGTTCGCGAATGTTCCCCGGCCAAGCGTGTTGCCCGAGCAGTTCTAGAGCATCACGGTGCAGCTCATGCTGACTGCGCAGCTCTTCAAGGATCGCTTCGCTGAGCGCCGGCAGATCATCCAGACGATCCCGTAACGGCGGCACCTGGATCGGCAACACATTGAGGCGGTAGTACAAATCGGCGCGGAACTCACCGCGTTTGATCGCCGCTTGCAGATCGGTCGAAGTGGCGGCAATCACGCGCACGTCGCTTTGAATCACCTCGTTGGAGCCGACCGGCTCGAACTCCTTTTCCTGCAACACGCGCAGCAGTTTGCTTTGCAGCGGCAACGGCATGTCGCCGATCTCGTCGAGGAATAACGTGCCGCCCTGGGCTATCTGCAACTTGCCGGTGCGACCCTTGCGGTCGGCGCCGGTGAACGCACCGGGCGCCGTGCCGAAAAACTCCGCTTCCAGCAGTGCCTCGGGAATCGCTGCGCTGTTGATACTGACGAACGCTTTGTGCGCCCGTGGCGAGGCGCTGTGAATAGCCTGGGCCAGCAACTCTTTGCCGGTGCCGGTTTCGCCAAGCAGCAACACCGGCGACTCGGCGCTGGCACTGCGCCGGGCACGGCGTTTGACTTCCAGGCTGGCTGCGCTGGTGCCGATGAAATGGGCGAAATTGTATTTGGTCTGCCGGGCGCGCAGCAGAGAGCGGGTCGAGGCCAGCTCTTCCTGCATGCTCAAATAACGTTTGAGCATCGGTGACAGGGTGCGCAATTCGTCGAACAGGGCAAAACCGATCGCGCCGATCACCGTGCCGGCGTCGTCATGGATCGGCAGGCGCATCACCACCAAAGGCTCTTTCGGCGTGTCCTGCATATCCAGAAGAATAGGACGGCCGGTGCGCACGACTTCCCGCAACAAGCTGCCGGGAATCACGCTTTCACAGGGTTTGCCGATCGCGCCTGCAGCCGACTCGAGACCGAAACGCCGGGCGTAACGTTCGTTCATCCAGACGATGTTGGCATCGCGATCGACAATCACCGTGCCTTCGCTGGACTGCTCGATGATCTCGAACAGCGAACGTATCGCCAGGGTGCGAACCCGTTGGTAGTCCTTGAGACTTTCGGTGGTGTTCATGGAGGCTGATCCTGATTGTATGTTGCCTGCGCCGGCCCTTTCGCGAGCAGGCTCGCTCCCACAGTGAACCGGGTTGTTCACAAATGTTGTAAACGACCGTGAACCTTGTGGGAGCGAGCCTGCTCGCGAAAGCTTCTACCCGGTTTCGAGTCGAGCCCAGATTATGCCTACCCCGGATGCGCCGCCGCCAACAGCTCTTTGGTATACGGATGCTGCGGCGCATCGAACACATCATGACTGGCGCCACGCTCGACCACTTTGCCGTCCTTGATCACGATCATGTCGTGGGCCAAGGCGCGCACCACCGCCAGATCGTGGCTGATGAACAGATAGGTCAGACCGTGTTTTTCCTGAAGCTGGCGGAGCAGGGCGACCACTTGTTTTTGCACCGTACGGTCCAGCGCCGACGTCGGTTCGTCGAGCAGGATCAGCGCCGGTTTCAGCACCAGAGCCCGCGCGATAGCGATGCGCTGGCGCTGACCACCGGAGAATTCGTGGGGATAACGATGGCGACTTTGCGGATCGAGGCCGACCTCCTTCAGTACGCGGATCACTTGCTCATCGCACTCGTCAGCAGTCGACTCGCAGTGCACTTCCAGACCTTCGCTGATGATCTGCGCGACCGACATGCGCGGGCTGAGGCTGCCGAACGGATCCTGAAACACCACCTGCATCTGCCGACGCCACGGGCGCATCTGTTTCTGATTGAGACCGTCGAGCGCCTCGCCCTGAAAACGGATACTGCCCTCGGAATCGAGCAGGCGCAGGATCGCCTGACCCAGGGTCGACTTGCCGGAACCGGACTCGCCGACGATGCCTAACGTCTTGCCACGCTGGATACTCAGGCTGATGCCATCCACCGCCCGAAGGTATTGCTTGCGCTGAAACAGACCGCCACCGACGACAAACTCAACTTTCAGATTGTCGACTTCCAGCACGTTCTCGCGCTCATCCCGGGGCAGAGCTTCGCCTTCAGGCTCGGCGTTGAGCAGCACACAGCTATAAGGGTGCTTCGGTTCGGTAAACAGGGTTTCGCAGGGCGCCTGTTCGACGATTTCCCCGGCCTTCATCACGCACACGCGCTGGGCAATGCTGCGCACCAGATTGAGATCATGGCTGATCAGCAGCAGCGACATGCCCAGGCGTTGTTGCAGGGATTTGAGCAGCAGCAGGATCTTGCGCTGCACCGTCACGTCGAGCGCGGTGGTCGGCTCATCGGCGATCAACAGCTCCGGTTCACAGGCCAGGGCCATCGCGATCATCACCCGTTGCCGTTGGCCGCCGGAGAGTTGATGCGGGTAAGCCTTGAGGCGTTCCCTGGGGTTCTGGATGCCCACCAGTCCGAGCAGTTCGAGGATGCGTTGCTGCGCCGCTTTGCCGCCAAGGCCCCGGTGCAACAGCAGCGTTTCGCCAATCTGCTTTTCGATGGTGTGCAGCGGATTCAGCGAGGTCATCGGCTCCTGAAAGATCATGGCGATGCGGTTGCCGCGCAGTTCGCGCAAGACCTTGGGATCGGCGCCGATCAGTTGCTGTCCGCGATAGCGAATGCTGCCGGTGGTTTGCGCTTCGCTTTCGGGCAGCAATTGCAGAATCGAATGGGCGGTCACCGATTTGCCTGAGCCCGACTCGCCAACCAGCGCCAGACACTCACCGGGGCGGATGTCCAGGCACAGGTCGCGCACCACGGTCTGGCCATGGAAGGCAACGTTGAGGTTACGGATTTCAATCAGGTTGTCAGTCATGGCCACGCTTCAGGATCGAGGGTCGAACGCGTCACGCAACGCTTCGCCGATGAACACCAATAAAGAAAGAATCAGCGCCAGGGTGAAAAACGCCGTCAACCCGAGCCACGGTGCTTGCAGGTTCTGTTTACCCTGACCGATCAACTCACCCAGCGAAGCACTGCCGGCGGGCATGCCAAAGCCGAGAAAGTCCAGCGCGGTAAGGGTGGAAATCGCGCCGGTCAAAATGAACGGCAAGTAACTCAGTGTGGCGTTCATGGCGTTGGGCAGAATGTGCCGGAAGATCACTTTGCGGTCGCTCAGGCCCAGCGCACGGGCAGCTTTGACGTATTCCAGATTGCGCCCGCGCAAGAACTCGGCGCGCACCACATCCACCAGCGCCAGCCATGAAAACAGCGCCATGATCCCCAGCAACCACCAGAAATTCGGCTCGACGAAACCGGAGAGAATGATCAGCAGGTACAACACCGGCAGCCCCGACCAGACTTCCAGCACGCGTTGCCCGAGCAGATCGACCCAGCCGCCGTAGTAGCCTTGCAATGCCCCGGCGGCGATGCCGATCAGGGCGCTGACGAAGGTCAGCATCAAGGCAAACAGGATTGATACCCGTGCGCCGAATATCACCCGTGCGAGCACATCCCGCGACTGATCGTCCGTGCCCAGCCAGTTGACCGATGTAGGCGGGCTCGGCGCCGGTTTGGTGAGGTCGTAGTTCGGCGTGTCGTCACTGAACGGAATCGGCGGGAACAGCAGCCAGCCACCGTCCTTGCGAATCAGATTCTGCACATAGTCGCTGCGGTAATCGGCCTGGAACGGCAGTTGCCCGCCGAACTCCTGCTCGGTATGCCGCTTGAACACCGGGAAGTACCATTGGTCCTGATAACTGACGACCCATGGCTTGTCGTTGGCGATCAATTCGCCACCCAGTGTCAGTACGAACAGGCCGATAAACAGCCATAGCGACCACCAGCCACGGCGGTTTTTCTTGAAGCGCTCGAAGCGCCGACGGCCCAGGGGCGAGAGCTTGAACATCAGGCGTTCCTCGCGGCGAAGTCGATGCGTGGATCGACCAGCGTGTAACACAGGTCACCGACCAGTTTTATCAGCAGGCCGAAGAGGGTAAAGATGAACAGTGAACCGAACACCACCGGGTAATCCCGCGAAACCGCTGCTTCGTAGCTCATGCGCCCGAGACCATCGAGAGAGAAGATCACTTCGATCAGCAAGGAACCGGCGAAGAACACACTGATGAACGCTTGGGGAATGCCGGAAACCACCAGCAGCATGGCGTTGCGAAACACATGGCCATACAGCACGCGACGTTCGCTCAGGCCTTTGGCGCGCGCGGTCACCACGTACTGGCGAGTGATTTCATTGAGAAACGAGTTTTTCGTCAGGATGGTCAGTGTGGCGAAACCACCGATCACCAAGGCTGTTACCGGCAGCACCAGGTGCCAGAAGTAGTCGGCAATCTTGCCGAGGGTCGACAGCGATTCGAAGTTGTCCGACACCAGCCCGCGCACCGGAAACCAGTTCAGCGACGTGCCGCCGGCAAACACCACGATCAGGAACATCGCAAACAGAAACGCCGGCATCGCGTAGCCGATGATGATCGCCGTGCTGCTCCAGATATCGAAATGACTGCCATGGTGCACGGCCTTGCGGATCCCCAGCGGGATCGACACCAGATAGGTGATCAGCGTCGCCCATAGCCCGAGAGAAATGGTCACCGGCATTTTTTCCAGGATCAGATCGGTAACTGTCGCGCCACGGAAGAAGCTTTTGCCGAAATCCAGTTGCACGTAGTTCTTCAGCATCAGCCACAAGCGTTCGTGGGCCGGTTTGTCGAAGCCGTACTGTTTTTCGATGTCTTTGATCAATTGCGGATCGAGGCCGCGGCTGGCGCGTGAGGTGCCGCTCGTGGTTTCGCTGGCGCCGCCACCGACACTGGCGCCACCGATCCCTTGCAGGTGGGCGATGGCCTGTTCTACCGGGCCGCCGGGCGCGGCCTGAATGATCATGAAATTGACCAGTAGAATGATCACCAGCGTCGGGATGATCAGCAGCAGACGCCGCAGTATGTAACCCCACATCAATGCGGCCCTCCGGGTCTGCCACGGGCGATTTTCTCGGCGGTCATCTGTTGATTGGTCAGTGGTGTGCTGCTGATTTCCCACCAGCTCTCGATGGCTTCGTCATTGCTGGCTTGCACCGACGGTATGCCGAAGCGGTTCCACCACACGGTCGAGGTACCCGGTGGATAGTAGTTGGGAATCCAGTAGTAATTCCATTGCAGCACCCGGTCCAGAGCATGGGCGTAGTGCAGCATGTCGGACTGGGTGGACGCGCGGATCAGGCCATTGATCAGCGTATCCACCGCCGGGTTTTTCAACACCATGTAGTTGTTCGCCCCCGGGTCGTTGGCCGACGCGGAACCGAAGTAATTGAGCAGTTCGCCCCCCGGTGAAGTACTGACCGGGTAACCGGTGACGATCATGTCGTAGTCGCGGCTCATCAGGCGATTGACGTATTGCGAAGAGTCGATGCGGCGGATGTTCAGGTCGATACCGATCTGTTTCAGCGTGCGCTTGTAAGGCAGCAGCAAGCGATCCATACCGTTCTGGCTGACGAGGAACGTGAAGCTCAGCGGCTCGCCCTGGGCATTTACCAGTTGATCGCCATCGGGTTTCCAGCCGGCCTGTTCGAGCAGTTCGAGGGCTTGCAACTGCTTGTCGCGGATCAGGCCGCTGCCGTCGGTTTTCGGGGCTTCGAAAACCTTGGTGAAAACTTCGTCCGGAACCTGGCCACGCAGCGGTTCGAGGATTTTCAGTTCCTGGGCATCGGGCAGTTCGCTTGCCGCCAGTTGCGTGTTGGAAAAGTAACTCTGCTGGCGGATATACATACCGCGCATCATTTGCCGGTTGCTCCACTCGAAGTCCCAGAGCATTGCCAGGGCCTGGCGCACACGGCGATCGGCGAACATCGGTTTCTGCAGGTTGAACACAAAGCCCTGGGCCGACTGCGGCGCCTCGGTGGCCAGGTGTGCTTTTTGCAAACGCCCGTCGCTCAGTGCGGGGCTGTCGTAGCCGATCGAGTAACCAGTGGCCGAGAACTCGCGGTTGTAGTCATAGGCACCGCCACGCAGCACTTGCCGGGCGACGTCGGTATCACCGAAGTACTCGATGCTGAAATGATCGAAATTATAGAGGCCGCGACTGACCGGCAGGTCTTTGCCCCACCAGTCGGCGTTGCGCTCGAAGGTGATGCTGCGTCCCGAATCGACTTTGCCGACTCGATAGGGGCCGCTGCCCAGTGGCGCTTCGTAACCGCCACCACCGGCGAAGTCGCGGCTCTTCCACCAATGCTCGGGAAATACCGGCAGTGTCGCGACGTCGAGTGGCAGGGTGCGGTTTTCATTGCTCTTGAAGTCGAAACGCACGATCAGCGGTGCTTCGACTTCGACGCCTTTGACATCGGCAAACTGGGTGCGATAACGCAGGCTGCCTTGGGTCATCAATAAATCGTAGGTGTAGCGCACGTCTTCAGCGGTGATTGCTTTGCCGTCGGCGAAACGTGCCTTGGGATTGATGAAAAACCGCAGCGACAAGCCGTCGTCCGAGCGTTCCATCTTCTGCGCGACCAGGCCGTAGACCGTGTAAGGCTCGTCCAGCGAGCGCTGGGCCAGCGGCGAATAGAGCAAGCCATCGATCTGTGTGACGCCGATGCCTTTGTCTATATAGGGAAGGACATGGTCGAAATGGCCGATCTCGATAGCCGAGCGGCGCATGGTCCCACCCTTGGGCGCTTGCAGGTTGGTGTAGTCGAAATGACTGAAGCCGGCAGGATACTTGGCGGGTTCGCCATAAACGGTCAACGCGTGTTGCGGTGCAGCGTTTGCGCCGGTGGCGCCCGTCATCAGGGCGAGGGCGGTGAGCATCAATGTGGGAAAAACCAGTCGCATTGTCAGCCTTGGAACCGGGAAATCGATATGCGCAAGTTTTACGCGAGAGGCGCGCCAGTCGCCAGCCGTATATGTAACTGAAACACAACGGCCCACCAGAAGGCGGGCCGTTGGCGAGCAATCAGGCGACGGATCAGTCCTGACGGCTGGTGACTTCGAGCAGGTGATAACCGAACTGAGTCTTCACCGGACCTTGCACGACATTGATCGGCGCACTGAAGACCACGGTGTCGAATTCCTTGACCATCTGGCCAGGACCGAACGAGCCCAGGTCACCGCCCTGACGGCTGGACGGGCAGGTGGAGTTGGCCTTGGCGACTTCGGCGAAATCGGCGCCGCCTTCGATCTGGGCCTTGAGTTCGTTGCACTTGTCTTCGCTGGAAACCAGGATGTGGCGGGCAGTGGCTTTAGCCATGGGGAAACTCTCCAATCTATTTCAGTAAAGTGTGGAGCCTACCGGATTCAGTGGGCGAATTCTCGGCAAAGTTCCGTTCGGGTGTCCGCGACCTGGCTCAGAGATTCGCGGCCCGCAAACGTGCGGCATGTTCAAGGTACAGTTCAATCGGATCGGGCAGGGTCGTGACCGGGACGGGCGAGCGGCGCAGGCTGTCCAGATGATCCAGCGGATAGTCGGAGCGGATTACTTGCCCCAAATGAGAACTGAACCGGCCGACGAAACCATCATTCTGCTCGGTCTCGGTCATGAAGTATTGCGATAGCGCATGGCAAACGCTTCGTGTCGGATCGAGTATCGACGGATTGACGGCGGGCAGGACCCCGCTCCAGGAGTAATAGCGCACACCGTTGACCTGTTCTGCGCCTTGGCCACCCCAGGTCTGGGGTAACCCTTGCGGAAACCTGTCGTTGAAATCGCCCACGCCTTCAGTCGTCAGAGCATTGAGTGCCGCCAGCGCGTTCTGTGGCAACGTCGCACTGCCACTGAGCAATGAAAGAAAATTGCCAAACAGTGTCGCCACATTCTGGGCGACCGCCTCTGGCAATCGCCCAGGCACCAGTGCCTTGCGCAGAAAATCGGCCAGTTCCGAACCATGGTTCGGACCACTGACGGAAGTCACTGAGGCTACAGCGTGTGGTGCAAGCGCCGCAGCGTATCGGGCAGCCAATGCCCCCTGGCTGTGTCCGATGAGGTTGACTTTGTCGGCACCTGTGCCTCGCAGAACACGATCAATCTGTGCAAGCAGTTGCTCACCCCGTATTTCGTTTTTATGAGTGGCGGAAAGGTGTGGAACAAACACTCGGCTGCCAGCCGTTTTCAAAGCGTCCTTTACGTCATGGAACAGCTCGAAATGACCGATGCGCTCGAATCCGAACAGGCCGTGTACCAATAGGATGGGATAGCGAGTTGAAGCATTCCGTTGCATGTTCTTACCTTTTTCACAGAAGTTCATCGGGGAATCCGGAGGCCACTCTAAAACACTGATCCCGTTGAAGAAGTAAGAAGAGGCTTCTCTTGGCAGGTGAATCTGGACTAGGGGCTGTACGAATTTTCAGATACTTGTGAGATCCGAATCGGAAGTTGCCGCCGTCTTTCGCTTGTCTGATGGTGATTTTGTGCAGTTTGCCTACCGGTTTCGAGGCGTTTGCTGTGTGTCTGCGGCGGATCGGGCTGACATCGAAAATGTGCAGGATCACGTTCAATGTTGGCTGTCGACGCCGTCCATCAAGCGGCGTTTTTCCAAGGAATGGAGCCACAAATGCACACGCACGAAGTCGAGTTTTGCTACCGGATGCGCCACCCCGTCAGTCCCCGTGAATCGAACGAACTGCTGCCAGCGGCAACCGTCGACTGTCTGGAGGGGCCGGGACTTGATCCTTCACTGGGCAAGGTCGTTGTCCGTATCGCTCCTTATTCAGGCATGGCCTGTGGCGATCAGATTCAGTTGATTTGGGACGGTCTGGATATAGAAGGCTTTGCTTATCAACACGAAATGATTCGCTTTGTCAGCGAATCCCAGGTTGGCAAGGACGTCGTCTTTGTTATCAAAGGCATGCATATCGCAGCGCTGGATGGTGGCTCGCTGGAGATCTACTGGAACCTGCTCAGTGCGGGAGCCCCCGGCCCCGCGTTATCTGCGCGCCTGCAATTGTCTGTGGGGGATACACGACCGCTATTGCTTGCACCGATTGTCGAGGGTGCTATCGGTGGGACGCTGGATCCGGCACGGGTGCCGGAAGGCACGCTGATTATGCTCCAGCCTTACGCTCGAATGGCGGCGGGAGACCGGGTTACGTTGCTGTGGGGGGCGGATGCATTGCCTGCAACCTTCAGCGACAGCTTGAAGGTCGAAGCCTTCGCTCTTGCGGACGTGTTGTCGTTCTGGGTCGACGGGACGCACATTGCCGCACATCTCGGTGGTGAGGTGATGGTGCGCTACCTTGTCGAACAAGCCGGCGGAGCGGTTCGCGAATCCGAGGCGGCAAGAATTCTCGTCACTCCATTGCTGCGTGGTGAGCTGGATGCTCCAGACGTGCTTGAAGCTGAGGACAACGTGCTGCTCAACGAGGATTCGATCGATGGCGTCACCATTGTGATAGGTAATGCCCAGACGCAGGAAGGCGAGCTGGTGTACCTCAAGTGCGACGGGAATCTTTTCAATCACCGGGATGACCGCGAAATCACTCGGGAGACGGCGGGGAAGCCGCTGATCTTCATTGTGCCGCACCGATTCTGGCGTGAGCACCATGGCACGACCGTGCGGGTCGCCTACACGGTTGAACGTCTGGATGATGTCAGTCAGGAATCGGCGGTGACGCAAGTGCGAGTGGAGGCGTAACCGTTATGTGGTCAACCCTCCGGTTTGCGATAAAACCGGAGGGCAAGTCTGGCAATCAGCCTTTGCCGTGCGCGGCGAGGCGCTGCGAGGCTTCAAGCAGCAAGCGTTCCGTTGCGCTGAAACCGAGGCAACCGTCGGTAATCGACACCCCGTAGCGCAGGGATTCGCTCAGCGGCTGGCAGCCTTCGAACAGGTGAGACTCAATCATCATGCCGATCAGAGAACGGTCACCTTGCAAGCGTTGCTCAAGCACTTCATTGAAGACGCCGGGTTGGCGCAAGGGATCCTTGCCGCTGTTGGCGTGGCTGCAATCGACCATGATCCGGCTCGGAATCTTCAGGCGAGCCAGGTCGGTGTGGATTCTGGCTACGCTCTCGCGATCATGGTTTGGCCCTTTATGGCCCCCGCGCAGTACCAGGTGGGTGTCGGGGTTGCCTGGCGTTTGAATGATTGCCGGATGCCCTTGGCTATCGACGCCGAAATGCCGGTGCGGATGGGCTGCCGAACGCATCGCGTCAACGGCAATGGCGGCGCCGCCGTCGGTGCCGTTCTTGAAGCCTACCGGCATGCTCAAGCCACTGGCCATCTCCCGGTGGATCTGCGATTCAGTGGTGCGGGCGCCAATGGCCACCCAGCTCAGCAGGTCATCGAAGTACCCGGCAGCCATGGGTTGCAGCAGCTCGGTGGCCACCGGTAAACCGAGGCTGATCATTTCCAGCATCAACTCGCGCGACAGAGTGAGGCCGCCGGCCATGTCGTCACTGCCATCCAGGAGCGGGTCGTAGGCCAGACCTTTCCAGCCAACCGTGGTGCGCGGTTTTTCGACGTAGGCGCGCATCACCAGAAGCATTTCGCCGCTGACTTCTTCAGCCAGTCGAGCGAGTTTGCTGGCGTATTCGAGGGCCGATTGTGGGTCGTGGATGGAGCAGGGGCCAACGATAACCAGCAGTCGCGGATCCTGGCCATTGAGAATGGCACGAACCGCCTGGCGGTGGTTGGTCACTTGCAGGCTTGAGGCATTGCTCAGAGGCAATTGCTGTTTGAGTTGCAACGAGCTGGGAAGACGCAGGGTCAATGCTTCGTTGGCAGAGTTCAGAGTGGACAGTGGCAGAGCAGAAACGGACGAGTTCATATTCGGTCTTCCTGGGCTGGCGGCGGGTTCGTCCCGCGCGCTCGGCCCTATTGGGGTGTTCGACAGTTGGCCGTATTGGCTATGTGTTTGTGCTTGCCACCTGTAGGTGACCGATCGGAGGCGGCAGGCTGTCCCGAGCGGAAGCTGGTAAATCGCCAGGCGCTAAAGCTGTCGTAACGGTAATAAGTGGCGTAGTTCATTTCGTGTTCCTCAAAGTGTCTGGTGTGTTGCTGAAAAAGTTCGGGGCTGAAAAAACAAAACCCCCGGTCGGGAAGCCGACCGGGGGTTGAGAAATCTCTGGTAGGCGACCCGTTGTTATGGGCGCCGTTTGGGTATCAGGCGCGCCAGTGGCTAAACCAATACCCAAAATAAAAGCTGACCGGAGCGCAAACGTCATTAACCCGGGCAGCCGCAACCGAGCGCAGGGCGCCGGCGGTACGAAGCTGTGAGAGGGCGTTGAACATGGTGTATCTCCGATGAATGGGCCGAGCTTACTAGAGGCCGATACGCCTCAGCAATCAGAAATTGCTATCACGTCATCAACGAATGCCTATTGCCTGATTTGGGCAAGAGTGGCGAAACTCAGCGTTTCGCTTGATTACCAGGGATCACCGTGTCGACACCCACCATTGCCGCCGCCCAAAGCATCTCCCTTGCCAAGGATATTCCCGGAAACATTGTCCGACATAGCCGCTTCATCGAGGCAGCAGCGGGGCAGGGCGTCGACTTGCTGGTTTTTCCCGAGTTGTCGCTGACTGGCTATGAAGGACAGGACGCAGCGGCTTTGGCGATTGACCCGCAGGATCCAGTACTGCAACCCCTTAGAGATCTGGCCCGAGAGCTTGGGGTGACTGCTGTTGTGGGGATGCCCATCCGGTTGGAGGGCAGTGTTTCGGCGCTGATTGGCGCTCTGGTTCTGGGCGCTGACGGCTCTCTCGGCGTTTACAGCAAGCAGCATTTGCACTCGGGCGAGGAGCTTGTTTTTGCCCCCGGTTTCGGTGGTCCGACCCTGAGGATCGGCGGGAAAGTAATCGCGTTGGCGGTGTGCGCGGATTTCACTCATGCCAGTCATGCCGCAGCGGCCGCAGAGCAGGGCGCTAGCCTGTACGCAGCCGGTGTATTGTTCAGCGAAAAAGGTTACGCAGTCGATACGGCGTTACTGCAGGGCTATGCCCGGCAACACTCGATGGCTGTGCTGATGGCCAATCACGGCGGGCTGACCGGTGGTTGGCAATCTGCGGGGCGTAGTGGCATCTGGTCTGAAGACGGTTCGCTGATCGTTGCAGCTCCCGGGGCGGGCGACCTGTTGGTCGTCGCCCAGCGTAATGACGGTGCGTGGCAGGGACGGGTTGTTCCTGTCACGCAAGCCCGATGACATTTCACTTACGTCTTGCGGCCCCAGAAGACCTGGCATTTGCCCGTGATCTCACCTGTCAGAACATGCTGCGCTATTACATTGATCATGACCTGTTATGGCAGGACGAAGCGTTTGACGTAGCGTGGCCGGGGCGACAGAACCGGCTGATAGTGCGAGGTAATCTGGTAGTGGGCTTTCTCAGCCTCAGCCGGGATTTGCGTGCGCTCTATATTCGTGAATTGCAGATTGCTGAAGCGTTTCAGGGGCAGGGCGCCGGTTCCTGGGCGATTGATCAGGTTATCGAGATGGCCCGCCAGGAAAGATGTCCGGCTGTGCGACTGACCGTATTCGTGAATAATCCGGCGAGAAACTTGTATGAAAGAAAAGGACTACAGGTTCAGGGAGCGGACGAGTGTTTCCTGCGAATGCAGCTTGATATCAGTACACCTGTGCTCTGAAACCCGCAGCC
Source organism: Pseudomonas viridiflava (assembly GCF_900582195.1). Taxonomy (GTDB): domain Bacteria; phylum Pseudomonadota; class Gammaproteobacteria; order Pseudomonadales; family Pseudomonadaceae; genus Aquipseudomonas. The sequence goes on from NZ_UTHA01000171.1 coordinate 21,351, forward strand.
GGCAAGCCTTCAATGATGAATTGAAACTTTTTAAATGACGCTTTCCGCTAGGTCTGCGTGGCACTTTTTGCTAAGGTGTCCGGCATCCCAATATGACCATATCGCGAGGTGTCTGCTTGATTAGGGTGCTAGTGGTCGATGACCATGATCTCGTTCGTACAGGCATTACACGTATGCTGGCCGATATCGATGGCTTGCAAGTGGTTGGCCAGGCCGAATCCGGGGAAGAGTCCCTGATCAAGGCCCGAGAGTTGAAGCCCGATGTGGTGCTGATGGACGTCAAGATGCCTGGCATCGGCGGCCTCGAAGCCACGCGCAAACTGTTGCGCAGTCATCCGGATATCAAAGTGGTCGCGGTTACCGTGTGTGAGGAGGATCCTTTCCCGACACGCTTGTTGCAGGCAGGTGCTGCGGGTTATCTGACCAAGGGCGCGGGTTTGCCGGAAATGGTCCAGGCAATTCGCCTGGTGTTTGCCGGCCAACGCTATATCAGTCCGCAGATTGCCCAGCAATTGGCAATCAAATCCTTTCAGCCGTCCAACGATTCTCCTTTCGATGCCTTGTCCGAGAGGGAAATCCAGATTGCGTTGATGATTGTCGGCTGTCAGAAAGTGCAGATCATTTCCGACAAGTTGTGCCTGTCGCCGAAAACCGTGAACACCTATCGCTACCGTATTTTCGAGAAGCTTTCGATCAGCAGCGACGTCGAGTTGACACTGTTGGCGGTTCGTCACGGCATGGTTGATGCCAGCCTCTGACCATGACTGACACATTCGATTCCGGCGCGTTTCTGTCGACAGTCAGCGGGCGCCCGGGCGTCTATCGCATGTTCGACAGCGATGCACGCCTGTTGTACGTGGGCAAGGCCAAGAACCTGAAAAAGCGTCTGGCCAGCTACTTTCGCAAAACCGGTCTGGCACCCAAGACTGCCGCGTTGGTCGGGCGCATTGCGCAGGTCGAAACGACCATCACCGCCAACGAAACCGAAGCGTTGCTACTTGAACAAACACTGATCAAGGAGTGGCGGCCGCCGTACAACATTCTGTTGCGCGACGACAAATCCTATCCCTATGTGTTTCTCTCCGACGGCCAATTCCCACGCCTGAGCATTCATCGCGGGGCGAAAAAAGCCAAGGGCAAGTACTTCGGTCCTTATCCGAGCGCCGGCGCCATACGCGAAAGCCTGAGTCTGCTGCAAAAGACCTTCTTCGTTCGCCAGTGTGAAGACAGCTACTACAAGAACCGTACCCGGCCATGTCTGCAGTATCAGATCAAGCGCTGCAAAGCACCTTGCGTCGGGCTGGTCGAGCCTGAGATTTATGCCGAAGACGTGCGTCACTCGGTGATGTTTCTTGAGGGGCGTAGTCACGCGCTGACCAACGAACTGTCGACGGCGATGGAAGAGGCGGCGATCAACCTGGAGTTCGAGCGAGCTGCCGAGTTGCGCGATCAGATCGCGCTGTTGCGCAGGGTCCAGGATCAACAAAGCATGGAGGGCGGCACTGGGGATATCGATGTCATCGCGGCATTCGTCAACCCCGGTGGTGCCTGCGTGCATTTGATCAGCGTCCGTGGCGGACGCGTGTTGGGCAGCAAGAATTTCTTTCCGCAAGTCGGTATCGAAGAGGACGTGTCGGAAGTCATGGCCGCTTTTCTCGGCCAATACTTCATCAGCAGCCCTGAGCGGGATTTGCCGAGCGAACTGATCGTCAATGTGGTTCACGAAGATTTTCCGGCGTTGATCGAGGCGATCCATGAGTTGCGTGGCCGAGAGCTGGCCATCAGTCATCGAGTGCGTGGTACGCGTGCGCGCTGGCAGCAACTGGCCGTGACCAACGCCGAGCAGGCATTGGGCGCACGCCTGGCCAACCGTCAACATACCGCGGCGCGGTTTGAAGCCCTGGCCGAAGTGTTGAACCTGGATGAGCCGCCGCAGCGTCTGGAGTGCTACGACATCAGTCATTCCAGCGGTGAGGCGACGGTTGCTTCCTGTGTGGTGTTTGGCCCGGAAGGCGCGATCAAGTCGGACTACCGGCGCTACAACATCGAAGGGGTCACGGCGGGTGATGACTATGCCGCCATGCATCAAGCGCTGACGCGCCGCTTCAGCAAACTCAAGGAGGGCGAGGGCAAGTTGCCGGACATCTTGCTGGTCGACGGTGGCAAAGGTCAGCTGTCGATGGCTCGAGATGTTCTCAATGAGCTGGCCGTGCCGGACCTGATCCTGCTCGGTGTCGCCAAGGGCGCCACGCGCAAGGCCGGCTTCGAAACGTTGTATCTGAATGATGCCGCGCATGAGTTCACTTTGCGTGGCGATTCGCCGGCGCTGCACCTGATTCAACAGATCCGCGATGAGGCCCACCGCTTCGCGATTACCGGACACCGCGCACGCCGCGGCAAAACCCGGCGTACGTCAACGCTGGAAGGCGTTGCGGGCGTCGGGCCGACCCGGCGTCGCGATTTGTTGAAACATTTTGGTGGATTGCAGGAGCTGTCTCGTGCAAGCATCGAAGAGATCGCCAAAGCCCCGGGGATCAGTAAAAAGCTCGCAGAGTCGATTTATGCGAACCTGCATAGCGAGTAGAATGCCCCTTCACCTCGTAGCCAGTTGTGCCGATGAATATCCCTAATCTGATTACCGTTCTACGCGTCCTGCTCATTCCGATCTTCATTTTGCTGTTCTATCTGCCTTATCAGTGGAGTTACATGGCCTCCGCTTCGGTGTTTGCCTTTGCGGCAGCAACGGACTGGCTGGATGGTTATCTGGCCCGTCGTCTGGAGCAAAGCACTCCGTTCGGGGCATTTCTCGATCCGGTCGCCGACAAACTCATGGTCGCAGTGGCACTGGTGCTGCTGGTGCAAGAACACGGCAATCTCTGGCTCACTCTGCCGGCTGCTGTCATCATCGGTCGCGAGATTGTGGTGTCGGCCTTACGTGAATGGATGGCCGAACTCGGTGCCCGTGCCCATGTAGCGGTTTCGAATCTCGGTAAATGGAAAACCGCCGCGCAGATGCTCGCACTGGTGATCCTGCTGGCCAATCCAAAGGACTTCAGTTTCTGGGTTATCCTGGGTTACGCCTTGCTGATGGTCTCTGCCGGCCTGACGTTGTGGTCGATGGTCCAATACCTTCGCGCTGCCTGGCCGCACCTGAAGACCGATGTCGAAAAGAAATAAAACTTTTTTGAATCAAGGGGTTGACGGAGCTTCTTAATTCTATAGAATGCGCACCACCAAGCGGGAATAGCTCAGTTGGTAGAGCACGACCTTGCCAAGGTCGGGGTCGCGAGTTCGAGTCTCGTTTCCCGCTCCAGTTTTACGTGTTTGTTGTTGTGCTACTGACAGCAGATGCTTTGAGGCCGAGTAGCAAAATGGTTATGCAGCGGATTGCAAATCCGCCTACGCCGGTTCGATTCCGACCTCGGCCTCCACTATAAACAAGCTCCGTAGATCCATGATTTACGGAGCTTTTTTATTTGCACTGCGCTGCAAGATTTAGTCTTGAAATACGGCCATTGCAAACTTGCTTCACCGGGAAGTGATGTATATATTTCCCGCTCTGCTGTTCAAGGTTGCATCCCGTCAGGGTCGCGACTGTGCAGCAGAGAGCAGCAATCGCGCTACCGCCCGAATGGCGAAACTGGTAGACGCATGGGACTTAAAATCCCCCGCTCGTAAGGGCGTGCCGGTTCGATTCCGGCTTCGGGCACCATGAATAGCAAAGGCCTGCATGAGTTTTCTCATGCAGGCCTTTTTTTGTGCCTTTTTTATGCAGGGCTAAACGAAAGTCTGCCCGCTAAAACCCCGAGGCAAGCGCTGAAGTCCGGCCATTGCTGTCAGCCGATCGACCCATTCTGTGCGCCAGTTGGCTTCGCCATGCGTGGCTTTGGCCCGCCGGGCCATCCTGCGGGCTGCGTTGCGCTGGTCTTTTCGTGCCTGTTTGTAGGCATCGGTATTGCGGCAGCTGCGGCATTTCACACGATTGAGTTCTCTGCTTGCCGACAGTTGTTTGCCTTTATGACCACAGGCCAGATGCCCGTCAACGTTGAAATGGATAACCATGAACTGTCTCCCTCGCGACGTGTATTACGTTTGACAACTCACGCCCTGTGCCGTTCGGCAGTGGGGCGCAGGCAAAAAAACACCCGCATGCGGGCGGGTGAGAGAGTTTTCTGCAAAGGAGTGATTTCACTGTAGACGCGCAGATGTGATCGCTATGTGAAAAACGCAAACGCAGGAAGAATAAACATCTTGGACAGGCAAATGCGCGGTGACCCGTGCGTCACCGCTTGTGAGCAGATTCCTTGGACCTTGGCGAGGTTGCTGTCATCTGAACCGAGGCAGTGGCCGATCCACAGGCTTGAGTGCCGACAGCGTATTGCGAATCAGCGGAGCATCCTTCTCTATATCGTTCAGCCGGTCACGGATGCGCAGGGCGGTCGGGTGTCCGCCTTGGTGGTCGACCCAGTCGGCGATTTCTTTGCAGGCGGCGGCGAGGCGCGCTTGTCGAGCGTCGAGCAAGGTGAGGAGGGTGGTGATGGACTCTTTTTCGGACATGGAACACCTCCGTTCTATGAAGCCTGAGCTGCAGCAAATAGCCCGCGTGTTGCGAGCCTTCTGCTGTGGGGTGCTGCTCCTTCAGCTGGTTTCAGTATAGACCCGCTTATGATCGGCATCAGACTGAAGACTGACGGGCCTGTGATTGGGAACTGGCTGCGTTGAGGCGCCTGCATTCACGTCGTGCGTCCTCTTGCGCGTCGTAGCCATCACCAATGAAACCGGCGGTACGCGTATCGCAGATGCGAAACCAGCTATGCGCTTCGGCTGGATCATGCTGACTGTCTCCGGCGCGTCGACCGTGAATAATGATCTTGTTGCAATGCTTCACGACGAAAATGTCTTCCATGGCGTCACCGCAGCTGATTCGTGTCAGATCAACTATAGAAGCCCCCGGCAATCGTGCAAAAAATAGGCAGCTCAGCTCGTCGGTTGCCAGCGCCAGCCTTCCGGGTACCAGATCAAGTGATGGCTTGGATTCAACGCCCGTAGAAATGCCTGATCGTGGGAAACCACGACAATGGCTCCGGGAAAGATCTGCAAGGCTTGTTCGAAAGCTTGCACTGATGTCAGGTCCAGGTGATGGGTTGGCTCATCCAGCAGCAGTAATCGTGCTGGCGTCTGGCGGCACAATACCAACGCGAGGGCTGCCTTCAACCATTCTCCACCGCTGAGCGATGCGCACGGGCGGGTAACTCGCTGCGCGTCCAGTTGCAGATGAGCGAGGAAGTTGCGCAACTCACCTTCGCTCAAAGGCGTTTGCTGTGCCTGCAGTGTTGCGCCATTGGCGAACTGAAAACCCAGTTGATTCAGGGTAACGAGTGCGGGCGTACGCGAGACGTGAGTCATCGGCACCTCCAAAAAATGTCGTGAAAACTGACAAGCGCCGATCACGGCGAGTCGCGATTACATTTTTAGAAGGCGGGGTTGTTCACGTCTGCGGTCGTCCGGAAGTGGGGAAGGTGGCTAACCTGGATGACGCCATGCAGCGGATCAAGGTGCGTCGGTCATTTCGCTCATGCGCTCGAGAAACATCGCCAGCGCCACCTCCTCGGCACGCAGGCCCTGGCGCACACGTGGACGAGGCAGTTCGGCGAGGGCACCGAGCATGAATTTTTCCACCACCGCAGGGTGGATATAGCACTTGCGGCAAACTGCCGGCGTGTTGCCCAGCTGTTTGGCAACGCCTTTGACCATCTCCACCACATGCCGTTTGGCCTCGGCCTCGGACTCCCATTGCAATTCGCGCAACACCGAAAGTGCCAAAGCGCTGCCCGCCCAGGTGCGGTAATCCTTGGCGGTGAAATCGGCGCCGGTCAGGGTTTGCAGGTACGCATTGACGTCGGAAGAACTGACGGTGTGCCGCTCACCGTTTTCATCCAGATACTGAAACAGGTTCTGCCCGGGAATTTCCAGGCAACGCTTGATGATGCGCGCCAGGCGTCGATCCTTGACGGTGATCTGGTGTTCGATACCGCTTTTGCCACGGAACTGGAACAGGATCGCACTGCCGTTGACCTCGACATGGCGGCTGCGCAGGGTGGTCAGGCCGTAGGAGCGGTTGTCGCGGGCGTACTGGGTATTGCCGACCCGGATCAGCGTGGCGTCGAGCAGGGTGATCACCGTGGCCATGACTTTGTCGCGACTGAAACCGGGCGCAGCCAACAATGCTTCCAGTTGTTTGCGCAGTTTTGGCAACGCCAGACCGAACTCGCGCAGGCGCGAATACTTGTCGGCATCGCGCACCTCGCGCCAGCGCGCGTGATAACGATATTGCTTGCGGCCGCGGGCATCACGGCCGGTAGCTTGCAGATGACCACGCGGATCCGGGCAGATCCATACGTCGGTATAGGCCGGTGGCACGGCGAGGGCATTGATGCGTTTGATTTCGTCGGCGTCGGTGATGCGCTGGCCTGACGGTTCGAAGTAGCAGAACTTGCCGCGCAGCTTCTTGCGGGTGATACCGGGCTGGGTGTCGTCGACGTAATGCAGGTCGGATGGCAGGTCGGCAGTCAGCACGGTGTCGGGCATGGCAGTTTCCTTTAATGGCGCGGCGGTGTGTAAAGCGATTGACCGCACGCCGATGCCGTGGTGCCGAATGATTTAGGCGAGGACTGCGACCGCTTTGATCTGCGCCCACAAATGCTGGCCCGGGTGCACGCCCAATTGGTCCCGGGAGTAGCGAGTGATGCGCGCGACTAACGGGGTGCCGCCCGCATCGAGACGAATCAGCACGTGGGCAGCGTTGTCGGCCGATTGCTCACTGACCACGGTGACCGGCAGTCGATTGAGAATGCTGCTGAACTCGCTGTTCTGCAGGCTCAGGCTGATGTCCCGGGCGTGCACTTTGCAGCGCAGCGTCTGGCCAACCTGCATCGGTGCATGTGTGACGCGAATGCTCATCTCGGTGGCCGGCAGTTGCAGACTCAGCAATTGATATTGCGCATCGTAGGCGCTGACCTGGCCTTCAATGATCACACCGGCGTCATCGCCCATTGCCATCGGCAAGTCCAGCCGCGCAAGGGTTTCACCGATCGGGCCGCTGGCCAGCGCTTTGCCTTCGCTGAGTAATACCAGATGGTCAGCCAGCCGCGCGACTTCGTCCTGCGCGTGGCTGACGTACAACAGCGGAATTTCCAGTTCGTCATGCAGGCGTTGCAGGTACGGCAGGATCTCCCGTTTGCGCTGACTGTCGAGGGCTGCCAGCGGTTCGTCCATCAGCAGCAGTTTCGGGCTGGTCAGCAGGGCACGAGCGATGCCGACGCGCTGGCGTTCGCCACCCGACAAATGCTGCGGGTGGCGTTCGAGCAAATGCCCGATCCCCAAGAGTTCAGTGGCCTGCGCCATGTCGACACGACGCTGCGACTTGGCGATGCGCTTGAGGCCGAATTGCAGATTGGCCAATACCGACAGGTGCGGAAACAGGCTGGCTTCCTGAAATACATAGCCGAGCGCGCGTTTGTGCGGCGGGACGAAAATGCCGTTGTCGCTGTCCTGCCAGACTTCGTCGTTGATCTGGATAAAACCCTGTTCGGCGCGTTCAAGGCCGGCAATGCAACGCAAGCAAGTGGTTTTGCCCGAGCCGGAATGCCCATAAAGCGCAGTTACGCCACGTCCGGGCAAGTTCAGGTCGACATCAAGGCTGAAGCCCGTATAGGCCCGTTTCAAACGTACATCAATCATCGATCAGCTCCAGCCTGCGCGGGTTTTGCGGCTGGAGTACAGCGCCAGCAACACCAGAAACGAGAACGCCAGCATCGCCCCGGCCAGCCAATGGGCCTGCGCGTATTCCAGCGCTTCGACGTGGTCATAGATTTGTACGGAGACCACGCGGGTCTTGTCGGGAATATTGCCGCCGATCATCAGCACCACGCCGAACTCACCGACGGTATGGGCGAAGCCGAGGATCGCCGCTGTGATAAAACCAGGGCGCGCCAGTGGCAGAATTACGCTGAAAAAAGTGTCCCACGGATTGGCGCGCAAGGTCGCGGCGACTTCCAGTGGGCGGGTACCGATCGCCGAAAACGCGTTTTGCAACGGCTGCACCACGAACGGCATGGAATAGATCACCGAACCAATCACCAGCCCGGTGAAGCTGAACGTCAAAGTGCCCAGCCCCAGCCATTGAGTGAATTGGCCGAGAAAACCGTGCGGCCCCATCATCAGTAACAGATAGAACCCGATTACGGTCGGTGGCAGTACGAGGGGCAGGGCGACGATCGCGCCGATCGGGCCGCGCAACCACGAACGGGTGCGCGACAGCCACAGGGCGATCGGAGTGCCGATCACCAGCAGAATTGCGGTGGTCAGGGACGCCAGTTTCAGGGTCAACCAGATCGCCGCGAAATCGGCACTCGTCAGCGACATTTACTGGTATCCGTAGGATTTGATCACCGCAGCGGCTTTCGGGCCTTTGAGGTATTCGACCAGTGCTTTGGCGGCGGCATTGTCCTTGCCTTTGTTCAGAATGACGGCGTCCTGTTTGATCGGGTCATGCAGGCTCGCAGGGACTATCCACGCCGAACCGCCGCTGACTTTGCCGTCCTTGTAGATCTGCGACAGGGCGACAAAACCCAGCTCAGCGTTGCCGGTCGAGACGAACTGGTAAGCCTGAGTGATGTTCTGGCCTTCAACGATCCTGGCTTTGGTGGCCTCGGTGAGTTTGAGTTTTTCCAGCACTTGCGTGGCTGCCAGACCGTAGGGCGCAGCTTTCGGGTTGGCGATGGACAGGTGCCGATACTCGTTGTTTTTCAGCACCTCGCCTTTGGCATCGACATAACCTTCTTTCGCCGACCACAGCGCCAGGGTGCCGACGGCATAGGTGAAGCGTGAGCCTTTGACGGTGTCGCCTTCTTTTTCAAGTTTCTCCGGGGTGGTGTCGTCAGCGGAGAGGAACACTTCGAACGGCGCACCGTTTTTGATCTGGGTGTAGAACTGGCCAGTGGCGCCATAAGCTGCAACCAGTTTGTGCCCGGTGTCTTTTTCAAAATCGGCGGCGATGGCCTGGATCGGCGCGGTGAAGTTGGCTGCAACAGCTACCTGTACTTCATCAGCCTGAGCCGCGCTGACGGCGAAGACCGCGAGCAAAGAGGCCAGGCAGGAGGGGGCAAAGCGTGAGGCACGAATGGTCATGTAACAGCTCCGTTATTGGCTGATGCAGAGGCAGCTATTGTCGGGGTGGACTGCGCCGATGCGCGAGGGCGAATTCGCTATATAACGAAATATATAGCGAAATGCCGCCAAACAGGAAGTGTCGGTTAACATCAGCGTGAGGACGTCTGAATCCTCACGCTGCCTGACCTCAATGACGAGTGAGCTTTGCCAGCGCACCTTCGGCCAATTGTCGAGTCAGTTCAGCGCTACCGAGGTCTTTGCCCAAGGTGAATGCCTGACCGGCCCAGAGATTGGCAAACTCTGCTTCGTTGATTGCTCGCAACGGCATCAGCGCCCCGCCGGCCAACGGGAACGCCGGTGCTTTCGGCGACATCGGTCCCAGCTCACGCATGGCGCGGTTGAGAATGCCCCGTGCCGGCCGCCCGGTGAAAATATTGGTGACCGCCGTTTCGCTTTCCTTGGCGGTGCGCAATGCTTTGTGGTGAGCGGCGCTGACTTTGGCTTCCGGCGTGAACAGATAGGCGGTGCCGATCTGGACCGCCGATGCGCCCAATACGAGTGCCGCCGCCACGCCGCGTGCATCGGCAATGGCCCCGGCGGCAATCACCGGCACTTTCACCGCATCGACTATCTGCGGCACCAAGGCAAACGTGCCGACCTGACTGCTCAGATCATCACTGAGAAACATGCCACGATGGCCGCCAGCCTCGTAGCCCATGGCGATAATCGCGTCGCAGCCGTGCTGTTCCAGCCAGATCGCTTCATCGACAGTGGTGGCCGAGGAGATGATTTTCGCTCCGGTTGCCTTGACCCGATCAAGCAGGGATTTCTCTGGCAGACCGAAATGGAAACTGACGACCTCAGGGCGAAATTCTTCCAGTACCTCGCAGGCTGCCGCATCGAACGGTGCCCGGTTGGAGACTGGCGTCGGTGCATCGAAATCGGCGCCCAGTTCGCGGTAATACGGTTCCAGCAGATGCTTCCAGTCACGCGCACGTTGCTCATCGGCCGTCGGGGGCTGGTGGCAGAAGAAATTCACGTTGAACGGATTCCTCGTGTGTTGGCGAATGGTTGTCAGCTCTTCGCGCAATTGCTCGATGCTCAGCATGGCTGCCGGCATCGATCCCAGGCCACCGGCGTTGCATACCGCGATGACCATGGACGAATTCGTCGCACCGGCCATCGGGCCCTGGATGATCGGCAACTCGATGCCGAGCAGATCAAGAATGCGGGTATCTGGCCATTGGCTCATGAAGCTGTTCTCCGAACGAGGTAGCGGGCAGGGACGGCAGATCCGGTTTTTAACAGCAAAAGCCGATCCGCAGCCAGTTCGAAATTCAGAACAACCTGTGCAGTTTTTCAGCGTTGGTGTAATCCGCCTCCGCCGCCGAGCGAGTGATTGATGAATGGCGAGGAGTGGTGACTATTGTTGGTGCGCTGGTTGCCCCCCCCGGCACGGAGCTGGTCGCTACCCGCCGATTGGCGCAAAGTCGAATGTGGCAGGGTGTTGCGATGTGGTATTTCAAGGCACGATATTCTGAAAACAGTCATGCGAGGCAGTCATGTTCAACGCCATTGTGATCGACAAAGACGACAGCGGTTACCGCGCCAACCTGCAACAGGTCAACGAAGAGCAATTGCCCGAAGGCGATGTCACCGTGGCCGTCGCGTACAGCACGCTGAACTTCAAGGACGCTCTGGCGATTACCGGCAGCAGTCCGGTGGTTCGCAAGTTTCCGATGGTGCCGGGGATCGATCTGGCGGGCACCGTGGAAGCCAGCTCACACCCCGACTATAAGGTGGGGGATCAAGTGCTGCTCAATGGCTGGGGTGTCGGCGAGAATCACTGGGGCGGTCTGGCGCAGAAGGCGCGGCTCAATGGCGACTGGCTGATCCCATTGCCCAAAGCCTTCACGGCGGCGCAAGCCATGGCCATTGGTACGGCTGGCTATACGGCGATGCTGTGCATTCTGGCCCTCGAGCGGAATGGCGTGACGCCGGATCAGGGTGAAGTGCTGGTGACGGGCGCCAATGGTGGCGTCGGCAGTTTTGCCATCGCTCTGCTGAGCAAGCTCGGCTATCGCGTCGTCGCGTCCACCGGGCGGGTCTCCGAGCACGAATATCTGCAGCAGTTGGGTGCCGGCGAAATCATTGACCGTGCTGAGTTATCAGCGCCCGGCAAACCACTGGCCAAAGAGCGTTGGGCAGCGGTAATCGATTCGGTTGGCAGTCACACACTGGCCAATGCCTGCGCCAGCACTCGCGCCGAAGGCACCGTTGCCGCTTGCGGTCTGGCGCAAGGCATGGATTTCCCCGCTTCAGTGGCACCGTTCATTTTGCGTGGCGTGACCCTGGCCGGTATCAACAGCGTGACTCAGCCCAAGGCGCGCCGCCTGGAAGCGTGGGGTCGTCTGGCCAAGGATCTGGATTTCTCCTTGCTGGCATTGATCAGTCATGAAATCGGCCTGAGTGAAGCCATCGATGCGGCGCCGGAATTGCTCGCCGGGCAACTACGCGGACGGGTCGTGGTGGACGTCAATCGCTAAGGCTGCGTCTCGCGTTCCAGCAACTGACGCTTGCGCTCCACCCCCCAGCGATAGCCCGAAAGATTGCCATCGCTGCGCACCACGCGGTGGCACGGGATCGCCACCGCCAAACGGTTAGCCCCGCAAGCCTGAGCCACTGCGCGCATGGAAGTCGGTGCGCCGATGCACCGGGCGATCTCGGCGTAGCTGACGGTACGACCCACCGGGATCTCCCGCAGTGCCTGCCACACGCGTTCCTGAAACGCAGTACCGCGAATGTCCAGCGGCAGATCCAGGCCAAGCGCCGGGGCTTCGATAAACCCCACGACCTCGGCGATCAGTTGCTCGAACCCGGCATCGGCGCCGATCAGGTTGGCTTCGCGAAACTGATCCTGCAGATCGCACACCAGTTGATGCGGATCGTCACCGAGCAGAATCGCGCACACCCCGCGCTCGCTTTGCGCCACCAGAATCGCTCCGAGTGAGCATTGACCGACGGCGAAACGGATGTCGTTGTTCTTTCCCGCCGCGCGGTAGTCAGCGGGTTTCATGCCCAGCACGTGATCCGCTGATTCATAGAAGCGGCTGTTGGAATTGAAGCCCGCGTCGTACAGCGCATCCGTCACCGAGCCGCCGTCAGCCAGGCGTTCACGGACTTTGCGCGAGCGATGGGCTGTCGCATAGCCTTTGGGCGTCAACCCCGTCGCGGTTTTGAACACGCGATGGAAATGAAACGGACTCAGGCCAGCGGTTTGCGCCAGTTCGTTGAGCGCCGGCAACGTCTCGGCGGATTCGATATGGCGGCAGGCAATCGCAACAGTTGCGGCATGTTGCGCGGCCACATCACTTTGATCTTTGCTGGCACGCTTGCTCGGCCGATAGCCGGCGGCTTCGGCTTGTTCGGCGGTATCGAAAAACTCGACGTTCTGCGGTTTCGGCAGGCGTGAGAGGCTGCTCGGGCGGCAGTAAACACCAGTGGTTCTCACCGCGTAGACAAACTGCCCGTCCGCCTGTGGATCTCGCGCCAGCACGGCGGCCCAGCGTGGATCGTTTTCGGTCTTGAAGGGAGGAGAAAGCGTTTTCATGATGGTTTGTCCGTTGACCTGTTCGATTCAGGTTAACCAGCGGCGCAAGGCGCCACACTCCGAGCCTTGCGGTCAAACTTTTGCAGGTTATCCGGCCACGCGAAAGGTCAGATTGATCCGCTGTTCACCCAGGCGCGGATGCCGACCCTGCTTGATCGGTAACACACCGTGATAACGCAAGCGATCAACACCACCCCAGACCACCATGTCGCCATGCAGCAAGGCAATGCGCTGGCTCTTGTCGCTGCGACTGAAACCGCCGAAGAGGAACATGGCCGGTAACCCCAGTGACAGCGAAACGATCGGCGCACTGTAGGCTTTTTCGTCTTTGTCCTGATGCAATGACATCTTGGCGCCGGGGACGTAACGGTTGATCAGGCAGGAATCGGCATTGAAGTCGGTAAATCCGGCTTGCGCCGCTGCCGAGCGCGCCAGCGCCGAGAAGACGTCCGGCATCGCTGGCCATGGCAAATCACTGAGCGGGTCGACGCTTGAATAACGATAACCGCGGCGATCGGTGATCCAGCCCAAAGGCCCGCAACTGCTGGTGCCCACCGACATGCTGAAACCGCCCGGCGTGACCATGTGGCGCAACGGCGCTGCGACAAGAATTGCATCCAGCGCCGGCAGAACTTGCTCGATCAGCGGCAAGGCAAAACCATGCAGCACCCACGATTGTTCGCCAATCTGTTCGGTGCGGGGGCGTTGCTCGGGTTCATGATCGGTGAACAGATCGAAAGTGTTCGGTTGCATGCTGGTCAGCTTGCGTCGTGAAAGGTGATGCCTAGGGTATGCCTTTTTCCGCTGTGCAGGCGACTGACGCCGTGACGCAGGGTCGAAGCAGTCAGTCTGGGTCAGTCCTCGCGACAGAGCACTCCGCCGCTTGTGGCCGAATTCGCTATCGCGTCTTACAGTGCTTTGCTGACGGCGATTTCGCTGATCACATCGTTGCTCTGGCCGTGAAGCGCATCCAGAGCAGCCTTTGCTTCTTCTTCAGTGCCGTTTTCCAGCTGCGCGAACTCGAAGCGGCGTTCACCGTTGAGTTTGTACTTGATGACGTATTTGGTCGTTTGGGCCACGGTCATGCATTCCTTTCTGGTTGAGCGACGTGTCTCAGCTGAGTTTGGTGCTGGAACGACGGATGATCTTGATCGAGTGGGTCAGCGTCGGCTTGCGGGTCACGCTGATCGCACGGCGGTTGACGGTATCGATAGTGATGTTCCAGAAACCGGTGCTCGGCGCGGTGATACGGGCCGGGAAGGTGTCGAAGGCGCCGCCGTGATAGGTGTGACGGCCGCCATTCTTGAAGCTGCGGAAATTGGCGTCGTTCATCAGACGGATGTTGCACATTTGCGAGCATTGGATGACGACGATGTCGTCTTCGTTGAGGTGTTCGCGCTGGTGAATGAATTTCATGGGCGCCTCCAGAAGGGCTTTTTCTACAAAATCAAAACGATAGCTTGTAATTGCGCGCAGTTTATCAGCCCGCACGGGTTATTATCTGGCCGTCGGGCGTTGGTTTGACAATTTTGAACAGATATTCGCAATCGGATGCGGGTTAAATGCAGAAGGCCCCGGAGAAAAACGGCATTTGTGCTGTCGGACGGTCTTTAACGGAGGTTTTGTATGAAGTGGGGTGTGGTGTGTCTGCCGTTGGTGTTGGCTGTGGGTGGTTGTGCGAGTGTTTCCGAAATCGATGAAACGCTGCCGACCATGAGCGTGATCTCCGGCAAGAAACCCCATGAATATGCCCAGTGTCTGGCTGACAAACTGGCGGATAGTCGCGGCGCGCTGCAGGTGCAGCCGCACAAGGACGGGGTTCGGGTGATCGTGCCGGGGAAACTTTCCACCGGCGCGGCGGCGGTATTTGATATCGAGGATCGCTCCGGCGGCAGCAGCATCAAGTTGCATGAGCGCATGTCGAATGTGCCGGTTCGCCCGCGTGACGTGCAAAAGGCCGCCAATGCGTGTATTTCCGGCTGATAGACTGACAGTCATCAGCACCGATGCCGTCGCAGTGATGCTGTGACGGCATTTTCATTTCTGGAGTCGCGATGAAGCGAGAGCAAGTACGGGAGCGCCACGTAGAGGGCCTGATCTCTGCCACCCATGTCATCCAGAACCCGGCGAATCCGGGGGAGTGGATCGTGTTTTTCAAGAAAAGCGCCGGCCGCAGTTACTTTCTGGTGGACGATAACGACGAAGTCGAATCCTTCAACCGTCTCGACGATCTGATCGAAGTCGTGCGCGGACTCGGGATCAAATTCGCCGAAATTCATATGTAAGGTCTATTTGCAGACCACGACAACACTGCGGTTTTTGTAATTGCCGACATCGACGCCCAGGGTTTTGTCGCTCTCTTTGGGCTGGGGCGTGCCGTCAGTGCCAACGATGCGGTAACCGGTGCCCGCGCAGGACGCATCGGCTTTTTCATAGCAGGTCGCCCAGGAATTGGCTTCGCCGGAGCAATCGATCGAGAGCCCCTGTTCGCCGTTGTTCAGGTACGTGGGTTGAGAGGTGGCGCAGCCGGCCAGTGCCAATACCGCAATCAGTGGCAAAATTTTTTTCAGGGTCATGTTCGTGGTCTTCAGCGAGGGGGACTAGACGCTCTGACAGCGCCGGTGTGAAAAGGTTATAGCGTTTGGCCACTTGTTTGTACGTGGGCACAAAAAAGCCCTGCGCAAAGGCAGGGCTGGGGCATATCGCAGCAGATCAGTCCTGATCTTTGCCACGGCGCTTGGCCGATGCCGGAGTGTCCGTGAATACGGAAGCCACATCGGTCGCCATTTGCTCGCTGTCGAAAGGCCCGGCGATGTGCTCGCCATTGGTGGTGGTCAGCGTCCACTTGCCGTCTTTCTTGTCGATCACATACCCGTTGACGATTTTTACCGCGGCCATCTATCTGTCTCGTTCGCTGGTTCAAAGGCGCCATGATACCGGCAAATGCTCGCATTGGGGGGCGATGAGCGTATGGTGATTCAGTTTCGCGGCTGCTTTAAGCTACGCTGATCTGGCTGCGCCCGGATGTCGATGGAACTAT
Organism: Pseudomonas viridiflava; assembly: GCF_900582195.1. Taxonomy (GTDB): domain Bacteria; phylum Pseudomonadota; class Gammaproteobacteria; order Pseudomonadales; family Pseudomonadaceae; genus Aquipseudomonas. The sequence goes on from NZ_UTHA01000171.1 coordinate 37,172, forward strand.
CGGCGCGAATATTTCTCTATGTTGGCATCGGTTAGCCAGTGCGGGGCATTGTAAGGTGCACGCCGCCTGATTAGACTGCGCCGAAACTCGTACACACAGCCTTTTCAAGGACTTATATGATCAAGAAATGCTTGTTCCCAGCAGCCGGTTACGGTACTCGCTTCCTGCCAGCGACTAAAGCCATGCCTAAAGAAATGCTGCCGGTGGTAAACAAGCCACTGATCCAGTACGGCGTTGAAGAAGCTCTGGACGCTGGCCTGACGGAAATCTCCATCGTCACCGGTCGTGGCAAGCGCGCTCTGGAAGACCACTTCGACATCAGCTACGAGCTGGAAAACCAGATCAAAGGTACCGACAAAGAGAAATATCTGGTCGGCATCCGCAAACTGCTCGACGAGTGCTCGTTCTCCTACACCCGTCAGACCGAAATGAAAGGTCTGGGCCACGCGATCCTCACCGGCCGCCCGCTGATCGGTGACGAACCGTTCGCCGTGGTCCTGGCGGACGACCTGTGCGTCAACCTCGAAGGCGACGGCGTACTGACCCAGATGGTCAAACTGTACAAGCAGTTCCGCTGCTCGATCATCGCCATCCAGGAAGTCGACCCGCAGGAAACCAGCAAGTACGGCGTTATCGCTGGCGAAATGATCCGCGATGACATCTACCGCGTTCACAGCATGGTCGAGAAGCCAAAGCCGGAAGATGCACCGTCGAACCTGGCGATCATCGGCCGTTACATCCTGACCCCGGACATCTTCGACCTGATCGAACAGACCGAGCCAGGCAAGGGCGGCGAAATCCAGATCACCGACGCCCTGATGAAACAAGCCCAGAACGGCTGCGTCATGGCCTACAAGTTCAAAGGCAAGCGTTTCGACTGCGGTGGCGCTGAAGGCTACATCGAAGCGACCAACTTCTGCTTCGAGAACTTCTACAAGACTGGCAAGGCTTACTAAGAGCGCTTGATTGGTTTGTAGGTATGTCACACGGCTCGGCTCGTGTGACGCAAAAAACAAACGCCCCGACTTGTTCGGGGCGTTTGCGTTTCCGCGAGAAGGAAAACTAATCTCCAGTCTTTTCCATATCTAAGTTCAGCCATCGTTGGCTGTTTTGCCGAAAAATCGATATTTTGTAACTTAACATTTAAGTTTGGTGTGCGGCCGAAAAATATTAATTTAAGTTTCGATGATTAACTGATTGGTTAGCCTTCGTGTTTGTTAGGCTTTGCTGGCTTTTTGTTGGTTGAATGTGTGAAAGTATTTCAAAGATACAATATGAAACAAATGCTTTATTGAACTGGTATGTAACGAAAATATAGAAATGTTTTGTTTTTAAAAAGGTGGAAATTCAATTCTCTTAAACCGTAAGTAATATTTTGAGGTCAAAACATGGAGTTCGACGTCATTGTTGTAGGGGCGGGTGCTGTGGGTGGTTCAATCGCGTATGAGTTGTCATCGCGAGGTTTAAAAGTCTGTCGGGTCGGCGAAACCGATCGTGCGAATGCAGCCTCGAGGGCTGCCGGGGCAATGAACGGTTGTTTTGGTGAGGTTACCAGTGGGTTGCTGGCGAGCGATTTTGGCCGCCTGAAGCTGGATATGGATCGTCAAGCCCAGCAACTATGGCCAAGCTGGGCGGAACGTTTGGCCGTTTCTTCTGGTAATCCGACATCCCTGTTCACTGCAATGGGGACTCACGTTTTGCTCAATACGGCGGGCATGGACGAAGTCGATAGCGTCAACTACGACACTATCGAGAGCACGCTGACTGAGTATGGCGAACCCTTCGAAGTCATCGATCCACGTAAAATGGAGTGGCTCAAGCCGAATCATCTCGTTCGTCCTCTACGAGGGCTGTACATTCCGAACGAACATTCAGTGAACTCCCACCTGTTACTGGAAAAACTGGATGCTGCATTTGTCGCTGAAGGGGGCACTCTGAAGAATGAGAATGCCGAGCGAGTGCTGGCAGAGGGCGGTGTAGTCACTGGTGTGGAGTTGGGCAGTGGAGAGGTACTTTGGGCACGAAAAGTCATCGTCGCTGCGGGCGTTCACTCTCTGGATTTGCTGAGTCACTTTGACGAGGTGGTTAAGAGGATTCCACCATTGTTCAGTGGGTATGGCGTGTCCATACTGGTGAAAATGCCGGAGGGGGGCGATCTGCCTAACTCCGTCATTCGTACCCCGAACCGTGCATTTGCCTGCGGCCTGCACTGCGTCCCCCGTGGTGATGGAATTCTATACCTTGGGGCGACCAATATTATTTCCGAGCAGCCTAAGAAACACGCGCTGATTTCGGATGTGCAGTTCTTGCTTGATTGTGCTGTCGATCAGTTGAGTTTGGATCTCCATGGAGCAGAAGTCATTTCCATTCAGGTCGGCAACAGGCCCATTCCGGCAGAAGGATTCCCATTGATAGGTGAGTGCGGTATAGAGGGGCTTTGGCTCGCAACAGGCACTTATCGGGACGGGTTGCATCAGTCGCCGTTATTGGCAGGCTATATAGCTGACTGTTTGACTGGCATGAAAAATAATATTCTTGATCTCAGTCCGTTTACGCCAGTGCGCGCTCCACTGACCGGATTTGCCCGCGAAAACACTGTTAAAGAAACGGTGCAACAGATGTTTGCAACGGGCTATGAGTATCGCTGGGATATAAAACCTTATTGGTTTCCACTGCTGGATGAGGGGTTGTCGCGCAACTATCAAAAGTTGATAGATGATTTGCACCCGTCGTTTACTCCGCCACCGGAGTTGGTAGCGTTTTCTTATCTGTACGAGTCAATCCTGAATAAACTCTCCCAATATTACCGGGAGTGGTCATGAGTCTTACTGAACGTGAGTTCCTCGCTATTGACCAGGCGCGAGAACTGCTGAAAAAGTCCGGCGTCTGGAGTCTGGAAGAAGACCTGAGTTGTCTTGTGGATCGCTTTATCGAGCGCGCGGATAAGAGTTTGGCACTGGAGGAGTTCATGTTGGCGGTCCAAGAGCGCTGCAACCGGATTCCGCTCGGGCATATTGTCGGCACGGTGGACTTTGACGATTTGTCGCTTGTCGTCGGGAGTGGGGTGTTCATCCCGCGACCTCATAGCAGAGTCATTCACAAATGGATTGAGCGCAGTGCAGCGCTGGAGTCGGGCTCAAAGGTTCTGGATCTGTGTGCGGGCAGCGGCGCCATCGGTCTGGCGATTGCCCGGCGCAGACCTGATCTCGACGTCACTTGCGTAGAGTTTGATCCGATAGCCATCCAGTATCTCAAACGCAATATTGATCGCTTGTCGTTCAAGGGCGTACACGCAGACCACCTGCAGGCAGATATTCGCGACGAAAAGGCGTTTGCGCAATTTGATCAGCAGATCGACCTTATTGTCGCCAATCCTCCCTACGTTCCGCAGGCCCAGGAGTTGCTGCCCGAATGGGGTGAGCACCATCCTCATGCGTCTGTTTATTCCGGGGCCGATGGTCTTGAGTTGATTCGGCAGATTATTGCTCTCGCCGACCGATTGCTCGTTCGCGATGGCTGGCTTGTGATGGAGCACGGCGAAGATCAGGCCGAAGCGTTGCGAGAACTGTTCAGGCGCGCTCATCTGGCAGAGATACAAACAGTGATTGACAAGGACCAGTCTGATGCGTCGGGCAGCTCGGTAATGACTATCGGCCGCAAGCCTCAGTAAATTTGGAAAGGAGCTTTAGCAATGGATGTGCAAGTCAAGCAAGACTGGATGAGCATTCGCCGTGGCAACACCACCGGTGCACTGACAACTGCCTATGAGGAAGGGTTGACGGGTTTTACCGTCACGAGTCGTATCGGCAAGCAGATCACCCTTCAGGAAGGAGGTGTGTACACCGAATTTGTGTCGTGCTCGTATTTGGGGCTCGAAACCCATCCAGCACTGATTGAGGCTGCACAACGGGCACTCAACAAATGCGGGCTGCACCTGTCCTCTTCTCGGAGTGCGATGCGTCCGCATTATCTACCTCACCTGGAGGATCTGCTTGGTCAGGTTTACAGAGGTAGCGCGGTTGCAGTGTTCACCTCTACCAGCAGCGTGCATCTAGGTGTTCTGCCTCTGTTGGGCAGTGGGTCATTGGCGGGCTATCCCGTCAGAAAGAGAGTGCATTGGCTAATGGACAAAACTGCCCATGCTTCGATGCAAGTTCTGAGGGGGATTCTTGAGCAATTCGGTTCTGTTTCCAGAGTTGAATCTACTGATCTGGAGTCGCTGACCGACACGCTGAAAGAGTGCTCGAACAGGGGCGAAACCCCAGTGCTCTTGATTGATGGCATTGGATCAATGAGTGGTTTGGTACCCATAGCCGAACTTTCCCGGCGATTAGAGTCTGCGCAGGGATATCTATATGTAGACGATGCGCACGGTATTTCGATTGTCGGCCGACATGGTGCGGGTTATGCGTTTTCTGCGGTAGATCATTCGTTGCCTGCAAATATTATTCTGGCCGGGTCACTTTCCAAGGCTTTCGGCGGTGCAGGTGGTTTTGTCGTGGTCTCGGAATCGCAGGATGTCGAGATCATCCGAACTTCAGCAAACCCATTGATATTTGGTCACTCCATTATGGTGCCGATGCTCGCGGCGAATGTTGCCTCGGCGCAAATTCATCTCACTGATGAAATTGATGTGCTGCAACGGCGCCTCTGGAAAAACGTCAGCCTTTTAGATTCTGTCACCGATCACCAGTTGCTCAATGCTGGTATTCAATCGCCAGTCAGGGGGGCCTTTTTTGAAACCGAAGAGGCCGGATTACAGGCTGCACGGGCCCTGCGCGATCAGGGCATGCTGCTGTTCCCTGTTTTTTATCCGATCATCGCCAAAGGTAAGGCAATGCTGCGATTTGCAGTGTCGGCTGATCACAGTGAGCAAGAGATCAGATCGCTCGGGGTTGCTTTGCAAGTGTTGTCGCGAAACGGGACGTGGGCACCGAATCTCAGCGAACCAGCCTGAATATGACCGTCGTATACCTTGTAGAAATTGGCTAATGGAGGTGCATGTATGCAACAACATGGACAGTTAACACAGACAGGAACGTCAACCATTTTGCAACCATTGCGAGAAAGGCTCGATTCGATAAATTTGCAGGTGGTTGATCTGCTTTCGGAGCGCATGAAGTTGTGCATGGATATTGCCGAGCTTAAAGCCGCACATGGCATAGCGATGATGCAGCCCGGGCGAATTTCCTATGTGCTCGATATGATCAAGGAGCGATCATTGGCTTCGGGGCTCAGGCCGGAATACACCGAATCGGTATTCAATCTGATCATTGCGGAGACGTGTGTGCGGGAAGACGTGCTGATCAATCAGCGTCTGAGTCAGAGCGTGTCCTCATGAAAATACTGATGATTGATAACTTCGACTCCTTTACCCATAACATCGCCCAATATCTTTTCGAGGTAACGGGGGTATCTGCAGACATCGTAAAGAACTCTGTTTCCTACAGCGAACTGGGCATCGAACGATATGACGCTGTGGTGTTGTCGCCGGGCCCCGGACATCCTGCCGAAGAGGAGGATTTCGGTGTCTGCGGTAGTGTCATTTTGCATTCTCCTGTACCGATACTTGGTATATGCCTGGGGCATCAGGGTATTGCACAATTCCTTGGCGGTTCTGTCGGGCATGCCCCAAGTCCTGTGCATGGCTATCGCAGCCCCATTACGCATACAGGTAAAGGGCTTTTTCGGGACTTGCCCGAACAGTTTGATGTGGTCAGGTACCACTCGTTGATGTGCACAAGTTTGCCATTAGAGCTTCAATGCACAGCCTGGACGCCCGAAGGCGTGGTAATGGCAATCGAGCACATCACTCGGCCTATATGGGGCGTGCAATTCCACCCGGAGTCCATTGATTCGGAGTATGGGCATGCGTTACTGAGCAACTTCATACGCATGGCGCTTGAACACAATGTCAGTGTGAGAAGTCGGCTGGAGTCCGATACGGAATGCGCTTCGTCAAAAAGCGCCTATGTCGCGGTGGGGGGCGAGCTGAATATGCAGCTCGCGTACCGCGAGCTGCCCGAAAACATGGATCCCCAGGCGGTATTTTCGTCCCTTTATGCAAATGACCGTTTCGCGTTCTGGCTGGACAGCGAAAAGTCGGAGAGACCGAATGCTCGTTACTCGATCATGGGCAGTGGGGAGGGGCAGGGCGCTATAAGGCTTGATTACAATGTCACTGATGAATACCTGACACTCGATGGGCCAAAAGGCAAAAAAAGTATCAAAGGCGACTTTTTCACCTTGGTTGCACAGATTTTTGAAGCCGTTCAGATCGCCACTCCACAGTACTTACCATTTGGTTTCAAGGGAGGTTTTGTCGGTTACCTGGGATATGAGTTGAAAGCACTGACCGGAGGAGGAAAGACCTATCGGTCGAGTCATCCGGATGCGGCATTCATGTTTGCGCCGCACTTTCTGGTCTTCGATCATCAGGACGGTAAAGCTTATCAGTGCATGATCACTGCCACGGGAGAGGCGGGCGTTTGGCCGGCGCTGCCTCGCATCGCCGAGCTTGTAGAAACGCCCGCCCTTTTTGGTGAAAAGTTCGTTCCTGGGGCTGTAGATCAACTAAAGCTTTCACTTGATGATGGACCGGATGATTACATTGCCAAGATCACTCAGTCGCTGCAGTACATTACCGATGGCGAGTCTTACGAGATTTGTCTGACTAATCGCGCAAAAATGGCATACGACGGTGTTCCATTGAGTGCTTACAAGCGAATGCGTCATGCCAGCCCCGTACCTTATGGGGCATATCTTTCATTTGCGCAGTTCTCGGTGCTCAGTGCATCGCCGGAGACTTTTCTCAGAATTGATGACAGCGGGATGATCGAGTCCCGCCCAATCAAAGGAACGAGGCCGCGCAGCAAGCTGCCTTTTGAAGACCAGAGGCTGCGTGATGAGCTTCAGGTTTCATCTAAGGACAGAGCAGAGAACCTGATGATTGTCGATCTGGTCCGCCATGACTTGAATCAGGTGTGTCGTCCAGGAAGCGTACATGTGCCCGAGATTTTCTCGGTCGAAAGCTTCTCGTCGGTACATCAACTGGTTTCCACAGTTCGCGGTCACCTTAGATCTGAAGTGGCAACGCTTGAGGCGATTCGCGCCTGTTTTCCGGGTGGCTCTATGACCGGAGCACCTAAGAAGCGCACGATGGAAATCATTGACGTGTTGGAATCCTCGGCACGAGGTATCTATTCTGGCGCTTTGGGATGGTTATCTTTCAGTGGTGCTGCAGAGCTCAGCATTGTCATACGCACAGCGGTTGTCCAGGACGGCGAGGCGACCTTCGGTATTGGCGGTGCGATCGTTGCACACTCTGATCCGCAACAGGAACTTGAAGAGACATTGGTCAAGGCTAGCGTGCCTTACTACAGTTTTATCGCAGGGAGCGAAGCGTGATGAACGACACGGTAGTCGTGCTGGGTGGTGCGGGGCTGGTGGGGGCCCTCTTCACCCGCATACTTATGCAATACGGATGCAATGTCCGCGTGGTGGATCGTAGGCCTCCAGAACAGCCCAGTGTTTTTCATGAGGTCGATGTCACCAACCCGTTCAGTAATACCGAACACATTTTTGAAGGGGCGACGGCGGTTGTTTTTGCTTTGCCGGAAAGTGTGGCGATTCGGTCAATACCTTGGGTGCTTGGGGCTGTTTCGAGCAATGTTTTATTTGTTCCGACTTGTTCTGTTCAGGATCCCTTTTACCGAGCTCTGAAGAATGAGTCTCCTCAACAGCCCTTTGTCGGGATTAACCCGATGTTTTCACCCAAGCTTTCCGTTCAGGGGCGTACCGTTGCTGTTTGCTTGGATACGGAGGATTCGCCTTCAACCTTTATCGAGCAGTACCTGCTCGGCGCAGGAATGAAGATCAAGCGAATGACGCCTGTTGCGCACGACGAACTGATGGCGCTTTGTCAGGCGTTACCTCACGCCGCAATTCTTGGCTTTGGCCTTGCGTTGTCCAAGTGCTCACTGGACCTTGAGAGCGCGCTGGAAGTGATGCCGCCACCTATGCGTACCATGATGGCGTTGTTGTCTCGCGTATTGGTGAATCCACCCGAAGTTTATTGGGATATTCAGCTGGAAAATGACCACGCCATCAAACAGCGTGAGGCGTTGGCAGAGGGAATGAAGCGCTTGATGGAGAGTGTTCGTAGCCAAGATTACGATGGATTTAGCAATGATCTGCAAGGTGTTTCAAATGCATTGGGTCGTCGTTTGAATTCGGGGGCAGTCGATTGTCAGCACGTGTTTTCACTGCTGAACTGATCCATGTACGCCAGGGAAGTGCGTAGGAAAACGTTTCACTGGGGGAGTATGAAGAGTGCCCTGTGAAACACTCTTTTTGTCTAAGGAGTTTTATCCGTGGCATTAACAAATGAGTCTACCCGCAGTAACGCATCAAGGCGCTGGTTCGGCCTCGGCGTGTTGATGTTGCCAGTGCTACTGGTAACCGTTGATAACACCGTACTGGGTTTCGCATTACCCAAAATCGCCGAAGCTTTGCGCCCAAGTGCCAGTCAACAACTGTGGATGATCGACGCCTACTCGTTGGTGCTCGCCGGACTGCTGGTGTCCATGGGAAGTCTGGGAGATCGGGTCGGGCACCGCAAGTTGCTGCTTATCGGCTCGCTCGGATTTGCTGTGGTATCGGTGCTGACCGCCTATTCTGAGACGGCCTTGCAGTTGATTATCGGGCGTGCCTGCATGGGGATTTTCGGGGCGATGCTGATGCCTTCCACATTGGCATTGATACGTTCGGTGTTTGAGGATCGAGAGGAGCGCAGGCTGGCTGTCGCGATCTGGGCCACGACATTGACCGTCGGTTCGGCTCTGGGGCCTTTGGTGGGCGGAGTGTTGCTGCAGTTCTTTGATTGGGGCGCGATTTTTCTGTTGGCGGTACCCGTTCTGATTCCGCTGTTGGTGTTGGGTCCGCTATTGCTTCCTGAGTCGGAGCGTGATGCATCTGGGCCGTTGGATCCGATCAGCATTCTTCAGTCGATGGCCGCCTTGGGCGGCATCGTTTACGGCATCAAGCATGCCGCCAGTGAAGGTGTTGACGGGGTCGTACTGGGGGCCTTTCTGGTCGGCGTATTGGCAGGCTGGATGTTTGTCCGGCGCCAGTTACGTCTTCCTGTGCCGCTGATGGATATGACTCTGTTCCGCAACGGGACTTTTAGCGGGTCTGTTCTGATCAATTTGATGAGTCTTGCGTTCCTCGTTGGTTTTGTTTTCTTCACCACTCAGTTTTTGCAGATTGTCCTGCAGATGTCGCCTTTGAGTGCGAGCCTAGCGTTGGTGCCGGGCCAAATCATGGCGATTGTGGTGGGAATGGCGGTCGTCCCGGTCGCTCAGCGTATGCCTGTGCATGTGCTGATACCGATTCTGGTGGCCTTCGCCGCTGTGGCGTTTTTACTCGTGGCCAGCGTGGGCAGTAGTCTTGCGGTATTGGTTGCGGCGTTCGCGTTGCTGAATATCGGAGTAGGCGCGATCGCTACGGTTTCCAATGACGTGATTTTGTCGGCGGCGCCCCCAGCTAAGGCCGGTGCAGCTTCCGCTATCAGTGAAACAGCCTATGAGGTAGGCGTCGTTTTGGGGACGACCCTGCTTGGTGGCCTGGTTACGGCTCACTATCGCGCAGACTTGCAGCTTCCAGCGTTTTTGAGCGATCCCCAGACGATGCTGGCAAGTGAAACGCTGGCTGGCGCTCATCATGTGGCGATGGGGTTGGCGGGGGATCAAGCGCAACAGTTAATGCAGCAGGCGGGAAGTGCATTTGAAGGCGGAATTGCATTGGTATCGTGGGTCGCTTTCGGTTTGGCATTCATAGCAGTTTTGATCGCCTGGCGTACGCTGCGGTTACCAAAGGCTCAGTCCGCAGAATGTCACTGAGCAAAAGCTTGCTGCTCGAACCCTTGGCATTGGTCATCGACATAACGGCAGAGGCTTGCTCAATGAGCATCTGCAGGTATGCTGATCCCCTGCCGAGGAGATAGAGATGGCCTACGATTTTGACCTTTATGTGATTGGTGCCGGTTCCGGCGGTGTGCGTGCTGCGCGTTTTGCGGCCGGTTTTGGTGCGAAAGTGGCGGTGGCGGAAAGCCGTTATCTGGGCGGGACCTGCGTCAATGTCGGCTGTGTGCCGAAAAAGCTGCTGGTGTACGGCGCGCATTTCGCCGAAGACTTCGAGCAGGCGTCCGGTTTTGGCTGGAGCCTGGGTGAGGCGAATTTCGATTGGGCGACGTTGATCGCCAACAAGGATCGCGAGATCAATCGCCTCAACGGCATTTATCGCAATCTGCTGGTCAACAGTGGTGTGACCTTGCATGAAGCGCACGCGAAGATCGTTGGCCCGCATGAAGTCGAAGTGAATGGCGAGCGTTTTACAGCGAAGAGCATTCTGATCGCCACCGGTGGCTGGCCGCAGATTCCGGAGATTCCGGGGCGCGAGCACGCGATCGGTTCCAATGAGGCGTTCTTCCTCAAAGAGCTGCCAAAGCGTGTGCTGGTGGTTGGCGGTGGTTATATCGCGGTCGAGTTCGCCGGGATTTTCCACGGCCTCGGCGCGAACACCACGCTGTTGTATCGCGGTGATCTGTTCCTGCGCGGTTTCGATGGTTCGGTGCGCAAGCACTTGCAGGAAGAACTGACCAAGCGTGGCTTGGATCTGCAATTCAATGCCGACATCGCGCGTATCGACAAGCAGGCCGACGGCAGCTTGAAGGCCACGCTTAAAGATGGTCGTGAGCTTGAGGCGGATTGCATTTTCTACGCCACTGGCCGGCGCCCGATGCTCGACAATCTGGGGCTGGAAAACACCGATGTGCAGCTTACCGACAAAGGCTTCATCAAAGTCGACGAGCAGTACCAAACCAGTGAGCCGTCAATTCTGGCGCTTGGCGATGTCATCGGTCGTGTGCAACTGACGCCTGTGGCTCTGGCAGAAGGCATGGCTGTAGCGCGTCGTCTGTTCAAGCCCGAGCAATACCGTCCGGTGGATTACAAGATGATCCCGACGGCGGTATTCAGCCTGCCGAACATCGGCACGGTTGGTTTGACCGAAGAAGAAGCGCGTGAAGCCGGCCACGATGTGGTGATCTTCGAAAGCCGTTTCCGACCGATGAAGTTGACCCTGACCGAGTGCCAGGAAAAAACCCTGATGAAGCTGGTAGTCGACGGCAAGACCGACAAAGTCCTCGGCTGCCACATGGTCGGCCCGGACGCTGGCGAGATCGTTCAGGGCTTGGCGATTGCGTTGAAGGCTGGCGCGACCAAGCGTGACTTCGACGACACGATCGGGGTGCACCCGACGGCCGCCGAAGAGTTTGTCACCATGCGGACGCCGGTCGGCGCTTAAGCGTCTTTCGGCTTGGCTGAGTCTGGCGCTGCCGCAACGGTAGCCGCCAGACGCTGGCTTTCTTCCAGGCTTGCCTGGGCCTTGTTCAATTCCTTTTCCAGTGACTGGTTGAGCAGCGTCTGCTCCTCGACGCCCTGTTTGAGTGTCTGACTTTCCAGGGTGGCCAGGCGCAGGCGTTCCTGGAGGAGGGTGCGTTCGCTGTCGACGCGGGCCGCTTGCTCAAGCAGTTGATCCTGACGCTGATTACTCTGCTTGAGCTGATCCTGCAGCAGACTCAGTTCGCGCTGCGTGCCACGGTTTTCCGTGAGCAGGCGTTCGTTGTCGCGGTGCAGTTGCGTGATCTCGTCCTGACGAACCAGTGCGCTTTGCTGCGCCTGACGCAGTTCGGCCTGAATCTGCTGCACCTGCGCTTCGTGGCGGCTCTGTTCCTGCTCGCGCTGCTCTTTGCTGGCGTTGCGGTAGTGCTCGAGTGCATCGCGCGCGTGCAGGTGTTTTTCTTCCAGCGAACGGATCTGTTCCTCCTTGTCCTGCAGGCGCAATTCAAAGTCGGCCAGTGCTTGATTGAGGCCGGCATTGCGGGTCTGCTCGGTTTGCAGCATTGATCGGGTGTTGTTCAGGGCTTCGGACTCGCGCTCCAGCGCTGCGCCTTGAATGTCGTGCTCCTGTTCGAGCTTTTCCAGCGCCTGGCGCGTTTGTTTCAGTTCCGACTCCAGTGCTTCGCGCTGCTCCTCGAACTGCTCGCGGGCCTGCTCGATAGGCTCTTGCGCCTGTTCTTTGAGGCGTTGGGCGAGGCGCGAGACGAGGGCGGTCAACTCTTCATCGATAGGCTCTGCCGAAGCTTCAATGGGCTGCGCGCCGTCATCCAGCTCTTTCAGATAACGATGGATCGTGGTTTTCGAGCCGGTGTTGCCCATTTCAATGCGTACTGCATCGATGCTCGGATGTTCTCCACGGGCGAGGATTGCTGTGCGCGCGATCTGCACCAGTGCTTTGGTAATGCCGCCACGGGCCATGTGAACTCCTACGGTTACGTACTGTGGTACATGCCACTAAAGTACGCAGTGTACCATTTCAAAAATAAAGATAAACCGTTGATAATCAAGGCGCGGGATATACTGGTATTACCCAGTGTCAGGCGGCAAAATGCGCATCTGCATCCCCGTATCAGTACGCCAGCGAGAAAACTGCCCATGAGCGATCTGGATCGCTATCTGCAAGCCGCCACCCGTGACAACACCCGCCGTAGCTATCGCGCGGCCATTGAGCATTTCGAAGTGAAGTGGGGCGGGTTCTTGCCGGCGACGGCCGACAGCGTCGCGCGGTATCTGGTGGCGCACGCCGAGGAGCTGTCGATCAATACGTTGAAACTGCGTCTGTCGGCGCTGGCGCAATGGCACAACAGCCAAGGGTTCGCCGACCCGACCAAGGCGCCGGTGGTGCGCAAGGTGTTCAAAGGGATTCGCGCGTTGCACCCGGCGCAGGAGAAACAAGCCGAACCGTTGCAGTTGCAGGATCTACAGCGAGTGATTGACTGGCTTGAACATGAAGTACAAACCGCTAGAGAGCAGCAGGACCGGCCACTATTCCTCAAGGCTTACCGCGACCGCGCCTTGATTCTGCTGGGATTCTGGCGCGGCTTCCGCAGCGATGAGCTGTGCCGTTTGCAGATCGAGCATGTGCAGGCGCACGCCGGCAGCGGTATCACGCTGTATCTACCGCGCAGCAAAGGCGATCGGGAAAACCTCGGGCAGACCTATCAGGCCCCGGCGCTGCTCAAGCTGTGCCCGGTGCAGGCCTACATCGACTGGATCACCGAGGCGGCGCTGGTGCGTGGCCCGGTTTTTCGCAGCATCGACCGCTGGGGCAATCTGAACGAGGAGGGGCTGCACGCCAACAGCATCATTCCGTTACTGCGCCAGGCCTTGCAGCGTGCGGGCATTGCCGCCGAAAACTACACCAGCCATTCCCTGCGTCGTGGCTTTGCCACTTGGGCGCATCAAAGTGGCTGGGATCTGAAATCGTTGATGAGTTATGTCGGCTGGAAGGATATGAAGTCCGCCATGCGCTATGTTGAAGCCAGCCCATTCCAGGGAATGGCTCGGATTACGGATAAACCGGCTACGTCGTAGAGATCGTTTTCTTCTATTAATACAGTCAGCTAATAGCGAAAACAAATCAGCAGCATCAGGTTTGCCAATGAGCCATCCGTCGAGTGAGTGGGTAGGATTCACCCATCAACTTCATAACCCCTGACGGAGAGTCATCAATGCCTATCATCAACAGCCAAGTAAAACCGTTCAAAGCTACCGCGTTCAAAAACGGCGACTTCGTTCAAGTCTCGGACGCTGACCTGAAAGGCAAGTGGTCGGTCGTGTTCTTCTACCCAGCCGACTTCACCTTCGTTTGCCCAACCGAGCTGGAAGACCTGGCTGACAACTACGCTGCCTTCCAGAAACTGGGCGTAGAAATCTACAGCGTTTCCACCGACACCCACTTTGCCCACGCTGCCTGGCACAACACTTCGCCAGCCATCGGCAAAATCGAATACACCATGATCGGCGACCCGACCCACGCCATCTCCCGTAACTTCGATGTGTTGATCGAAGAAGTTGGTCTGGCTGACCGTGGCACCTTCGTGATCAACCCTGAAGGCCAGATCAAAATCGTTGAACTGAACGATGGCGGCGTTGGCCGTGACGCTTCCGAGCTGCTGCGCAAGATCAAGGCTGCTCAGTACGTTGCTGCTCACCCAGGCGAAGTTTGCCCAGCCAAGTGGAAAGAAGGCGAGGCCACTCTGGCTCCGTCCCTGGACCTGGTCGGCAAGATCTAAGTCTGTGACACGCAACTCAGGGCGGTACGCCGCACCTTCTTAAGTACGCTGCACCGCCCAATAAAAATGCCCGGGCGAGTTTCGCTCGGGCTTTTTTTCGCCTCAAATAAAGGAAATCGCCCGTATGTTGGACGCCAATCTTAAAGCCCAGTTGAAATCGTACCTGGAACGGGTCACCCAGCCGATCGAGATCGTTGCCTCCCTCGACGACGGTGCGAAATCCCGTGAAATGCTGGAACTGCTGAAAGACGTTGCCAGTCTTTCGAGCCAAATTACCCTGATCGACAGCGGCGACGATGCACGCAAGCCATCGTTCTCGATCAACCGCCCGGGCGCTGACATCAGTCTGCGTTTCGCCGGCATCCCGATGGGCCACGAGTTCACCTCGCTGGTGCTGGCCCTGCTGCAAGTCGGCGGCCACCCATCGAAAGCCAGCGTTGAAGTGATCGAGCAGATTCGCTCGCTCAAAGGCCAGTTCAGCTTCGAGACTTACTTCTCGCTGTCCTGCCAGAATTGCCCGGACGTGGTCCAGGCGCTGAACCTGATGGCCGTGCTCAACCCGAACATCCGTCACGTCGCTATCGACGGCGCGTTGTTCCAGGACGAAGTCAACGATCGCAAGATCATGGCCGTGCCAAGCATCTACCTCAACGGTGAAAATTTCGGTCAGGGTCGCATGGGCCTGGAAGAGATTCTCGCCAAGCTCGACACCGGCGCCATCGAGCGTCAGGCCGAGAAGATCAGCGCCAAAGAAGCCTTTGATGTGTTGGTCGTGGGTGGTGGCCCGGCCGGTGCTTCGGCAGCGATTTACGCTGCACGTAAAGGTATCCGCACTGGCGTCGCGGCTGAACGTTTTGGCGGTCAGGTGCTCGACACCATGGCCATCGAGAACTTCATTTCCGTACAGGAAACCGAAGGGCCGAAACTGGCCACGGCACTCGAAGAACACGTCAAGCAGTACGACGTCGACATCATGAACCTGCAACGCGCCGACAAGCTGATCCCGGGCAAAAACGGTGAGCTGCATGAAGTCCGTTTCGCCAGCGGCGCGACACTGAAAGCCAAAAGCGTGATTCTGGCGACCGGTGCGCGGTGGCGTGAAATGAACGTGCCGGGCGAGCAGGAATACCGTAACAAAGGCGTGGCGTACTGCCCACACTGCGACGGTCCGTTGTTCAAAGGCAAGCGTGTGGCGGTGATCGGCGGCGGTAACTCCGGCGTTGAAGCGGCCATCGATCTGGCTGGCATCGTGTCCCACGTAACCCTGTTGGAGTTCGATGTACAACTGCGCGCCGACGCCGTATTGCAGCGCAAGCTGCACAGCCTGCCGAACGTCACTGTGATTACCAGTGCGCAAACCACGGAAGTCACCGGCAATGGCGAGAAGGTCAACGGTCTGCGCTACAGGGATCGCAACACTGACGAGCTGCGCACCGTCGAGCTGGAAGGGATCTTTGTGCAGATCGGTTTGCTGCCCAACACTGATTGGCTCAAAGGCACCATCGAGCTGTCGCCGCGTGGCGAGATCATCGTCGACAACCGCGGTGAAACGTCGATACCAGGTATCTTCGCGGCCGGCGACGTGACGACTGTGCCGTACAAGCAGATCGTGATTGCGGTGGGCGAGGGTGCCAAGGCTTCGCTAAGTGCTTTTGATCACTTGATCCGCACTTCGGCTCCGGCGTAAACGTTAAAGCAGAAATGAAAAACCCGTGAGCGATCACGGGTTTTTTATTGCGTGTGAAAAGCTGCCCCTCACCCCAGCCCTCTCCCGAAGGAGAGGGAGCCGACCGAGGTGTCTGGCGTTGTCCGTCGACCCGAAAAAAAGAGTCGATTATGGATTCAACGTCAATCGTTCAGGTCGGTGAACCTCTGCAATATCCCCCAATCAGTCCCCTCTCCCTATGGGAGAGGGTTAGGGTGAGGGGCTTTTGCTTTTACAGCGGCGCTGGCTGAATGATCTCGACCCAGTAACCATCCGGATCCTTGATGAACGCCAGGCTTTTCATGCGGCCATCGGTCAGGCGCTTCTGGAAGTCGCAGCCCAGTTCTTCAAAGCGTGCGCATGCCGAGACAATATCCGGCACCGAAATGCAGATATGGCCAAAACCACGCGGATCGGTATTGCCGTTGTGATAGGCGAAATCTGCGTCGTTCTCAGTGCCGTGGTTGTGAGTCAGTTCCAGAATGCCTGGAATCGACTTCATCCACTCGGTGCGAGCCGCTGCGTCAGCCGGGATCTGTGCCTTGTCGACCAGCGCGAGGAAGTACAGGCTGAACTCGGCTTCCGGGAAGTCGCGCTTCTCAACCAGCGAGAAACCCAGCACGCGAGTGTAGAAGTCCAGGGATTGGGTGATGTCTTTGACGCGCAACATGGTGTGGTTGAAGACGAAGTTGCGGGTTGCGCTGTCTGGGGTGGCAGTGACGCCGGGGAAAGTGTTGAGTTCGTGCAGGCTCATGGGCCCTCCAATAACTATGGGCGAGTGAATGGGCGCAATGATACGCATGCCTGTCGGCATCGCCAAATGAAAGGGCGGACTTGCCCTGCGTACGAGCGAGCCTCAGACTTTACCGCTCAATCTGCGAGTGCGCCCGGCAATGATCCGACTGTTCAAATCCCTGTTTGTTTTTTCTGTGTTGTCGCTTGCCGCGGTGTGCGCGTCAGCGGACGAGCCGAGCATTACCTGGCCGGCGGGTTGGCAAGTCGAGGCGCTGCCAGAGTCATCTGCACAGGTTACCCGTCAGCGTGCGGCCAAAAACGACGCCGATGGCAATCAGGTGATGGTGATGGAATTGACCATGACTCAGGTTGAGGAGGGCCATCAGGTCAATCTGCAAGGCGTGCTGCTGGAGATGCGCAAGTCGATACAGAAGGACTTCTTCCGGGGTGGCTACCAAAGTGTTTGCAATAAAGTGCATCCGGCAACGCTGGGTACTTTGTCGGCACTGGAAACCACTTGCACGATCACCGAAAACGGTCGCCATGTGTTGTCGCAAACCCTGGTGGCGGCGGTCAAGGCGGACAAGGCTTATGTTCTTTCCTACGCCGGACAGGCGGAGGTTTATAAGGCGAGCGCAGACGAGATAGTGGCGGTGAGAAACAGCTTGAAACTTTAAGTCGCTGTACTCTTCATGGCTTGATTACATACCCGAAGGGATTAAGCAAAAAGTTTAACGCTGGGCTGCGATCGCAACATTGCGCAGCAAAATGTTTAGCGCTCTGACTCAGCCGCGTTACAGAAAAGTCGAAAATTGTTAGATGAAATTCATTTCATTTGTTAAATATTGTCAATAAAAAAGCCCTGCATCATGCAGGGCTTGTTTGTTGGCGTCGGATTAACCGCGCAACCAGGAATCAACGGTGGCTGCACCGTATTGTTCCTTCCAGGCTTTCAAGCCGCGGTGGTTGCCGCCCTTGGTTTCGATCAGTTCACCGGTGTGTGGGTTGTGATACACCTTGACCACGCGAGCGCGGCGGGTTTTAGGCGCTGCAGAGGTCTGCAGAGCGGATTTTGCCGGGTTCGGATCGAGAATGGCGATGATCTCTTTCAGGCCTTTGCCATACTGTTTCATCAGCCCCTGGAGCTTTTCTTCGAATTCGATTTCTTTCTTGAGCCCGGCATCGTTCTTCAGTGACTCCAGCTGCTTGAGCTGTTCCTGAAGGGCCTTTTCAGCTGCACGAAATTCAGCGAGTCTGGACAATATCTTTACTCCAATAGTGTGTTCGGCTGATACCAACCGCAAACAAAGCTATAAGCCAAGAGCCTTGAAGCGACTCGGTGATAAATGGCTCACCTGCCAATCTGCTCAGGTTGAAAAAATTGTAGTAGTTAATGCGCCAAGAGTAAATCCTGATGTTGTCTTCATGTAACAATAGCGGTCTTTTGTATCAATTTGGTGCGCCAGGTCGGTACGCTCGTCTTAATCCGGCTTAGTTAATGGTGAGTTAATGCGCTGATGAAATCCGCGGCCGGCATCGGTTTGCCGAACAGGTAGCCTTGCAGGAAGTTGACGTGATGCGCGGTCAGATAATCGGCTTGCGCCTGAGTCTCGACACCTTCGGCAACAATACCCAGGTCAAGCTTGGCCGACAGTTCGATAATGGTGTCGAGAATGTGTCGGGACAGTGCATCGATGCCGATCATGGCGACAAAACTCTGATCGATCTTGAGGAAGTCCACATTGAATTTGCGCAAGTAGCCGAGGCTTGAGTGGCCGGTGCCGAAGTCGTCAATTGCGATCTTCACGCCCAGCGCGTGCAGTTGCTCGAACAGTTGCCGGGTGATGTCGGTCGGTTCGATCAATTCGCGCTCGGTCAACTCCAGCACCAGGTTGATGCTGTCGGGCGCGAACGCAGCGAGGAACGTGCGGCAGTCCGCCACCAGCTCCAGATCCTTGCAGTGGCTGGCGGTGATATTGATGCCGATATGAAACGGCGGGGTGAACGTTGCTGACAATGGCCCCAGCAGCGCTGCGGTTTGTTGCATAAGTGCGCGGGTCATCGGCACGATCAGACCCGAATGCTCGGCGAACGGAATAAACAGATCCGGGCGCACCAGGCCTTCTTTGGGGTGTGTCCAGCGCATCAAGACTTCGGCCCCCGACCATGCCTTGCTCTCGCCATGCACCACCGGCTGGAAGTAAGGAATGAACTCGCCAGCCTCGAGCGCCCGGAGCATCTCGTGGCTCGGTGAAGTCGAGCGCTTCTGCAAGACATGGCCAATGGCGCCCGAGACCACGCCAAAAAAGATCAACAGACTGAATAGCGGCGGATATTCATCGGCCATGTAGCGCCAGGTTTCGCCCTCCGGAAAACCCGCAGAAACACCGAACGCATAGCGTGAAGAATCCAAGGTGTTTTGCGCTATCGGCAGCGCGGGCAGGGTGCCGCTATGCACTTTGCCGTCGGCCGACAGCCAGTTGTCGCCTACTTGCAACACCAGCAGCATGTGCCGGCCGATCAGACGCAACATGTTGCTCAGATGGTAACCATCCAGGGTGGTCAGGGCGCCGCCGCGACCTTCGCTGAGCCGATAGACCAGCAGAGCGGTGTTGGGTGTCACCGGGTTGCCATTCATCAGCCACAACTTGCCCTGGTTGTAGTCGCCTGCGTTGACGGCTTCTTTATAGTCGCCAAACAACGAGCTGCAATAGAGGTTGTCGTCCCACACCAGATTGGTCGAACGCACGAACGGGCGACGGGTTACTTGCTCGCGCAAGGCGAGTTTGACGTTCTCGCAGGTCTGGCCGGCCAGTGGCAGCAACTCATGGGCGGCCTGGGCGGTGTTGTCGAGCATCAACTCGAATTGGCGCAACGCCTCTTCGGCAGTCTGTCGTGAACCTTGCTCCAGCGTGCGTTCGGCTTGCAAATAAAGGATCGCGCTGCCCAGCAGCACTGGCAGCGAACCGCTGAGCAGCGTGAAAACGATGCGGGTGCTGCGCTTGCGGCGGGGTCTGACGGTCAACGGCATGGGCGCATCCTGTCGCGGTGGAGTGGGGCTCTCGAATGCAGGCCGGGTAACGGCGCGCCGCTGAAAAAAACATCAGCCAGAGGGGAGAATAGAAGGCAGAAGGCGCTTGCGCCGCTCATCAATGATGTATTCGCGTCGCCAGTTCGATAAACGCCAGAGTGGCGGGGGACGCCTGGCGCTGATCGAGGACGGCAAGTCCAACCTGGCGCTGCACAGCGGGCAGCAATGGCTTCTTCACGTAGCGAGGTGAGGCATCGTCCGGCAATGACCCTTCGGCGACAATCGTGATGGCATCGCCACGGCTGACCGTGTCGAGGGTGCTGAGCAGTTGCGAGCAGCGATAGCGTATGTTCGGTTGCAAACGCGCGGCCGTGAACAACCGCGACACCAGTTCCGAAGAACCGGCCTCGGTCAGCACGAATGGGGCGTCGCACAAATCTTCGAGGCTCAACGCCGATCGTGTTGCCAAGGCATGCCCTTTCGGGAGCAGGGCAACCATCTGATCTTCGAGCAAGGCAAACGTGTCGAAGCGCTCTTCGGGCAGCACCACGAAACCGATGTCGATCCGGCGCTCTTCCAGCCATTGAATCACTTGGCGGTCCGGGCCTTCATCAATGTGCACCTCGATGCCCGGATGCGCTTCTCGATAGCGCCGCAGGATGTTGGGCAACAGTTTGATCGATGAGGTTGGCCCGAACGAGCCGATGCGCAAGGTGCCGCTTTTCATACCGCGCGCATCGGCTGCTTCCTGACGCAAGGTGTTGGCCAGACCGAGCATGGCGCGGGCGCGAAGCAACAGTTGCTCGCCGATATCGCTGAGTTCCACTGTCGACTGGTGCCGACGCAGCAGCTCGACCCCCAGTTCCTGCTCCAGCGCCTTCATCGCATGGGACACCGCCGACTGTGAAATCCCCAGCCGATGCGCCGCGAGGGTAAAGCCGCGCAATTCGGCGACCAGCGAGAAGATCTCCAACTGCGTGAGGGTCATGAGTATTTGCTCATTTTACGATGACAGAGAATGAGGTGAATGATACGGCATTCCTCAAGTTCCTGGATCTGGAGCATCATGCGCAACGTCGAGCAGCTGCACACAACATCGTCGGATATTCCTGTTTACCTGACACTGGCGGCGGTCACCATGATCTGGGGCGGGACCTTTGTCGCCGGGCGGTTCCTGGCTGGCAGCCTGAGCCCGATGTTCGCCGCCAGCCTGCGCTTCTTGCTGGCCAGTGCGGCGCTGCTCGGCTTTTTGTGGCTGGCGCGGATCCCCTTGGCGCGACCGACACCCCGGCAGTGGATGCAACTGATGCTCTTGGGGTTCTTCGGGATTTTCTTCTACAACCTGTGCTTCTTTTACGGTCTGCAATACATCAACGCCTCGCGGGCTTCGTTGATCGTCGCGTTAAACCCGGCGGTAATCGGTCTGGCCTCGTGGTGGTTGTTCAAAGAGCGCTTTGGCCGGATCAAAGTCGCCGGCATCGCCACCTGCATTGTCGGAGCCGGTCTGGTGATCGTCAGTCGCAATCCGCAATTACTGGCTGCAACGCTTGATGCATGGATCGGTGATCTGTTGATTCTCGGCTGTGTGCTGGGCTGGGGCGTTTACTCGTTGTTTTCCCGTGAATTGAATCAGACGCTGGGGCCGGTGCAGACCGTGACGTACTCGATCCTGATCGGCACGGTCATGTTGTGGATTGTCGCGGTTGTACGCGGCGAGGTGAGCTGGCAGGCGCTGAATAACCTCGGCCTGCCGCAATGGCTGAGCCTGACCTACCTCGGCGTTCTCGGCTCGGCCCTGGCCTACATCGGCTACTACGATGGCCTGCGTAAAATCGGCGCGACGCGCAGCGGCGTGTTTATCGCGCTCAACCCGTTGACGGCGGTCATCCTTGGCGCGTTGCTGTTGGGCGAACAACTGACGCCGGCCATGTGCCTCGGTGGTGCGCTGATCCTGGGCGGCATCTACCTGTGCAACAAACCCCTTGCAGCGGGCGCAAAAAAGCGGATTTTATAGAGAGAGCAGACAAGCCTATTTACGCTGTGTAGAATCGGGTTACGCATACAATAATAATCGTCTTCTGGCAGCAGAAGCCTCGCCCGCAAGAGCCTTGGGTCGACAATGAAGATATTCGGGTTTCAACTGATCTACGGTGACTTCCTCGCCCGCAGTGTGCGTGGCATCTCCTGCGCGCCACCCACCG
Organism: Pseudomonas viridiflava; assembly: GCF_900582195.1. Classification (GTDB taxonomy): domain Bacteria; phylum Pseudomonadota; class Gammaproteobacteria; order Pseudomonadales; family Pseudomonadaceae; genus Aquipseudomonas. The sequence goes on from NZ_UTHA01000171.1 coordinate 59,038, forward strand.
ACCTCGCATGACTGACAAATAACCCTGGTTAATTGATAAGAAATGATGAGGCGCCACCATGGCAGATTTATACGAAAACCCAATGGGCCTGATGGGCTTTGAATTCATCGAGCTCGCATCGCCGGTGCCGGGCACCCTGGAGCCGATCTTCGAGATCATGGGCTTCACCAAAGTCGCCACCCACCGTTCCAAGAACGTGCACCTGTACCGTCAGGGCGCGATCAATCTGATCCTCAACAACGAACCTAACAGCGTCGCTTCATACTTCGCGGCTGAGCACGGCCCTTCGGTTTGCGGCATGGCGTTCCGCGTCAAGGATTCGCAAAAAGCTTACAACCGCGCACTGGAACTCGGCGCTCAGCCGATTCACATCGAAACCGGCCCGATGGAGCTGAACCTGCCGGCGATCAAAGGCATTGGTGGCGCGCCGCTGTATCTGATCGACCGTTTCGGCGAAGGCAGCTCGATCTACGACATCGACTTCGTGTTCCTCGAAGGCGTTGATCGCAACCCGGTCGGTGCCGGCCTGAAGATCATCGACCACCTGACCCACAACGTATATCGCGGTCGCATGGCTTACTGGGCGAACTTCTACGAGAAGCTGTTCAACTTCCGCGAGATCCGTTACTTCGACATCAAGGGCGAGTACACCGGCCTGACCTCGAAGGCGATGACCGCACCGGACGGCATGATCCGCATCCCGCTGAACGAAGAATCGTCCAAGGGCGCGGGCCAGATCGAAGAATTCCTGATGCAGTTCAACGGCGAGGGCATCCAGCACGTTGCGTTCCTCACCGACGACCTGATCAAGACCTGGGATCAGTTGAAGAAGATCGGCATGCGCTTCATGACCGCGCCGCCGGATACTTACTACGAAATGCTTGAAGGCCGTCTTCCGAACCACGGCGAGCCGGTTGATCAACTGCAATCGCGCGGCATTCTGCTCGACGGCGCCTCGGAGCAGGGCGACAAGCGTCTGCTGCTGCAGATCTTCTCGGAAACCCTGATGGGCCCGGTGTTCTTCGAATTCATCCAGCGCAAAGGCGATGATGGTTTCGGTGAAGGCAACTTCAAGGCCTTGTTCGAATCGATCGAGCGTGACCAGGTGCGTCGTGGTGTACTTGCCACCGAGTAATCCGCCACTGAAATGAAAAAATCCCGGCCTGCAGCGATGCAGAGCCGGGATTTTTTGTTTCACACAAACCCTGTGGGAGCAGTCAGGGGCGGCGTTGGCGCGTCAGGTGTTTGAAGCCTTCAAAGACCAGCACCACAACCGCCAGCCAGATCGGAATATACGTCAGCCATTCCCCGAACTTGATGCTCTCACCGAGCAACAACGCCACGCCAAGGAGCAGCACCGGCTCAACATAACTCAACAAGCCAAACAGACTGAACGGCAGCAAACGGCTGGCAATGATGTACACCACCAGCGCCGATGCACTGATCAACCCCAGCAACGGAATCAGCCACAGCAACCCCGGGTATTGATCGAACACGCCGAAACCTTGCTCGCCACCCTGCACAAACCAGTATGCCACCGGCAGCATCAGCGTCATGTCGACCCACAATCCACCGAGGTTGTCAGTCTTCAGGAATTTGCGCAGCACGAAGTACAGCGGGTAGCCAACCACGACCACCAGGGTCGCCCAGGAAAATCCACCCACCTGATACAGCTCGTTCACCACACCCAGGGATGCGAAGAACACCGCGACCTTCTGCAGGTACGACAGGCTCTCGCCATAGGCAATCCGCCCGGTCAACACCATCGCCAGTGGCAGCAGGAAATAGCCCAGCGAGACGTCGAGGCTGTAGCCGTTGAGCGGCGCCCACATGAACAGCCACAGTTGCACACCGAGCAGAGCGGCCGAGACGATCAGCCCGGCCACCAGTTTCGGCTTGGCCACAACCACACGAATCAGCTCAAGCACCCGCCGCCATTCCCCGGACACCAGCATGAACACGGTCATGCAAGGCACTGTCAGCAGCATTCGCCAGCCAAAGATCTCCACGCCACTCAACGGCGTGAGCAACGAGGTGTAGTAATACATGACGGCAAACAGCACCGAGGCTGAAACCGATAGAGCGATACCTTTAGACAAACTGTCCTCTCGGGCTGATGGTCAAACAGGGCGCGAAGGATACGTGGTTTTTGTGCTGGATATTGGCCGAGTGATCAATATTCCCCACATCCTGAAGATAAGCACAAAACCTGTGGGAGCGAGCCTGCTCGCGAAAGCGGTGTGCCAGACAACGCAGATGTTGAATGTGCCGGCCTCTTCGCGAGCAGGCTCGCTCCCACAATGGATTTGTATTGCCCCCCGCAATCTGCTTGCTTCAAGCCGAACGCGGTTTACGCCCAGACACAAAATGGCTCACATCGTTGAACCCCGGTGTCGATGAATGCCCCGGTGTCACCAGCGAGTCGATAAACGCTTCATCCTCCGCCGTGATCTTCACCGCTTGCGCTTTGCTGTAGGCATCCCATTGCGCTTCAGTGCGCGGCCCGACAATCGCTGACGTTACCGCGCCGTTGTTCAACACCCAGGCAATCGCAAACTCGACCATGCCGACCCCGCGTTGCTCGGTGTACTGCTGAATCTGCTGGGCAATGCGCAGCGATTCGACGCGCCACTCGGTTTCCAGAATGCGCTTGTCCTGACGCCCGGCGCGGCTGTTGGCGTCCGGTTGGACGTCCGGCGCGTACTTGCCACTGAGCACGCCACGGGCCAGCGGACTGTAAGGCACCACACCGAGGCCATAGGTTTGCGCCGCCGTAATCTGTTCGGTCTCGGCCTGACGGTTGACGATGTTGTACAACGGCTGGCTGATCACCGGACGATCAACGCCAAGGTTGTCAGCGATGCGAATCACCTCGGCGATCCGCCAGCCGCGGTAGTTCGACAAGCCCCAATAACGAATCTTGCCTTGACGAATCAGATCGCCAATCGCCGATACGCTCACTTCAAGCGGCGTGTTGTGGTCTTCGCGGTGCAGGTAATAGATGTCGAGATAGTCGGTGCCGAGCCGAGTCAGGCTGGCATCGATGCCATTGAAGATATGTTTGCGGCTCAAGCCGCTGCGGTTCGGCACACCGTCCACCGGGCCGAAACCGACCTTGGTCGCCAGCACCCACTCATGCCGATGGCGGGCAATCGCTTCACCGACGATCTCTTCGGAACGGCCGTTGGTGTAGACGTCGGCGGTGTCGATGAAATTGATTCCCTGATCCCAGGCCCTGTCGATGATGCGCAGCGAATCCTCGGCGCTCGTCTGCTCGCCAAACATCATCGTGCCGAGGGTGAGGGTGGACACCTGCAATCCTGAGTGACCGAGTGTGCGATAGCTCATGCCGAAATCCTTTTATCGGTGGGAAAGGGTTAATCAAATACCAGAAGCGTGCGATACGGCAAAGTGAATTATTGGTTCAACGCAGCCCTCACCCTGACCTTCTCCCGGAGGGAGAGGGGACTGACCTGCACCAAATAAAAAACGGCCCTGAAAAGGGCCGTTCTTCTTTGCATCAATCGCTCACACCCGCAACGTCCGCGTCATCCGCAACGCCAGCAGACTTCCACCAACAATCACACCCGCCAGCAGGTACAACGCCGCATCCGTCGAACCGCTGCTGTCCTTGACCCAACCCACCAGATACGGGCTAAGGAACCCGGCCATCTGCCCCATCGAGTTGATCAACGCCAGACCACCGGCCGCAGTGCCCGCGCTCAACATCGCCGTTGGCACCGGCCAGAACATCGGCAGGCCAGTCAGCGCGCCCATGGTGGCAATGGTCAGACCGAGAATCGCAATCGCCGGGTTTGCGGCGAAATTCACTGCGATCACCAGACCGATCGCCCCCATCAGCATCGGCACCACCAAGTGCCAGCGACGCTCCTTGCGCAAGTCCGCCGAACGCCCGACCACCAGCATGAACACCGCCGCCAGCAGATACGGAATCGCACTCAGCCAACCGATCACCAGGTTATCGCTGAAGCCAAGGTTCTTGATGATCGACGGCAGCCAGAAGTTGATCGCGTACACGCCGCTCTGAATGCAGAAGTAGATCAGGCCGAACGCCCAGATCGCCGGGTTCTTGAACACCGCCAGCAGCGAGTCGGAAGTGGTTTTTGGTTTGTTCGCCAGGTCTTCCGCCTGATCGGCCTCAAGCACCGCACGCTCATGCGGGCTCAGCCACTTGGCGTTGGCGAAGCTGTCGCTCAGGAGGAACCAGGCGAGGGCGCCGAGGATCACCGTCGGAATGCCCTGTAGCAGAAACATCCACTGCCAGCCGGCCAGACCGCCTTGACCTGCGGCGAAGTGATTGAGAATCCAGCCGGAGAACGGGCTGCCGAGCAGACCGGACACCGGGATCGCCGACATGAACAACGCCATGATCCGGCCACGGCGGAAGGTCGGGAACCACTGCGAGAGGTACAACACAACGCCCGGGAAGAACCCGGCTTCAGCCGCACCGGTGAACAGACGCAGGGTGTAGAACTCGGTCGGGGTGGTGACGAACAACAGGCAGGTCGACAGCGTGCCCCAGGTGATCATCATCAGCGCAATCCAGCGCCGTGGGCCGAATTTGCTCAAGGCCAGGTTGCTCGGCACGCCGCACAACACGTAGCCGATGAAGAAGATACCGGCACCGAGGCCGTACACGGTTTCGCTGAATTTCAGCGCGTCGAGCATCTGCAGTTTGGCGAATCCAACGTTGACCCGGTCGAGGTAGTTGAACAAGTAGCAGATGAAGATGAAGGGAATCAAACGCAGGGTGATGCGTTTGTAGACGGCATTTTTATCGTCAACGATGGTCTGGGTAGCTGCGGCGCTCTGCGACATAGCGGCTCTCTCTTTATTATGATTTTTTGCGATGCAAAGGGTAACGTTGATCGCCCCGAGAGTCTCGGCCACCTTTGGCCGGATTGTCTTTGTGCCTGAGCACAGGGTTTGCCGCCAGACCCTGTGCGGGTGAACAACCGCCAGTGCCGAATATTAAGGATTGCCGCTGCTATGTTCGAACTCGATCACGACCTCGCCCAGGACATCGTCGACCGGGCCATGGCCATTTTGCCCTACAACGTCAACGTCATGGACAGCCAGGGGTTGATCCTCGGCAGCGGTGAGCCGGAGCGTATCAATACCCGTCACGAAGGCGCGCAACTGGTGCTGGCCAACGGTCGCGTGGTCGAGATCGACGCGCAAACGGCAGTGCATTTGAAAGGCGTGCAACCGGGCATCAATCTGCCGTTGTTACTCGATCAACGGTTGATCGGTGTGCTCGGCATCACCGGCGAACCGGAGCACTTGCGTACTTACGCCGAACTGGTGCGCATGACCGCCGAAATGCTCGTCGGCCAGCGCAATCAGCAAGCCGAGCAGCAATGGCGGCGCCAGCGTTGTGATGATCTGCTGGCGTTGCTGTTGAGCGAGGCGGGGGACTCGCCGCGCTTGGTCGATGAGGCGCAGCAACTTGGACTCAAGCCGCAACTGACGCGGGTGCCGTATCTGTTCGAGCTGGGCCTTGAGCATGGGCCGGGGCAAACCGTCGAGGCGTTGAGTGCCTGGCTGACGTCGCGCTATCCCGATAGCTGGTGCGTGAGTTCCGCTAAGTCTTCCCTGCTGTGGTGCCGGCCGGCGAGTCAGAGTATCGAGCATGATCGTTTGCTGGAAAAACTCGATGGCCTCGGCTGGAATATTCTGCGCATTGCCGTGGGCGGGCAGGCCGATGGGCTGGTCGGGTTGCGTCGGTGCTATCGGCGTGTGGGCGATCTTCTCGCTTATGGTCGAGAGGTGCTGCCGCACTCGCGTCTGCTGACGCTGAACCGTTATCGATTGCCGGTGATGTTGTGGCGGCATCGCAATGACGATGCGCTGGACGAATTGCTCAAACCACTGCGTAAGGTGATCGCCAAGGACGGCAACGGCCAGTTGCTGGCGACGCTGCGCAGTTGGTGTGAGCACGATGGCCAGAGCCAGGCGTGTGCCGATGCGTTGGGGATTCATCGCAATAGCCTGCGCTATCGGATGGAGCGGATTGCCGAGTTGAGCGGGGTTGATCCGTTAAGGCTGGACGGGATGCTGGCGCTGTATCTGGGGGTGCAGTTGCTGCCCCAAACTGATCTGTCGGCATGAGGTGTTCTTCAGGACGCCTTCGCGAGCAGGCTCGCTCCCACAGGGGGAATGCATTTCAAATGTGGGAGCGAGCTTGCTCGCGAAGGCGGCGGAACATTCAACATCAGCCCTTTTTGTGAAAATGAACAATAAACGCCCCCGCCACTTGTGCGGCGGACAGGCGTCAACACGCAGGCCGACTGGCAGCATGAGGGGCATTGCAAATGGAGAATTCCCATGAAGATCGTCATCGCCCCCGATTCGTTCAAGGACAGCCTCAGTGCCCAAGGCGTCGCCGAAGCCATCGCCCTCGGCCTGGCCCAGGTCTGGCCGCAGGCAACGATGGTCCAATGCCCGATGGCCGACGGCGGCGAAGGCACGGTCGAATCGATCCTCGCCGCGTGTGAAGGCGAGCTGCGCCGCACCCGTGTGTGCGGTCCGTTGGGCGCACCGGTCGACGCCGCGTGGGGCTGGTTGCCGCATAACCACACGGCAATCATTGAAATGGCCGAGGCCAGTGGCTTGCAATTGGTCCCCCCGGGGCAACGCGATGCCTGCATCAGCAGCACCTTCGGTACCGGCGAACTGATTCGCGCAGCGCTGGATGCCGGCGCGCAGCGGGTGATTCTGGCAATTGGCGGCAGTGCGACCAACGATGGCGGCGCCGGAGCGATGCAGGCGTTGGGTGTGAAATTGCTCGATGCGCAACATCAGTCGCTGGTGCCCGGCGGCTTGGCTCTGGCGCAACTGGCACGGCTGGACCTGAGTCAACTCGACCCGCGTCTGGCGCAGGTACGTTTCGATATCGCCGCAGACGTGAATAACCCGCTGTGCGGCCCGCACGGTGCTTCGGCGATTTTCGGCCCGCAGAAAGGTGCATCGCCGGCGCAGGTGCAGCAACTCGATCAGGCGTTGGGGCACTTCGCCGAACTCTGCGCGCAAGCGTTGGGCAAAGATGTTCGCGACGAACCGGGTAGTGGTGCGGCGGGTGGTTTGGGGTTTGCCGCCAAGGCCTTTCTCGGCGCGCAATTTAAGGCCGGGGTGGAAGTGGTCGCCGAACTGGTCGGCCTCGCCGAAGCCATTGAAAGCGCCGATCTGGTGATCACCGGGGAAGGGCGCTTCGATGCGCAGACCCTGCGCGGCAAGACGCCGTTCGGGGTTGCTCGGATTGCCAAGCAACACGATGTGCCAGTGATTGTCCTCGCCGGCACCTTGGGCGAGGGTTACCAGGAACTCTACGATCATGGCATCGATGCGGCATTCGCCGTGACCAGCGGCCCGATGACGCTGGAGCAGGCCTGCGCCGAGGCTCCGCGTTTGTTGCGCGAACGCGCTACCGATATTGCCCGCGTCTGGCAGATGGCGAAACACAACGTGTGAAACAGGTCCACAGGGTGTTTCAATCTTGTAACACCCTGAAAAATAGTTGCCCTTGACCCGCAATCTTCCTCAAGCCTGGCCGATACAGCTAACAGGCGCGCACAAAACTTCCTAAAACAGTGACGCCGGACTGCCGCCCGTTCCCCAGGGCCAGTGATGACGCATGGACGCTCGTAGTTTCTATCTTTCGAGAGCTCAACTATGTCCCTGCGTAACCTGAATATCGCGCCCCGTGCCTTCCTCGGTTTTGCCTTTATCGCCTTGCTGGTGATCGTGCTCGGCGTGTTCGCCGTCAGCCGCATGACGGTCATCCGCCAGGCTTCGATTGACATGGACTCGACGCAATTGCCCAGCGTCACTCACCTCAGTGCGGTAACGGAAAACGTCCTGCGCATGCGCATCCTGTCGTTCCGTGTACTGGTCAATCGTGAGCCGGCCAGCCTGCAAGAGGCGCAAACGCGCATTGCCGTGCTGGTCGACAAGGCGCGCAAGGCTCAGGCCAGCTATGCCGCGCTGCCGGCAGGCCCTGAAGAACGTGAAATCTACCAGACATTCTCAACCACCCTGGACAACTACCTGCAAGCGCAGAGCCAGATGATTGAGCTGTCGCGTCAGGACAAACTCGACGAGATGCGCACCCTGATCAACACGCGGATCAAGGAAGGCACCGACCAGATGGGCGAGCAGCTCAACAAGCTGATTGCAATCAACACGGCCGATGCGAAAACAGCGGCTACCAAGGCTGGTGAATATTACGACAGCGCTGTGACCGGGATCATCATCGTTGCCGTGATCGCAGCGCTGGCCACTGTGCTACTGGCCTGGCTGCTGACCCGCAGCATCGTCACGCCGCTGAACCGCGCCGTATTGGCCGCGCAAACCATCGCCGAGGGCAACCTGAGCAAAACCATCGAAGTCGACGGTAACGACGAAGCGACGCAGTTGCTGCAGGCGCTCGCCACCATGCAGAACAACCTGCGCAAAACCATCGAACAGATTGCCGGCTCGGCCACGCAACTGGGCGCCGCTGCCGAAGAACTCAGCGCGGTGACCGAAGAAGCCTCCCGTGGCCTGCAGCAGCAAAACAATGAAATCGAACAAGCCGCCACCGCCGTCAACGAAATGACCGCCGCCGTCGAAGAAGTCGCGCGCAACGCCGTATCGACCTCCGAAGCCTCGAACCAGTCGACACACGCCGCCCGTGAAGGTCGCGATCAAGTGGTGAAAACCGTCGACGCGATCCAGACCATGACCCATGACGTGCAGAACACCGCACACATGATCGAAGGCCTCGCCGCGCAGGGCCGTGACATTGGCAAAGTGCTCGACGTGATCCGCGCCATCGCCGAACAGACCAACCTGCTGGCACTCAACGCGGCCATTGAAGCGGCGCGCGCCGGTGAGGCAGGCCGTGGTTTCGCCGTGGTCGCGGACGAAGTGCGCGCGCTGGCCCATCGCACCGCGCAGTCGACACAAGAGATTGAGAAAATGGTCGCCGGCATCCAGAACGGCACCGGCGAAGCGGTTTCCTCGATGCAGCAAAGCAACCAGCGCACCCAGACCACCCTGGAAATGGCCCGCGCCGCCGGTGTGGCGCTGGAGCAGATCACCCAGTCGATCCATCAGATCAACGAGCGCAACCTGGTCATCGCCAGTGCTTCGGAAGAACAGGCGCAAGTCTCGCGCGAGGTCGACCGCAACCTGGTCAACATCCGCGATCTGGCCACGCAATCGGCTGCCGGGGCCAACCAGACCAGCGCCGCGACCCATGAATTGTCGCGTCTGGCGGTGGATTTGAACGCCATGGTGGCGCGTTTCGTGATTTGAGATACGGTGAAGGCTGGAGACCGCGCAATCAGGAGACGTACATGCGCTATTCAGCCTTGACCCAACGAATCGCCGGAGAGGGAGCAGCCGCCTGGCAGATTCACGACCGAGCGCTGGAGTTGCGCGCCGAGGGTGTCGATATCCTGCTGCTGAGCGTGGGCGATCCGGATTTCGATACACCGCTGCCGATTGTCCACGGCGCGATCGACAGCTTGCTCGCTGGCGATACCCATTATTCCGAAGTGCGAGGTCGTTTGGCGTTGCGCAAGCTGATTGCCGAACGGCATCGGCGGCGCAGCGGGCAAGCGGTCGATGCCGACCACGTGATCGTCATGCCCGGTGCGCAATGCGCGGTGTATTCGGTGGCGCAATGTCTGCTTGATCCAGGCGATGAAGTGATTGTCGCCGAACCGATGTATGTCACCTACGAAGGCGTGTTTGGCGCGTGCGGCGTCACGGTTGTGCCGGTGCCGGTGCGTCCGGAAAACGGCTTTCGTGTTGATCCGGTCGACGTCGCCGCGCGCATCACCGCGAAAACCCGCGCCATGCTGCTCAACAGTCCGAACAACCCCAGCGGTGCGAGCCTGTCGCTGCTGATCTGGCAGGAACTCGCTGCACTGTGCGTGCGGCATGACTTGTGGCTGATCAGCGACGAGGTCTACAGCGAACTGCTTTACGAAGGTCAGCACGTCAGTCCGGCGAGTCTGCCGGGTATGGCCGAACGCACGGCGACCATCAACAGCCTGTCGAAATCCCACGCCATGACCGGCTGGCGCATCGGCTGGATGATCGGGCCGAAACCGCTGGCCGAGCATTTGGTCAATCTGTCGCTGAGCATGCTCTTTGGGTTGCCGGATTTTGTGCAGAAGGCCGCGCAGATTGCATTGGAAACCGATTTGCCGGAAGTGACGCAGATGCGCGAGGAATATCGCCTGCGTCGGGATCTGGTTTGCGAACGTCTAAGCGGTTGTCCGGGGCTGTATCCGATCCGTCCGGATGGTGGCATGTTTGTGATGGTTGATGTACGCCAGACAGGGCTGGGCGCACAGGCGTTTGCTGAGCGGTTGCTGGAGGGGTATGGCGTGTCGGTGCTGGCCGGTGAAGCGTTCGGGCCGAGTGCGGCGGGGCATATCCGCATTGGTTTGGTGGTCGATCGGGTGAAACTCGCGGATGCCTGTGCGCGGATTGCGTTGTGTGCGGCGCAGCTTTTACAGGCGCGTAGTGCCTGATGGTTTTGGGTTGCCTGTCCCGGCCTCTTCGCGAGCAAGCTCGCTCCCACATTGGATATGCATTCCCCTGTGGGAGCGAGCTTGCTCGCGAAGGCGGCATGACTGCCACCCGAGAATTCAGCCCTGCCATGCCGATGGATTCACCAGATTCGCCGGTTTCTCCCCAGCCAGCGCCGCCAACAGATTCTCCACCGCACACCGCGCCATCGCCTCGCGCGTCTCATGCGTCGCCGAGCCCATATGCGGCGTCGCCACCACATTGTTCAGCTGCAACAGCGGCGAATCATGATTCAGCGGTTCACGCTCGAACACATCCAGCCCCGCCGCACGAATCCGCTGATGACGCAGCGCCTCGATCATCGCCGCCTCATCCACCACTTTGCCCCGCGAAATATTGATGAAGATGCTCTCCGGACGCATCAGCGCGAACTGCTCAGCGCCGATCAAACCTTCGGTCTGCGCGGTCAGCGGCAAGGTCAGACAAATGAAATCGGCCTGCTTGAGCAGATCTTCCAGGCTGCGGTATTGCGCATCGAATCGCGCCTCGACCGCCGGTTTGCGCGACTGGCTGTGATAGAGCACCGGCATGCCAAAGCCGAAATGCCCACGCTGCGCCAACGCTTCGCCGATGCGGCCCATGCCGATAATCCCCAGCGTCTTGCCATGCACATCGGTGCCGAAATGTGCCGGGCCAATGTTGCGGTTCCATTGGCCGCTGCGCACCATGTTCGCCAGTTCGACTACACGCCGTGCGGCGGCGAGGATCAGGGCGAAACCGGTGTCGGCGGTGGTTTCGGTGAGCACGTCCGGGGTGTTGCTCAGGAGGATCTGGCGCCGGCTCAGGTAATCGATGTCGTAGTTGTCGACCCCCACCGAAACGCTGGCAATCGCCTCCAGTTGCGGCGCGAGATCAAGCAACGCCGCATCAAGTTTCAGACTGGCGCCGAGCAAACCGTGGGCGCGGGGCAGGGCGTCGCGCAGTTGCATCAGACCGTCGGCGTCGAGGCTATTGATCAGCGTGACTTCGCACTGTTCCTGCAAACGCGCCATCAGCGCGGGCGAAAGTTTCTTGTACAACACGACCTGTTTTTTCATGGCAAAAATCTCTTCAGGAATGCGCCGGCACGGCCGGCGTGGCGACGGCTTTGGCAACGACGCGATCACTGGCGCCGGGCTTGAGAAAAATCGTCAGCACCACCGACAGCAGCAGCGCGCCGCTCATCAACAGGTACGAAGCGCCGGGCGAACCGGTGGAGCTGTTCAGGTAACCGACCAGGTACGAGCCGCCGAACGAACCGAGCGCGCCCATGCTGTTGATCAGCGCCATCGCACCGCCGGCAACGTTGGCCGGGAGAATCTCCGGGACGATGGCAAAGAACGGCCCGTAAGGCGCATACATGCAAGCGCCGGCAATCACCAACAGTGTGTACGACCACCAGAAATGCTCAGCGCCCAGTGCGTAGGAGCCGTAAAACGCGATGGAGGCGATCAGCAGCGGCGGCCAGACAAAGCGTTTGCGCTTTTGCAACTTGTCTGAGCCCCACGACACCAAAAGCATACCGATCACCGCCGCCAGATACGGTAGCGCCGACAGCCAGCCGGCCTCGATCATGTCCATTTGCGCGCCGGCCTTGAGGATCGACGGCAGCCACAGCACAAAGCCGTAAACACCGATGCTCCAGCAGAAAAACTGCAGCGCCAGAATGATCACCTTCGGCGAGCGGAACGCCTCGGCGTAATTCTTCACCGCTTTGATCCCGACCTGTTCGGCGGCCAGTGCGCTTTCCAGATCGTGCTTTTCCTGGTCGTTGAGCCACTTGGCCTGCGCTGGACGATCATCGGCGAGACGCCACCAGATAAATGCCCAGAGCACCGCCGGCAGGCCTTCGATGATGAACATCCAGCGCCAGCTGAAATGCTGCACCAGATAGCCGGAAACCACCGACATCCACAGCATGGTCACCGGGTTGCCGAGGATCAGAAACGTGTTGGCCCGCGAGCGTTCGGCACGGGTGAACCAATGGCACAGATAGACCAGCATTGCCGGCATCACCGCCGCTTCGACCACGCCGAGCATGAAGCGAATGACGATCAGCCAATAGGCGTTGGAGACCACGCCGGTCAACGTGGCTAGACCGCCCCAGAGAATCAGGCTGACGAAAATCAGCTTCTTCACACTGTGCTTTTGCGCGTAGATCGCACCCGGTACCTGGAAGAAGAAGTAGCCGAGAAAGAACAGTGCGCCGAGCAGCGACGACAGGCCCGGGGTGATCATCAGGTCTTCGGCCATGCCCGACGCGGCGGCGAAGCCGTAGTTGGCGCGATCGAGATACGCCAGGCTGTAGGTGATGAACACGATCGGCATGATGTACCACCAGCGGCGGGTGGCGAGGGTTGCGGTTTTCATGGGTGTTGCTCCTGAGCTTGTTGTTTTTGTCGCAGCAGGTTCAATTATTTGCAGTGACTAGGCGGGCCTCTTCGCGAGCAGGCTCGCTCCCACAGTGGATTTTCTGAGCTCACATAACCCCTGTGGGAGCGAGCCTGCTCGCGAAGGCGGCCTCAAATTCAACCGTTAACTCTTGGCGGGTCGGCAAACCCTCCATATCCCCGCGACTCTGCACCGCACGACTGCCAATCCAGTTCGCGCGCTGCACCGCCTCGGCAATACTCTGATGTTCGAGCAGGGCACTGATCATCCCCACCGCAAAACCATCTCCGGCGCCGACCGTATCGACGACCTGCGCCACAGGCACACCGGCGACGAATCCCGACGCCAGATGCGTTCGGTAATAAGCACCTTCGGGCCCGAGTTTGATCGCCACCGCTTCCGCACCTTGATCGAGATAAAACGCAGCAATGTCGGCCGGGTCTTCGAAACCGGTCAGCAAACGACCTTCGCTCAACCCCGGCAGCACCCAATGGGCAAGGCCGGCGAGGCGGTTGATTTCGCTGATCATTTCGCCCTCGCTGGCCCACAGGCTCGGGCGCAGATTAGGGTCGAACGACACGCTGCGCCCGGCGTTGCGCATGCGTGTCATCAGTTCAAAGGACATCTCCCGCGCCGAGGCGGATAGTGCTGGAGGGATGCCAGTCGCATGCAGATGGCGAGCGCTCAGCAGGTTTGGGGATATCGACAGCGGCGACAGATGACTGGCCGCCGAACCGCGCCGGTAATACTCGACCTGCGGGTCGCTGCCATCGTCATTGCGCGATTTGAACTGGAAACCGGTCGGGTGTTGTTGATCGACATCGACGTGGCTGCAGTCCAGACCTTCCTTGATCAACGTCTCGACCACAAAACGCCCGAGCGAATCATGGCCGACCCGGCTCAGCCACGCGACGTTGAAACCCAGGCGCGACAGCCCGATTGCCACGTTGCTGTCGGCCCCGGCGATGCGCTTGTGAAAGTGCTCGACCGCCGCCAGATCACCGGTCTGCTCAGCCACCAGCATCGCCATGGTTTCGCCGAACGAAAGAATATCGATCTCAGACATGAGCAGGCTCCAGGCGGGATTGACCGAGGCGGGCGAGGGCGGCGACATGCTCGGTGGTCAGTTGCACCAGATCATCGCCCTGCAATGGGTATTCGGCCGCGCGCATAACGCCTTGGGCCATGTGCCGCAACAGTTGTTCCCACAGATGCAGGTCACTGACCGCCGGCGGCACCGCGACCAGTTTGCCGTCGGCGCGACGGGCCACGGCTTTGCAGTGCACATAGCCGACATGCCGACCGAGCAGGCGGGCAGCGCTGGCGGCGGACTGGTCTTGCCACTGCCAGTTGCCGATGTCGAAAGTCATTTTGATCGGCAGGTTGTGCTGCTCGACCGCGGCGAAGAAGCGCTGAAACGGTTCGATCCGACCGCCATGCAGGGTCTGGTCGTTTTCCACCAGCAACTGCACCGGGCTGAGCTTCAAGCGTTCGGCCAAGGCTTGCAGGTCATTGGTGTCGGTAAAGTAACCGAGGGAGACTTTCAGCCACTTCGAACCAAAGGCTTCGGCCTGTTTCAGGGCGGTGATCAGTTCTGGATTGGGTTGTGCCTGACCGGCGAGCCACAGCTCGGTCGGCGACGAATAGATGCTTTGCAGGCCCTGCGCCTGGGTGGCCTGAGCCAGTTGGGCAGGGTCTTCACGGGTCAGCAGCTCTTCGCGCCATTCGATACGGTTCGCTCCGGCGGCAGCCAGAACATCGATAAAAGAATCCTGCCCGCGTTGGCGCACAAGCTCGGCGCCGTAGCTGGACAGACTGATGGAAACGGCGGGTTTATTCATTGTTATTGACCTCTGAAACCGGTTTCATTTTTGTTCAAAAAAATATCAGTGAATGATGTGTTGTTTTTGCTGGCCCCTTCGCGAGCAAGCTCGCTCCCACAATGGAATGCGATCAACTGTGGGAGCGAGCCTGCTCGCGAAGGCGTCAGCTCAAACACCACCAACCTCACGGGTTGACCCACGCTCCACCAGCACCGGCGCAAAATCCACCACCCGCGCCACCTCATCATCCCCACGCAAGCGCTTGAGCAGACACTCAAACGCCCGCGCGCCAATTTCTGCCGTCGGCTGAGCCAGCGCGGTAATGCCGCTGCCCACCAACGGATACCAATCCAGATCATCCAGGGCAATCAGCCCGACATCCTCAAACAACCGGCAACCCATCTGACGCAACGCCGTCGTTGCGGCCAGCGCTGCCACGCCATTGGCGCAAAACAACGCTTTTGGCCCGGCACCGGGCATGTTTAAAAAGGTTTGCAGTTGCGCGCTCAGATCATCGCCGGTTTCCAGCACCGCCCCAGTCAGCGCCGCGCGCTGGGCAATCTGCGCCTGAAAACTGCTGACCCGCTCGATCCGCGAACTGGTGCCGTCATAGGGTTCAGTCACCAGCACCAGATCCCGATAACCGCGCTGCTCCAGATGCGCGAGCGCCATCTCCACCGCTTGCGGGTTGTTCAGCCCGACCATGTCGCTGTCCAGCCCGTCGACCTTGCGATCCACCAGCACCAGCGGCATCTCGCGACGCAGCTCATGCAGTTCATCACGATGATGGCCCAGCGTGTTCACGATCAACCCTTCGATGTTGTACGAGCGCAACAGCGCCAGATGCTGGCGTTCCTGCTCATCATCACGGTCGGTGTTGCACACCACCAGGCTATAGCCGTGCGCACGGCAGGCGGTTTCCACCCCGTGCATCACGGCAATCGAATAAGGGTTACGGATATCGGCCACCAGCATGCCGATCAGGCGTGTGCGTCCGCGTTTCAGGCCGCGGGCCATTTGGTTGGGGCGGTAGCCGAGTTCGCTGATGGCCTGTTCGATGCGCAGGGCAATGGCATCGGAGAGCAGGGCGCGGTCATCGCCGATAAAGCGCGAGACGCTGGCCTTCGAAACCCCGGCGCGTTCGGCGACGTCGAGCATGGTTACACGGCTGCGTTGGGCGGTGGAGAAGTCGGTCATGGCGTGGAATTTCTTATTGTTGGATGCGACAGCGTAAGTTTTTGAAACCGGTTTCAGGAAACCTCAATCGACTTGTCTTCGTCAAGGGCCATCTGACTTGGCGATGGGCAACTCCACGCTTGAAACCGACGAACGGTATCTTTACCTGTCAGATCTGACAGTAGGCAAGTGCCGTATCTGGGCGCTTAATTCCTCCATAAGCAAGACCAACCTTGCGAGTAATTTAAGTGATCTGGTGAGTACATTATGACGGCGAAAAAGGCGACCGCACGAAGTATAGGGATTCTAGCGAGCCCGCTATCGGTGGAGGGTATTGATGATAGTGATCTCGACGGATATGTGCCGCGCAACATTTTACTTAATGGTACTCGAATCATTGTTCCTTACTGGCCCGACCCGCAGCCAATGGACGAACTTTGGGTTGATCTGAAACAGGGTGGCACTGTTACAAGGCTCCACGAGGGTTTCTATAGTCCACCACAATCAACTTACCTGTATGTCGCTTTAACGCCCGCAGACTTGGCAACTGATGGCGTTGCGTTTTTGTCCTACCAGGTTTGGAAGGCGAGCGGAGGCATTCCTGATCCATCACCCGAAAGAAAGTTGACGATAGATCACGCGCCCACTGTTGTTCTGGATGAACCTACATTTCCCTATGCGACGATTTGGGGTTATTTGAATAACAAGACAATACCGCCGTTGTCCTCGGGAGCGACTGTTTTGATACCGACAGCCAATGGCCCAGCGAAAGTTGGTGATAAAGCCAGATTATATTGGCAAGGGTATTCAAGTTTGAATGGAAGCGGTCCACCAGTGCCGGGTACTTACGGTGATTGGGAGATAGAGCTGGAGCAAAAACACATGACTGGACATTGGCTGCATGTTGTTCCATTTGAGCCTAATATTCGGCCACTTATTGATGATGACTCGGCTATTACCTACTGGCAGTTATTTAAAGGTGGGCGATTGTTCGGAGAGTCGCAAAAAGGTTTGGTGAAAATAGACAGGGTAACACCTGGCGAAAGCGGCCCTTTCGGCCTGAATACACAAGGAGATGGAAAAATGGCTATAAAAATCGTACCAAGGACTCCAAGACCTGACTCCATCGGTGTCAAGAACGTTGAGCCCTTGGCTGATGTTACGTTAGATACACTTGCAGATGGTTTGATCGCTAAAACGGTGCTGGATACCGGTTTTCTGAATTTTTATTTTACCCGTACTCCCGATGAGCTGGAGAAAGATGAAATTGAGATGGAGTTTGGTGTTAAAGGCCAATCACCGATAACGTGGGATCGCAAGTTTGAGCTTGGTCCGATTGCCGATCGTCCTGTCGGGACTATAGAACTCAAGGTGCCGGTTAGTTTGTTTCCAGAGCTTCCGACACCAGCGGGCCCGACCACTTATGAGGTTAAGTTTCAACTCTACAAAGGGGCGGGTGGTGTTAATGAACCCTCCAATCTGCTGGAGTTTGTTATCGACCAGACTGCACCGTTTGGTTCAAAAAGATCAGACAATAATGGGAATACCGTTATCACGCTCGCCGTACCAACGCCAACCCCCGCATTCGTTAATACACCCCCGGATGCACAACGCACAATTAACGAAGCCTGGTTGGCGGATCCGGCAAACGCCAACCTGAATTTCACCGTGAACGTAGGTTATTCGCTACGTCGGCTGGACGATAATCTGCGCGCGTGGCTGATCTCTGGCCGTCAGCGGGTCGAGGTGTGGAATGCTGCAGTGCCGGCCACCGGCGCATTTACTATCGCAAACACCGTGTTACGCCAATTTCCAAATGGCCGCCTCAAAATTCAGTATCAATGGACAGATTTACCTGGCAACGACAGTCTGGAGTCTGCCCCAAGTGACGTACTGACACTGGCGTTGGCACAACCTCCGATTTCAACAAAAGGTCCTCTGGTACCGAAAACCGATCCGAACTATACCACGGCACTTTATCTGGACGATTTTGCTGGCGGAATAACCGCTATCGTTGAAAGCGCATTCATCACGAACGCAGAGCCGGGTGATAATATTTTCATTACCATTGAAGATGCCACTGACGCGACTAACTCTGTAAGTCTTACCGCCCAGCCGTGGGTGGCTAATACCAATTTAATGTTTGACCTGATATACACAGATCTCTCGCAAATATTTAACGATGCCGATGAGCCTAAAATGGCCAATATCTGGTATGAGATCGTTCGAACTGGTATTCCAAACGCTGAATCTCCGGTTGAACTCATCAAGTTGGCATTCGACTATGCGGGGCCCACGAATCCGGATCTTCCAGATCTTACCAATCGAGACATGGTGTTGCCTGTAGTCACAGGTGCTTCGAAGACGCCTAACGACTTGCTACCTGGTGACAGAAACAGTCCGGGCAAGTTTAAAGTTACCCTTGCGCTAGGTCAGCCTCCTATCACTTCTGCCGAGGTGGCGAAGTGTTATATTAACGATCAGCTTATAGATGAGTTTAATCCGTTTGTAGATGTGGAGGAATTCGAAGTTGATATTTCCGCAGATATCATATCCAGGTTGCCCATTGGGTCGGTAGATGCTTACTGGACTATTCAAAAAGCTGGTGTTGATAAAAACGTAATTAACTCCCGTAACCAATCGGTGGCAGTTGCCGGTGCGGCCATACCTTTACCTTTACCTACAATCCGGATCCGCAATCCGGCAGTGCGTGATTACATTGAATGTTACGGCATGATTAGTCCAACCAGTAGTATGGTTCTAGGCTTGCAGATTCCAAAAGACCCGCTTTTACCTCCAGGTAAAACGATTACAGCCCATTTCGCAGCTTACTCGGACCCGTCAGGCAATAATATGATTCTTGGTACTGCGGACTCTAAAGACTATGTCATCAAAGCAGCGAATGTTCCTGATGTCGCGCCAGTGGCCAGTCCTGAGATTTTCAAATTGGCACAACCTGTCAGGGGAGCAATATCCTATGGCAAGTATTGGTACACGACCGACATCAATGGACAGCAATCGTCTGTACCAGTCATCAAACAGATCGACAATATCAGTAACAGTTTTAACTATTGCGATTTGACACCTGCTCCGGCTGCGCCTGCGCCTGCTCCTTAATTGGTGCATTAGCTGATCGGTGTTGCGAGAGAAACATGGACGTTTCTTTCGCGATTATCCGCATTAATAGTAAGGGAACAGTAAGGGTGCTACAGCCGACGAGGATAATTCCTCTCTCATTACGGACTATTCCTACATAAAAGTCTCGACTTTCTTATTAAGGTGTCGAACGTTTTTTTGGTGGGAGCTTTCAATACTGCCAAAAATCAATGTCAGTAGTTGTGCAGTTTAAGGGGGTCCCCATGTTCCTTTGTTTCAAGTCTCCGTCCTTTGTGACGTTCCAGAAATTAGCGGTTGCGGCGGCATTTCTATCCTCCAGCGAGGCCTTCAGCCGAACGCTAAATCCAGGAGAGAGTGCAGTCGTCACGAACCCACCCGTACCAGAAGCCTGGGTAGTGTCCCAAGGGGGCACCCTGACCGTTAATAACGCGCAGGCGTTGACCATCTCGTCATCAAATGCCAACGTTGTTTTCAATGGTGGTCAAAGCGCCCGGATCGATGCCAACGCTTCAGTGCTAAACCTCTCCGGAGCGACTGTGAACAGCGCGGCGGGCAGGGGTGCGATCCAACTGATCGACAGCAGCGCCATCATCGACAACAGCACCATCATCAGTACCAACAGTTTCGGTCTTCTCCTGGGGCGCAATACCACTACCCCGGCGTCTTCGAGCGCGACGGTCAAGGGCGCAAGCACGATCATCGGCCTGAATGGCGCGGATGCGGTGGGTTTTGCCGTATTGAACGTCGAGAACTCCACCGTTCGAGGCACCGGTTCGGACAGTTATGGTGTGAGGCTTGGTGGGGCAACGCTTTCGGCCAACGGCAGCGTTCTGGCCGGGGAGAAGAACGGCCTGCAAATCAATACGGATTTAACCGGTGTCAATGCCAACTCTGTAACGTTGAACAGCACCCGCGTGTCGGGGGGAACAGGATCAGCCATCGTACTTGGCTCTTCGGGTGCCGCTGGTACAGTTGCAAATATCAATGTTTCTGGCACCAGCGAGCTGATTGGTGGCAACGGTAACGTATTGGAAGCGACCAATCGCTCCACCGCCAATCTCACCGTTGATGCAAGCCAGTTGAGTGGCAACGTAGTGGCCGATACGGGCAGTTCGGTTTCTCTACTGATGCAGAACGGCGCCACGCTGGAAGGTGATTTACAGAACGTGACGCAGGTCAGTCTGGACTCCCGCAGCACGCTCAATGGCGATGTCCTTTCCGTTGCAGGTACAGCCTCAAAGGTCAGTCTGAACAATAACGCCGTGCTCAATGGCAACGTTGAAAATGTCACCAGTCTGTCGCTGGACAATGGCAGCCAAATGACCGGTAATGTGCTGGCGGACACCAATGGCCTTATAGAACTGGACAATCGTTCGGCAATCAACGGCAACGTCGAAAACGTCTCAAGCCTTGCATTGAACAACGGCAGCAACCTCACTGGCGACGTCATCATGGCTGCCAACGGGAGTGTATTGCTGGACAATGCTTCGGTACTCACCGGCCAGATCACCAATTCGGCCAACCTGACCATCAACAATGCGGCGCAGTGGGTCATGACCGGCGACAGCACCGTGCAGCAACTGGGCATGAACAACGGTGTCGTGCAAATGGGCACGAACGAGCAGTTCCAGCAACTGAATGTCGGCGATCTTTCCGGTCGCGGTACGTTTGCGATGGGCACGGATCTGGGCAACGGCAATACGGACTTCCTGAATGTCACCGGCAACGCGACTGGGCAACATCAATTGCAAATCGCGGCTACCGGCACGACGCCTGTCACCGCCGAAGCCGTGAAGGTCGGCAATATCGCTGCGGGCGATGCGAGTTTTTCGCTGGGAGGACGTGAGACGGTTGATGCTGGCACGTTCGTGTATCGGTTAGCCAAAGAAGGTCAGGGCCTGTACTTGAATCCGGACAAGGAAACCGTGAGTACTTCGAGTAACACCGCGTTGGCCCTGGCGGGCAGTGCTCGCAGTGTCCTGAATGCCGAGGCCGCCATGCTCAGCGATCAGTTGGGTGACCGCAGTATGAGCATCCGCCCTGAGGCCTCGATGCGTGCCATGGATGACAGCTCGGTGAAACTGAGCAACAGCGTTTGGGTTCGCACTTACGGTAACCAGTACAACGTCGACAACGCGTATGGCGACGGTTACACCCAGAATCAGACCGGTATTACTGGTGGTGCCGACACGGTCGTCGATATTGCCGGACGCGCATGGGTACTCGGTGGATTTGTTGGCACGAGTCGAACTGACATCGATCTGAAATACGGCTCCAGCGCCATTGTCGACAGCGTGAACGCGGGTGTTTACGGCAGCACGTTCGATGTCGACAGCGGTGTGTTCGTCAATCTCATGGCCAAAATCAATCAGTTCGATAACAAAGCCAAAGTGACCATGAGCGACGGCACCCGGACCAAAGGTGACTACAAGTCTCTGGGATTAAGTGGTTCTGCAGCAATCGGCAAACATATTCGCCTCAAGGATGATTATTTTGTCGAGCCGCAGGTGCAGATATCGACGGGCGTTGCGCAAAGCGATGAATACAGGCTCGACAACGGCCTGCAAGTCAAAGCCGATACCATGCGTTCTGTTCAGGGCAAAGTGGGTGTCCGTGGCGGGCGTGTCATCACGCTGGATAACGGCAGTTCGCTGGAGCCTAGCCTGTCGACCGCGTTCAATCACGAGTTTGTCAAAACCAACGAGGTCAAGATCAACGACGACAGCTTCGATGATGATCGTGCGAGCAGCTCTGTGGAGTATGGCGCAGGTCTCAAGTGGACACCGGCGCAACGGACCTGGCAGGTTTCCGGCCAGGTGGGTGGCAGCAAAGGGACAACCGTGAGCCAGGACTGGAGCGGTAGCTTGCGAGTCAGCTACTTCTTCTGATCGGTTACCGGTGAAGTGAAAATGCCCTGACAGTGTCAGGGCATTTTTTTGTTCGGAGCTTGTTCAGCCAAACAGTCCTGCGGCGATATTGATTGAAAATCCGAGTATCGCTGTGTTGAAAACAAACCCGATCAACGACTGCGCCAGCACGATTTTACGGATATCCCGCGTTGCCACCCCGACATCGGCAGTCTGCACTGCCACACCGATGGTGAACGAGAAGTACAAGAAGTCCCAATAGTTGGGCGTGGTCAGACCTTCGGCAAAGCGCAGCGCTGGTTCCTTGCCATCCCAGGTGTAATACAACCTCGCGTAGTGCACGCAGAAAATCACCCCGATCAGCAGCCACGAACCAATTACCGTCAGCGCGGTAAAACCGTAGTGCATGAGCTTGCGCGTGGTTTCCAGATCCTTGCTGCCCGCCAGTTCGAAGGTGATGGTCGCCAGACTGGCCAGCGCGGCAATGCACACCACAAACAACACCAGCCTGGCGTTTTCGTCTTCGACTTCAGCGATGCGTTTGACGTCCGGGGCCTTGGCGCGCACGGTCAGCCAGAACATCAGGATCAGGTAAGTCCAGACACCGGCGTTCCAGCCGATGAGGATTTTACTGACGATGGAATCGGCGGGGGTCAGGAGTCCGGTGGCGAGGCCGAGCAGGGTGGCGGCGGAGAGGCGAGGGTGGGTGCGGGCGAGGAAGCGCATGGGGACTCGATGGGCCAGGGTGGTTCAGACACCTTAGCCCAGCGGTGCAGGATATGACCACTGACTCGAGTTATGAAGATCCCTGTGGGAGCGAGCCTGCTCGCGAAGGCGTCGGTACATTCAAAATTGATGTTGACTGACCGGACGCATTCGCGAGCAGGCTCGCTCCCACAATTGGTATCAGTGCGGTTTGGTGAATCGTTGTACGAGCTTCATGACCACGACGAAGAACACGGGGACGAAGATGACTGCCAGCGTCGCGGTGATCATCCCGCCAATCACGCCAGTACCGATCGCCTGTTGGCTTGCCGAGCTGGCGCCAGTGGCAATGGCCAATGGCACTACACCGAGAATGAACGCCAGCGAAGTCATCACGATCGGCCGCAGACGCAAACGCGCCGCCTGCAACGTTGCATCGATCAGGTCGTGACCTTCGTCATACAGGCTCTTGGCAAATTCGATGATCAGGATCGCGTTCTTCGCCGACAGACCGATGATGGTGATCAGCCCAACCTTGAAGAACACATCGTTGGGCATGCCGCGCAACGTCACCGCCAGCACCGCGCCGAGCACGCCCAGCGGCACCACCAACAACACCGAAGTCGGAATCGACCAGCTCTCGTACAGCGCCGCCAGACACAGAAACACCACCAATAGCGACAAACCGAGGAGGATTGGCGCCTGGTTGCCAGACAAGCGTTCCTGCAACGACAGGCCGGTCCATTCCTGACCCAGACCTTTCGGGCCCTGCGCCACCAGACGTTCGATTTCCGCCATGGCCTCACCGGTACTGTGCCCCGGTGACGGTTCGCCGGAAATCGCGATCGCCGGATAACCGTTGTAACGGGTCAACTGCGCCGGGCCCTGAATCCAGTTGGCCTGCACGAACGCCGACAGCGGCACCATGTGCCCGGTGTTGTTGCGCACATGCATTTTCAGCAGATCGGCCACCTGGCTGCGCTGATCTCCTTCGGCTTGCACGACGACACGTTGCATGCGCCCCTGATTGGGGAAGTCGTTGATGTAGCTGGAACCGACGGCAGTGGACAGCACGTTGCCGATATCGGCAAACGATACGCCCAAGGCATTCGCCTGCTTGCGGTCGACCACCAATTGCACTTGCGGCGCTTCGGCCAGTGCACTCTCGCGCACGTTCATCAGCACCGGGCTTTTCTCGGCTGCCGCGAGCAGTTCGGTGCGCGCCTGCATCAAGGTCGCATGGCCGAGGCCGCCGCGATCCTGCAAGCGGAATTCGAAACCGCTCGATGTGCCGAGGCCATCCACGGGCGGTGGCAGCACCGAGAACGCCATGGCGTCCTTGATCTCGCTCAGCGCGATGTTGGCGCGATCGGCAATCGAGCTGGCGGCATCATCGCTGCTGCGCTGCGACCAGTCCTTCAGTGTCGAGAACGTCAGCGCCGCGTTCTGGCCGCTACCGGAGAAGCTGAAACCGAGGATCACCACCGTGTCACTGATCCCCGGCTCGCCGGCGTTATGCGCCTCAAGCTGTTCAGCCACGGCCACCGTACGGTTCTTGGTCGCACCGGGCGGCAGTTGAATATCCGTGATGGTGTAGCCCTGATCTTCCACCGGCAGGAACGAGGAGGGCAGACGCGCAAAGCACAGGCCCAGCCCTACCAGCAGCACAACATAGATGAGCAGGTAGCGGCCGCTGCGTTTCAGCGCATAGCCGACCCAGCCCTGATAACGATCAGTCAGGCGCTCGAAGCGGCGGTTGAACCAGCCGAAGAACCCGGATTTCTCATGATGTTCGCCCTTGGCAATCGGCTTGAGCAGCGTCGCGCATAATGCCGGCGTGAGGGTCAGGGCGAGGAACGCCGAGAACAGAATCGACGTGGCCATCGACAGCGAGAACTGCTGGTAAATCACCCCGACCGAGCCTTGCATGAACGCCATCGGAATAAACACTGCGACCAGCACCAGCGTGATGCCGATGATCGCGCCGGTGATCTGCGTCATCGCCTTGCGCGTAGCTTCCTTGGGCGACAAGCCCTCGGTGGCCATGATCCGTTCGACGTTCTCCACCACGACGATGGCGTCATCCACCAGAATGCCGATGGCCAGCACCATGCCGAACATAGTCAGCACGTTGATCGAGAAACCCAGCGCGAGCATGGTTGCGAACGTGCCCATCAGCGCCACCGGCACTACCAGTGTCGGGATCAGCGTGTAACGCACGTTCTGCAGAAACAGGAACATCACCGCGAACACCAGCAACATCGCTTCGCCCAAGGTGTAAACCACTTTGGTGATGGAGACTTTGACGAACGGTGAAGTGTCGTACGGGATCTTGTATTCCACGCCCGCCGGGAAGTAGCGCGACAGTTCATCCATCTTCGCCCGCACCAGCGTCGCGGTGTTCAGTGCGTTGGCACCGGGCGACAATTGCACGCCGACGGCGGTGGACGGTTTGCCGTTGAGACGCGTACCGAACTGGTATTCCTGACTGCCGATCTCGACCCGCGCGACGTCACCGATGCGCACGGTGGAGCCGTCGCGATTGGCCTTGAGCACAATGTCGGCGAACTCTTGCGGCGTCGACAACTGACCTTTCACCAGAATGGTCGCAGTGATTTCCTGGCTGGACGGATTGGGCAAATCACCGATGCTGCCGGCGGACACCTGAGCGTTCTGCGCGACGATGGCTTCATTGACGTCAGCCGGTGTCAGGTTGAACGCGATCAGCTTCTGCGGATCGATCCAGATGCGCATGGCCCGCTCGGCGCCATACAACTGCGCCTTGCCGACGCCCTCCAGACGCTTGATCTCGTTCATCACGTTGCGCGCCAGATAATCACTGAGCGCCACGTCATCG
>NZ_UTHA01000023.1 GCF_900582195.1 Pseudomonas viridiflava
TTTCCCAATAGTTACTGAACGACGGGGCCGCTAAAGGTGGTCGTTTCATGAATGTTGTCAGCCTGGAACATTCTGCGGCGGTTTTAGGGATCAGGAAGTCATGAAACCTGAGCCATTGTTCCAGATCGATTTGTTCAGCCAGGGAGATACTTCCTCCGGTAAGTCCTGCCATTTCAACAATTATCAGAAAATCATCTTTCAGGCTTGGCGCAAGTTTCAGCGCGTTGGCAAATTGCAATGTTTTTCCTGAGTATCTGGCGTGAATTTCCCCTTCGCTCGTCACTACAAATTGAGAGTGATCAGGGAGGTTCAACGTCGTCATGAGTTTTTTGAAGGCCTGTTGATCGCACCAGTTATGCAACATTTTTCTGCCAGGCTGCAAAGCGCTGTCAAGCGTTGAACCGGATTCGAGCGTAATGGTTGCGCCACCCAGCGAGATGGCTTGCGAAGGAATTAAACCTTTTTCACGTTCTGTTAGTTTGTAGATAACTTCCACGCGCTCGGCGTGGTCAAGTTGAGTGCGGCGGGCGGGATTCGAAAAGTCGCTCAGAGTAGTCCAGTTTACATTTGTAATGTTCATGAGATATCCATTTGTCTAATGTGCCGGATA
The DNA here is from genome assembly GCF_900582195.1 of Pseudomonas viridiflava. GTDB lineage: Bacteria > Pseudomonadota > Gammaproteobacteria > Pseudomonadales > Pseudomonadaceae > Aquipseudomonas. Next base: position 611 of record NZ_UTHA01000023.1, read on the forward strand.
TCCTCATCTGATGGTTGTTGTTCATCAAGTATTGCTATGTAAGTGTATTATTCAGCTGTTAACGAAGTTTGGCATTTGAGGGGGCGCAGCGCTGCCCCTTCATCTTTTTTGGAAGGGCCGCAATGTAATGCTGGTTTAGACAAGTATTGCTTTTACTTTGTCGCGTAACTGGTCAATCGAAAAGGGTTTACCAATTACGTGCATGTCTTTAGGCACTTCAATGCTTTCGGCGTAACCACTGGCAAATAGAATCGGCAGGGCGGGGCGCAGTTTGCGAGCTTCGGTTGCCAGTTCGCGGCCATCCATGCCCGGCAGGCCGACATCGGTCATCATCAGGTCGATCTGGTTGTCTGCGTTCTTGAGAGTCTTGAGTGCCTGTTCGCTGCCGTCCGCTTCGAGCACCTTGAACTCCAACTCCTCCAGCACATCGACGATCAGCATGCGCACGATGTCATCGTCTTCTACGACAAGGATGGTGGCGTTGGTGGCAGACATATTCAGGCTCTCAAAAGTCAGTTCAGGGTCGCCGGTCGATCAAAAGTGCCGGGCTCTTGCATCAGTAAGTGGCGCAGTGCCACAAGTTCCCCGCCTGCAACAAAAAAAGCATAGCTGCTGACGGGGCGGCAAGGATAACTGTTCAAGGGTGCAAACGTGCCGTTGTGCGTAGGAATTTGCGGCGAAAGGTGTGAGAAAAATGGATCCATACCGCCGTTTTGGGGCAAACTCCCTGTTTTTCAACAGTTCGACAAGGCTGCCCCATGTCCTCTCCGTCTACGGTTGATGAGCAACGGTTTCGTAAACTCCTGAGTCGCAACATCAGTCTGCCCTTGGGCGTCGGTGTGCTCAGTGCCGTGTTCTTCGTGTCGCTGATCACTTATCTGCTGTCGGTTATCCAGTGGGTGGAGCACACCGACCGGGTGATCAATAACGCCAATGAAGCGGTGAAGCTTACCGTGGACCTGGAAACCGGCATGCGGGGGTATCTGCTTAGCGGCGACGAGCACTTTCTCGACCCGTACGAAACGGCCAAGCCGCGCATTGCCGTGGCGCTCAATACGTTGCTCGAACTGACGGCCGATAACCCGGTGCAAACTGATCGTCTGCGCCGTCTGCAAGCTTTGCAGATTGAATGGGCCAATTACGCACAGTCGATGATCGATCTGCAGCGTTCCAGCGGCGACTACCGGGGCGCGGTCAAGGCTGGACGTGGCAAACGCCTGACTGACGAGATCCGCAAGCAATTCGAAGACGTCATCGAAACCGAACAGGTCCTGCGCACCACGCGTAACGAAGACGTGCGCCGCACCACGATCTGGAGCATCAGCCTCTACCTCATATTCATCGCCGGTATCAGTGGTTTGCTGGCTTATATTGGCCGACGTGATCTGGTCAATCTTTCTGACAGCTACAGCGCCACGCTCGACGCTCAACAAGCCAGTGCCGGGCGTCTGGAGCAACAGGCGTGGTTGCGCAATGGCCAGACCGAACTGGCTGAGCAAGTGTTGGGACAACTGACGCTGAATCTGTTGGGACGCAATATTCTGCAATTCTGTGCGCAATACCTCGGCACCGCCGTGGCCGCGCTGTATGTGCGTGAAGAGCACGGCGGCCTCAAGCGTGTGGCCACTTACGGTTTCTCCCGCGAGCAGGAAGAGCAGGACCAGTCGATCTACAGCGGCGAAGGCATCGTTGGCCAAGTGGCGCAACAGGCGCGGCTGATTCGTCTGGACTCAGTGCCGTGCGACTACTTCAAAGTCAGCTCCGGGCTGGGCGAAGGCTTGCCGCACAGCGTGCTGGTGGTGCCGACCAGCGATGACGATCGGGTCAACGGTGTGATCGAGCTGGGTTTCCTGCGCCCGCTCAATGATCGCGATATCGAACTGCTGGAGCTGATTGCCGGCAACATCGGTACGTCCATCGAAGCCGCGCGCTATCGTCAGCGCTTGCAGGAAGTACTGGCGGAAACCCAGCAGCTCAACGAAGAGTTGCAGGTGCAGCAGGAAGAGTTGAAAACCGCTAACGAAGAACTCGAAGAACAGTCGCGGATTCTCAAGGAATCCCAGGCGCATCTGGAAACCCAGCAAGTCGAGCTGGAGCAGACCAACGAGCAGCTTGCCGAGCAGGCGCAAACCCTGGCCGAGCAGCGCGACGCCATGGACCTGAAGAACACCGAACTCAATCAGGCTCAGGTACAGCTCGAAGAACGCGCCGAAGAACTGCAGCGCTCGAGCAAGTACAAGTCCGAATTCCTCGCCAACATGTCCCACGAACTGCGCACGCCGCTGAACAGTTCGTTGATTCTGGCCAAGTTGCTGGCGGAGAACCCGCAGGACAACCTCAGCGCCGAGCAGGTCAAGTTTGCCGAGTCGATCTACTCCGCCGGTAACGATCTGCTCAACCTGATCAACGACATTCTGGACATCTCCAAGGTCGAGGCGGGCAAGCTCGAAGTGATTCCCGAGAACACCAGCGTGGCGCGTCTGGCCGATGGGTTGCGCAGCGTGTTCGAACCTTTGGCGGCAGACAAACAGTTGACCTTCAGTGTCGATTTGCAGCCCGGCGCGCCCGCCATGCTGTACACCGACCGCCAGCGTCTGGAGCAAGTGATCAAGAACCTGCTGTCCAACGCCGTGAAGTTCACCGAGAAAGGCACCGTCAGCCTGACCATCGCCGGTCAGCCCGACGATCGCATCGCATTCATCGTGCGCGATTCGGGTATCGGTATTGCCGCCGATCAGCAGGAAAGCATTTTCGAAGCCTTCCGCCAGGCCGACGGCACCACCAACCGCAAATACGGCGGTACCGGTCTGGGCCTGTCGATTTCGCGGGATCTCGCGACCTTGCTCGGCGGTTCGATCAGCGTCAGCAGCACGCCGGGGCAGGGCAGCGTGTTCACGCTGGTGTTGCCGCAGCAGTTCAACGAGTCCAATGAAGTTCCGTTCGCACCGTTGACCTTCACGCCGCCAGCCACAATGGCCAGCGCACCGCTGGCGCCGGTGGTTTCGCCGTTGGCACCGGTGCATATTCCGCGCTTCGCCGATGACCGCAACAAGGCGCCATTCGCCACGCGATGCATTCTGGTGGTGGAAGACGAGCCGAACTTTGCGCACATCCTCTATGACCTCGCGCATGAACTCGGCTATCAGTGCCTGGTGGCCCATGGCGCGGACGAGGGTTATGACCTGGCGAAAGAGTTCGTGCCGGATGCCATCCTGCTCGACATGCGTCTGCCGGATCACTCAGGCCTCACCGTGTTGCAGCGCCTGAAAGAACACGCCGAAACCCGCCATATTCCGGTGCATGTGATTTCCGTCGAAGACCGCGTTGAAGCGGCCATGCATATGGGCGCGATCGGTTATGCGGTCAAACCGACCACCCGCGAAGAGCTCAAGGACGTGTTCGCCCGTCTCGAAGCCAAGCTGACCCAAAAGGTCAAACGCGTGCTGTTGGTCGAGGACGACGATTTGCAGCGCGAAAGCATTGCGCGTCTGATCGGCGACGAAGACATCGAAATCACCGCCGTCGGCCTTGCGCAGGATGCCCTGGAGCTGTTGCGCACCACGATCTACGACTGCATGGTCATCGACCTCAAGTTGCCGGACATGCTCGGCAATGACCTGCTCAAGCGCATGTCGACCGAAGACATCTGCTCGTTTCCGCCGGTCATCGTCTACACCGGACGCAACCTGACCCGTGATGAGGAGGCCGAGCTGCGCAAGTATTCGCGCTCGATCATCATCAAGGGCGCACGCTCGCCAGAGCGATTGCTCGACGAGGTGACACTCTTTCTGCACAAAGTCGAATCGCAGTTGTCCCATGAACGGCAGAAGATGCTCAAGACCGCGCGCAGCCGCGACAAGGTCTTCGAGGGTCGCAAAGTGCTGTTGGTGGACGACGATGTGCGCAACATTTTCGCCCTCACCAGTGCTCTGGAGACCAAAGGCGCAGTCGTGGTGATCGGCCGAAACGGTCGTGAGGCGATTGAAAGACTCAATGAAGTCGAGGACATCGATCTGGTGTTGATGGACGTGATGATGCCGGAAATGGACGGGTTCGAAGCCACCATTGAAATCCGCAAGGATCCGCGCTGGCGCAAACTGCCGATCATCGCGGTGACGGCCAAGGCCATGAAGGACGATCAGGAGCGCTGCCTGCAGGCGGGCGCCAATGATTACCTGGCCAAGCCCATCGACCTGGATCGTCTGTTCTCGCTGATTCGCGTGTGGTTACCGAAGATGGAACGCATTTAGTGGAACGCAGTACGCCAGCCGAACGAAACAGTGAAATCGAACTGCGCTTGTTGATCGAGGCGATCTACCTCAAGTACAGCTACGATTTTCGCGATTACTCCGGCGCTTCGATCAAGCGCCGCGTGCAACACGCGTTGAGCCAGTTCGAGTGCGCGACCATTTCGGCTTTGCAGGAAAAGGTTCTGCACGACCCGACGGCGTTCATGCAGTTGCTGCAATTGCTGACGATCCCGGTCAGCGAGATGTTTCGTGATCCGTCGCACTTTCTCGCGATCCGCCGGGAAGTGGTGCCGTTGCTGCGCACCTATCCGTCGATCAAGATCTGGATCGCCGGGTGCAGCACGGGCGAGGAGGTCTATTCGATGGCGATTCTGCTGCGCGAAGAGGGCCTGCTCGATCGCACGATCATTTATGCCACCGACATCAACCCGCGCTCGCTGGACAAGGCCAAGCAGGGGATTTTCTCGATGGAGAATGTTCGCGCGTACACCGCCAACTATCAGCAGGCCGGTGGTCAGCGCTCGTTTGCCGACTACTACACGGCAGCGTACGGTTACGCGATTTTCGACAAGAGCCTGTGCGAGAACGTGACCTTCGCCGACCACAGTTTGGCGACGGACAGTGTGTTCTCCGAAACTCAATTGATTTCCTGTCGCAACGTACTGATTTACTTCAACAAGAAACTTCAGGACCGTGCTTTCGGTCTGTTTCATGAATCGCTGTGCCACCGTGGCTTTCTGGTGCTGGGCAGCAAGGAAACGCTGGATTTCTCCGGTTACGCTAACCAGTTCGAAGCGCTGGTGAAACAAGAACGGATCTACCGCAAAACATGAACGAGGCCGTGGATTTACCTCGCGTCGAGGCGATTGTGGTCGGGGCTTCCGCCGGTGGCGTCGAGGCGCTGCTGAGCCTGCTCGGACCGTTGCGCCGAGGCTACGGGCTGCCGATCATCGTGGTCTTGCACCTGCCTGAAGAGCGCCGCAGCCAATTGGCCGAGGTCTTCTCCCGCCGTGTGAATATGCCGGTGCACGAAGCGGCCGACAAACAGGATATCGTTGCCGGCAACGTGTATTTCGCCACGCCCGGTTATCACCTGTCGGTGGAGCAGGATCGCAGCCTCTCGCTGAGCCTTGAGGAGCGCGTGCATTATTCCCGGCCATCGATTGATTACCTGTTCGAATCGGCGGCGGACGCCTACGGGGATTCACTGGCCGCTGTATTGCTCACCGGCGCCAATCACGATGGCGCGCGCGGCTTGGCACAGGTCAAACGCCGTGGCGGTTTGACCATCGTCCAGGATCCCGAAGAGGCGCAAGTCGCCACCATGCCTCTGGCTGCATTGAAGGTTCAGCAGCCGGATCATGTCCTACCCATTCACGGCATCGGCCGTCTGCTTGTCGAGCTGGAACGAATCGCATGCTGAGTAATATCCAAGCCAAACTGCTGATCGTCGACGATCTGCCGGAGAACCTGCTGGCGCTCGAAGCGCTGATCAAGCGTGAAGACCGTACCGTCTACAAAGCGCTGTCGGCGGATGAGGCGCTGTCGTTGCTGCTGCAGCACGAGTTCGCCATGGCCATCCTCGACGTGCAGATGCCGGGCATGAACGGCTTCGAACTCGCTGAGTTGATGCGCGGCACCGAGAAAACCAAGAACATCCCGATCATTTTCGTCAGCGCCGCCGGCCGTGAACTGAACTACGCGTTCAAGGGCTACGAAAGCGGGGCGGTGGACTTTCTGCACAAACCGCTGGATATCCATGCGGTGAAGAGCAAGGTCAACGTCTTCGTTGATCTGTATCGCCAGAGCAAAGCGCTCAAGCAACAGCTCGAAGCGCTGGAGCAGGCCCGTCGCGAACAGGAAGCGCTGTTGCAGCAACTGCAAAACACCCAGCTGGAGCTGGAGCAAGCGGTGCGCATGCGTGATGACTTCATGTCCATCGTCGCCCACGAAGTACGCACGCCGCTCAACGGTCTGATTCTGGAAACCCAGCTGCGCAAGATGCACCTGGCCCGCGACAACGCCGCAGCGTTCACCCTCGACAAGATGCACGCCATGGTCGACCGCGATGAGCGGCAGATCAAAAGCCTGATCCGCCTGATCGAAGACATGCTCGACGTCTCGCGCATTCGCACCGGCAAGTTGTCGATCCGGCCGAATCGTTTCGATCTGGTGCAACTGGTGAGCAACCTGCTGCAGAACTTCGCGCCACAGATCGAAGCTGCGGAAACCGAAGTGTCGTTTACCGCACCAGCGCCGGTGGAAGGCCATTGGGACGAGTTCCGTATCGAGCAGGTGGTCACCAACTTGCTGACCAATGCCCTGCGCTATGGCGGTCGGAGTCCGATTCAGGTGCGGGTTTACCGTGAAGGTGATGAGGCGCGGGTCGAAGTGCAGGACCGTGGCATCGGCATCAGCCAGGAGAACCAGAAGCGTATTTTCCAACAGTTCGAACGGGTTTCCGCCAAGACGGTAGTCGCCGGGCTCGGGCTGGGTCTGTTCATTTCCGAGCAGATCGTCGCCGCCCATGGCGGCTCCATCGTCGTCGAGAGTGAAATCAACGAAGGCGCCCTGTTTCGCGTTTGTCTGCCAATTCAGGAAAACGGCAAATCCGACGCAACCTCTGATTGACCGTACGGTCGTATCAGCAGCTATTGACCGAACAAAGGCTTCCCATGAGCGTAGATGCACAAGATGTAGTACTCGTCGTCGAGGACGAACCGGTTATCTTGATGATCCTGACGAATCACCTGTCAGGGCAGGGGTATCGCGTGTTGCAGGCTGAAAACGGCGAGCAGGCGTTCGAGATTTTAGCGAGCAAGCCGCATCTGGACATGTTGATCACCGACTTCCGCTTGCCGGGCGGGATTTCCGGCGTGCAGATCGCCGAACCGGCCGTCAAGTTGCGCCCTGATTTGAAGGTGATTTTCATCAGCGGTTATCCGCAGGAAATCCGCGAGACTGGCAGCCCGATCACGCGCAAGGCGCCGATCCTGGAAAAGCCGTTCGACCTGGATGTGTTGCAGGAAAAGATTCAGGAATTGCTGGCCTGATCACCCGGCCTGCATCAGCAGGCCGTATTTCCCCGATCAGCTTTTGATCATCTCCCGCACCTTGGCGGTCAGCAGATCGAAAGTGAACGGTTTGGTGATCATCTGCATCCCAGAATCGAGGAAGCCGCCACGTACCGCCGCGTGCTCGGCATATCCGGTGATAAACAGCACCTTCAGACCTGGCCGATATTGTCGGCCGACTTCCGCCAGTTGCCGGCCATTCATGCCCGGCAAACCGACATCGCTGATCAGCAGATCAATGCGCTGCGTCGAGTTCAGAATCGGCACGGCGCTGTCGGCATCCCAGGCTTCGACAAAGGCATAGCCCAACTCACCGAGCACCGCGCAGACCAGCACGCGCACCGCCGGGTCATCTTCGACGATCAGCACGGTTTCGCCGTCCAGCGCATCGGGTGCCTGCTGAATGTCGGCGTCGGGAGTTTCCAGTTCCTCACCGCGAAAACGCGGCAGGTAGAGCCTGACCGTGGTGCCCTCATCGATTTCACTGTGGATCGAGACATGGCCGCGGGACTGCTTGCTGAAACCGTAGATCATCGACAGGCCCAGCCCTGTGCCCTGGCCGATTGGTTTGGTGGTGAAGAAAGGGTCGAACGCACGACTGATGACACTTTGCGGCATGCCGCTGCCGTTGTCGGTGACACTGAGCATCACGTAATCACCGGGCTCGAGGTTGCTGTAGGCTTCCGTGAATTCGCGTGTGAGCACCTGATTGCTGGTCTCGACCACCAGTTTGCCGCCGTCGGGCATGGCATCGCGGGCATTGATCACCAGGTTGAGCAGGGCGCTTTCCAGTTGATTGGGGTCGGCCTCGGCCACCCACAATTTGTCGTTGAGGCGCATGTCCAGTTGAATGCTTTCGTTGAGGCTGCGTTGCAGCAGCTCGCCCATGGACAGCACCAGGGTGTTCATTTGCACGGCTTTGGAGTCGAGCGACTGGCGGCGTGAAAACGCCAGCAAACGATGGGTCAGACCGGCAGCGCGGTTGGCCGACGTCACCCCTAGATCAATCAGGCTGTCGAGGTCATCGGTTCGGCCACGGGCCAAACGCCGACGCAGCAACTCCAGGCTGCCGATGATGCCGGTGAGCATGTTGTTGAAGTCGTGGGCGATGCCGCCGGTGAGTTGGCCAACCGCTTCCATCTTCTGTGACTGGCGTAGCGCTTCTTCGTTGTGGCGCAGTTGTGCGGTGCGCTCCTCGACCTGTTGTTCAAGGGTTTCCAGGGTCGATTGCAGGCGCCGCTCACTTTCGCTCAAGTCGATCAGTCGATCACGGGCCTCGTACTGTCGTCGTCGGCCGCGCAATGCGGCCGAGACCATACTGACCAGCGTCGCCGGATGAAACGGTCGCTCAAGAAATGTCACGTTGCCCAGCAGATCGCTCAGGCGCGAGGAGGGGCCTTGTTCCTGACCACCGTGATGGGTCAACAGCACAATGGGCAGATCCGACCAGGCCGGTTGCTGCTCCAGGTGCAGAAACAACGCCTCCAGCTCCGGCCCGCGCAACGCCTCGGCAGCGACCAATACCAGGCCGGCACCCAGTTCCAATTCGCTACACAGCGCGCCAAGGCCGGGTGTGACTAATCCTTGGAAACCGGCCTCGTTGAGGATCATCAGCGCAATCTGGCTGTCGCGACCCACAGGGGCCAGAATCAGCGCCCGTTCGGCCAGTGAAACCTGGGCCGTCACAAGCTCTCTTCCTGAAGCAACGGGTTGCTCGCGCCGAGGTAGGTAGGGACGCCACGCAGTACGCCCTGAAAGGCTTCCAGCGGTTCACCGATGGTCATGCCTTGCGTCGAGATACGGTATTCACGAATGGTCGATTCGTGGCTGCCGGTGCGCTTCTTGATGATCGAGATCGCGCGGCGGACTTTGCCCAGTGCTTCGAAGTAGCGCAACAGAATCACCGTGTCAGCCAGATAAGTAATGTCCACCGGCGCTTGCATGTCGCCAACCAGACCATGTTGGGCGACGGTCATGAAGGTCGCCGCGCCTTTGCGGTTGAGGTACAGCAACAGTTCATGCATGTGCAATACCAGCGCGTTTTCTTCGGGCATTGCCGCCTGATAGCCGTTGATACTGTCGATGACCACGGTTTTGATTTGACCTTCATCGACACAGCGCCGTACGCGATGGGAGAACTCGCCCGGCGACAGTTCGGCGGCGTCGACTTGTTCAATCAACAGATTGCCGGTGGCTTGCAAAGCCTTGAGGTCGATGCCGATGTTATTCATCCGCTCAAACAGCAGGCCGAGTTCTTCATCGAAGATAAACAGCGCAGCTTTTTCGCCGCGTTGCACGGCAGCGGCGGCGAAGATCATCGAAATCAGCGATTTACCGGTACCGGCCGGGCCGAGAATCAGCGTACTGGAGCCCGTCTCGATGCCGCCGCCGAGCAGGGCATCCATTTCCGGGATGCCGCTGGACAGTTGCAAGCGCGCATAGTCGCCGCGATGTTCAGCCGCCACCAGCCGTGGGAACACATGCACGCCATCGCCCATGATGGTGAAATCATGGAAACCGCCGCGATACTTCTGGCCCCGGTACTTGACCACCCGCACGCGTCGCCGTTCGGCGCCGTAATTGGGCGTCAGTTCTTCCAGGCGAATCACCCCGTGAGCCACGCTGTGCACGGTTTTGTCGAGGGATTCGGTGGTCAGGTCATCGAGCAGCAATACGGTGGCGTTGTAGCGCACGAAGTAATGCTTGATGGCCAGAATCTGTCGGCGATAACGCAAAGAACTCTGCGCCAGCAAACGGATCTCCGACAGGCTGTCGAGCACTACACGCGTGGGTTTGAAGCGTTCGACCGCTTCGAAGATCTGCTTGGTGGCTTCGCCCAGTTCCAGGTCGGAGGAATACAGCAGGCTCTGCTGGTGCTCGGCATTGAGCAGGCTTTCCGGGGGCGTCAGCTCGAAGATCTTGATGTTGTCATCCAGCGTCCAGCCGTGGGACAACGCCCCTTGCCTCAGTTCGCGCTCGGTTTCCGAGAGCGTGATGTACAACGAGCGTTCGCCGGCTTTCGCGCCGGCCAGGAGAAAATGCAAAGCGACCGTGGTTTTGCCGGTTCCGGGTTCACCCTCCAGCAGGAAAACATGACCGCGAGACAAGCCACCGGCCAGGATGTCATCCAGACCCACAATGCCGGTAGCGGCTTTCGCACTGATCAACTCGTTAGAAGTAGACAAAAAATGCCCTCTCATGACTAAGGGAAGCGAGGCCGCCAACTTATCGAGCGGCCTGAATAACTTGACCTTGCGCCGTGATGGCAGTTCCGAAATTCCTTTCCGGACGTGTCGAACAAGCTGTCGAAAATGGCTCAGAGACCCTGCTGCAAGGCCGGATCATCCGGGTTGAGCTGTTCCAGTTGTGCCAACAGAACCTGCACGTTCTGCAGTTGGCCGCTTTCTTTCCAGTAGTTGATCAGCAAGACCCGAGCCTTGCGATCGGCGGGGTGTCGTTGAACGATTTCCTGCAACTGCTTTTGCGCTGCTTCCAGTTCTTCGGCGCTGTGCAGGGTGGTGGCGAGGTCGTAGCGGTAATCCTTGTTGTCGGGTTCCAGCTCGACGGCTTTGGACAAACCGAGCAGGGCGTATTCGCGCTGATCGTGGTGTAACAGCCATAGACCCAAGGCATGTTGCAGGTAGGCAGAATCAGGTTGCGCTTTGAGCTGTTTGACCAGCAGTTGCCGAGCGGCATCGGTTTGGCCCTGGCGGTCGAGGACATCGATCTGCATCACCAGCGCCGGCAGATTGCCGGGCTCCAGGCGCAGGGAGTTGTCGAGCGCGAGCTGCGCCTCTTTGAGTTCGGCGTTGTGGATATGCAGTCGGGCCAGTTGCGCGTAGTTTCCGGCGCTTTCCGGTTGCCCCTTGAGCGTTTGTTCCCAGCCGTCGATCGCTTGTTGCAGCGGAGCGAAGTAAAGGCCCAGTTCATCCGGGGTCAAGCCGAGCAGGGCGTTGATCGCGGCAAAGCGCACGGTTTGATCTTGATCCTCGAGCATCGGCCCGAGCAACAGGCTGCGTTGCCCACCCGGTACCAGTCCCACTACGCTTTTTATCGCCGCCAGGCGCACGGCGGGGGCATCGTTTTGCAGGTCGGTGTCGGCCAGTTTCAACGCTTGTGGACTCGGGTAATTGGGCAGCTCACCGTGCAGCCACACGCGGCGCTTGACCGAAATGTCCGGCCGGCCCAGTTGCTGATACAACTGACGCGCCGCGCCCGGTTGACCCTTACGGGCAGCATCCAGCGCTTCGCTATAACCGTGCTTGATTGCATCGGGTATGACCGGGACGGTGCTGCGCACCGACAACCAGGCCACGACGACGACAAGCACAAGGCCCAGGCTGATGAGCAGGTAGCGGCGAGACTGAGGCATGCAGGTTTCCGAAACAGGCGTACTTGAGCAGAGCGGCAAGCTTCGGTCAGCTCGGGCCACGAGTCAAACCCTTGCATGCGAATCGCCCTACAAACTGCGTCGACTCAGTTACCCGTCAGGCTTTCGATGCAGTGTCTACGCTTGCAGAAGTCGTTTCGTTGAGTGTGCCCATGCAAGCCCTTTTCATTTACTTCAAGGCAGTGATTCACCCGGGTCAGGCCGTTCTGCTGTTTGCCCTGCGAACCATTGCCGCGGGATTGTTGACGCTGTATCTGGCGTTTCTGTTCGATCTTGATCAGCCCAAATGGTCGATCATGGCGGTGGTCATTGTCAGCCAGCCATTGGCCGGGATGGCGCTGGCGCGCAGTTTTGGCCAGGTCATCGGCACGACCCTCGGCGCGGTGGTGGCGGTGGTGATCATGGCGATTTTTCCTCAGGCGCCATTGCCATTCATCACCACCCTGGCCCTGTGGCTGGCGCTGTGTACGGCGGGCGGTACGTTGCTGCGTTACACCAGCTCGCAAGCGTTTGTACTCAGTGGCTACACCGCTGTAGTCGTGGCGTTATTGGCCATTCCCGACCAGGACGGAACCTTTTTGTTGGCGGTAACCCGTGTCACTGAAACCTTGCTGGCCGTGGCGTGCGTGTGCGTGGTCAGCCTGTTGACGGCACGCCCGCAAGCGGTGGCCAAGGGCTATTTCGCCAAGGTCGATCAGGTGATCAAGCTGGCTGCCAGCCATGCAGCAGCGGTGCTTCGCACGGAAGAAAGCGAGGCCGGATTCCAGCGCCGACAGATGCAATTGCTTGGCGAGATCAGCGCCCTTGAAGGCTTGCGTCGGCACCTGTACTTCGATGCGCCGCGATTACGCAGCGCTAACCATCTGGTGCTGCTGTTGGGCAATCAGCTGATGCTGCTGACCTCTCGATTGACCGCATTACGCCACCAGCGCGAACTGCTTACCGAACGCTGGGAGGGGGATCTGCCGCTGGATATCCAGCGCTTGCGGGCTGAAGAACTGGCACTGCTCGACCAGTTGGCGGAGCAGGGACGAGCGCTGCCTGATCCCGCACGCCAGCACTTCGTCAAGCTGCAGCAACAGTTCGAGGCGTTGGCTTATCAGGCTGAGCAGTTGACTGAGGATATGAGCGCCACTTTGCGCTCACTGGCCTGGGCGTTGCGCTGGGAGCAGGCGCGGCTGTTGCAGCAACTGGAGCAGATTCTCGAGTTGAGCGATGCCATTCAGGAAGGGCGCGAGGCCAGTTGTCTTTATCGTGGCCAGGTCAGCCCTTTGCATCTGGATTTCACCCTGGCATCGATGAATGCGATCCGCGCTTTCACCGCGTTGCTGGTGGCCGGGTTGATCTGGATCGAAACAGCGTGGGACGGCGCGCGGGGCGGGATGATTCTGGTGGGAATCCTGTGTTCGCTGATGGCCACGTTTCCGCGTCCGCTAATGGCTGCGCAGAGTTACACCCGAGGCTTGGGGTTGGCACTGGTGGTGTCGGCGTTCTATCAGTTCATGCTGGTGCCGGCGATCAGTGATTTCGAACTCCTGGCGTTGCTGCTGGCGCCGCTGCTGTATGTGATCGCGATAGGACTGGCCAGCCCGGCCACTGCGGGAATCGGCATGGGCTTGGGACTATCGAGTTTTCTTATGCTCGGCCCCCAGAATGTCGGTACCGGGCAGAACACCGCGATCCAATGGTTCGAGTTCGCCGGGGCCTATGTCAGTGCGGCGATGCTCGCCTTGATCGTCTATGCGTGGGTTTTCCCGTTTCGTCCGGCATGGCGTCTTCGTCGCTTGTACAACGAAGCGCGGGAGCAGGTGTATGCGCTGAGCAAAACCCCGGCGACCGATGAACAACAGTTTGCCTTTGAAAGCCGGATGGTCGACCGCTTGACCAGCATGCTCGGCCTGCTGCCAGCGGTGAACAACCGGGCCATGCAGCAACTCTATGAAATCAGTCTTGCGTGCGTGGCACTGGGTGTGGCAATGCATCAGCTACGGCAGCAGGCGCACAACAATGCGCTGCTGACAGATGACTTCACTCGGCGTCTGGCTTCTGCCGTGCGCAAGACCGGGCGCTTTGTCGCAGGGCGGCAGGATGTGCAACTGGCGCCATTGTTGACCACCCTGCATGCACTGGGCGATGAGCTGGATGAACTGCACGTCGCCAGCCATGAGCATGTGTGGTCGCTGTTTCGTATGCGTGTGGCGCTGTTGATCGTTGTGTCATTTCTGCAGCGCCACGGTGACGCCATCCAGCGCTCCGTTCCGGAAGGAGAAGCAGCCCTTGCCCATTGATTTCGAGATCGGCGGTGTATACCTGCCGCCCATTGCCCAGGCGTTATTGTTGGCCATACCGATTTTCATGTTGCTGGACTGGGGATTGCGGCGCTTGGGTGTGCTGCGTCTGGTCTGGCATGAAGCACTGTTCGAAGGCGCCCTGTATGCCTGCGTCTGTGCCACGCTGATTTTGTTGATGGGAGCCTGATGCCTTGAAAGTGCTATTCACGCGATTGATCACCTTGGCGGTGGTGTTGCTGGCGATCGTGCTCGGCTGGTTTGCCTGGGAGCATTACACCCGCGCGCCCTGGACTCGCGATGCCCGGGTCAGGGCTGATGTGGTGACGCTGTCGGCGGATGTCTCGGGGCGCATTGTCAGTCTGGCGGTGCAGGACAACCAGCATGTGGAGAAGGGGCAGTTATTGCTGGAAATCGACCCGGCGCGCTACCGCCTCGCTGTGGAGCACTCGCGGCGTTCGGTGGAAGTGGCGAAGGCAACGCTGGGCCAGTCGCAAGCGGCAATTGTAGCCAGTGAAGCCTTGCTCAAGCAGCGGCAGAGCGAAGAGCGCCGGCGGCGTACGCTCAAACAGGGTTTTGCGATTTCCGGGGAAGAGTGGGAAAAATCCAGCACCGATGTCGCGGTGGCCCAGGCAGACCTGCTGCGCAATCAGGCCAATCTCGGTCTGGCTGAGGCCAACGTGCAGTTGGCGATTGCCGCATTGACCCAGGCCGAACTGGATTTGCAGCGCACCCGCGTCGAGTCGCCAGTCAGCGGTTACGTGACCAACCTCCTGACCCGTGAGGGAGATTACGCGGTGAGCGGCGGCGCGTTGTTGGCGCTGGTCGACAGTGACTCGTTCTACATCAGTGGTTACTTCGAGGAAACCAAACTGCCGCGCATCAGCGAGGGCGATCGGGTACGGGTGCAATTGATGAGCGGGGAGACCTTCGGTGGCACGGTGCAAAGCATTGCCTTCGCCATTGCCGACCGGGAAAACGCGCCGGGCAGTCGGCTGCTGGCCAACATCAACCCGAGCTACACCTGGGTGAAACTGGCGAAACGGGTGCCGGTACGGATCGAAATCGATGGCGACTATGCCGGCAAGAACCGCCTGCGTGCGGGCACCACAGCGACCGTTACCGTGCTAAAAAACAGCCAATCTGAAGAACACCGTTAACCCTGTGGGAGCGAGCCTGCTCGCGAAAACAATGGATCAGCCCGATGGTGTCACCTGACACATCGCATTCGCGAGCAGGCTCGCTCCCACAAGATTTCATTGAACCAAAGTCAAAAAAAAGCCCCGCGACCGAATGATACGCGGGGCAAAAAATTTGGTTGGTTGCGGCCAACCAAAGGAACTCTTTAACAATCGATTACTTGCTGGCAACAGTCTCCGGTTGCCAGCCGCCGCCAAGGGCCTTGTAGATCGCGACGATGCCGCGATACAGGTCGACTTCGGCCTGGGCCTGGCTGTCTTCAGCGTTCAGACGTTCACGCTGAGCGTCGAGCAGCACGAGGAAGTCAGTGGTACCTTCGCGGTAGCGGATTTCAGCGAGGTCGGCAGCCTTGCGGCTTGATTCACTCTGACGGATCAGCGAGATCAGGCGTTGCTGACGCTTGCCGTAATCGCTGAAGGCGTTTTCCGACTCTTCCAGTGCCAGCAGGACTTGTTGCTCGTAAGTCGCCAGTGCGCCCTCGGCTTCGGCATCTGCGCCGCGCAAACGCGCTCGCACACTGCCAAGGTCGAACGCCGCCCAGGTGATGCTCGGACCGAGCGCCCAGGCGTTGGCCGCCGAGGAACCGATTTGCGAGCCACGCCCGGCTGTCCAGCCCAGGAAGCCGCTGAGGCTGACCCGTGGGAACAGATCGGCTTTCGCGACGCCGATGCGCGCTGTGGCCGACGCCAGATTTCTTTCGGCGCTGAGAATATCGGGACGGCGTTGCAACAGTTCGCCCGGATCACCGATCGGCAAGGCCTTGGCAATCGCCGGCAAGTCTTTTGGACTTAGATCGACGGTCAGCTTGTCCGGACGCTCACCGAGCAGGGTGGCGATGCGGTTTTTCTGCCGAACCTGTTCCGCCTGCAACTGCGGCACGGTGGCTTCAACGTTGGCCAGACGCGCATCGGCCCGTTCGACATCGAGCTGATCACCGACACCGGCGTCTCGCAGGCTGATGGTGATCTTGCGCGATTCCACCTGGTTGTTCAGGTTGGCCACGGCGATCTTTTCGCGCAGTTGCGCGCCACGCAGTTGACCGTAAGCGTCGACCAGTTCGGCAATCATGGTGACTTGCAGTTGATACAGGTCGGCTTCGGCCGCTTGCTGGTCGGCGTCGCTGGCTTCCAGATTGCGCTGGATACGCCCGAACAGGTCAAGCTCCCAGGCCATGTCCAGGCCGAGGTCATAGCGTTCGCTATTGACCCGGTTGGTGGTCTGGCCGGGGATTTGGCCCTTGGCCAGGTCACTGCTGGCGCGGCTGGTGATGGTCGGCATCGCATCGTTGCTGGCGTCGTCGCGGATCGCCCGGGCGGCTTTCCAGCGGGCGAACGCCACGCGCAGTTCACGGTTGCCTTGCAGTGATTGCGTCACCAACTGGTTGAGGGTTGGATCGTCGAACTGCTGCCACCAGATGCCTTCGAATTTCGAACGATCGAAGTTCTTTTGCCCGGCGGCGCCGTCGGTGGCGGCCGTGATGTTGGCCGCCTCCGTGGCTGGGGTCTTGTAGTCGGGGCCGACAGCGCAGGCGCTGAGGGCCAGCACCAGCAGACTCGGCAGGAAGACTTTCAGACTCATTGTTGCGCCTCCAGTTTCAGAGCTTTGGCCGCTTTGCGGGCTTCGCCGCGTTCGACAAAGTTACGGATCAGTACGTAAAACACTGGGGTCAGCAACAGCCCGAAGAAGGTCACCCCGAGCATCCCGGAGAACACCGCCACACCCATGGCGTGACGCATCTCGGCACCGGCACCGCTGGAGAACACCAGTGGCACCACACCCATGATGAACGCGAAGGAGGTCATCAGGATCGGCCGCAGACGCAGACGGCAGGCTTCCAGTACCGCAGCGAGCGGGTCGAGGCCTTCCTCCTGTTTGTCCTTGGCGAACTCGACGATCAGAATCGCGTTCTTGCAGGCAAGTCCGACCAGTACGATCAAGCCGATCTGGGTAAAGATGTTGTTATCACCGCCCGAGATGATCACACCGGTGATGGCCGACAGCAGGGTCATCGGTACGATCAGGATCACCGCCAGTGGCAAGCTCCAGCTTTCGTACTGAGCGGCGAGTACCAGGAACGCCAGCAGTACGCAAAGCGGGAACACGAACAGCGCGGTGTTGCCGGACAGAATCTGCTGGTAGGTCAGGTCGGTCCACTCGTAGGTCATGCCGTTTGGCAGCTCATCTTTCAGCAGTTTCTCGATGGCTTTTTCCGCTTGACCGGAGCTGTAGCCCGGGGCAGCCGCGCCGTTGATTTCTGCGGTGATGAAGCCGTTGTAGTGCATCACGCGATCCGGACCCGAGGTGTCGCTGACCTTGATGAAGGTCGCCAGCGGGATCATTTCGCCTTTGTTGTTGCGTACTTTGAGCTGACCGATCTGATCGGATTCGAGGCGGAACTGTTGTTCGGCCTGAACGTTGACCTGATAGGTGCGCCCGAAACGGTTGAAGTCGTTGGCATACAGCGAACCCAGGTAAATCTGCAGGGTGTCGAAGATGTCGCTGACGGCCACGCCGTGGGTCTTGGCTTTCTCACGGTCGATGGCGGCATCGACCTGCGGCACGTTCACGGTGTAGCTGGTGAACAGGCCCGCCAGTTCCGGCACGCTGTGGCTCTTGTTGATGATGTTCATGGTTTCTTTGTACAGCTCGTCGTAGCCCAGGTTGCCCCGGTCTTCGATTTGCAGGCGGAAACCACCAATGGTGCCCAGACCTTGTACCGGCGGTGGCGGGAAGATCGCCATGTACGCCTCTTGAATGTTCGCGTACTGGCCGTTCAAGGCCCCGGCGATGGCACCGGCGGACATGCTCGGGTCTTTACGCTCGTCGAACGGCTTAAGCGTCACGAAGACGATGCCGGCGTTCGGGCTGTTGGTGAAGCCGTTGATCGACAGACCCGGAAACGCGACGGCACTTTCCACGCCTGGCTGTTTCAGCGCCATGTCCGACATGCGTTTGATGACTTCTTCGGTGCGATCCAGGCTCGATGCGTCCGGCAGTTGGGCGAAAGCCACCAGGTATTGCTTGTCCTGGCCCGGTACGAAGCCGGTCGGCGTGCTGGAGAAACCGAAGAAGGTCAGCACCATCAGACCTGCGTACAGCAGCAGGGCGATGCCGCTGCCACGGATAACCCGGCGCACGGTACCGACGTAGCCATGGCTGGCACGATCGAAGAAGCGGTTGAACGGGCGAAACAGCCAGCCACCGAAGATCTTGTCGAGTACCTTGGAGAAGCGGTCTTTCGGTGCGTCATGGCTTTTCAGCAATACGGCGGCCAATGCTGGCGACAGGGTCAGCGAGTTGAACGCCGAGATCACGGTCGAGATCGCGATGGTCAGTGCGAATTGCTTGTAAAACTGCCCGGTAAGGCCGGAGATGAACGCCGCCGGAACAAACACCGCACACAGCACCAGCGCCGTGGCAACGATCGGGCCGGTCACTTCACGCATGGCACGCTTGGTGGCTTCGACGGGATTCAATCCGAGCTCGATATTGCGCTCGACGTTCTCCACCACCACGATGGCGTCGTCCACCACGATACCGATCGCCAGTACCAGGCCGAACAGTGACAAAGCGTTGAGCGAGAAGCCGAACAGGTGCATCACCGCAAACGTACCGATCAACGATACTGGCACCGCCACCAACGGAATGATCGAGGCGCGCCAGGTTTGCAGGAACAGGATCACCACCAGTACCACGAGGATCAGTGCTTCGAAGAGGGTGTGAACCACCGCTTCGATCGAGCCGCGCACGAAGATCGTCGGGTCATAGACGATGCTGTAGTCCATGCCTTGCGGGAAGTTTTTCTTCAGCTCGTCCATCTTGCCGCGAACTTCGTTCGAGATGTCGATGGCATTGGAGCCAGGGCGCTGGAAGATCGGGATGGCCACCGCCGGTTGGTTGTCCAGCAACGAGCGCAGCGCGTATTGGCTGGAACCCAGCTCAACGCGCGCGATGTCCTTGAGGCGCGTGATTTCACCGTTGTCGCCTGCGCGAATGACGATGTTCTCGAATTCTTCCTCGCTGACCAGACGCCCTTGCGTGTTCACCGACAGCTGGAAGCTCTGGGCATTCGGGGCAGGCGGCGCGCCGAGTTGACCGGCAGCCACCTGACGGTTCTGCTCACGAATTGCCGTGACCACATCGGTCGCCGTCAGGTTGCGCGAAGCGGTCTTGTTCGGATCGAGCCACACTCGCAGCGAATAATCGCCCATACCAAACAACTGCACATCGCCGACACCGTTCAGACGAGCCAGCTCATCCTTGATGTTGAGGATCGCGTAGTTGGACAGGTAGAGCATGTCGTAGCGCTTGTCCGGCGAGGTCAAGTGCACAACCATGGTCAGGTCGGGCGAAGCCTTGTCGACGGTGATACCGATGCGCGTCACTTCCTCGGGAAGTTTCGGCTCGGTACGGGTCACCCGGTTTTGCACCTGCACCTGCGCATTGTCCAGGTCAGTGCCCAGGGCGAAGGTGATGGTCAGGGTGATCTTGCCGTCGGCGGTCGACTGCGAGGACATGTACAGCATGTTCTCGACGCCGGTGATGGCCTGCTCCAGCGGAGCGGCCACGGTTTCACCGATGACTTTAGGGTTGGCGCCCGGGAAGTTCGCACGTACCACCACGGTTGGCGGCACGACTTCCGGGTATTCGCTGATCGGAAGCTGGAACAGCGAAATCGCACCGGCGATCAGGATCAACAGCGAGAGCACCGCTGCGAAGATCGGCCGTGAAATGAAGAATTGGGAAAAATTCATCGGAGTTGTCGTCCCTTAACCGCGTGGGTTCGTAGCAGCCAGCTTCACAACTGAACCGGACGCGCCTTTGGCAGGGGCGACTTTGGGCAGGTTGCTGGCTTCCAGCGCTTGGCGTTGTTGAGCGAGTGCCGCGATGGTCTGTTCGCTGGCCATCGGCACCACTTCAGGGGTGACCGGCGAGCCCGGACGAACCCGTTGCAGACCCTTGACGATGATCGTGTCGTCTTTGTTCAGGCCGGTACGGACGATGCGCAGGCCTTCGATTTTCGGGCCCAGTTCGACGGCGCGGTATGCAGTTTTGTTGTCCGCATCCATGACCAGTACGAACTTCTTGCCGAGATCGGTACCGACGGCTTCGTCGTTGATCAGCATGGCGTTGTAGGTGCCGCTGCCGACCAGTTTCAGTCGTGCGTACAGACCCGGGGTGTAGGTGCCGTCGCGGTTGTCGAACACCGCACGACCACGGATGGTGCCGGTTTTCGGGTTGACCTGGTTGTCGACGAAGTTCATCTGACCGAGGTGCGGGTTGCCGTCTTCGTTGGACAGGCCCATGTACACCGGGGTGGTCGCGCCGCGCTGACCGTTGCGGGCGAGCTGGGTGTATTTGAGGAATACACGCTCGTCGGCGTCGAAGTAGGCGTAAACGCGGTCGGTGGACACCACACTGGTCAGCGGGGTGGTGTCGGCGGTCACCAGGTTACCGGCAGTGATTTCGGCACGGCTGACGCGGCCACTGATCGGCGCGGTTACGCGGGTGAAGCTGAGGTTCAGTTTGGCCAGGTCCAGTTGCGCTTGCAGGGCACCGACGGCGGCGCGGGCTTCCTGTGCAGCGCTGGTGCGCGAGTCAGCCAGTTCGGCGGAAATGGCGTTGCTGGCGCGCAGACGTTCGCCACGACCGGCTTCGTTTTCACTGCGGGTGGCGTTGGCGCGGGACTGGGCGACCAGTGCTTCGAGGCGGCGCACCTCAGCCTGGAACGGACGCGGGTCGATCTGGAACAGCAGGTCGCCTTTCTTGACCAGCGCGCCTTCGGTGAAAGCCACCTCGTCGATCTGGCCGGAGACCCGTGGACGGATTTCAACGGTTTCCGGCGCTTCGAGGCGCCCGGTGAATTCGTCCCACTCGTTGACCGGTTGTTCCAGCACCTTGGCCACGCTGACTTTTGCTGCGGGCATAGTGGCGGCAGTCTCCGGAGTCTTGCCGCAGGCGCTCATCACCAGTACGGCCAACATGGCCAACGGGAAGCGCAAATGTTTGAGTGACTGTTCCATGGATGCATCCGCCAATGTATTGAAGATGGGCGGATGATGCTCGGCGAGGTGTGATGGCACGAATCGAATGAAGCAAAGGTAACTATCATTCGGAATGATATAAGGCCCGAACGAACTCTCTAGCATGCACCTTTCGTTAGGTGGCTATCAATCTCTCTGAGGGCAATTCTGTGTTGCCTTGCGTGCAAAAGTCAGCAGCGAGGCTGCGCGGCGGGGATTATGCGGGGATTAAAAATGCCGAACCCGCCATAGCGGGTTCGGCACCACGGTCAGAGTTTCGGTAACTGACCGATGCGGCCGATCATTTCGGTCACGATCTGCAGATCCAGCTGGAATTGCTCCACCGTCTTGAACTCGCCATCGGTGTGACCGGTGTATTTCACACTTGGCATGGCCAGACCGAATTGCACGCCGTTCGGCAATTCATGCACCGAGGTGGCGCCGGCGGAGGTGCCAAACTCGTGTTTCATGCCGAGATTTTCTGTTGAAACAGCCAACAGTGTCTTGACCCACTCACCCTCAGGATTGCGGTACATCGGCTCGTCGATCGAAGAGTCAAAAGCAACGGCTACGTGGCTCTTCTTGCTCCACGCTGCCAGTTTCTCAGCGATTTCTGCTTTGAGCTTCTCCGGCGACTTGCCCTTCGGAACGCGCAGGTTGACCGCAAGTTTGAAGGCTTTTTCGTCCATGCCGACGTAGGTCAGCGAAGTCGTCAGCGGCCCCATGAAGGAATCCGAAAAACCGACACCGAGTTTTTTGCCCAGATAATCCAGACCCCAGTTGTCGGCGGCGTAACGCGCGGCATCGGTGATGTGGTTGTGCTTGAACGCGACTTTTTTGCCATCAAGGCTATTGATAAAGACCAGCATCCGCGCGACCGGGTTGACACCGGACTCTGGCTCGGAGGAGTGCGCGGATACCCCGGTCACGGTCAGTTTGACGTCTTTGCCGTCGACCTTGGCGTTCACCTGGAAATCGCCGCCATTGCGCTTGGCAAACTCGTCACCGACCTTCTGCAGGCTGGCGGCCAGTTCCGCAGGCTTGTCGGTAACGATCGTGGCAACCGACGCCGACGGGATCTGGTTCGTCGCCAAACCACCGGTCATCGAGATGACTTCCGCACCTTTGCCTTCGCCTTTGCGCTGGGCAAAGTTGGCCATGACGGTGCCGTAGCCTTTCTCCGCGATCACCACCGGATAACCGCCGTCCAGCGCCAGGTTGTAGTTTGGCGTCGGGTTACGTTCGAAGTAGTACGGAATCGCGTCGCCGGTGGTTTCTTCGGTGGTGTCGACCAGCAGCTTGAAGTTGCGCACCAGCGGCAGTTTTTCTTCCTTGATGACCTTCATGGCATACAGCGTGACCACGATGCCGTTCTTGTCATCTTCGGTGCCGCGACCGTACATGCGATCACCGATCAGGGTGATCTTGAATGGGTCGAGGCGGGTGCCATCCTTGAGCACCCAGTTTTCCGGCGTCACCGGCACCACGTCAGCGTGCGCGTGGATACCAACCACTTCATCGCCACTGCCATCGAGGGAAATCTCGTAGACGCGGTTGTCGATGTTGCGGAATTTCAGATTGAAGGACTCGGCAAGGCTCTTGATCTTCGCCGCGATCTTGATGAATTCCGGGTTGTCGTGCTGTTCGACGCCGTCCTTGCGAAAGGTCGGGATCTCCACCAGTTCGCGCAGGGTTTCGGTGGCGGCTGCGCTGTACTTCGCGCGCGTGTAGATACCCAACAGACGATAGATTTCATTCTGCTGATCGGCGGTCAGGGTCTTGTTATCAAGGTACGCGCCAATGGCCCGGCTGATGTCGGCGGTTTTCGCCAGATTGCTCTTGCCCAGATTACCGAGGAATTGGCGGAAGTCGGTGGCTTTGTCTGCACTGTAAGTCTTGAGGATTTCAGCGCTCTGTTGCGGAGTGATATTGGCTTGCGCGGGCGCCGTAAACACGGCAAGACCGGCCAGCATCAAGGTGGTGGCGGCCAGTTTTTTGAAAGGGACATTCATTACGAAGGGCATTCCTTTGCAGGGCAGTTAGTAAGGCGTGTCTCAGGGTCGAGACACATACACTTACAAACTAACACCGTGCCAGAGCCTTGCGTGAGTCCTGAAACGGGATGTGTCGCACAGAAATGCAAAAGGGGCGCACAAATGAAAAAGCCTCTGCGCAATCTGCTCATTGGTTGAAAATACCGTTGACTGAAAAGGTTCTGAGCGCCTCCCATAGCTGGCCTTGCGGTTCGATTTCATGGGTGGTAAGTCCAGTATATTGTGGCTAGATAAATGAATTAGGCAGTAAGCCACAAATAACGGGAATTAAGTAGCTTGTTAGGGCTGTAGCTTAATTCTATAATTTTGGGAGTTAACCGGCAAAGAATGGGCTAGGCACACACTATGTTGGATTTAAGCTTCAGCAAGCCGAGCGAAGTCGTTAAGCGCCTCTGCGATCGCTTGCGCACAGAGCGCTTGGCGCTGGACATGACACAAGCCGACCTGGCCGGGCGTGCCGGCATCGGCACAAACACCGTGTCCAATCTTGAAGCCGGGCGCAATGTCGGTTTCGAGAACGTCGTTCGGGTGGCGATAGCGCTTGGCCGGACCAAGGAACTTGAAGGCCTGTTCCTGCCAAAGCTGGACACCATCGAGGATATTCGGCGCTATGAAAACAGCGCCAATCGTCTCCGTACCAAAAGGAAGCCCGGCAATGCTTGAGCAGGTGAACGTCTTCTACGAGGGCTGGGGTGAGCGATGGCAATGGGGCACGCTGGTTTCCACGACGGCCCTGACCGGTCGCCCTCTGATCGTGTTCGAGTACAGCAATGAAGCCAGGCAACGGGGCTTGGAACTGTCTTCCTACACGCTGCCGTTGGAGGGGGCCAAGTTACGCCGAGATTTTCCAGACCACCAACTGTACTTGCCAGGGCCTGTTTACGACGCCTTGCCGGATGGCTGGGGCATGTTGCTGATGGATCGCATGTTCAGGCGCCGCGGGCTGACCACGGCGCGTATCGGTTCACTGGAACGGCTGGCCTACATCGGTAGCAATGCAATGGGCGCCATGACGTTTGAGCCAGTGGCACCCGAAGGACAGACGTCTGAAGTCCATATCCCGCTGGAGCAGCTTGCCGCCGAAGTGCAGGAAGTGCTCCATGGAGACGGTGGTGAGTTCTTGCAGACGTTGCTGCTGGTGGGCGGCTCGCCTCAGGGGGCAAGGCCTAAGGCCCTGGTCTATCGCGATCCCGAAACTGGCCGGTTTACCACTGCTGTCACGCCGGGCTTTGAAGCATGGCTGGTCAAGTTCCCGGCTAAAGAAGAACATGCCGAAGTGTGCGCTATCGAAATGGTTTACGCCGAATGCTTGCGCATGTGCGGTATCCAGACCCCTGACACGCAGTACTTCTGTCTGCCGGATGGGTTGGCGGCGTTTGCCAGTAAGCGATTTGACCGTCGGGATGGCCTGCGCGTCCCGATGCAAAGCCTCGCGGCGTTTACAGGGGCAAATTACCGCTCTCCAGGGGTGGTCGACTACGTCAACTTCTTGCGAGCAACACAGATGTGTACCAACGACGTGCGAGAGATGGCGGTGGCCTTCGAACGAGCTGTCTTCAATGTTGCTTTCAACAACAGAGACGATCATCCCAAGAACTTTGCCTACATCATGTCGCAAGACGGTCAGTGGAGACTGTCGCCGGCTTACGACGTGACGTTCTGCGAGGGGCCAGGCGGTTATCACCAGATGGATGTGATGGGGGAAGCCCTGTCGATTTCCCGCACGCAGATGCTTCGGCTTGCCGAAGAAGCCGAAGTGCCGCAGGACGTTGCAGGCGCAATGATTGACGGCATTTGTGACGTGGCGAGCCGGTTTGCAAGCATCGCCGAGGAGCTGTTTCCACAGGTAATTACTCCAGACACTTTGCGCACGATTCAAGACCGCATCGATCAGAACGTAGCTCGATTACACCGCGGTCAAGTGGGCAGCGGTCGCCTCTAAAGATCGGGAGGAGCGGGCGACTCTCGTATAGATGCTGCCGTGTGCTTTGGAGACGCCTAGAGACTATCCGGATCCCCGAAAAACATCTGAATCCGCGACCGTAACCACCGCTCACCCGGATCATTATCCTGCGACCCCCGCCAAGCCATGTGCAGCTCAAACGTGCGCGTCGGCAACGGCGGATCTTCCGCGCGAACACCGCCGGCAGCCGTCAACGCTTCCGCGGTGTAATCGGGCACGGTCGCCACGATGTCAGTGCCTGCCAACAACGTACTCAACCCGTTGAACTGCGGCACAGCCAGCACCACATGACGTTTGCGCCCCAGTTTCTCCAGCTCTTCATCAATGAAGCCACTGAGGTCGCCGGCAAACGACACCAGCGCATGCGGACGCGCGCAGTAGTCATCCAGGCTCAAAGGTCCCGGCACGGTATCGGCGCGCAGCAATTTTGGCGCGCTGCGACGCAAGACCTTGCGTTTGGCGTTGGCCGGCAGGTCGGTGGTGTAGCTGACACCGATGGAAATCTCGCCGGAAGCCAACAGGCCCGGCATCAATATGTAGTTGACGCGACGGATCACCAGCACGATGCCTGGCGACTCGGCGCGCAGGCGTTTGAGCAGCATTGGCAGCAGGGCGAATTCGACGTCGTCGGACAGGCCGATACGGAATACCGATGTGCTGGTAGCAGGGTCGAATTCGGCCGCACGGCTGACGGCGGTCGAAATAGAGTCGAGGGCCGGCGAGAGCAGGGCGAAGATTTCCACTGCGCGGGCGGACGGTTCCATGCTGCGTCCGGTGCGCACGAAGAGCGGGTCATCGAACAGGCTGCGCAAGCGCGAGAGCGCCGCACTGATTGCCGGTTGACCGAGAAAGAGCTTTTCTGCCGCCCGGGTAACACTGCGTTCGTGCATCAATGTTTCGAATACGATCAACAGGTTCAGGTCGACACGACGCAGGTCATTACGATTCATCTGGAGTCCTGGCAGAGTCATCAAGCTTGACGAGAGCGGCCATATGAGAACAATGGCCGGCATGAATCTTACGGGGAAAGGCTGGTACTCTGCACCGGAAAATTCAGCTTGACTGAGACGGTGGCAGCAATTTTTCACGGATTTTGCCAATGCCGCCCATACTGCGGAATCAATGACAGGCATGTCGACTATTAATAGCCACTGATGGTCTTGGGTCAAAAGCCCAGATAGAGTTCAGGGCATTAGAGGTTACTTTGACGAGGTTTGCGATGTCCCGCACGATCCGTTTTCACAAGTTTGGTCCGGCCGAGGTGCTCAAATGCGAAGAGCATGCGGCCGCTCAGCCAGGTCCTGGCGAAGTGCAGGTGCGTGTCGAGGCGATCGGCATCAGCTGGTATGACACCCTCTGGCGTCAGAATCTGGCCTCGTCTCAGGCGCGACTGCCTGCGGGTCTTGGTCACGAGATGGCCGGTGTAATCACCGCTGTCGGCGACGGTGTCGATGATCTGGCAGTGGGAGACAAGGTCGCCAGCTTTCCGGCCGAGAGTGCGAACGACTACCCGGTCTACGGCGAATCGATCGTATTGCCGCGTACTGCGCTGACCCGTTATCCCGATGTGCTCAGCCCGATCGAAGCCAGCGTGCATTACACGCCGTTGCTGATTGCCTACTTTGCCTACGCCGATCTGGCGCGGGTCAAACCGGGGCAGTTCGCGCTGGTCACTGATGCCAGTCATTGCGCCGGTCCTTCGTTTGTCCAGTTGGGCAAAGCCATGGGTGTGCGGGTGATTGCCGCCACCAAAGAGGCGGAGGAACGCGAGTACCTGCTGTCCCTTGGCGCAGAAAAGGTCATCGTCACCGAAGAGGAAGATCTGTTGATGCGAATCAACAAGATCACCGACAACCGCGGTGTCGACGTGGTGTTCGACGGTCTCGGCGGCCCGCAGATGTCGCTGCTTGGCGATGTGCTCGCGCCGCGTGGCAGCTTGGTGCTGTACGGCTTGCAGGGCGGCAACCAGACGCCGTTCCCGGCTTGCGCAGCGTTCCAGAAGAACATCCAGTTCTTCGTGCACTGCATCGGCAACTTCACCGGCAAGCCTGAACTGGGTATTAATCAGGATCATGTCGCTTTGCAGCGTGCCTTGCGTGACATCAACCAGTTGACTGCTGACCGCGTGTTGCTGCCACTGAAGACGCGTGTATTTCCGTTCAACGAGTTCGTCGAAGCGCATCGCTACATGGACGAATGCCCATGCCGCGAACGGGTCGCCCTGCAAGTCGAACCAGCGTAAGCCTTGTCGTCAGAGTCCGTGGCCCCACGGACTCTTCTGTGTTTAGCCTCCTTCCTGAAAAAAAGAGCTTCCTGAGGCTGCATCGGGAACCGTTCAGCAACTGAACTGGTTTTTGCTCTCGATCTGTATCTTCTAATCACAATATAAGCCCTGATAATTGAATGATTACTTTCATCTCAAGGAATGAGTCATGGCTGTGCATTCATTTTGTCCTGCGCGATATCAAACGAATAAATCGATTGATCAAGGCAACTTTTGTTTAATTGTTGTAGGGCTATTCGGAAACCGCTTCTCTTTTTCTTGTACTCACTTGCCGTGGGACCTTGTGGGAAGTTTCCTAGGACTGCGTCCCGAAAAAAATACCCCAGTAATTACAGTGGCTTGAGGCTGGCTCTCGGCGACGTGAGGCGTTTTGTCAGTTCAAGTGTTTCAAATAACTACAAACTTGTAAGTGTTAGCATTCGAACGTCTATTACTTATTGATGAATTGCTGCCGGCTGCTATTTCAGTTCGCGCGGCATGAAACTTTCGATACCGGGTAAATACCGATGAGCACGATCCATGATCAGGCAATGAACTATGTCTACCAGCAAGTATTGCAACGTTTGCTGAGTTTCTTCTCCCGCGCAGAACGCACGGCGCTGCAGTTGCTGATCCAGCGCCTGGCAGTGGCCGCCGGCGGTATGGAGAACATCGGTCATTTCAAGGTGCTGGTGAACCAGTCAGGGTCGCGCGACAGTTGTTACACGCTGGCATTGCTGCGAGCGGCGCAGCTGACCATAGCCGGTCGTTCACCGGCGACCTTTCAGTTGCGGGTGGCCAATTTGCGCTGGAACGGCAGCAGCCAGGCGTCGCTGCAAAACATGCACCGTAGCTACAGCGCATTGTTTCTGTATGACGACCCCCGTGTGGAACTGGTGATGGTGAATCACCGCGAGGTTTTACCGTTCGATCATCAGGCCTCCATTGGCGAGGCCGGTCGTGAGGCCAATCGCATCAATCTGCTGCTGCTCGGGCATCGTCGCACCTGGAATGAGCCGCTGGAACTATGGGATGACGCTTATCTCGCCACTGCCGAGTTCTACGGGCAGGTGGCCCGCTGGAACAATGGCGTCGACGCCATGATCGGCAGTGAGTCCCCGCGTCGGCAAAACCACTTTCTCGACGGTCTGGGGCGCGCTGTGCAGAAGGCTGGTATCGCCGGGCCGCAGGCGAGTGCTGTGGGTTTTGAAATGCTGTTCCCGCTGCTCGATGGGTTCGGCGGCGATTATTACCGCGAGTTTTACCCCGAAGAGGAGCGGATAGGCTGGCGACCAGAAGGCCAATTTGAAGCCTGTCGGCGTACCAGCTTTATCAGTATCAACGACATGATTGTCGGCAAACTCGAAGAGCGCTGGCCTTTGCTGAGTGACTTTCTGGGTTTTCAGGCTGACGACCTGACGCTTTATCAAGGTGATGATGAGCACGTGGAGCCTGTGGTGGCTGCACATTTGCAAGGCTTGCAGGCGCAATTCATCGAAGGTAGAACGTATGAGGCCGGCGTCGGCGACTATCTGAAAAACAGCCTGACAACGATGCGGCAAAAACAGGTTCCCGAACCTGTTTGCGAGCAGTTGCTGGCGAGCTTCGGCAATCTCGAGGAACCCGAACAGCTGCGTAGCCAGGCAGAAAGCGCGCTGCTGGCCAATTTCGACCTGAATGAAATCCAGCTGACGTGCCTGCTGTTTGCTCCGTTCATCAACGGCGGCGCCGGGCTTGAGCGGTTTTTGCGTAATTGTCACCCCGGCATGTTGGTGGCGTTACCGGAGCTGCACCGTGCCATGCAGGGCCTGCATGCGCCGGAGCAGGTCATGAAATGGATGACAGATGTCAGTGGTCTGCCCGTCAGGTTGATTGTGCGTCTGTACAAAATGGGCCCGATTCGTATGCCGGCGGCCAGCGACACGGCTGCAAAAAACGAAAACGGGAACAATGCGAACGCCGAACCGACAGTCGACCGGTCGGCAGAAGGTTGATCGTGAGCCACTTGCAGGGAGATAGACCCATGCCCATGGATGCGGGCTTGTGAAAGCATCGAGGGAGAACGACTTCGTTTATCAGGCAGTGTATCGATATCTGACGTTGCTGATAGACGAGGCGGGGAGCAGTGCGGCGGTGCGCCTGCCCTCACTGCGTCAACTGGCTGATCGACTCAACGTGTCGATCTCGACCGTCCAGTACGCCTATTCGCTGCTGGAAAAGGAAGGTCGGGTGTATTCGATAGCCAAGTCCGGTTACTACGCGCAAGCGTTGCACGTGATGGATTCTCCGGAAAGTGGCAGTGATTTGCTGGAGACCGTTTATGTCAACGCAAGGCGGCCGGGCATGTGCGTGCTCAGCGCTGATGAACCGGCCTCACTGCAACCGCTCGACAGTCCGTTGTTAATGCTGGAACGGGAGCTGCTGCGCCAGTATCCGCGCCAGCCGCAAGCGCTGGTGCAACCCTGTGGCGAGCTGGAGTTGCGTACGGTGCTCGCCGCACGTTACACCTCATCAACCGCCAACTATTGGCGTGCGGATGACGTTTACATTGGTGCAGATCTGCGCGGGGTTCTGGAAATACTGATTTCAGTGCTTGATTTGCGCCGGGCCACCGTAATCGTGGAATCGCCCTGTGACTGGGTGATCTTGCGCCTGCTGGCCGCCGCAGAAGTCCGCGTCATCGAGTTGCCACTGCTCGCCGGCGGCGAGATTGATCCACAGCGGCTGGAGTCATTGCTCAAAAGCGAGTCGGTACGGCTGATTCTTTTGTCGTCGGCGTTGAACATGCCCCGAGGCAGCTTGCTGCCGGTAAGTAACCAGCAGGTAATTGCACATTTGCTAGGGGTTCATGGCACCTGGGTGCTGGAAAACGACTGTTACAGCGAACTTCACGAAGGCGGGGCCCCCCAGCGGTTGCGTGACTGGCTGGATCCCGACCGTTTGCTGGTGTTTTCCACGTTCGAGAAATTCATTGGCGCCGAGGCACCTTTCGGCTTTCTGCTGTCACGTCATTGGCGCAATGAGTTGCAACGACATTTCCTGTTGCGCGCGTTTCGCTTGTCGCCGATCCGCCAGAAGGCCATCGCCAGGCTATTGGGAGGAGGCCGGCTGGATCAGCATTTGCTGATATTGCGGCGAATGCTCAAGGAGCGTCGCACGCAATTGATCGAGTTGTTGCGCGAGCGACTTGGCGATGCGTTGCAGATTGTCGAGCCCGAGGGTGGGGCGACCGTCTGGGTGCGCTCCTTACGTCCGGTAAACATGGCCCATGTGTTTCAGCATCTGCTCAGGCAGCAGATCATTATTGCGCCGGGCGAGCTGTTCAGCCTGCAAGGCCTGCATGCGCAGCATCTGCGTTTGAGTCCGCTGAGCCATGGCGAACATGATCTGGCCAGCGTGGTCGGATTGCTCGGTGATGCCTTGCGCCTGGCGCCCGGTGACTAACGTTAAAAAACATCGGGAGAGTGCCGGATAGATCCCATCGCACTGCGGTCAAACTGCCAGTAAACTGCACTCTATTCCTGAACCACTCTATTTCAGAGGTTTTGCATGACACTCAGTCCTTTTGCGGGCAAACCGGCACCGGCAGAATTGTTGGTCGATATCCCGCGACTGGTAACGGCCTACTACACGGGACAGCCCGACGCCTCGATTTCCACTCAGCGTGTCGCGTTCGGTACATCCGGACACCGGGGCAGCTCGTTCGACTTGAGTTTCAACGAGTGGCACGTTCTGGCCATCAGTCAGGCGATCTGCCTGTACCGCGAAGCTCAAGGGATCACCGGACCACTGTTTGTCGGCATCGACACCCACGCACTGTCGACCCCGGCCGGGGCCAGCGCGCTGGAAGTACTGGCGGCCAACGGTGTGACCGTGATGATCGCCGAGGGTGATGAATACACGCCGACTCCCGCTATTTCCCACGCCATTCTCTGTTACAACCGTGGCCGCACTTCGGGCCTGGCGGACGGCATCGTCATCACGCCGTCGCACAACCCGCCACAAAGCGGTGGTTACAAGTACAACCCAACCAACGGCGGCCCGGCCGACACCCACATCACCAAGTGGATCGAGGCCAAGGCCAATGAACTGCTGGCCAACAAGCTGGCTGGTGTGAAGCGCATCAGCTATGAGCAGGCACTCAAAGCCAGCACCACTCATCGTCACGACTACGTGAACACCTACGTGGCCGACCTGATCAACGTGATCGATTTCGACGCGATTCGTGACGCCAAGCTGCGTCTGGGCGTTGATCCGCTGGGTGGAGCAGGGGTGCGCTACTGGTCGGCGATTGCCGAGCATTACCGTCTCGATCTGCAAGTGGTCAACAAGGAAGTCGACGCGACGTTCCGTTTCATGACTGTCGACTGGGATGGCCAGATTCGCATGGACCCGTCGTCCGGCCATGCCATGCAAGGCCTGATCGGCCTGAAAGAGCGATTCGACGTCGCGTTTGCCTGCGACCCGGATCACGACCGCCACGGTATCGTGACGCCGTCCGGTGGTTTGCTCGCGCCGAACAACTATCTCGCGGTGTCGATCGATTACCTGTTCCAGAACCGCCCGCAATGGCGCGCGGATGCTGGCGTGGGTAAAACCGTGGTCAGCAGCGGTCTGATCGATCGTGTTGCCAAGCGTCTGGGTCGTCGTCTGTACGAAGTCCCGGTCGGTTTCAAATGGTTCGCTGACGGCCTGTTCGATGGCTCGTTGGGGTTCGGCGGCGAAGAAAGCGCCGGCGCATCGTTCCTGCGCAAGGACGGTGGCGTGTGGAGCACCGACAAGGACGGTCTGATCCCGGCCTTGCTCGCCGCCGAAATGACCGCGCGCACCGGTCGCGACCCAAGCCAGGCCTACAAGGCATTGACCGATGAGCTGGGCGAACCGTTCTCGGTGCGCGTCGACGCCAAGGCCAATCCGCAGCAGAAAGCGCTGCTGAGCAAATTGTCGCCTGCGCAGGTCACCTCGACCGAACTGGCCGGTGAGAAAATCCAGAGCATTCTCAGCCATGCACCGGGCAATGATCAGGCGATTGGCGGTCTGAAAGTGATGACTGAAAACGGTTGGTTCGCTGCGCGTCCGTCGGGCACCGAAGACATCTACAAGATTTACGCCGAAAGCTTCATTGGTGATGACCATCTGAAACAATTGGTTGTCGAGGCGCAAGCCTTGGTGGATGGCGCCATCTCCAGTAAGTGATGTTCGCAAGCGCATGAAGAAAGGGGCAACCGAGATGGTTGCCCCTTTTTTTGCCTGCCATTCAAGCCATCAGGCCAGATCCACCAGCACAATCTCGCTGTCCTCAAGGGCTGTGACGCTCAGCACTTGCTCATGCGCTACCGCCACGCCGTCTCGAGCTTGTGCGCGCAAGCCGTTGACTTCAATCGCGCCAGTGGCTGGCACCAGATACGCACGACGACCTTCATCCAAATGATATTCCGCCGTTTCACCTGCCTTGAGATTGGCCGCGACCAATCTTGCATCGGCGCGAATCCGCAAGCTCTGGTCATCACCTTCCTTGCCGCTGGCCAGTGTGACAAAGCCTTCACGCTGGCCTTTCGGGAACGGTTTTGCGCCCCACGATGGCGGTGCGCCGGTTTCCGTCGGCAGAATCCAGATCTGGAAGATCTTGGTGTCTTTCGCTTCCAGGTTGTATTCGCTGTGCGCGATACCGGTGCCGGCACTCATCACCTGAACATCGCCAGCCTCGGTGCGACCCTTGTTGCCGAGGTTGTCCTGGTGGGTAATTGCACCTTCACGGACATAGGTGATGATTTCCATGTCGCGGTGCGGGTGTTGCGGAAAACCGGTGCCCGCCGCGATCACGTCATCGTTCCACACCCGCAGATTGCCCCAGTTCATACGCTGAGGGTCGTAGTACTCGGCGAATGAAAAGTGGTGATGGGCATCCAGCCAGCCGTGATGCGCGCCGCCCAGCGAGCTGAAAGGTCTGAGTTCAAGCATGATCGTCTCCTCAAAAGGTTCGTGATGGGATGAGATGGGTTACACCCGACGCGATACCGGTGGTTTATGACGGCGATCATCTATCAGTTAACTATCGATAAAAAGCGTAAAAAGTGCGGCATTACTATCGAAAGGACTGATACGAAATAGCTCGGAAATATCTCATCCAACCTTCAGTTCATCGCCTAAACCGATGACTTGTAAGCATTTCGCTAGAACTGCGCGGCAAATGCAGACACCATAGCCGCAACAGCCTTGCACACCGGAGCCATCAGCGTGGCGCAACACACCCCCGATCTTCCCCCTGAACTTCGCCCCTTGGCCGAAATGCCATGGTTCAAACGCCTGGCAGCGCGCTTCTTCGGCCACGGCTTGACCCGCCTGCGCGCGCAGCACCGTGCATCGTGGTTGCACGGTCAGGCCGACGGATTCCGCAGCGGTCATACCGCTGGCGTCGAATATGGCTTCAAGGAAGGCAAGCTTGAGGGGCTGGAAGAAGGCCGTCAGGTGCTGCTGATCCGTGACAGTCGCAACACCGAGCATCGCCCACCCAGTGTCGATAACCATCTGTTTGATGACTGGCGCCTGCCGCTGACGGCCGAGCTGAAAAAGCGCATGAAAGCCGATGTCGCGCGTTTATTGCCTGAACATGCGCAGCCGAGTGCCGCGCAGTGGAAGATGATTTTCAGCGAGACCCCATCAACCTCAGTGGTTGCTGGCGCAGGCGCAGGCAAATCCACCACGCTGGTGCTGCGCATTCTGTTGCTCAACCACTATCAGGGTTTCGAGCTGGATTCGATGACCGTGGTGACCTTCACCCGCGAGTCGCGCAAGGATTTCATCAATAAACTGATCGAACTGTTCGCGCTCTGGGGCCTGGCGCTGAATCTGCGCCAGGCGCGAGAACTGGTGCGCACCTTCCACTCGCGCATCCTGCCGATGGTGCGCAGCCTGCCGGGTTTTGAACGCTTGCAGGCGTTTGAGAACCTGAGCAATCGGCCACAAGGTGCTGACGAGGAGGTCGATAGCAATCCGTTCGACTTGCGTATCAACGACGCGCAACGCCAGCAACTCAACGGCTGTTATCACCGCCTGTTCAACGAAGACGAACGTTTCCGTCAGCTGATTCAGCCATTGTCCCGCGCCGGTCTACAGCTCAAGGAGCTGGAGCGCGATCACCCGGACGTGCAAAAGCGCGTTGCGGTGACGCAGTTGGCCTCCCAGCGCGATGAAGAACTGTGCGATGCCATCGAAGATCTGTGGTTCCGCGCCGGCGCCTGGCCGATCAAGGGCATCGAGCCGAACCGTCAGAGCTTCGATATCAACGGGGCAAAATTCCATTGCCACGGCTACATACCGAGCCTGGATGCCTGGGTGGTGCTTGGCTTCGATCCGCGGGAAAACCCGCAAACCAGCCGGCCAAATGCCAAGCTCAGCGTGCGCGCAGAGTGGGCAGTCAAGCGCACCCTGTTTCAAGCTTTTTGTCGTAAGCCTTTGATTTGGCTGGATAGTTATGAATCATCAAAGCGTGTTCTAGCAACGCTGGCGGGCGATGCCAGTGCCGGGCCGGGCTTCGATTACAAGGTCAAGGGAGAGTTGGCCTCGGCGCCGTTGCTCGACTGTTTCGTGGCGGCGGCAGGCTTCATCGAAAACCTGGGCCTGGACGTGCCTGACGCGGTCGGCCGTATGAGCTTTGCCAAGGATGATCCGGACCGGTTCTTCTTCGAGGCCCTGAGTCTGTTCTGGCGCGCTTTTGAAGATCATCTGCTGGATCAAAAGCCGCCGCTCATGACCTACAACCGCATGTTCGCGCTGTTCAGCGAGCATTCGCCGGAAAACCTGAAGCTATTGAGCGATGAGTTGCTCAGGCCGCTTTCGCATTTGATGATCGATGAATTTCAGGACGTATCGCCACAGATCGTCTCGTGGATTCGCGCCAGCCTCACGGAAATCCGCAGCCGAGGCCCGGCCATGCACGTCGGGCGGGGCGCGCAGCGTTCGTCGCTGCTGTGCGTCGGCGATGACTGGCAGTCGATTTACGGTTGGCGTGGCAGTTCGCCGAGTTACTTCATGGCGTTCGACAAGGAATTCCCCTCGCCGAGCACCACGCGGGTGACGCTCAGCGACAACTATCGCAGTCACCAGCACATCATCGATGCCGCTGAACATATCGTCCGCGCGGCGCCGGCAATCCCGGGGAAAAAAGCCAAGGCAAGCGGCACGCCCAAGCCGTTGCAGCCGGTCACTGTGCTGGAGCGCGACGATCAGGCCTTGGGGCAGCGCCTCGCCGAGCACTACCGCCAAGGTCATTCGATCTTGATGCTTTATCGAAAAAGCAGCGATAAGTCATTGATTGAAGAGCATATTCAGTCAGTAGTTAATGTTGATTCGAGCTTGCCGTACGAAGCGCGACGTCTGAAGCAACTGACCTACCACAGCGCCAAAGGCTTGCAGGCGGATGCGGTGTTTTTGCTCGGAGACTGTCAGCACCTGACCAGTTCGCCCTACAAGAACCAGGTCTACCGCATGGCAGGTCTGGGCAAGTCGGGCGACAGCGAGCCCTATGACAGTGCGCAAAAGGACGAGATCCTGCGCCTGGCTTATGTCGGCATCACGCGGGCTGTCAGCCATTGCTACTGGTATGTCGAACCGCAGGAGGCACAAGCGGTGAACATGCCCCGGGCGTCCGACCGAGTGGCCAAGGGCAAGCCGTTTTTCGTTGATCATCGAACGGCCAAGCAAAGCGCATAAGCCACAAAAAAGCCCACATCACTGTGGGCTTTTTAGTTTTAAATCAAAGGCTTATGCGTAATTCCTGAGAGACTCCGGAGGTACGAAAGCTTCCAGCTCATCCTCCACAGCCTCGATAATTCGCTCGACATCCGCTGCATTCATCACCGTCGCGCACGGGATGCCGGCGATGGCGATCATGGTTTCGCCACTGGCACGATCGAACAGGCGGGCAATCATGCTGCCCGGCGCATCCATCGTCGCCTCGAAACCCATGGGATGAAAATGCCAACGCATCAGCTGGCATGCGTTGGGAAACGTGACTTTGCTCGACCCTTTATTCATGTGTTGCCCGCCTTCTTCATCGAGCGCTTCCGTTTGCTCATGTTAGGTGGGAAGAGCCTTCATTGGCTCAACCGGTGACTGACGTTAAAAGTAGCATCTGGATGTGAAATTCCTGTGAGATTTTTCAGTTCATTTTGCGATTGCTTCGCATTTTTTGATGTAAGTCACGGCCTACGCAAACGTCGCCAAAATGCCACTACGGATTAATCGTTGAAGGCCGGGGCGAACTTGGGCAAGCTCGGTTCTTTTGCGCCGAGCCCTTTATGCACGCCGACGACGACGGCCCAGAACAGACCCAAGCCACGGCGGCCACGGTCATGCGCTATCACCTGAGCTGGAAGCACCGCGACCTCGACAGCGTCATGGCGCTGTACCACCCGGACATCCAGTACAACGATTTCTTCCAGAATCGCGTGCTCGGCCTCGATGAGTTGCGTGAGTACGTGCAGGTCAGTATGCCGCGCGAATCCGACGAACTGCTTGAGCATTGCGACCGCATTCGCGTCGACGGCAACACCGCGTTCATTCAATACGAAGTGACCTTGCGCGGCGGCGACGGTCTGGTGTCGTTTCGCTCCAGCGAGGCGATCACGGTCAAGGACGGGCTGATCTGGCGCGTTAACGAATATGCTTCGCTGGTGCGCACGCAAACAGCTGGCACGGCTTCCTCAAGTCAGCGGCCGGCAGTCAGTCGTCTGGGGCTGTCGCCGCGCCAGTTGAGTTTTATGGCCGAAGACCTGCAGCAGTATTTCGAAAAGCAGCAGCCGTACCTCGATCCCGAACTTGATTTGCAGCGCGTAGCGAGGGAGTGCGGATACAGCCGCAATCAGATTTCCTATCTGCTCAATCAGGTGCTCGGGCAAAGCTTCTATCGCTACGTCAATCAGGCGCGCCTGCAACATCTGCTGCGCTCGCTGGATAACGCCACGCCACCGCTGCGCATCGATGAGCTGGCCTTCGCCGCCGGTTTCAATTCGTTGTCGGCGTTCTATAGCTGTTTCCGCCAGCACACCGGCCAGTCGCCGAAGGCCTACGCCAAACAAATTTCTTTGCGGGCACGCGCGCAAGACATCGACTGAGCGCAGCCACTAGGATCGACGCCATCGAAGGTTTTCAGTTGCGGAGTCTTGCATGCCGGCGTGGCGCACTATCAGTTTGTGGATGGATCAACTCGATGAGCCGCTGACCGCGCGGCCCGAGCTTGAGCGAGACCTGGACGTCGACGTGGCGATCATCGGCGCGGGCTACACCGGGCTGTGGACCGCGTACTACCTGAAGAAACTGGCACCGGGCCTCGACATTGCGATTGTCGAAGCGCAGACCGCCGGTTTCGGTGCTTCCGGTCGCAATGGCGGCTGGCTGATGGGCAACCTGCTCGGCGAGGATCGCTTGCTGGCCGGGCTGTCGCCAGAGCAGCGCCGCGCGTCCTTCGATCTGCTGCACAGCATTCCCGATGAAGTGGAAGTCGTCCTCGAACGCGAAGGCATCGACTGCGATTACCGCAAGGGCGGCGTGCTGTATTGCGCCGCGCGTTACCCGGAGCAAGAAGCCTCGCTGCGCGAGTATCTGGGCAAACTGCACGCACAAGGCCTGACCGACGACGATTACCGCTGGCTCAGCCCCGAACAACTGGCGCAGCAGATCCGCGTGGCCAAACCGTACGGCGGGATTTACGCGCCACACGTGGCAACCATCCACCCGGCGAAACTGGTGCGCGGTCTGGCGCGCACCGTGCAGAACATGGGCGTGAAAATCTACGAAAACAGCCCGGTCACGCACTGGCAGTCGGGCAGCCTGCGCACCGCCAAAGCCAGCGTGCGCAGTCGCTGGATCGTACCGGCCGTTGAAGGTTATTCGGTGACCTTGCCACCGCTGGGCCGCTATCAATTGCCGGTGCAGAGCCTGATTGTCGCCACCGAGCCGTTGTCTGCTGCGACCTGGGACGAAATCGGCCTCAGCCGTGGCCAGGCGTTCAGCGAGTTCAGCCGCCAGGTCACTTACGGCCAGCGCAGTGCCGACAATCGTCTGATCTTCGGCGCCCGGGGCGGTTATCAATTCGCCGGCAAGCTGCGCCATAACTTCGACCTGACCCGCGATGAAGTCGAGTTGCGCCGCTATCTGTTCGGCGAACTGTTCCCGCAACTGAAAAACGTGCAGATCACCCACGCCTGGGGCGGCAATCTCGGCATGTCCCGTCATTTCAAGCCACACATGCTTTGCGATCGCGCCAACGGCATCGCGCTGTCCGGCGGTTATGGCGGGGAGGGCGTCGGCGCGAGCAATCTCGGTGGTCGCACCCTGGCCGACCTGATTCTTGAGCGTGACACCGAGCTGGTCCGCCAGCCGTGGGTGCTGCCGGACGGCGGCATTCATGCGCTGCGCGCCTGGGAGCCCGAGCCGTGCCGCTGGCTCGGTTACAACGCGATCATCAAAAGTTTCGTCCACGAAGACCAGACCCTGGCCAACCCGGCGACCGCGCCATGGCGGCGCAAACTCGCAAGCCAGGTCGCGGGCTTCATGGAAGGTTTCATGCATTGAACGTCGATTTAATTCAAGCAAGCCCAAAAGACAGGTCAGACCATGAGCATTACCCAGTTCAAAAACACCGCAACCCTGCCACTCGATGAATCCAGCCCGGTGGCCGTACCCCTCGGTGAGCCGGTGGCGATTGCTTCGACCACCAGCGTCGAGCGCGATGACGGCGTTGAAACCGGCGTCTGGGAATGCACGCCCGGGCGCTGGCGTCGGCAGATCACCGCGCAAGAGTTTTGCCATTTTATTTCCGGACGCTGCACGTTCACCCCCGACGGTGGCGGCGAGACCCTGCACATACAAGGTGGCGACGCACTGATGTTGCCGGCCAACACGCTCGGTATCTGGGATATCCAGGAAACCGTGCGCAAGAGCTACGTGCTGATTTTCTGATTGTTTGATCCTTTGATTGCCTGCCAACAAAAAAGAAAACCCACACAGGAATCGATCCATGATCCGCAAGACCCTCGCTCTGGCACCGCTGATGCTCGCTGTTTCCCTTGCTCAGTCAGCGGAAACGGTCAAGGTTTACAACTGGTCCGACTACATTGCGCCGGACACCACCAAGAATTTCGAGAAAGAGACCGGCGTCGGTGTCACCTACGACGTCTACGACAGCAACGAAACCCTCGACGGCAAGTTGATGACCGGTAAATCCGGTTACGACGTGGTGTTTCCGTCCAACCACTTCATGGCCCGGCAGATTCAGGGCGGGGCGCTGAAGAAACTCGACAAGAGTCAGCTGCCGAACTGGAAGAACCTCAATCCGGTGCTGCTCAAAGCCCTGCAGACCAACGACCCGAACAACGAACACGGCTTTCCGTATCTGTGGGGCAGCACCGGCATCGGCTACAACATCGCCAAGGTCAAAGCCGTGCTGGGCGACAACGCGCCGGTGGATTCCTGGGATCTGATCTTCAAGCCCGAGTACATGGAAAAGCTGCAGAAGTGCGGCGTCGCCATTCTCGACAACGGCCCGGAATTGCTCCCGGCGGCGCTCAATTATCTCGGCCTGCCGCACCACAGCAAAAATCCCGAGGACTATAAAAAAGCCGAAGCGCTGCTGATGAAAGTGCGGCCGTACGTCAGCTACTTCCACTCCTCGAAATACACCAGCGACCTGGCCAACGGCGACATCTGCGTGGCGGTCGGTTTCTCCGGCGACATCCTGCAAGCCGAGAACCGCGCCAAGGAAGCGAAAAACGGCGTCGACATTGGCTACGCGATTCCCAAGGAAGGCGCGGCGATCTGGTTCGACATGGTCGCCATGCCGGCCGACGCGCCGGACGAGAAGGCCGGGTACGCGTTCATGAACTACCTGCTGCGCCCGGACGTCATGGCTGGCATCAGCAACTACGTGCACTACGCCAATGGCAATGAGCAGGCCGACAGCCTGATCGACCCGGCCATCAAGAACGACACCAAGGTTTATCCAAGCCCGGAGATGATGGGCAAGCTGTTTGCGCTGGAGGCGATGCCGTTGAACATTGACCGGATCCGCACGCGGGTGTGGAACAAGATTCGTACGGGGAGTTGATAAGGCCCCGCCGGGCATTGATGTCCGGCGGGCCTTATTTTTCTCGGCTATGGAATAACGAGCTTGGTTTTTATACCTGTCATATCTGACAGGTCTCAAGATTGATAGATTCCTGTTCAATAACCGGGCACGGAAGTTTGGATCCTCAAATTTTCTGATCCAGGAGATTGACCATGAACAGTAAGCTTGTTGACGCAATAGAAGAACTGCCGGCTGAAACCATCAAGGGCACCATCACTCATCGGGGTACAGGGACGGAGCATTCGTTCAATGCCACCTTCATCTATCGGGATGAGCGACAGGGCAGTCTGTACTTTCATGGGGTGATGGATGATCGAGAGCAGATAGTGCTTCAGCTCAGCGAAAGCCAGGAGCCTAGCGGTACCATCAATCTGCCGGATTCGAGGGTCCTTTACCTCGTATACAGGCGCAAATTCAGGGACACAACACATTGGGATGTATTCGCGTCCTTGTCTGGCAGTATCCTGCTGCAGCGGCAGCCAGAGAACGCAATTAACGGCCGTCTGCACTTTACAACTGAAAAAAACGACGGAAACGATTACGTGATCGATGTGGTTTTTGCGCTGAGTGCTTAAAAACCTCGATATGGGTAGGGCTCGCTCGCAAGGTTGGTGGGGTATCCGACATACAGTTCGACTGCTCCGCCGCTTTCGCGAGCAATCTCGCTCCCATATTTGTTTCCGGATGGCTGATTAATGGTTGATGTCAATACACTGGCATCGCACTAATAAAG
>NZ_UTHA01000301.1 GCF_900582195.1 Pseudomonas viridiflava
GTTCAACGAGGGTGAAGGTCTGGCTCTTCACAGCCCCTTCGTGCCCGAATCCACGTATCAGGCCTCGCGAAAGCGTGGTCTTGCCCGCGCCCAGATCCCCGTCCAGAAAAATGACGCCTACACCCTCGGAGACCTGCGCGAGGCGTGCGCCGAAAGCCATCATGGCCTCTTCGCCAATCACATGCAGCGTTAAATCAGACACGGTTTCAGCTCCTCCAGTAACTGACGAATGGCGGGAATAATATCGCTGGCTGCCGTGCCACGCCCCGATGCACCGATTTTCTGACCGGCACTGGCATGCAGCCACACCGCCAGACAGGCCGCATCGAACGCACTCATGTGTTGAGCCATCAGCGCACCGGTCAGCCCGGCCAGCACATCGCCAAGGCCCGCAGT
>NZ_UTHA01000032.1 GCF_900582195.1 Pseudomonas viridiflava
CTCGGCGTTCTTGCTGTGCAGGTTGTCGGCGAGCCGGGTCATCGCTTGCGCCATGTCAGTGACGTACCCCGACAGGCCCAAAGTGTCATTGCTGTCAATCTGCTGCGCCGCCGACTGAGCGTTCTGCGCAAGGTTCTCTATCTGCTCTGCAGCGCTGTCTCGGTACTGCTCGAAGTGTTCGCCTCCCTGTCGGGCGACATTTTCTGTGTTGCCATGTGCGTTACGCTGATCGTCATCCTGCAGTCCGTGCAGGTGGTCCTGGCCGCTCGTGCTGCCGGTATGGGCATTGCCGCTCATGGAAGTTTCGTTGGTAGTCACCATCATCATTCACCGTTTTCTGTCTCCAGATAAAGAGAATGCTCGGCTCACTGCATACTACGGG
>NZ_UTHA01000140.1 GCF_900582195.1 Pseudomonas viridiflava
CTTCGCGAGCAAGCTCGCTCCCACAGGGGATCGCATTTCAATGTGGGAGCGAGCTTGCTCGCAAAGGGGCCGGCAGGGCCGATAAAAGTGCATGCCTGAACCCGCTGCCAGCACTTGGTGCGCTAAGGTGTAACGAAACGTTAGCGCCGCCCCGCAGTCAGTAGCTCATCCGCTCTCTTTGGCAAAAAGGCCCGCTATGCTCTCGATCCTCAAGCAAGAAAGTTTTCTGCTACTGGCCGTCATCGCCGCGTGCGTTGCCTATCCGTTGGAGCACTGGATGCTGCACAGCGGCCAGATCGTCGCGCTGACTGCCGGCCTGTTGTTGATCGCCTTCATCGTCGCCGCCTCGATGCGCGTTGCCCATCACGCCGAATTGCTCGCCGAAAAGGTTGGCGACCCTTACGGCACGATGATCCTCACGCTCGCGGCCGTGCTGGTCGAAGTGGTGATCCTGGCAATCATGATGAGCAACGAAGCGTCGCCCACGTTGGTGCGCGACACGATCTATTCCGCCGTGATGCTCGACATCAATGGCATCCTCGGCCTCGCCGCGCTGATGGGCGGGATCAAGCACGGCGAGCAGTCCTATAACGATGACTCGGCTCGCAGCTACAGCGTGATGATCCTCACCGCCATGGGCGTGTCGATGGTGGTGCCGGAGTTTATCCCCGAGGCCAACTGGAAGATTTATTCAGCGTTCACCATCGGTGCGATGGTCGTGCTTTACGCGTTGTTTTTGCGCATGCAAGTCGGCCCGCACAGTTACTTTTTCAGCTACAGCTACCCCGATAAACGCCGTAAGAAAGAACCGCAGGACGCGCAGGCGAAAGCACCGAGCATCGGTCTGTCGATCGGTATTCTGGTGTTTGGCATTGTGGTGATCGGCGCGCTGGCCGAGGTGATGTCGAAGACCCTCGATCTGGGCCTGGAAGGCACGGGCGCACCGCCGGTGATCACGGCGATTCTGGTGGCGGCGATTTCTGCCGCGCCGGAGATTCTGACTGCGTTGCGCGCAGCGTTGGCCAACCGCATGCAGTCGGTGGTCAACATTGCGATGGGCGCGTCATTGTCGACGGTGATTCTGACCGTGCCGGTGATGGAAGCGATGGCGCTGTACACCGGCCAGCCGTTTCAGATGGCGATGACACCGGTGCAGACGGTGATGATCTTCATCACGCTGATTGTCAGCGCGATCAACCTCAATGACGGCGAGACCAATGCCATCGAAGGCATGACGCACTTCGTGCTGTTTGCGACGTTCATCATGTTGTCCCTGCTGGGCCTCTGAACCCGACGCAAAACAACTGTGGGAGCGAGCTTGCTCGCGAAAGCGGAGTATCAGTCAACTCAAGTACTGACTGACACGACGCCTTCGCGAGCAAGCTCGCTCCCACAGGGATTGGTGATCGGATCAGGTGCCAGCGATCAACTGGCGAGCCGCTTGACTGTGATCGGCGATCAGGCCTTTCAGGTCAAGGCCTTCAACCTGACCATCGACTACGCGCCACTTGCCACCAATCATCACCCGATCCGCACGATCCGCGCCGCACAACAGCAGCGCCGAAATCGGATCATGGCTGCCGGAGAAACGCAGCTCATCGAGCTTGAACAACGCCAGATCCGCCTGCTTGCCCACGGCAATCTCACCAATATCGGTACGGCCCAACAAACTCGCCGAACCCTTGGTCGCCCAGCCCAGCACGCGTTCCGGGGTGATCTTCTCGGCGCCATAACGCAGCCGCTGGATGTACAGCGCCTGACGCGCCTCCAGAATCATGTTCGAGGCATCGTTGGACGCCGAACCATCGACACCCAGACCAAACAACGCACCGGCATCAGTCAGATCGATACTCGGGCAGATGCCGGACGCCAGACGCATGTTCGAACTCGGGCAATGGCAGATACCAGTACCGGCCTGACCGAGGCGAGCGATTTCGTCCGGGTTGAAATGGATGCCGTGGGCCAGCCAGGTGCGCGGGCCGAGCCAGCCGACGCTGTCGAGATAATCGACGGTGCGCTGGCCGAAACGCTGCAGGCAGAAATCTTCTTCATCAAGGGTTTCGGCCAAGTGCGTGTGCAGACGCACGTCGAGCTTGTTCGCCAGTTCAGCACTGGCCGACATGATTTCCGGGGTCACCGAGAACGGCGAGCACGGCGCCAGTGCGATCTGGATCTGCGCGCCGTCGCCACGCTCGTGGTACTCGTGAATCAGGCGCTGACTGTCGTCGAGAATCACTTGGCCCTCCTGCACGGTCTGCTGTGGCGGCAGACCGCCGTCCTTCTCGCCGAGGCTCATCGAACCGCGGGTGAGCATGGCGCGCATGCCCAGTTCACGGACGCTTTCGACTTGCACATCGATGGCGTTTTCCAGACCGTCCGGGAACAGGTAGTGATGGTCGGCAGCGGTGGTGCAGCCCGACAACAGCAATTCGGCCAACGCCACTTTGGTCGCGAGGGCGAGTTTTTCCGGCGTCAGACGCGCCCACACCGGGTACAGGGTTTTCAGCCACGGAAACAACGGCTGATTGACCACCGGCGCCCAGGCGCGAGTCAGGGTCTGATAGAAGTGGTGGTGGGTGTTGATCAGGCCCGGCAGGATCACATGCTCGCGGGCATCGAACACGGCATTGCACGGCGCCGACGGCTGCTG
The DNA here is from genome assembly GCF_900582195.1 of Pseudomonas viridiflava. Lineage (GTDB taxonomy): Bacteria > Pseudomonadota > Gammaproteobacteria > Pseudomonadales > Pseudomonadaceae > Aquipseudomonas. The sequence continues at coordinate 2,651 of NZ_UTHA01000140.1, forward strand.
GCCAACGGCAAGCACTTCGACGATGACACCGTCTTGCACGACAAGACCGCCACGGGCATCGAGCTCGTTGGAGGTGAAAATGGCGAGGGGATTTTTTAACCAGGTACGGGTCGCGGGCATGTTGCCGGCTCCTCTGAAAATGGGGTTCAGGGTTGCCAGCTCAGTGATGCCCTGTCTGCTGATCCAGGGTCGCCACGGGGACGAGGTGCGCAGTTTCAAACAAATTGTTGCAGCGGGCAAGCCCAACCCGACCATTCACCACACAACCCTTGTGGGAGCAGGCTCGCTCCCACATTGGGTCTTCAGTGATTACCAGGGAATCGTTTCGCCCTTGTAATTGATGAAGTGATGGCCACCCTTGCCGGTGTACGCATTCACCTGATCAACCAGGCCACGGGTGCTGGTCTCAACGTCAAGGTCAGCCCCTTCGCCACCCATATCGGTCTTCACCCAACCTGGATGCAGCGACAGCACTGTCATCTTCTGCTCACCCAATTGCGTGACAAAACTGTTGGTCATCGAATTCAGCGCAGCCTTGCTCGCCTTGTACAGCGCCAGCTCCGGCGCGTCCGGCATGGTCACGCTGCCGAGCACTGAACTCATGAACGCCAGCACACCGCTACCGTCACGAATCTGCCCGACAAAGCGTTGTGCCAGATTGATCGGCGCCACGGCGTTGGTGAAAAACAACTGACCGACTTCAGCCAGTGTCGCGCCGCCCGGGGTCTGGTCCGCCGGGCCTTTGACCCCGGCGTTGACGAACAGCAGGTCGAAGGTTTCGCCCTTGAGCTGTTGGCTCAAGGCGATCACCGCTTGCTGATCGTCCATGTCGAGCTTCTCGATCCGCACCTTGCCCAGCGCTTGCAGCGCCTCGGCGTTTTGCGGATTGCGCACGGTGGCGGTGACTTGCCAGCCGTCGGCCAGCAGGGTTTTCACCAGACCGAGGCCCAGGCCCCGGGAGGCGCCGATGATCAGTGCGTTTTTTGCAGACATGATGGGCTTCCTTGATGAATGAGGATCATGGATTCAATGGACAGGCCTGACCGAGGCGAAGTTGCAACCCCTGACGCAGAACGTCGAGTTCACTCATGCGGGTTTCGATCAGTTGCAGCTTGTCGCACGGCGCAGGTTTGGGCGAGTTCACCGATGCGCATGCGGGCTCTCAAAAAGGCTGTTGACCCTGGAGCATACTCCAGGCTTTACCGTGCTTGCTCCCTGAATTTCCGGAGCAAGGACGATGTGGACTTCACCGCAGTATCGCAACGTGGTGCGCGGCAGCGCATGGTATGACTTGATCGTCACGGCAGCGTTTGCCACAGGAGATGGGTGTCACCTCACACCCCTGGGTCGGGCGCGGAAAATGTGGGAGCGAGCCTGCTCGCGAAGAGGCCCGCCCAGACAATAATTAATGCCCCGCCTGCCAAGGCTGCCCAAGCGACACCGGCGCATACAACCGCGTGCGCAACGCATCCCGCGACAACAGCACCAACACCACAATCGTCGCCACATACGGCAGCATCGCCAGCAAACTCGACGGAATCGCCAGCCCCAACCCCTGCGCTACCAAATGCAGGATGCTGGCGAGGCCGAACAGATACGCGCCGAGCAACAACCGCCACACTCGCCAACTGGCAAACACCACCAGCGCCAAGGCGATCCAGCCACGCCCGGCGGTCATGTTTTCCGCCCACATCGGCGTGTACGCCAGCGACAGGTACGCCCCGGCCAGTCCGGCCATCGCCCCGCCAAACAGCACCGCCAAGGTGCGCACGGTCAATACCGGCAAGCCCATCGCACTCGCTGCATCCGGATTCTCGCCAACCGCTTGAATGATCAGCCCGACACGGCTTTTGATGATCACCCACGCCACCAGCGCAAACAGCGCGAACGACAGATACACCAGCAAGTCCTGAGCAAACAGCATCCGCCCGATCAGCGGAATCTCACTCAGATAAGGAATTGCCAATGGCTCAAAACCCGCCAGTGGTTTACCCACCCAGGCCGCCCCGACAAAGGTCGACAGCCCGACACCAAAAATCGTCAGGGCCAACCCGGTCGCTACCTGGTTGGCGTTGAACACCAGTGCCACCAAGGCAAACAGCGACGACAACAGCATCCCGGCGAGCATCGCCAGCAACACGCCCAGCCACAGGTTGCCGCTGTTCAGCGCGACGATAAAACCGATCACCGCGCCAAACAGCATCATCCCTTCCTGCCCAAGATTGAGCACGCCGCTCTTCTCGCAGATCAGTTCCCCCAGCGCCACCAGCAACAGCGGCGTGCCGCAACGCACCATGGCGTAGAAAATATTGCTCAACAGATCGATATCCATCACAGCGCTCCGGCGGTTACGGCGGTGGTCGACGTGCGCTTCGCCCAGCGCAGGTTCAGGCGTGGTCGATAGAGAATCAGCACGTCACAGGCGAGCAGGAAAAACAGCATCATTCCCTGGAACAACTGGGTGATCGCTTGCGGCAGATTCAGGGACATTTGCGCGCTCTCGCCTCCGATGTACAACAGCGCCATCAGCAGACTGGAAAACAGAATCCCGATCGGATTGAGGCGACCGAGAAACGCCACGGTGATCGCCGCATAGCCATAACCCGGCGAGACCTGCGGCACCAATTGGCCGATCGGCCCGGTGACTTCACAAACTCCCGCAAGCCCGGCCAAGCCACCACTGACCAACAACGCCAGCCAGATCAGCCGCTTCTCGCGAAAGCCGACAAACCCTGCGGCACGCTTGTCCAGCCCAAGCACCTTGATCTGGAAACCGACAAAGCTTTTCTGCAACAACACCCACACCACGACCAGCGCGAGCAGGGCGAAATACACCCCGGCATGCACGCGGCCATCCTCCATCAACAACGGCAAACGACTGGCGTCGCCGAACATCGCCGACTCGGGAAAGTTGAAGCCGGCGGGATCTTTCAACGGACCGTGCACGCAGAACAGCAGCAAGTTAAGCGCGATGTAATTGAGCATGATGCTGGTGAGGATTTCGTTGGCATTGAAGCGCGTGCGCAACCACGCGGTCAGCCCGGCCCACGCCGCACCAGCGACGGTGCCGGTGAGCAGAATAAATACCAGCGCCCAACGACTTTGCATGCCGATGATGTTCACCGCCAGGGCACTGCCGGCGAGTGCGCCGAGGAGTAATTGGCCCTCGGCGCCGATGTTCCAGATTCGCGCCTGGTACGCCACGGCCAACCCAAGTGCGCAGAGCAGAATCGGCAGCGCCTTGACCAACAATTCAGAGATGCCGTACAGATCGCTGACCGGCGCGATCAGCAGCGTGTGCAACGTTTGCAGCGGGTCGTGGCCGAGGGCGATAAACAGCAGCGAGCCGCAGCCAAGCGTCAGCGCCGCCGCCAGTAACGGCGAGCACCACAGCATCAGGCGCGATTGCTGGCCACGGGGTTCGAGGGAAAGCAGCATGTGGAAAACTCCGTTAAACCGTGGCGGCTGAAGGTGAATGATCGAACTGGCCGGCCATCCAGCCGCCGACGTCGCTGAGTTGGGTATCGGTGGTGTCGTGCAGCGCCGACAAACGTCCACCGCACAACGCGCCGAGGCGGTCGCTGATCTGGAACAGTTCGTCGAGGTCTTCGGAAATCACCAGAATCGCCGCGCCGGCATCGCGTAACGCGATCAGTGCCCGGTGGATAGTCGCGGCGGCGCCGACGTCGACGCCCCAGGTCGGGTGTGCGGCGATCAGCAGTTTTGGTTGCTGAAGGATTTCCCGGCCGAGGATGAATTTCTGCAGATTGCCGCCGGACAAACTGCGAGCGGCAGTTTGCGTGTCTGGGGTTTTCACGCCGAAGCGCTGAATGATCTGTTGGGCGAGGGCTTCGACTTTGCCACGTTCGATCAAACCGTGGCTGACCAAGCCTTGCTGGAACGCGGTAAGCAGAGCGTTATCGGCCAGACTCAATTCCGGTACCGCGCCATGCCCGAGGCGTTCGGCCGGCACGAACGCCAAACCCAGTTTGCGTCGCGCATCCGGGCGCAGATCAGCAATGTGTTGCTCTGCGAATCGAATGGTCGCGGCCTCCGCCCGAGGCAAGGTTTGTTCGCCACTGAGCAGGGCGAGCAACTCATCCTGACCATTGCCCGCGACCCCGGCGATGCCGACGATTTCACCGCTGCGTACTTGCAGATGGATGTCCGCCAACGAGCAGCCAAACGGGTCCGGGTTGTGCCAACTCAATCCGCTCACCCGCAAAAACGCCGCGCCGCCGCTGACCTTCGGATAGTCGCCAATCAACGCCGCTGCTTCGCCGACCATCAACTGCGCCAACTGCTGATCCGAACATTCGGCCGGCACGCAATGCCCGGCTACTCGCCCACCACGCAGAACCGTGGCGCTGTGACACAACGCGCGCACCTCACCGAGTTTGTGACTGATAAACAGAATGCTGCAGCCCTCGGCGGCGAGGCGGCGCAGGGTGATGAACAATTCGTCGGCCTCTTGCGGCGTCAGCACCGAAGTCGGTTCATCAAGAATCAGCAGGCGAATGTCCTGCATCAGGCAGCGAATGATTTCCACCCGCTGCCGCTCGCCGATCGAGAGGCTGTGGACAAGTCGTTCCGGCTCCAGTGCCATGCCGTAGCGGCGCGACACTTCGCGAATTTTCGGTTCCAGTTGTTTCGGCGTGCCGGCTGCGGCGCCCATCGCCAAGGCAATGTTCTGCGCCACGCTAAGGGTGTCGAACAGTGAGAAATGCTGGAACACCATGCCGATGCCCAACTGCCGCGCCTGTGCCGGGTTGCGAATATTGACCCGTTCGCCTTGCCAGAGCATTTCCCCCGAATCGGCCTGGGTAACGCCGTAGATAATCTTCATCAACGTACTTTTGCCCGCGCCGTTTTCGCCAAGCAGGGCGTGGATTTCGCCGGGCGCGATGCTCAGGTCGATGGCATCGTTGGCCAGACAACCGGGATAGCGTTTGCTGATATGGCGTAGTTGCAGGCGCGGGATTGCAGAAGCAATAGACATGACAGGCTCGACTTGCTTTGAGTTGTGCCTGTGGATAAAGCAATTTCCTGGCCATTGAGTCAGGAACGCGAGCGGGCCGCGTGTGCGAGTGCCTGAAGCAGAGCATTGCCTTCAAAATGGGCTGGGCGCACGGCACCAATTCAGAGCAAAGCCGTTGATCAGGCTCCAGTTTTGCCCGTCGGCAACTGATCAAAAAACGAGCAAAGCCTTGGGGGTCAGGCAGGACCTGCGACTGCGCCAGCCATGAACGGGTTATCCACAGGTTGCTCCACAGTTATTGTGCGCAAGCTGCAAACCCGGGCATAAGCGCAGCGGTACTTTCTTCTAATGGTGATAAACGGCGCTAACTGACTGTTTCTGTTTGAAATTTTCAGTTCGTCGGGTGAATTGAACGAAAAGTGAACAAACCGCGCAAAGCCACGTGACAGAAGGGTTACAGCGGAATGTACTCAGGTTATCCACAGTCGGGTGCACAGCCGATGTGGGCAAGTCTGTGGAATAAGGAAAACGGGGTATGCCCTAAAAGATCGCAGCCTGTGGACGATCTATTGATCTGGATTACCGCTGCAACAAAATCCGCCCACGACTCAAATCCGCCAATTGGCTTTGCAACAACTCGATCTGCGCCTCACCTACCGCCAACTTCAACTCAACCCCGTTCGCGGTGAAGTTCTCCTCCACCACCAACCCACCCAGATCCGCCACCCGCAACTTCACCAGCGCCAGCTCGGCAAATCCGCAAGCGCAACTCAACGGCACGCGGCTGATCAACTCGATCTTCGCCGCGGTTTGCAGACACTTGTTCGCGCCACCGCCATACGCCCGGGCCAGACCCCCAGTGCCGAGTTGAATACCGCCATACCAACGGATCACCAACACCGCGACCTGATCGCAATCCTGCGCTTCAATCGCCGCCAGAATCGGTCGCCCGGCCGTGCCGCCCGGCTCGCCATCGTCATTGCTGCGGTATTGATCGCCGAGTTTCCACGCCCAGCAATTGTGCGAGGCGTTGAGATCGCTGTGTTGTTCGAAAAACGCCTGCGCCTCGGCAGGGCTGCCGATCGGTGTGGCGAAGGTGATAAAGCGGCTTTTGCGAATCTCTTCGCGGTACTCGCAAAAACCGCTGAGGGTGAAAGGCATAAACGTCTTATAGAGGAGGAGTGAGGCCGCAGCCTTTGAGAATGATGCGGATCAGGTTGTTGCCGGCGTCTTCCATGTCCTGTTTGGTCAGCTTGCTGCGCCCGCTGACGCGACAGATCTGCGTGGCGAAGTCGGCATAATGCTGGGTGCTGCCCCACAACAGGAAGATCAGGTGCACCGGATCGACCGGGTCCATTTTGCCTGCGTCGATCCACGCCTGAAACACCGCCGCCCGACCGGTGAACCAGGCGCGGTAGTCCTGATTGAAATATTCCGTCAGGCATTCGCCACCGCTGATCACTTCCATCGCAAAGATTCGCGAAGCTTGCGGCTGACGACGGGAGAATTCCATCTTGGCGCGGATATAACGGGTCAGCGCTTCGGCCGGATCGTCTTCGGCCGTGAGCGTATTGAAGGTGCTGTCCCACAACTCGATGATGTTGCTCAGCACCGCCACGTACAACCCAAGCTTGTTGGTGAAGTAGTAATGCAGGTTGGCCTTGGGCAACCCGGCATTCTGCGCGATGGTGTTCATGCTGGTGCCTTTGTACCCGTGACGGGCGAACTCGTCTTCGGCGGCTTTGAGGATGGTCTCTTCGTTTTTCTGACGAATGCGGCTGGCGGGTTTGCCGCCATGGGCTGGGACTTCAAAGGTCATAGGCACTTCCGGGTTTGTCTGTGGGTGCAACCAGTTGCGTTGATAGCGCACCCACAGGCATCCGACAAGTCCTTGCGCGATAAAACCGTTACGCCTGTTCGATCTTGTTCAGCGGCGTAGGCACTTCAACGGTCTCGGTTTTCGACTCCGGCAGCAACAGGCAAAGGATGATCGCGGTCAGGCCACCGCTGGTGATCGCCGAATCAAACAGGTTCTGCACCAGTTTTGGCAGCAGGTGCAGCAGGTTCGGTTGCGCGGCAATGCCCAGGCCGACGCCGAACGAGGTGGCGATGATCAACATGCTGCGTCGATCCAGCGGCGACTGCGCGAGGATGCGCACGCCGGCAGCCGCCACCGCGCCGAACATCACCAGGGTCGCGCCACCGAGCACCGGTTTTGGAATCTGCTGCAGCACCGCGCCGATCATCGGGAACAGACCAAGACAAAACAGGATCGCGCCGATGTACAGCCCGACGTAGCGGCTGGCGACACCGGTCAACTGGATCACGCCGTTATTCTGCGCGAATGTGGTGTTGGGGAACGCGCTGAACGTCGCGGCGATCATGCAGCTCACGCCATCACCGAGTACGCCTCCGCGCAGGCGGCTTATATAAGAAGGACCGCTGATGGGCTGACGGGCGAGCATGCAGTTGGCGGTGAGGTCACCGACGGTTTCGATGGTGCTGATCAGATAAATCAGCGCGACCGGCAGGAAAGCCGTCCAGTCGAAGCTGAAACCAAACTTGAACGGCGTAGGAAAACTCACCAGTGGCAAGTCAGGCAACGGCTGCGGCACCAGTTTCCCACTGAACCACGCGGCCAGACTGCCCAGCAGCAAACCGATGATGATCGCCGACAAACGTACCCATGGCGTATTGGAGCGGTTGAGCAAAATGATCGTCAGCAGCACGAACACGCCCAGCGCCAGATTACCCGGCGCACCGAAGTCCGGCGCATTGAAGCCGCCGCCCAGATCGGTGATGCCGACCTTGATCAGGCTGATGCCGATCAGGGTGATAACGATCCCGGTCACCAGCGGTGTCACTACGCGACGCAATTGACCAATAAAGCGGCTGAGGACAATCTGCACGATTGCGCCGAAAAAGCACACACCGAAGATCATCGCCAGAATGTCTTCCGGGCTACCACCACGCTGCTTGACCAGAAATCCCGCCGACAGCACCGCACCAAGAAAAGCAAAACTGGTGCCTTGCAGACAGATCATTCCCGCGCCAATCCCGAATGGCCGCCGCGCCTGAATAAAGGTGCCGACGCCCGAAACCATCAAGGCCATGCTGATCAGGTACGGCAAGTACGCGGTCAGCCCTAGCGCCGAGCCGATCACCAATGGCGGGGTGATGATGCCGACGAAACTGGCGAGCACGTGTTGCAGCGCCGCGAGTGTCGCGGCGAGCGGTTTGGGGCGGTCGTCGAGGCCGTAGATCAGGTCGCTGGACGGTGCGGAATCTGGCTGCATGGCTTAGGACTTCTTGTTGAGGGATCAGGGTTGATCCTGCTTTGCAAAAAGCTGTCCACTTGCTCAGGTTATTTGTCGAGTTTGTTGCCAAGGCCCAACGCTGGCGGGCCTCGGAGGATTTTCAGCGCGTTGCTGCCAGACTCTCCAAAAAGCTTTCCAGCACCAAATGAGGGCGCCGGCCCTTGCGCGTGACCGATGCGAGGCTCAGGTCGTAAAAACGTGTTTGCGATTTCAGCGCACGCAAGCGACCTTGCTGCACCCAAAGACTGGCGTAGTGATCCGGCAGATAACCGATGTAACGCCCGGTCAAAATCAGGAACGCCATGCCTTCACGGTCGGACGCACTGGCCGTGCAATTAAGCGCCTGGTAATGCGCCTGAATATCCGCCGGCAAGCGAAAGGTCGGCGCGATCGCGTCCTGACTATTCAAGCGTTCGTCATCCAGTTGTTTGTCATCGACATAAAACAGCGGATGGCCAACCGCGCAATAAAGCAGCGAACGCTCGCTGTACAGCGGCTGATACTCCAGCCCCGACAACGCACTGGCCTGCGGTACTACGCCGACATGCAAACGCCCATCGAGCACGCCTTGTTCAACTTCATTCGGCGCAATCATGCGGATCTGAATCTGCACATCCGGCCCGCGCTCCTTCAACTGCGCGAGGGCGTGGGTGATACGCATGTGGGGCAAGGTAACGAGGTTGTCGGTCAGGCCGATGATCAGTTCGCCGCGCAAATGCTGGTGCAGACCGTTGACCTCGGTGCGGAAACTTTCCAGCGCACTTAATAGTTGCAATGCCGACTGATACACCTCGCGACCTTCTTCGGTCAGCGAAAACCCGGCGCGCCCGCGCTGGCACAGACGCAAACCGAGGCGCTGCTCCAGATCGCTCATCTGCTGACTGATCGCCGATCGGCCGATGCCGAGCACGGTTTCCGCTGCCGAGAAGCCGCCGCACTCCACCACACTGCGAAAAATCCGCAGCAAGCGAATATCAAAATCACTGACCTGGGCCAGCGGATCGGGACGGCGGCTGCTCATCTTGTTGTTCTCATTGTTTAGCAGAGATCTAACTGAAGGTTAGAAGAGTTGAATTTCACAGACTTTATCGCCGTGGCAATTTAGCTGCAACAACGCTTTTTATCTCCCTGACGCTTATGCCCTGCGAGGTTTTGCCCGATGAACATGCCTGAAAACGCGCCGTCGCCACTGGCCAGCCAACTGAAGCTGGACGCGCACTGGATGCCGTACACCGCCAACCGCAACTTCCAGCGCGACCCGCGTCTGATCGTTGGCGCCGAAGGCAGCTGGCTGATCGACGACAAAGGCCGCCGGGTATACGACTCGCTGTCCGGTCTGTGGACCTGCGGCGCTGGCCACACCCGCAAGGAAATTCAGGAAGCAGTCTCCAAGCAATTGGGCACCCTCGATTACTCGCCGGGCTTCCAGTACGGTCACCCGTTGTCGTTCCAGCTGGCCGAAAAAATCACCGAGCTGACCCCGGGCAACCTCAACCACGTGTTCTTCACCGACTCGGGTTCCGAGTGCGCCGATACAGCCGTGAAAATGGTCCGCGCCTACTGGCGCCTGAAAGGCCAGTCGACCAAAACCAAAATGATCGGCCGTGCCCGTGGCTACCACGGTGTAAACATCGCCGGCACCAGCCTTGGCGGCGTCAACGGCAACCGCAAGCTGTTCGGTCAGGCGATGATGGATGTCGATCACCTGCCGCACACACTGCTGGCCAGCAACGCATTTTCCCGTGGCATGCCGGAGCAGGGCGGTATCGCCTTGGCCGATGAACTTCTGAAGCTGATCGAACTGCACGATGCCTCGAACATCGCCGCCGTATTCGTAGAGCCTATGGCCGGTTCCGCTGGCGTGCTGGTGCCACCGCAGGGTTACCTGAAACGTCTGCGCGAGATTTGCGACCAGCACAGCATTCTGTTGGTGTTCGACGAAGTGATCACTGGTTTCGGCCGTACCGGCAACATGTTCGGTGCCGATACCTTTGGCGTCACCCCTGACCTGATGTGCATCGCCAAGCAAGTCACCAACGGCGCGATTCCGATGGGCGCGGTGATTGCCAGCTCCGAGATCTACCAGACGTTCATGAATCAGCCGACCCCTGAGTACGCGGTGGAATTCCCGCACGGTTATACCTACTCGGCGCACCCGGTAGCGTGCGCCGCTGGTTTGGCAGCACTCGACCTGCTGCAAAAAGAGAATCTGGTACAGAGCGTCGCCGAAGTCGCGCCGCATTTCGAAAATGCGCTGCATGGTCTGAAAGGTTCGAAGAACGTTATCGACATCCGTAACTTCGGTCTGGCCGGTGCGATCCAGATTGCCCCGCGTGACGGTGACGCCATCGTGCGTCCGTTCGAAGCCGGCATGGCCCTGTGGAAGGCCGGGTTCTACGTACGCTTTGGCGGCGACACCCTGCAGTTCGGCCCGACCTTCAATAGCAAGCCGCAAGACCTCGATCGTCTGTTCGACGCGGTCGGCGAAGTGCTGAACAAGCTCGACTGATTTTTCCTTCTATATAGCTATGCAAATGGCAGGCGCCTCTTGCGGGCGTCTGCGCACAAGAATTCAGGAGTTTTCGATGAGCGTTATCCCGCATTTGATCAATGGCGAACTGGTGACCGAGAACGGTCGCGCGGTTGATGTGTTCAACCCGTCTACCGGTCAGGCTATCCACAAGCTGCCACTGGCCAGCCAGGCCACCATCCAGAAAGCCATCGATGCCGCCAAGGCTGCGTTCCCGGCTTGGCGCAACACGCCACCGGCCAAACGTGCCCAGGTGATGTTTCGCTTCAAGCAACTGCTCGAACAGAACGAAGCGCGCATCTCGCAACTGATCAGCGAAGAACACGGCAAGACCCTGGAAGACGCCGCCGGTGAACTGAAGCGTGGCATCGAGAACGTCGAGTTCGCTTGCGCGGCCCCGGAAATCCTCAAGGGCGAGTACAGCCGCAACGTTGGCCCGAACATCGACGCATGGTCGGACTTCCAGCCGCTGGGCATTGTTGCCGGGATCACCCCGTTCAACTTCCCGGCCATGGTGCCGTTGTGGATGTATCCGCTGGCGATTGTCTGCGGCAACTGCTTCATCCTCAAGCCGTCCGAGCGCGATCCAAGCTCGACACTGCTGATCGCTCAGCTGCTGCTGGAAGCCGGTCTGCCGAAAGGCGTGATGAGCGTGGTACACGGTGACAAGACTGCAGTAGACGCGCTGATCGAAGCGCCGGAAGTCAAAGCGCTGAGCTTCGTTGGTTCGACGCCGATTGCCGAGTACATCTACGCCGAAGGCACCAAGCGTGGTAAGCGCGTTCAGGCACTGGGCGGCGCGAAAAACCACGCAGTGCTGATGCCGGATGCCGATCTGGATAACGCGGTCAGCGCACTGATGGGCGCTGCGTACGGTTCGTGCGGCGAGCGCTGCATGGCGATCTCGGTTGCCGTGTGTGTGGGTGACCAGGTGGCGGATGCACTGGTGGCCAAACTGGTTCCACAGATCAAGGCGCTGAAAATCGGCGCAGGCACATCGTGCGGTCTGGACATGGGCCCACTCGTGACCGGTCAGGCGCGTGACAAGGTCAGCGGTTACGTGGATGACGGCGTTGCAGCGGGTGCGACCCTGGTGGTCGACGGTCGTGGTTTCAGCGTGGCCGGTCACGAAGAGGGCTTCTTCCTCGGTGGCTGCCTGTTCGACAACGTCACCCCCGAGATGCGCATCTATAAAGAAGAGATCTTCGGCCCGGTACTGTGCATCGTTCGCGTGAACAGCCTGGAAGAGGCCATGCAACTGATCAACGATCACGAATACGGCAACGGAACCTGCATCTTTACCCGTGACGGTGAAGCGGCGCGTCTGTTCTGCGATGAGATCGAAGTCGGCATGGTTGGCGTCAACGTGCCGCTGCCGGTTCCGGTGGCTTACCACAGCTTCGGCGGCTGGAAGCGTTCGCTGTTCGGCGACTTGCATGCCTATGGTCCGGACGGTGTGCGCTTCTACACCCGTCGCAAAGCGATCACCCAGCGCTGGCCGCAGCGTGCGAGCCATGAGGCTTCACAGTTCGCATTTCCTAGCCTGTAAGTAGAGGGGTAGGGCAAAGAAGGCCGACCCCTTGGGGTCGGCCTTCTTGTTTTCGGGGTTTTTTGATCGATGTGACAGATTTATGAAAATAGGTGTTGACGGCGAATTTCAGATGTCTATAATTCGCCCCACTTCCGGCGCAGTCGAAACGGAAAACTCCTTGATATTCAATGAGTTATGCAGGTTTCGGCAGCAGGTTGCTTCAGTTTATCGAAGCCAAAAAGGAAGTTGAAAAAGAGGTGTTGACAGCAGCGTGTAACGCTGTA
>NZ_UTHA01000005.1 GCF_900582195.1 Pseudomonas viridiflava
CTTTTAAAGAAGGTATCCAGGAAGTTGTCACTGCTGTGTTCGAATTGCTGCAGCGCTTCGGACGCATGACTCTGGATATGACGATGAAGCTGATCCAGTTCGTTTTCAACGTCGCGCGCCTGGCCTGTTCAGGATGGGCATCGGCCCATTCACGCAACAGCGTGTCTTGCCAGTCCGTGTCCATGGCGTGAGCGAAGGACCGCGCAGCGACCTGCGAAGGCTGTTCGGTTTCGTCTGCAGAGTGCCACTGGCCCAGTACCGCCTGTCCAACCTGAAGCACGGCATGCCTGGCCAGCAGCGCAGCCGGTTCGTGCAAGGGATGTTCCTCGTGGTCTTTGGCCAGTTGCGAGTGGGACGGATCTGTC
>NZ_UTHA01000186.1 GCF_900582195.1 Pseudomonas viridiflava
GGCGTACACGCACCAGGGACACGACGCCCGGGTAGTTGTCGAACCAGGAGTCGATGATCAACGCTTGCAGCGGGTCTTCGATATTGCCGGTCGGTGCCGGAATGGTCGTGACCAGGCGCTCGAGCACTTCATCAACGCCCATGCCGCTCTTGGCACTGCAGGCCACGGCGTCGGTGGCATCAATGCCAATGATCTTCTCGATCTCTTCCTTGACGCGGTCCGGATCGGCCTGCGGCAAGTCCATCTTGTTCAGTACCGGCATGACCTCAAGGCCCTGCTCGATAGCGGTGTAGCAGTTGGCAACCGACTGTGCCTCGACACCCTGACCCGCATCGACGACCAGCAACGCGCCTTCACAG
>NZ_UTHA01000174.1 GCF_900582195.1 Pseudomonas viridiflava
GTACACCAATTAACTGTGGGAGCGAGCCTGCTCGCGAAGGCGGCCTGACAGCCGACCTGTTTCTTGCGGATTTACTCAATCCAATTGTGGGAGCGAGCCTGCTCGCGAAGGCGGCCTGCCAGCCGACCAATCTTCTGTCTGATGTACTCAATCCAATTGTGGGAGCGAGCCTGCTCGCGAAGGCGGCCTGATAGCCGACCTGTTTCTTGCGGATTTACTCAATCCAATTGTGGGAGCGAGCTTGCTCGCGAAGGCGGCCTGCCAGCCGACCAATCTTCTGTCTGATGTACTCAATCCAATTGTGGGAGCGAGCCTGCTCGCGAAAGCGGCCTGCCAATCGACCGACTTCCAGCTGTCTGGCCTCAATCCAACAGCGCATTCGGTCTCATTCGGCTCTTGGAAAACCATGTCCCCGAGCCATTGCCGCCACATACAGTGTTAACACCAACAATCCAGCAACAATCCACGGGAATACCCCCACACCAAAGTCGCCCAGCAACAAACCACCCACCAACCCCCCGCCAGCAATCCCGACATTCCAAAGCGTAACCAACATCGATTGCGCTGTATCGGCAGCCTCTTTCGCAGCTTTCGCCGAGGCGGTTTGCAGCAGCGAGGGCATTGCGCCAAACGCCAGTCCCCACACAGCGGTGGCGACGTACACCACGTTCGGCGAATCGCGCCACAGGCCCAGTGCTATCGCGGACAGCATGAACAGTCCGGCACTGATCAGCACCAGTTCGCGCAGCCAGCGGTCAATCAGGCTGCCGACGATCCATAGGCTCAGCACCGAGGCGAGGCCGAAGGCCAGCAACACGCGATCGACATTTGCAGCAAGTCCGGATGGCTGCAGGAAAGGCGCGATGTAGGTGTAAAGCAAGTTGTGCGCAACGACGTAGGTGAGGGTGACAAACAGGACAGATCGCACGCCGGGCAGGGTAAATACCTGACGCAGTGGCGGGCGGTTTCCCGCGTGTTCGCCGGCGAAGTCCGGTACTTGCCAGTGCACCCAGATCACCAGCACCACGGTCAGCCCGGTCATGATGGCGAAGCTCAGGCGCCAGCCGACCAGGGTGCCGAGCAGGGTGCCTGCGGGTATTCCCAGCGACAGCGCAATCGGTGCGCCGAGCATGGCCACGGTAATCGCGCGGCCTTGCAGGTGTGGGGCGACCATGCGGCTTGCGTAGCCGGCAAGGAGCGCCCACAGCAACCCGGCGAATACGCCGGCGATAAAGCGTGCGATCAGGGTTATCCAGTACAGCTCTGACAGTGCGGTGATGCTGTTGGCAATGGCAAAGCCGCCGATAGCCGACAGCAACAACGGTCTGCGCCGCCAGCCTCGGGTGGCGATTGTCAGAGGAATCGCTGCGAGTATCGAGCCGATCGCGTACAGCGTGACCAATTGCCCGATCAGCGCCTGGGACACATTCAGGCTATTGCTCATCTGCGGTAACAGACCGGCGGGCATGGCTTCGGTCATGACAGTGATGAATCCGGCGGTGGCCAATGCCAAAAGGGCGCCGAGGGGGAATCGATCATGGCGATCGACCGGGTGTTCAAGTGCGGTACAACCGAGTTGGGCATCGTTCATGAGCGGGCATCCATGTGCAGAATTGACGAGGAGCACAGGGTAGGGCGCTGCACATCGGCGAAAAACGGGTTAAGGTTCCGAACATATCGGACACGGATGTCAGCAATGGGAGGTGGGTATGGATAGCCTGGGCAGTATTTCGGTGTTTGTTCAGGTCGCCGAGACGCGCAGTTTCACTGAAGCCGGACGGCTGCAAGGGGTGTCATCGTCGGCGGTGGGCAAAAGCATTGCCAGACTGGAAGCGCGACTGGGTGTGCGGCTGTTTCAGCGCACCACCCGCAGCGTCACGCTGACCAGTGAAGGTGCGCTGTTTCTGCAGCGCTGTCGCAAGATTCTCGCGGAGGTCGAGGCGGCGGAATTCGAGTTGTGTGATGCCGCTGCCAAACCCCGCGGCAAATTGCGTATCAGCCTGCCGCAGGTGCATGGGTTGGTGATGCCGGTCCTAACCGAGTTCATGGCGTTGTACCCGCAGATCGAGCTGGATCTTGATTTGACCGATCGCATGGTCGATGTGGTTGAAGAAGGCTTCGACGCGGTGATTCGCACCGGCAAACCACGGGACTCCCGACTGATGGCGCGAGCGTTGGGCGCGTTTCACATGGTGCTGGTGGCCAGCCCGGCGTATCTGGAGCAGCGCGGTGAGCCGCAAACTCCCGCTGATCTGGCAGCGCATGCGTGCCTTCGACATACGTTTCATGCCACCGGCAAACTGGAACACTGGCCATTGATCCGCGCGGAAGGGGCCGCCGAGCCTGCTTTGCCAGCCCGGCTGGTCAGCACGTCCATAGAGGCGGTGAGCCATGCGGTGCTTGCCGGCATGGGCATTGCCTGTCTGCCGGATTTCATGACCCGGGAGGCCGAGGCGCAAGGCCGTTTGCGCCGCGTGCTTGATACGCATCTGGAACACACGGGGCAGTTCTGGGTCCTATGGCCATCGAGTCGCCACGCCACGGCAAAATTGCGCGTGTTCATCGATCATCTGGCGTTGCGACTTTTTCCCGCAACTGACGGTCGATAGAGTTGTAACTGCTTTAAGACACTAATCCATGCGCCGCCGGCCAGCGATCTGTTGCACAATACGCCCCGGACTGTTTTCTCTCAGGATGTTCAATGTTGATTTCCACTCCCATGCGTTTTGTCGGGCTGGCGCTGTTGTTGGCCGCTGTTGCCGGCTGTTCGAAAGACAAGCCGATGTATGAGCATGAGAACTTCGATGATTCCGGTACGTTTTCGCGCAATTACCCAGTGACTGACTCGGTCAGCTGCGAAGCGGCCCGGCGTGCGTTGCTCAGCCAGGGCTACATCATCACCAGCAGCGACCCGAAACTGGTCAGCGGCCACAAGAGTTTCCAGCAAACCGGCGATACCCACATGGAGATCAGCTTCAATGTGGTCTGCGCCGATGACGGCAGTGCCGGGCACCATGCGACGATGTTCGCCAACGCCTTGCAGGATCGCTACGCGCTGAAGAAAACCAACAACTCGGCCAGTCTCGGCGTGGGTGTGTTGGGTTCGGTGTCGATGCCGATCGGCTCGTCCGACGATTCGATGGTCAAGGTGGCCAGCGAGACGGTGACGTCGCAGAAGTTTTACGAGCGTTTCTTTACGTTGGTGGAATTGTTCCTGCCGGCGGATGCGAAGAAGGCTGCGCATATCGAAGAGAAGCCGAAGGCTGACCTCGGTGTGCCTGAGGCGAAGGCGGCTCCGGCAGCGTTGGCGCCAACGCCTGCACCGAAAGCAACGCCAGCGGCTGAACCTGCGCCTGCAGCGGAGCCGGCTCCCGCACCTGCCGAGGTCGCGCCAGTGACGTCGGAACCGGTTGCGCCTCCGCCAGAGACGGCGCCGATCACTCCGGCTCCGAGCGCAGAACCGGCGCCAGCATCGACGACCGAAACCATCACGCCACCGGCCAACCCGGACATTCCACCGCCATCCGAGCCGATTCCGGCGATGCCAGCGTCCGGCCAGTAAACAGCCTCACCCCAAATCCCTGTGTGAGCGAGCCTGCTCGCGAAGGCGGGCTTTCAGTCACCTGTGTGCTGAATGGTCTGAGCCTTCGCGAGCAAGCTCGCTCCCACAGTAGTTTTAGGGGTGGCTTAAATTTCGTTACATTCCCCTGACAAAATTCCTGCAATAAATTCCTGACCACCTGCTACGTTTATTGATGAAGGCCGGGTTTCACTTTTCCTTCACACGAGCACGTTAAGCTCGAGGCACTGGGCATTTGCTCAGGCCCATTCAAGAGAGCGGCAGGGGGATTACACGATGGATGAATATCAAGAAGAGCTGCTTGAATATCAGGCTTTTGAACTGGATCCTTTGGAGCCTGCAGAAGACGCCACTGAACTCTGAGCGTCAGGCCGTCTTGCGGTGACTGCGGCGGAATTCCCCCGGTGTCTGACCGCTCCAGCGTTTGAAGGCTCGCTGGAACGCTTCGGCTGAGGCAAACCCCAGCAAGTAGGCGATCTCGCCGAATGCCAGTTCGGTATCGCGGATGTAGGTCATCGCCAGATCCCGACGCGTGTCGTTAAGGATGGCGCGAAACTGCGTGCCTTCCTCGGCCAGTTTGCGCCGCAAGGTCCAGGTTGGCAGCTTCAGGCGTGCCGCCACTTCTTCCAGGTCGGGTTCCCGGCCACCATTGAGCAACGGCCCCAACAGCTGAGTGATGCGTTCGCGCAGGCTACGGGTTCGGGTCAACTGCTCCAGTTCCCGCTCACACAGTTGCAGCAGATGCCGCCAGGTACTCGGGCAATGCTCGGGGTTACGCAGTGCGAGGCTGGTGAGGTTCAGGCGCAGTTGATTGCGCTCGGCGCCGAACTGGATCGGGCAATCACCCAGTGCACTGTAAGCCTCTCGGTAATCCGGTTCTTCAAACTCAATGTCGATGCGATCAGCGCGCAGCGGTTCGCGGCTGACGCTGGAGAGCTGATGCAGCCACCCGGCGATGATCGAATCCACGACAAAACGGTTATAGGCGTTATACGGGCTGATCGAATAGAAACGCAGCCACGCGCCATGTGCATCTTCGTGGAAACTCGACTGGCCACGATAGTTGGAACCGTATAGCGCCTCGAAACGGATCAGACAACGCGCGGCTTCACGCACGGTTGGCGCTTGTGCGGCGGTGACGCCGGCCAGCCCGGCCTGGCTGAGGCGACTGAGCTGGCCCATGCGCAAGCCCAGCGCCGAATCACCGGTCAACTGAATCGCCGCGTGGCCCAGGCGCATATAGCGCGGAATCGACAAGCGTGCCCCGGCCTCAGCCAGTCGCGCGGCGTCCAGGCCATATTGCTCCAGCAGCGGCTGCGGATCGACCGCATGGCTGCGCACGGCATCGGCGAGGCTGTGAACGAAGCCCACTGACAGATCCCCAAGGCGCATCGGCAGCGGCTTCATGCTTACAACCAGATGTTCAGCAAGCGCGCGCCACGGGCCTCACCATCGGCGAACTGCTGACCGTTGCTGCTGAGGAAACTCTGACCGGAACTGGCCTTGTCCCAGAACTGCCCGCGCAGGAACACGCTGATGCCGGCAATCGCCCGACTGCTTGGCGGTTGAGCGGTCAGTGTCAGCCGATGCCAAGCCTGTCCTTCGGTGACTTCACCGGGTTTTAGGCTGACCGATCCCGGCGTACTTGAGCCCTTGTAGCCGCGCCACGGTTGGTTCCACGCATCCTGACCGAGCACCTGTGCCGGCACCGCGACCAAGTGCGCGTTTTGCTCGTCGAGTTGGCGGTAGTTGTCCGGATACCAACTGTCGCTGCCAATCAGCACGCCAAGGCGTCCGGCCGGAGTATCGACCACGTTGAGCAAGTGTTTGTCTGCGCCTTCGATCACCTCGCGTTGATCGAACACCGGGTGCATTTGCCGTTGCGGCTGACCGAGCGGCACACCATCACGACCGAACACCACGCTGCTGTTGAACAGGGCGCCGCTGCCGGGCTTGAGCTGGCCATCGCGGATGCTCGGTTCCGGTAGCACGATCGAACCAGCCACCAGCGTCACATGAAACTCCTTGGCCAGACCACCGAACAGCGCCTGGTAATCCTTGGCCATGGCCTTGGATTTCATGCGCAGGTAGGCGTCATTGAGGCGGTCGCTGCCGTTGGCACTGAGCCAGGCGCGGGCGAACAACAACGGATTGCTCGCCGCCAGCCAGTTCATCGCCTCGGCGAGGGTCGGGGCCTGATACAGCTCGTCTTTCTCACCGCTGAGCAGCAGCCAGGTGCCGACGTTCTCCGGCAACACCACGACGGTTTTGTCGTTCAGCAGGCCTTGATCCTGAGCTTGCTGCAGATAAGCCGCGAGTTTGCGGTGCAAGCGCTCGGGGCTTTGATAATCAGTGGGAAACAGTTCGGGCTGGATGCCCAGCAGATTGCCGCGGTCGGCGGGGGTGCCTTGATCGACCGCCACATTAATGCGTAAGTCCGACAGGTAATGCCCCGCCGGCCGGTCCGCCGCCCACATGGCGTAGGTGGTCAGGGCGGCGACAAGGGCCATGGAGAAGAACAGATACAAAAGTTTGCGCATGAAAACCAACAGCTACCGGGTACAGGGTATGGCGACTAGGGTAGGGCGCATGGGCCTGATTGCCAAGGGGCGCTGCGCATTTGGATCAATAAGTTGTCAGTTACGGTCATTGAGTGACAGCGATGCGACTCTTAGTCTGTCGAACATGACTGACGGGGGCCGCAGAGCACCCGCAACTTTTTCCGTGATCGCTCGTTGTGGAGTTACCGATGACCGCCGCTCATTACCCGCACCTGTTGGCCCCGCTGGACCTGGGATTCACCACGCTGCGCAACCGCACCCTGATGGGCTCGATGCACACGGGTCTCGAAGAAAAGCCCGGCGGTTTCGAGCGCATGGCGGCGTACTTCGCTGAGCGCGCACGTGGCGGTGTCGGCCTGATGGTCACCGGCGGTATCGGCCCGAACGACGAGGGCGGGGTGTACTCCGGTGCGGCCAAGCTGACCACCGAGGAAGAAGCGCTCAAGCACCGCATCGTCACCCGTGCGGTGCACGACGCGGGCGGCAAGATCTGCATGCAGATCCTCCACGCCGGGCGTTATGCCTATAGCCCGAAACAGGTTGCGCCGAGTGCGATTCAGGCGCCGATCAACCCGTTCAAGCCCAAAGAGCTGGACGAAGAGGGCATCGAGAAGCAGATCCGCGACTTCGTCACCTGTTCGGTGCTGGCACAGACCGCCGAGTATGACGGCGTCGAGATTATGGGCTCGGAAGGGTATTTCATTAACCAGTTCCTTGCCGCGCACACCAACCACCGCACCGACCGCTGGGGTGGCAGTTACGAAAACCGTATGCGCCTGCCGGTGGAAATCGTTCGCCGCGTGCGTGAAGCGGTCGGCCCGAACTTCATCATCATTTTCCGTCTGTCGATGCTCGATCTGGTCGAGGGCGGCAGCACCTGGGACGAGATCGTCACCCTCGCCAAAGCCATCGAGCAGGCCGGCGCGACCATCATCAACACCGGCATCGGCTGGCACGAAGCGCGGATTCCGACCATCGCCACCAAAGTGCCGCGCGCGGCATTCAGCAAGGTCACGGCCAAGTTGCGCGGCTCGGTGAAGATCCCGCTGATCACCACCAACCGCATCAACACCCCGGAAATCGCCGAGCAGATTCTGGCCGAAGGTGATGCCGACATGGTCTCGATGGCGCGGCCGTTCCTCGCCGATCCGGACTTCGTCAACAAGGCAGCCGAAGGCCGCGCTGACGAAATCAACACCTGTATCGGTTGCAACCAGGCGTGCCTCGATCACACCTTCGGCGGCAAGCTGACCAGTTGCCTGGTCAATCCGCGCGCCTGCCACGAAACCGAACTCAACTACCTGCCCGTGCAGCAGATCAAGAAGATTGCTGTGGTCGGCGCCGGCCCTGCCGGGTTGTCCGCCGCGACTGTGGCTGCCGAACGTGGCCATCAGGTGACCTTGTTCGATTCGGCCAGCGAAATCGGCGGCCAGTTCAACATCGCCAAGCGCGTGCCGGGCAAGGAAGAGTTTTTCGAAACCCTGCGTTACTTCAAGCGCAAGCTGCAGACCACCCACGTTGAGGTGTGCCTGAATACCCGCGTTGATGTGGCGAAACTGGTTGAAGGCGGTTACGACGAAATCATTCTCGCCACCGGCATTGCGCCGCGAGTGCCGGCGATTCCGGGCGTCGACAATGCCAAGGTGTTGAGCTATCTGGATGTGATCCTCGAGCGCAAACCGGTCGGCAAGCGTGTCGCGGTGATCGGCGCCGGCGGTATCGGTTTTGACGTGTCGGAATTCCTTGTGCACGAAGGCGTGGCGACCAGTCAGGACCGCGCTGCGTTCTGGAAAGAATGGGGCATCGACACGCAACTCGAAGCCCGTGGTGGCGTGGCGGGTATCAAAGCCGAACCGCATGCACCGGCACGCGAGGTGTTCCTGTTGCAGCGCAAGAAAACCAAGGTCGGTGATGGTCTGGGCAAAACCACTGGCTGGATTCACCGTACCGGTCTGAAGAACAAGCAGGTGCAGATGCTCAACAGCGTCGAATACCTGAGCATCGATGACCAAGGCCTGCACATCCGCATCGGTGAAACCGGCGAGCCGCAAGTGCTGGCGGTGGACAACATCGTGATTTGTGCCGGGCAGGATCCGCTGCGTGAACTGCACGACGGACTGGTCGCTGCGGGGCAGAATGTGCACCTGATCGGCGGTGCGGATGTCGCGGCCGAGCTGGATGCCAAGCGCGCCATAAACCAAGGTTCGCGCCTCGCTGCTGAACTTTAAGCTCCTCCGCTGAACCTGTGGGAGCTAGCTTGCTCGCGAAGGCATCGTGTCAGTCGACATATATATTGACTGACACTCCGCTTTCGCGAGCAAGCTCGCTCCCACAGGATTTGTGCGCATCGTGAACCTTGTGAGCCTGCTCGCGATGGCTGCTGATGAGCGACTAGAATGCGGGCTCTGTCCAGATCGAATCGCCGCCCATGCTTTTGCCTCCCGCCAACTGGCTCCCCCAAGCCCCTCTCGAACACCTTCACCTCGACTGGCTGACATCCGCCGGCATTGAAGTGGCCATCCTGCGCCTCGACCAGATCGACCTGCTGATCAGCGGCAATAAATGGTTCAAACTCGTCGAACACCTCAAAGCCGCCGATCGCGTCGGTGCGGAGGGCATCATCAGCCTCGGTGGTGCTCATTCCAATCATCTGCATGCGTTGGCGGCAGCGGGGAAACGGCTGGGGTTCAAAACCGTGGGGCTGTTGCGCGGGCATGCGCAGGAAACGCCGACGGTGCTGGATTTGCAGGCGTTCGGCATGCAGTTGCATTGGTTAGGTTATGGCGGCTATCGCGCACGCAATGAGCCGGGATTCTGGCTACCCTGGCAGGAGCAATACCCACATCTATATGCAGTGCCGGAGGGCGGCGGTGGACTATCGGGGGCGCTCGGTTGCGCGGCCATCAAACAGCAGGCGCAAGCGCAATTGCACACACTGGGCTGGAGTGATTATCACGCTTGGTGGCTGGCCTGCGGCACCGGCACGACATTGGCGGGACTGGTACTCGCCGAAGCAGGGGCGCACCCGGTCTATGGCGCACTGGCTGTGCCAGACGATCACGGCGTGGCGCCGCAAGTCGAGTCGATCCTGCAAGCCGCAGGGCAGGGCATCGGGAGCTATGAACTGATCAACGCCAGCCGCGGCGGTTTCGCCAAGGTTGATCCGGCGTTGCTTGAGTTCATCGAACAAACCGAGCGGGCCAGCGGCGTTCCGCTGGAGCCGCTGTACACCGGCAAGGCGTTGCTGGCGCTCAAACAGCAAGTCGAGGCGGGCAGATTCGCAGCTGGCACGCGGCTGATCTTTATTCATACCGGTGGCTTGCAGGGCCGGCGTGGTTTTATCGCCAGCCCCTGACGGTCAACCGCGCTTGGGCATCATCCGCAGCAGGGTGTTATCGCGCACCACATAATGGTGATAGATCCCCGCCAGGGCATGTAGCCCGATCAGCCAGTAGCCGATCGTGGCAATGAGCACATGCCAGTACTCGACCTGTTTGGCGAAATCCTTGTTCTCCGCGACCAGCAGCGGTAGGTCAAAACCGTAAAACATCACCTGATGCCCCTCCGCACTGGTAATCAGCCAGCCCAGAATCGGCATGCTGATCATGAACAGGTACAACGCCCAGTGCATCAGCCGCGCCAGCACAGTCTGCCATTGTGGCGAAGCAGGGAAGATTTTCGGCGCCGGGCCAATGCTGCGCGCGAGCAGACGAAACCACATCAGCACAAACACGGTCAGGCCGAGCATGTAATGCACTTCGCGGATCAGCGTGCGCCCGCCACTGCCTTTGGGAAACAGGCCGCGTAACTCCATGCTGGCGTACACCAGCACCAACAACACCAGCATCAGCCAGTGCAACAGGACCGATACGGTGCTGTAGCGGGATTCGGAACTTGTCCACGGCATACGGTGTTTCCTCACAGATCAGGGTTCAAACCTGCCGTTCTTGGCGACGGCATGCTTTAACTGTAATCCGCTTTGGCGGATTTGCCTGAGGCTGATCGGTCTTTCAATGCTCTGAATCAGGGCTTGCCAATAAAAAAACGCCAGCGTCGTGCAGACGCTGGCGTTTTGGTTTGCAGCAAGCGGCAGGGATCAGCTCGATTGCGGCATCTCGCCGTTGGCCAGGCGCTTGTTGATGTCAGCAATCACTTCCGGCAAATCGGTGATGGTGTCGATCATGTAATGCGGGCGCGAGCCTTCGAACAGCGCGTGAATGCGCTTGCGTTCGCTGGCCAGTTCATCACTGCCCAAGGCGCGGAAGCCGGCGTAATCCAGACCCAGCGCATTGCCCGAGCAGATCAGCGCCACGGTCCACATTCCGGCGCGGCGGCCTTCGAGGATGCCTGGCACGGTGTCGTCGATCTTCACGCACGCCGCGACATCGTCAATGCCCAGCGCGATCACGTTGGCCAGCGCTTGAGCCGGCCATGGGCGGCCATTCGGCACTTCGTCGGTGGCAACCACGTGGTCGGCGACGTAGCCATTGGTGGCGGCCAGTTCGACGACTTTATCCATCACTTGCTTCGGATAACCGGAGCAAGAGCCGATCTTGATGCCTTGCTGACGCAGGTTGGCGATGGTTTCCAGCGCACCTGGAATCAGCGCCGAGTGCTCGGCAATCTTCTCGATCTGCAGCGGCATGAAGCGGTTGTAGATGGCGGTGACGTCATCATCGGTCGGTGTGCGGCCGAACGCCTTGCGATAACGCTCGGCCACTTGCGGCTGATCGCAGAGGGTGCGGATGTGGTCCCACTTGCCCATGCCCATCGGGCCACGGGCTTCCTCGATGGAGACCTGTACGTCGAACTCGGCGAAGGCTTCGACGAAAATCTGGGTTGGCGCGAACGAGCCGAAATCGACCACGGTGCCGGCCCAGTCGAGGATCGCGGCTTGCAGCTTGTTTGGATTGACGTAGTTCATGGCAATCAAATTCCTGAGTTGAAATGCAATTCAAACTGTGGGAGCGAGCTTGCTCGCGAAGGCGTCGGATCAGTCGACATCTATGTTGAATGTGCGACCGCTTTCGCGAGCAGGCTCGCTCCCACAGGGGATTGGTGGTGTTCTTAGACTTCGAGGACTTCCATCTCGCGCAGCACTTCACCGACCGCCGCGACGGCCTGGCGCATTTCCTCCGGGCTGACATGGCCGATGCAACCGACGCGGAAGGTTTCGACCTGGGTCAATTTGCCCGGATAGAGGATGTAACCCTTGGCCTTGACCCGCTCGTAGAAGTCCTTGAACTGATAACGCGGATCTTGCGGCGCATGGAACGTGGCGATGATCGGCGCCTGAATCGCGGCGGGCAGGAAACTGCGCAAACCGAGTTTGCCCATCTCTTCCATCAGCGCCTGACAGTTGGCGGCATACCGCGCATGCCGCGCCGGCAGGCCACCTTCTTCGTTGTATTGCAGCAGTGCTTCGTGCAGCGCCGCGACGACGTGGGTCGGCGGGGTGAAGCGCCATTGGCCGGTTTTCATCATGTAGGCGTGCTGATCGAACAGGTCCATCGCCAGCGAATGCGAGTTGCCGGAAGCGGCGGCCAGCGCCTCTTTGCGAGCAAACACGAAGCCCATCCCCGGTACGCCTTCCAGGCATTTGCCGGACGCGGCGATCAGCGCGTCGAACGGCACTTGCTGCGCGTCCACCGGCAGTGCGCCGAAGGAACTCATGGCATCGATGATCAGGCGTTTACCGTGTTGCGCGACGACCTGGGCAATCTCCGGCAGCGGATTGAGAATGCCGGTGCTGGTTTCACAGTGGATCAGCGCGACATGGGTGATGGCGCTGTCGGCACGCAGCAGACGGTCAACGTCGGCGGCGGTGGTGGGTTCGTCTTCGGCAGTTTCGAAGGTGCTGAACGAGCGGCCGAGCACTTCGCAGATTTTCGCCAGACGCTTGCCGTAGGCACCGTTTATCAGTACCAGAATTTTGCCGTCACGCGGCACCAAAGTGCCGATGGCCGCTTCGACGGCGAAGGTGCCGCTGCCCTGCAGTGGCACGCAGTGGTGGCTGGCAGCGCCGTTGAGAATCGCCAGCAGTTGTTCGCAGAGGCTGGCGGTCAGTTGATTGAAGCGGTCATCCCATGACCCCCAGTCGACCATCATCGCCTGGCGGGTGCGGGCCGAAGTGGTCAACGGGCCGGGAGTGAGCAGGATGGGTTCGGCGATACTCATTCGTGTGTCCTCGGATAGCGCTGTGGGATGAAGCTACGGGGCATACGTTGCAATTCGCCGTTGCATCAATCAAATTGTTTGTTGTTATGCCAGCCATCAGTGAGAGTTATCCATGAATCTGTTTCAGCTCCGCGCCTTTGACGCCGTGGCCCGTGAAGGCAGCTTCACCCGCGCCGCCGCGCGCTTGTTCATCAGTCAGCCGGCGGTTACCGGGCACATCAAGGCGCTGGAGGAGCACTACCAGATCACCCTGTTGCGGCGCACTGCGCGACGGGTGGAACTGACCGAGGAGGGCACCAGACTCGCGGCGATTACTCGTGCGATGTTTGGCCTGGCGCAAGAGGCGCAGACGATGCTCGAGGCCAACCGACAGTTATTGACCGGACGACTGGAGGTGGCGGCGGACGGACCGCACATGGTCATGCCGATGCTCGCCAGCCTGCGCGCGCGATATCCGGGCATCACGGTGAATCTGCGCTTGGGCAATGCCCAGGAAACCCTCGCGGCTTTGTTGTCGGAACACGCCGATGTGGCGGTGTTGACCGAAGTGGAACCGCGCAAAGGCCTGCATCTGCAAGCACTGAGCGAGTCGCGGATTTGTGCGTTGGTGCCGGCAGGGCACCCGTGGGTGATGCGCGCTGGAGAGGTCAAACTCAAAGAGCTGGATCAGGTGATCATGGTGCTGCGCGAGCCGAGTTCGATCACCCGGCGCACGTTTGATCAGGCCTGTGCGCAGGCGTCGATCCAGCCGCGGGTGTTGCTGGAACTGGACAGCCGCGAGGCTGTGACCGAAGCGGTGGCCGCCGAATTGGGCGTTGGCGTGGTGTCATCGGTCGAGGTCAGCCATGATCCGCGGGTGGTGGCGATTCCGATTGTCGGGGCTGGATTGGTCAATCGGCACATGATCGGCTGCATGGAGCGGCGGCGGGAGTTGCGCTTGATTCAGGCGTTCTTTGGCCTCGCGCCCGCCTGATACACCGAGTATGGCCATTCGCGAGCAAGCTCGCTCCCACAATGGAATGCATTTCAACTGTGGGAGCGAGCTTGCTCGCGAAGGGGCCAGAACTGTTCACACAAGACTGTCGCGAACCATATCGAGGAAGGTCGACACCACCCGTCGATTGCTCTGCTCGCGCAAACACACCAGCGTCTCCGTCAGCCGTCGGGTGCAATCGACAATCGGCAATGCACACACCCGCGAATCGGCGCCAAACTCTGCCGCCGAAACAACCCCGACACCAATCCCGACCACCACCGCCTCACGCGCCGCTTCCCGTCCCTCGACCTGAATCGCCGGCCGAATACGGAACCCCGCCCGCGCCATTTCTTCTTCCAGGGTCTGCCGCGTCACCGAACCGTGTTCACGTAACACCAGCGGCGTGTCATCCAGATCTGCCAGGCAGATCGATTCACGCTCGGCCCACGGATGATTGCGCGACACGAACGCCACCATCGGATCATTACGCAACGGCACACACAGCAAGCGTTCATCACTGACATCGCGGCCGAGCAACGCCAGATCGGCCTGATAGTTGAACAGGCGAAACAGCGATTCATCGGTGTTGCCGGTCTCGATCTTCACGCTGATTCCCGGATAGCGCTCACAGAACCGTGCGATCTGCGGCAGCACATGGACCGGCGCATCCACTGCGAGAATCAGGCTGCCGGTTTGCAGGGCCTGGGATTCCTGCAGCAATTCCTGCGCTTCCGCTTCAATCACAAACAGACGTTGGGTGATCGCCAGTAAACGTTCACCGAGATCGGTCAGGCGCACGGAACGTTTGTTGCGGTGGAACAGCAAAACGCCGAAACGCTCTTCGAGTTTGCGCACTTGGTCGGATATCGCCGGTTGCGTGAGAAAAAGGCGCTCGGCGGCTTTGGTGAAGCTTCCATGCACGGCCACGGCGTGGAAGGCTTTGAGTTGGGCGTGGGACACCGACATGAAGTCACCTGATCGATAAGTCAGTAACAAGCTGAGCTTATGTGTGAAATACGATAAATCGATTTTATTTATTAAACAGTAATTGCTTTGATCGGCTCACGCCATCGCTGACTGCCCGCTCGGGCAGCACGGTCGCCATGAGCCTGTGCGTGCAAAAGCAGGACTCATCTGACCGATATCGCCGCAGGGACGGGTGATATCGCAGTGCTCAACAATAAAAACACAGGCGTTTTTCTTAACGATTCTGCCGGCACACTCACACCCTGAGGTCAGAACCACCATGAACAAGCACATCGGCACCATTGCGCGTTGGCGCGTGCAGATCTTCGCGATTACCTGGCTGGCATACGCCGCTTTCTACTTCACCCGCAAAGCGTTTTCGGTGGCCAAACTGGGTATCGCCGAAGACCCGACCTTCATGCTCGACAAGATGGCCATGGCCAACCTCGATGCGATCTATCTGGCGGCTTATGCCCTCGGCCAGTTCACCTGGGGCATGCTCGCCGACCGCTTTGGCCCACGGGTAGTGGTGTTTGGCGGGTTGTTGATTTCCGCCGTGGCCGCACTGGTGATGGGCAGTTTCGCCACGTTGCCGATTTTCGCCACCTGCATGTTGATTCAGGGCTTGGCGCAGTCCACCGGATGGTCGGGCTTGTGCAAAAACCTCGGCAGTTTTTTCCCTTCCCAACAACGCGGGCGGGTGCTCGGGTTATGGAGTTCCTGCTACGCATTTGGTGGTCTGGTGGCGTCGCCGTTCGCTGGCTGGTGGGCCTATACGCTGGTCGGCAGTTGGCACGCGGCGTTTATTTCCACTGCGGCAGTGGTGGCCGTCGTCGCGGTGCTGTTTTTTATCTTCCAGCGCAACAAACCGGAAGACGTCGGCTTGCCGGCGGTTGAGCCGGAGCCTGTATTGACGGCGGAAGAAACCGAAGCCAACAGCAAACTCAGCGTCTGGGAGCCGTTGAAAGAAATCCTGCGTAACCGCACGGTGCTGGTGCTGGGCCTGGCGTATTTCATGTTGAAACCGGCGCGTTACGCGATTCTGTTGTGGGGCCCGGTGATTGTCTTTGAACAGATGCCCAGTGTCGGCAAGGTCGGCGCGGCGATCATTCCCACGTCGTTTGAACTGGCCGGGTTGCTCGGGCCGATCCTGATCGGCCTGGCTTCGGACAAACTCTTTGGCGCCCGGCGCATGCCGGCCTGCGTGTTGAGCTTGCTGGCGCTGACCGTGACGCTGGCGCTGTTCATGGCCGCATTGCAGAGCGGCAGTGTGTTGCTGGTGGTTGCGCTGCTGTTCGTCATGGGCCTGACCCTGTATGGCCCGGATTCAATGATCAGCGGTGCCGCCGCGATCGATTTCGGCAAAGCCAAGGCCGGTGCCACGGCGGCCGGTTTCGTCAACGGCTGCGGCTCGGTCGGCGCGGTGCTGGGCGGATTGCTGCCGGGTTACTTCGACACAGTGACGGTGTTTATCGTCTTCGCCGGTTGTGCGCTGTTCTCGGCGCTGGTGCTGATCCCGCACTGGAACAGCCGCCCGGTTGGCGTGATGGAACCGCGCGCCTCAATCCCCAATTGCCCGCTGACGATCAAACCTCTGCGTTCCTGAAATCCTTTGCCTCGCGGCCTGCTGCGGCGCTCGCGGCAGGCTGGGTCGTAGCTATCTGACTTGGAGTACCCCACATGAGACCGTTTTGGCTGGAGCAGGCCTTGCAGGCCGACAGCTCTGAAACCTGCCCGCCGTTGCACGGCGAAGTCCGCGCCGATGTGTGCATCGTCGGCGGCGGCTACACCGGGTTGTGGACGGCAATCATGCTCAAGCAACAGAACCCCGAACTCGATGTGCTACTGATCGAAGCGGACATCTGCGGCGCCGGCGCCAGCGGGCGTAATGGCGGATGTGCGTTGTCGTGGTCGGCGAAATATTTCACCCTTGAACGCTTGTTTGGTGTCGAGGAAGCGGTGCGTCTGGTCAAGGAATCGGAACGCAGCATCCATGCGATCGGCGAGTTCTGTGAGCAGTACGGCGTCGATGCCGACTACCGCCTCGACGGCACGCTGTACACCGCAACCAACCGCGCGCAAGTCGGTTCGACCGACGCAGTGATCGCCGCACTGGAGCGTAACGGCATCAACTCGTTCACCCAGCGTCCGCTCGCCGATGTGCAGCGCATGGCCGGTTCGAACAAGCATCTGGAGGGCTGGTTCTCGCCGGCAGCGGCCAGTGTGCAGCCGGGCAAACTGGTGCGCGGCTTGCGTCGGGTGGCGTTGCAATTGGGCGTGAAGATTCACGAAAACACGGCAATGACCGGGCTGGAAGAAGGGCGTCCCGCACGCCTGCAGACGCCGAACGGCAGCATCGTTGCCGATCGCGTGGTGCTGGCGATGAACGCGTGGATGGCCCGTGCCTTCCCGCAGTTCGAACGCAGCGTGGCAATTGTTTCCAGCGACATGCTGATCACCGAACCACGCCCGGATCTGTTGCAGGAGATCGGTTTGACCAGCGGCGTCACCGTGCTCGATTCGCGGATCTTCGTGCACTACTACCACAACACCCCGGACGGCCGGATCATGCTCGGCAAGGGCGGCAACACCTTCGCCTATGGCGGGCGAATGCTGCCGGTGTTCGATCAGCCATCGCCCTATGCCGGCCTGCTGAAAAACAGCCTCGCCGACTTCTTCCCGGCATTTGCCGATGTCAAAGTCGAGGCCACCTGGAACGGCCCGTCGGATCGCTCGGTCACCGGTTTGCCGTTCTTCGGCCAGATGAGCAGCGCCGGCAATGTGTTTTACGGTTTCGGCTATTCGGGCAGCGGTGTCGGCCCATGTCACATGGGCGGGCAGATTCTCGCTTCGCTGGTGCAAGGCCTGGACAATCCATGGACGCGTTCGCCGCTGGTCAACGGGCCGCTGGGCTACTTCCCGCCGGAGCCGGTCCGTTATCTCGGTTCGCTGATGGTGCGTAACGCCATCCGCCGCAAGGAGCGCGCCGAGGATCACGGGCGACGTCCTCGGCATCTCGACGTGCGTTTGGCGAAATTCGCCGCAGCGGCGGGCAAGGCTGATAAAGGTTGAGCGCTGTTTGCCGATGTAGGCGCCGTCGAAGGCAGCGCCTACAGATAGGGCTAGCGGGCGTCGCTGTCGAGCAGCCAGTCGAGCAGCAAGCTGCTGTCGCCCGCGGGTGGTGATTCGCGAGGCGTGGGCTTGCGTGAGTTGCCCAGGCAAAGAATCGGCCGGTCGGGATCGCCGTCGAGGAAACTCACCCAGACTTCGCTGCCGGCGCGGGGCAGTTCTTCCACTGCGATCCGGCCATTGGCCCGCGTCATGGCGATGGGCAGCCAGATCGCGTCGTCATCAAGGGGTTGCAGGTGTTGCGAAGGCCACAGCCTGACGGCGACTCGACCCTGTTCATCGAGCTGCGCCGGTTGCCCGGCAGGCCCGAACACTTGCGCCAGGTGGTACCCGGCAATGCTCGGGCGGGCCTGTTTGAGCGCTGGACGAAAATCGCTGGACCACGGCTGGGCGGTGAAGTCGTTGTGGTAGCGGTGCTGGGGCGGCGTCGGGTCAAGAATCGACGGATGTTGCCCATGATGGCGTAGGGCGGTGAGCCGCCATTGTTCGTTGAAGTGGCTGATCGGATGTTCCGACACTTGCAGCAGATGCCCACTGAGCAAACCGACCCGGTCGCTGCGGCCGTTGATCGTGCGGTGTTGGCAGCGTTGCCGTTCCAGATGCCGACGGCTGCGTTGTTCGTGGTGACGTTGTTCAAGCGAAGGTATCGGCGGCAGGGGATGGGCCGTGATGTGGTTGGCAGCCTCGTCGCGAACCGCCTGCTGGCCTCGATTACGCACGGCATGCAGCGTGGCGATCGGCGCTGCGTAGTGATGCTGGAACAGCGCACTGATGCAGGGTGATGGCGTTTGCTCGCAGGCCTTGAATTCAATCAGCACCGGCGCTTGCGGCAGGCTCAGACTGTCGTCGGCAAACACGACAATGTGCCCGTCCGCCCGGTGTTCGAAGTGGTAGTGAATGCCTTCCTCCTCACAAAGCCTGTGCAGCAGCGCCAGATCGCTCTCTTCGTACTGGATGCAAAACGGCCGGGGCGGGTATTGGCCGACAGTCATTTCAATCCGGTAGCCATCGACGGGCAGGGCGTTTTCCGTGAGCAATTGCTGGAGAATCTGCGGCACGCTGCGTTGCACGAACACGCGCCGTTTGCTCGGCTCGGCCAGCCTTTGCAAGTGCGGCACGACAGTCAGCCGATAGCCGATCCGGTGCGTAGCGCGATGTTCGCAACTGGCGCTGTCGATCATGCCGTGAACCCCATGCTGGTCGTCCAGACGCAGAAAGGCCGGTTGGTGCAAAAAGGTTCCCGGCGCCACGGCGGGGGCGAGGCCGATCAGCTCGATGTCGAAACGGTAGGGCTGGTTGAGTGCTTCCTCGCCGTGAAAGCGCACCACCGGCAGGCACAGACCGCTGTCGGTCAGGGTCAGGGTAAAAGGACTTTCCTTGTCGTTGAGCATTCGCACAGGCTCTGTCAGGCAATACGGGCCTGAGAGGGTACGAAACCGTAGCGTTGAATGGTCATGTCAAAGGCGTTTTTCAGAATCCCCCTACAAGCTCTGGTGAAGATGTCGATTCTGCATTGCATTTTTTTGGTCGATTGCCGACTTTAGGCCGTATAAACTTGGCGCCACGCGTCGGCCAATAGATGTCTCGGCGCCACAGATCAAGAGAGTGAGTAATGGGCGCACAGTGGAAGGTTAAACACAAAGAAGCGGCAGCCAACGCCAAGGGCAAGATCTTCGGCAAACTGGTGAAGGAAATCACCATCGCTGCCCGCAACGGTGCCGATACCGCCACCAACGCACACCTGCGTCTGGTGGTCGAACAGGCCAAGAAAGCCTCGATGCCAAAAGAAACCCTGGATCGTGCGATCAAGAAAGGCGCCGGTCTGCTGGGTGAAACCGTGCAATACCATCGCGTGACCTACGAAGGGTTCGCCCCGCATCAGGTGCCGCTGATCGTCGAATGCGTGACCGACAACATCAACCGTACCGTCGCCGAAATCCGCGTGGCGTTCCGTAAGGGCCAACTGGGGGCTTCCGGCTCCGTGGCCTGGGACTTCAACCACGTCGGCATGATCGAAGCCTCGCCGGACACCCCGGACGCCGATCCGGAAATGGCTGCGATCGAAGCCGGTGCGCAGGATTTCGAGCCGGGCGAAGACGGCGCGACGCTGTTCCTGACCGATCCTACTGATCTGGACGCGGTGCAGAAAGCGCTGCCAGAACAAGGCTTCACCGTGCTGTCGGCCAAGCTCGGCTACCAGCCGAAGAACCCGGTCAGCGGTTTGAGCGACGAGCAGATGGCTGAGGTTGAAGCGTTCCTCGAAGGCCTCGACAACCATGATGACGTGCAGGATATGTTTGTCGGCCTGGCGGGCTGATCGGCTGCTTAAGTGATGGCCTCATCGCTGGCAGGCTAGCCCCACTGCGGATTTGTGAACACCACAGATCCAGTGTGGGAGCTAACCTGCTAGCGAATGACCGCGCAGCGGTCATAGATCTTCAAGTTGCTTCATGACCTCTCCGAACCCCGGCCGCGCCAGCACATCCGCCTGACAGCATCGCCGCTCCAGCTCTGCAAGCACCGCACGCAGCTCATCACTCAACCCCGAGTCGATGCGCGCCAGCAATTCCCCCAGCAAAACCCCGAACGCACGGACTTCGATGCGTTGCAATGCGCGCGTTTCCAGCGTGTCGTCGACAGCATGGAACGACGCCCCGCCAAAATCGCCGAGCAGGCAATCGCCGCGCTCGTTCAACAGAATGTTGTGCGCGTAGAGATCGCCGTGGGTGATGCCTTGCTGATGCAGATGTTCCGCTGCTGAAGCGATGCCTTTGGCGATGTTCAGCGCGACCGGGGCGCTGAACCGGCAATCCTCGGCGTAAACATCCCGCGAGCAGGACGCCAGGCTTGGCAGGCCGGCGAGGTTACGGAAAGACGGATCGATCAACTGCATCACCAGTCCTTGCTGGTCGTCGGGATGGCCACTGATACGACCCTCGACGCGGATCAGATTGGGATGCAGGCCAGCCGTGATGCAGGCGTTCATTTCGTGCAGTGGCGAGCCGTCGCTGGTCATTTCACCTTTGTACAGTTTCACCGCGACCGGCGTCACAGAGCCATCGTCGCGCTGCCAGCTCGCCCGGGAAATCACCCCCGAGGCGCCTTCACCCAGCCGTTGTTCCAGATGCAGCGCCGACCAGGGGATTTGCGGCGTTGCCTCCAGTGCGGCGGCGTCCGCCTCGGTTTCCAGCGGGTTACCGGCGTAAGCCAGCCAGGTCAGGCTTGGCAGGCTGAGCAACCACTGCGGCAGTTCGCTCAGGCGGTTCGCGGAGACGCGCAGCAGCTCCAGTCGATGGCAGTTGCTCAGGGAGGGCGGTAGCGTTTGCAGGCGGTTGCCGGACAGCATGAGTTTTTGCAGGGCAGGGCGTTCGCCAAGTTCGCTCGGCAGGCTCTGGATGCAGTTGTCGGTCAGGATCAGCCAGCGCAACTGTGGCGGCAGGGCGGCACCGGGTACGTTGACAATGCGATTGGCCCTGAAGCCGACCATCGTCAGGGCCGCGCACTGGCCGAGGCAGGCGGGCAGTTCGGTGAAGGTGTTATCGGAGCAGAACAGCACGCGCAGGCGAGTCAGGCGATGCAAGTCGTCCGGCAGGCTACTCAATTGGTTGCCGCTGAGGTTGAGGATTTCCAGGGTCTCGGCCAGCTCGAAAATCTCGCGCGGGAATTCGGTCAGTCCACAAGACAGATCCAGCCGTGTGATGCCGGACAACTCGCCGGCGCGCAATTGAGCAAGGGTGTGCATGTTGGGTGTTCACTATTGATCAGGGGCGCGCCGCTGGGGCGCCGGGAATGGGCGACATGATAACGGCAAAGCAGGTTCTGGGCCTGAGTTGCATGTTGAAAACGCCACAAAACCCTGTGGGAGCAAGCTCGCTCCCACAGGGCCGGTGTGGTCAGTCGCAGGTGTGCATCTCTTGCAATTGCCCCAACCGGCTGCGCGTGCGCGCCAGATCAATGGCATGGCCGTCGAGGCTTTCGTGCAAGGGCAGGTGACCAATCAACGTCAGATGTTTGTCCTGGTCGTACAACACGTCGATCAGATTGATAAAGCGCTGTTGCGCGGCGATCGAGCACTCCGCCAGTTCCGGCAGATCGTCAATGACCCAGCGATCGAAACGTCGGCACAACTCCAGATAATCCATGACCGCCGTTGGCTGTTCACACAGATCGTTGAAGGTAAAACCGATCCGCCGTTCCTCGCAAAACCGCGCCTGAAACGGCCGGGTGCCGACCGTTAGCGCAACGCTCGGTGCATTTGCAGGGGGCAGATCCAGGGCCGCGCGTTGTGCCGGCGTGGCCGGCCACACGTAATGCCCCTGGGTGAATATCTGATGCGCAGAGTGGCGCGCCTGACTGCGGTAATCATGCGGGCCGCCGACTTCCATCACCTGCATCTGCTTATTGATCAGTTCGATCACCGGTTTGAAACGGGCGTGATAGAGCGGATTGGGCAGCAGACCTTCAGGCGCATAGTTGGAGGTCACCAGCAGCAGGGTCCGCCGCTTGAACAGTGCCTTGAACAGCCGCGTGATGAGCATGGCATCGCCGATGTCGTGCACATGAAACTCGTCGAAACACAGCACCCGGCAATCTTGCAGCCATTCGTCGAGGGTGACTTCGAGAGCATCGTCCTGCTCGCGATGGCTGAACATGTCCTGATGCAATTGCGCGAAGAACTGATGGAAGTGCAGGCGCCGTTTCTGCGTGATCGGCAAGGCTTGAAAGAAACCGTCGAGCAACCAGCTCTTGCCGCGTCCGACGGCGCCGAACAGATACAGGCTCTGGGGGGTGTGAGCGCTTGCGCCCAGCAAAAGACTTGCCTGCTGCGCCATGCAATCGATGACGCGCTGCTGGCTGTGGCTGAGGGTGTAACCCTGACCGCTGGCCTTGTGCCGGAAGTAATCGCGGATTGCCTGGGCACTGGCGTCGCGGCCGGCGTTGGCCGGTAAACCTTTGCCGAACCAGCGGCGCAACGCCGGCCAGCGCTGGGTCAGTCGCGATCGTTTCGGCGGTTGGGCTGGCACTGTGGGCGTCTCCGTGTTCGTAGAACCGGCTCCCGGAAGCGCGGCGACGTAGTGTAACCAGACGCCGACTTGGCCAGCCACCGCGACGATCCGAGAGTGGGCGGTTATTGGACAAA
This sequence comes from Pseudomonas viridiflava, assembly GCF_900582195.1. Taxonomy (GTDB): domain Bacteria; phylum Pseudomonadota; class Gammaproteobacteria; order Pseudomonadales; family Pseudomonadaceae; genus Aquipseudomonas. Next base: position 22,530 of record NZ_UTHA01000174.1, read on the forward strand.
TTTGTGCGGCACGTACAGCTATTTTTAGCGACATGGCTCGACGTGTTGCCAACCTTTCGAAACATATCCCGGGCGATCCCTGGATCCAATCGACTGGCGGAATCGTCGACCGTTGCTAACCTCAATCACAGAAACGACGTCGCAAGCGATCGCTGACAAGGAACGGCGCAGTGAATGTACAGGTAGTCATGGGCTTGCTGGGTGTACTCGTTGCGCCTGTTCAGGCGGCGGATCTTCAAGTCGAAGTGCGCGTTGACGTGCAGCGCGGCTGTCAGTTGATCGGCCAGCAGCGGGAGGCAGGCATCGAGCAATTGGGTGTGCTCGACTTCGGCAGCACCGCGCGCCTCGATGACCCGGCCGGGCCTTTGGCAGCGGCACTGACCAATCAACGTCTGCCACGGCTGGAGTGCAACCCGGACACGCCCTATCAGATGCGCGTCGACGGCGGTCTGCACGGCGGTGTCGGAGAAGTCCGTTACATGGCGGGGGGGACGGGCAGCAAGCCAATTCCTTATCGCTTGTATCAGGACGCGGCGCGACGGCAGCCGTTGGTGGTGGATGTGCCGGTCAGCGGGCGGGTGCCGGACAGCGGCACGGTGGAATTACCGCTCTACGCGCGGATCGAGCGCCTGGCTGAGGTGCCGCAGGTCAGTCGTTATTCGGATCTGGTCAAGGTAACGGTCACCTGGTAATCGCGATGGCAACAGGCACTCGGTGGACGCGGGTGCACAAGGAAGGCGTTCGATGATGAGCGCGGTGATCGAGTCAGCGTAAAGGAGCAGGGACGGCGCAATGACAGGCAAACACTGGATGGTGGCGGCGGCAGGGACGCTGGCAATCCTTGCAGACGACGCGCAAGCGGCGATGAGCGGGCAGATCAATGCGCGGCTGATCCTGATTGCCGGCTGTGAAGTCACCAACACCGGCACTCCCGCCAGCCCGGTCAGCGACCTCGGCACCCTCGATTTCGGCCTTCAGGGGCCCACCTGGAACGCGCCGATCAAGGCCAGCCTCGGCGGCGACAGCAGTGGCAAACTCAACGTCGCCTGCAATCCTTCGGTCACCGGTTTCACCGTCACCATCGATGGCGGTACCCACGGTGACGGCAACACCCGGCGCCTGAGCAACGGCCGCCAGACCCTTCCCTATCAGCTGTTTGTCGATCCCTCCGGCGCCCGGAGCTACAGCATCGGCCAGCAACACAATTTCGCTGTCACCAGCGCTGCGCAGATACCCATTCCGGTATTTGGCTCGGTGGTGGCGAATACCCGCGCGGTACCGGCAGGTGTCTATACCGACACGCTGACGGTGACGCTCGACTGGTAACCCCGTAGAGGACGGACACCATGCGTACGTTTGCATCAAGGATAGGTTTGTCGTTGCTTGGCCTGGCGCTGGTTTCCAGTGCCAACGCCGCCACCACGGTCACCGGCCAGATCACCTCCAGCCTGATTCTGATCAGCAGTTGTCAGGTCAATGGTGCCGGCGGTTCCACCGGGCTGAGCTTCGGTGCGTTGAACTTCGGCACTGCCAACAGCCTGTTCACCACCGCCACCGGGCAAGTGTTGGGCGGTGGTGGTGGAGCGCTATCGATTCTCTGCTCCAGCGGTACCACGCCGACGGTCAAAGTGCGCGCGGGTGCCCATGACGGCATGTCGCCGGGTGGCACGCGAGCGCTGTACGACGGTGTCGCCAATTACGTGCCGTACGACTTGTACACCGACGCCGGACACTCGCAACTGCTGGCGATTGACGGGACGATCAACCTCGCCGCCAGCACCGGGGTCGCGCAGACGGTGAACATCTACGGTCAGGCGGTGGGCAAGGCCGGTTTGCCAGCGGGGACGTACACCGACACCGTCGCTGTTGAACTGACGTTCTGATGCCATGCGCCGCCATGGCTGTGCCGCGCTGCTCCTGCTTTGTGCGGGCAGTGCGCCGCTGCCGCTGACCGCAGCGACCAGCCAGAGCTTTCAGGTCAGCGCCACGGTCACTGCCGGGTGTCTGGTGGTGGGCGGGGTGTCGAACTATGGCGGGCTGAATTTCGGTTCACGTTCGGCACTGGCTACCGGCACCGTGCAGGTCGCGCTGACCGGTGGGGTGCAATTGCAATGCACGCCGGGCGTGACACTGAACATGAGCGTCGATGGCGGCCAGTACAACAACAGTGGCCGGCACATGCAGGTCAACAGCGGCAGTGCGCGGGTGGCGTATGCGCTGTTTCGCGATGCGGCGTACAGCCAAAGCCTGGGCATTGGCCAGAGCGTGGCGGTGGCTTACAGCGATGCGAACAACATCAGCCTGCCGATTTACGGTCAGGTGCAATTGCCGGGCAATCAGCCTGGGGGGACGTACAGCGACGTGTTGCAGGTGCAACTGTCGTGGTAAGGCGAAGTTGAATGGCCGACAAGGAGCAGGTTTTTATGGGGTTAGTTACGTCACGGCACTCTTTCGTGCGCTGTGTGATGTGGACGATGGTCATGCTTGGGGTAAGCCAGGCACACGCGGCGAGTTCGGTGCTGATCTGGCCGATCGATCCTGTGCTGGAGGCTGATCAACAGGCCAGTGCGCTGTGGCTGGAAAACCGTGGCAGCGAAACTGCCAATCTGCAGATCCGCGTATTCGGCTGGAGCCAGAGTGATTTCGCCGAGCAATACCAGAACCAGCGCGACGTGATCGGCAGCCCGCCGGTGGCGAAAATCGAACCGGGGCAGAAACAATTGGTGCGTCTGACCCGAACCAGGGAAGTGCCGCCGGGGCAGGAACTGGCTTACCGGATCATCATCGACGAAATACCTTCCGCACAACCCGCGACCGCTGACGGAGGCAAAACCGCCGCAGCGATCCGCTTCCAGATGCGTTATTCGGTGCCGCTGTTTGCCTACGGCGCCGGGTTGTGGAGCAAAGAGGACAGCACCCGCGCGCGTGATCCCAAGGGGGTCGGCCTGCCGCAGTTGAGCTGGCGCACGGTGGCCGTGGATGGCAAGCCTTATGTCGAGGTGCGCAATCAGGGCGCGGTGCATGCGCGACTGACTGACGTGACCATCAAACAGGCTGGGCAGAGCAAACCATTGGCCGAAGGGCTGCTGGGTTACGTATTGCCCGGCGCGGTGATGCGCTGGCCGGCACCGGGGCCGTTGGCTGGTGAGTCAGCATTGCAGGTGCGGGTCAATGGCGCGGCACAGGTGCAGAGCATCACGCCCGCCAAGTGAGTGAGTCGTAGCGCAGACATCTGGCATCGACGAAAGCGGTATCAGGAGGATTCAGTCCATTGACGGACGTAAAACGCGTATGAGCCCGCGACGGGTTCGCCGTATTCAGCGTCCGTTGTGGCTCATCACCGGCGCGTTTTGCCTGATGTTCGTTCAACCATCCGGGGCCGGCGATCTGCCGCCGCCACCGAGCGGCATGGAGGCCGTGAGTGATGCACAGTTGTTTCTGGAACTGGTGGTCAACCAGATGAATACCGGGCGCGTCGTGGCGGTGCAGCAACGCGATGGACGCTTGTTTGTGCCGGCGACGGCGTTGCGCGAAACCGGCATGAAACTGCCCGACAGCCTCGGCGCCGAGGTCGATCTCGACAGTCTGGCGGGGCTGCACAGTGACTACGACAGTGTTGGTCAACGCCTGCTGCTGGACGTGCCGCCGGACTGGCTGCCAGAACAGTTCATCGGCAATCGCCAGGCTTATCCGCGCACCCCGGCGCTGAGCAGTTTCGGCGCGTTGTTCAACTACGACCTGTACCTCAACGACACCGACGATGCCGGCACTTACCTGGCGGCGTGGAACGAAGTGCGGCTGTTCGACAGCTGGGGCACGCTGTCCAACACCGGGCAATACCGGCGCACCTTGTCCGGTGATTCGCTCAACACGCTGGACAACGGCTACCTGCGTTACGACACCACCTGGCGTTACTCCGATGACGAGCGGATGCTCACCTACGAGGCCGGTGACGTGATCAGCGGTGCGTTGCCGTGGAGCAGTTCGGTGCGTCTGGGCGGCGTGCAGTTTTCTCGGGACTTTGCCGTACGCCCGGATCTGGTGACCTATCCGTTGCCGCAATTTGCCGGTGAAGCAGCGGTGCCGTCCTCGGTGGATCTGTTCATCAATGGCTACAAGTCCAGCAGCGCGGACCTGCAGCCCGGGCCCTACACGCTGACCAATATTCCGTTTATCAACGGCGCTGGCGAAGCGGTGGTGGTGACCACCGATGCACTGGGTCGGCAGGTCTCGACCACGGTGCCGTTCTATGTCACCAGCACCTTGCTGCAAAAAGGCTTGAGCGATTTTTCCGTGGCCGCCGGTACGTTGCGTCGCGACTACGGTTTGAAGGATTTCAGTTATGGACCGGGAGTCACCTCCGGCAGCCTTCGGTATGGCGTCAGCGACAGTTTTACCCTGGAAAGCCATGCTGAAGCGGCCGATTCGCTGACACTGGGCGGCCTCGGTGGCAATTGGCAGCTCGGTAACTTCGGTGTACTCAACAGCGCCGTGAGTCAAAGCCGTTTCGACGGCGAGGGCGGTCAGCAATTAAGCCTGGGCTATCAGTACAGCAACCAGCGCTTCAGCTTTTCCTACCAACGTTTGCAACGCCATGATCAATACGCCGACCTCAGCGTGGTCGACAGCCCCTACATCAGCCTTAGCCGGCGCAGCGAACAGGCGACCCTGAGCCTCAACCTCGAGCGCTGGGGCAGCCTCGGTGCCGGTTATTTCGATGTGCGCGCGGCCGATGATTCGCGCACGCGGTTACTCAACCTCAGCTGGAGCAAACCGCTATGGCGCAACAGCAGTTTCTACCTGTCGGCCAATCGCGAGATCGGCGACAGCAACTGGGCGATGCAGGCGCAACTGGTGATCCCGTTCGATCTGCGCGGCAGCCTGGCGATCAGCAGCGATCGCAGTAAAACCGGGCAGAGCCAGCAACGGGTCAACTACAGTCGCGCGGTACCGACCGAGGGCGGGGTAGGCTTCAACCTGGGCTACGCCAAGGGTGACGGCGCCGATTATCGTCAGGCCGACGTCACCTGGCGTCTGCAGTCGGTGCAGTTGCAGGCCGGTGTCTACGGCACTGCCGACGCCGAAACCCGTTGGGCCGATGCCAGTGGTTCGCTGGTGTGGATGGATCGTCAGGTGTTCGCCGCCAATCGTATCGACGATGCGTTTGTGGTGGTCAGTACTGAGGGGTTTGCCGACATTCCGGTGCGCTACGAAAACCAGCAGGTCGGTCAGACCGACAAGAATGGTCATCTGCTGGTGCCCTGGAGCAGCGCTTATTACCGCGGCAAGTATGAAATCGATCCACTGAATCTGCCGGCCAACGTGCGCAGCCCTAACGTCGAACAACGCATTGCTGTACGGCGTGGCAGCGGCTATCTGCTGGAGTTTCCGCTGACCCGGGTGATTGCCGCGAGCATTGTGCTGGTCGACGTGCAGCAGCGAGAACTGCCGCTGGGCACGGGCGTGCTGCATGAGCAGAGCGGCACGCGGACGGTGGTCGGTTGGGACGGGCTGGTGTATCTGGAAAACCTGCAAGCGCAGAACTCGCTGCTAGTGACACTGGCCGACGGCAACACCTGTCAGGTGCAGTTCGGTGTCGATCTGAATCAGGATCAAGTGCCATTGATTGGTCCGTTGGTGTGTCAATGATCAGCCCGCGCTGGTTTCTATTGCTGGCGCTAATGCTGCCGGCGGCAGTGCAGGCCGCGTGTTCAGTGGTCAGTACCACGCCAGCGGCGTTTGGCACGCTCAGTTCGATCGCCGTGCGCACGACTTCGCAACCCAGCTCCACGCTCAATGCGGGTTTGAGTTGCACCGGTTCGTTGCTGTCGCTGCTGACCAGCAACGACCACTTCTGGGGCACCGTTTCATCGACGCAGAGTGGTCTGGTCGGGCCGACGGGCGATGTCATCAGTTACACGATCTACGCCAACAACAGCACCAGCTACCCGCTGACGCGCGGCACCGCCTATGACTTTGCGCGCAACGGCATCATCGACGCCTTGGGTCTGCTCAACGGTACGACGCCGAAAACCGTGCCGCTCTACCTCGGCACAACCATTGGCAGCAACGTTGCCGCCGGGGTGTACACCGAGACCCTGAGTATTTTCTGGAACTGGAATTACTGTTCGGGGATCGGCATCGGTGCCATCTGCATCGGGCGCGATATCGCCAACGGCACGACGTCGTTGACGGTGAACCTGACGGTGTCCAACGACTGCACGATTACTGCGCCGAACATTGCCTTCGGCAGCGCGCCGGTGGTCAGCGCCTTTACACCGGTGACCGGACAGACGATCAATCTGGCCTGCACCAAGGGCAGTGCCTACACCGTGGGGCTGAGTGACGGGCAGAACGCAGTGAGTGTCGGCGGCCGGCGCCGGATGATTTCCGGGAGCAATTATCTGGCCTACGACATTTTCAAAAGTGCCGGCACGACGCGCTGGGGCAGCGTCGGCACGGCGCGGCGGGCGAGTACCGATGCCGAGGTCAATCCGGGGAACGGCTTAGGCACGGGCAGCCAGATCTTCAACTACAACGCGAAGATCTACACCGACCAGACCACGCCGCCGGCGGGCACTTATCTGGACAACGTCGTGCTCGATGTGGGTTTCTGAGGCTGACGCTGATCCCCCACAGGATTTCTGCGGTGTTTTCAGAATCGCAGCGATTGCCTGAGCCGTTGCGCCGCCGGTGTATCGACCGGGCTGACCATGGCGTAGTTGTACCCGCCGCCTGACCAGTACTCAGCCTGCAAGTCACCATCACTGCGGCTTCCACGGGGCAAAAAGGTGTTCTTCGGCCCGGGTGGGCGCACATAGAAACTCACTTTGTGGCCGCTGCCATCCTCATACATCACCATTGCCGCCGGGCCTTCGTCGGTGCTGAGCAAGCGTCCGCTGACCGGTTCGAATCCGGCCGCCTTCAGATCCGGTAAACGACTGGCCCGGTTGAAATAACGATCGAGCCAGCGCTGCATGTCGCCATCACTGTCGACCTTGTAATCGGCCGGCAGCATGCCTTGCTGGGCAATCAGGCGGTAGGCCTGCAAGGCGTCGGTCATCGGCAGCATCGACGGGCGCACAAGAGTCATTTCCCGCGCCTGCCAGCCACTGAAGCCGCCGACGCTGACCGCGATCAATAACACCGCGGCACTGGCCAGCTGACGCCGCGACTGACGCTGGCGACGCTGGCGGATCATCGCCGGATCAAGCGCCGGATTGGCCGGTTGCTGCAACGCGCCGCTGAGTGCCGCGCGCAATTGCTGGGCATCCTGTTGCCAGGCGCGAACCTGCGCCGCTTCGTCGGGGTGACTGGCCAGCCAGGTCTCCAGTACACGCCGGTCGGCGTCGCTGAGCTGGTGGTCGACATAGGCGTGCAGGTCACGCTCGTTGGGAGGCAGGCTGATCATTTGAGTATCCGCAAAGAAGGGCTGCTGATTTCGCCGTCGCTCAGTTGGCGCAAGGCCTGGCGGGCGCGGGACAGGCGCGACATCACGGTGCCGATCGGGGCGCCGAGAATCTCGGCGACCTCTTTATAGGAAAGGCCTTCCACCGAGACCATCAGCAGCAGGGCACGCTGTTCGGTGGGCAGGCGATCGAAGGCTTGCAGGGTCGACTGGGCGATGACGGTACGCTCGACCGAGGGCTCGGCGTCGTCGCGACCGGTGAAGAATTCGAGCATGCGCGCATAGCGTCGGGAGCGACGATGGGCGTCGAGAAACTGCCGATAGAGGATCGCAAAGAGCCAGGCACGCAAGTCGCCGTCGGCGCGTTTATCGCCCCAACTCGACAGCGCCCGCTCAAGGCTGGCCTGCACCAGATCGTCGGCGCTGCTGCTGTTGCGTGTCAGCGACACGGCAAAGCGGCGCAATCTGGGAATGATTTCTCTCAACTGTTCGTCGAATTCGCTCATGAAATTCTGCTAGTCACTACGCTGTGGACTAGGGAGACGCCCGTCGTTGGAGGTTATTCCACGTTCGGAAAAATAAATACCGTCGCGTGGAATAAACCCGGACGAGGCGCGTCTTGCTGATTCTTCCTACTTGTGGCCGATGGCCCTGGAGTTTTTCATGGTTGATCGTTCATCACCCGAAGCTGCACCGCCCGGCGGGCCGCAGCGCCCGCCACTGAGTGCGGCGAGCCTGATCCTGCGTCTGGGCGGCATTGCTGTGATAGTCGCTGCGGTGGCCGGGGCGTTTGCCTACGTTCACGGCAACTTTGACCCACAGCGTCTGACGCCAAAAGCGCTGGTCGATGTGCTTGAGAAGAATAACGGCGTGCACCCCGGATTTCGCCGTAACCACGCCAAAGGCGTGTGCGTGATCGGGCATTTCGAGAGCAGTGGCGAGGCGCGGGTGTTCTCCACTGCGCAGGTGTTCAGCGAGCCGCAGACCCCGGTGGTCGGGCGCTTTGCGCTGCCGGCGGGTAATCCGTATGCGCCGGACAGCAGCGTGCCGATTCGCAGTCTGGCGTTGCGGTTCACCCAGGCCAATGGGCAGCAGTGGCGCACCGGGATGAACAGCATGCCGGTGTTCCCGGTCGGTACGCCTGAGGCGTTTTATCAATTGCAGCAGGCGCAGTCGCCAGATCCCGCCACCGGTAAACCGGATCCGGCGAAGGTTCCGGCATTCTTCGCCGCGCATCCGGAAACCGTGCCGTTTCTGACCTGGGTGAAGACCGCCAAACCGTCGGCCAGTTACGCCACCGAAACCTATAACAGCGTCAACGCGTTTTATCTGATCGACGCCAGCGGTAAAAAGCAGGCCGTGCGCTGGAGCATGACGCCGTTGGCGCGCGATGCTGCGGGCGCCACTGCGCCTGAGGGCGGCGATTTTCTCGAGAAGGATCTGGTGCAACGATTGGCGGCCGCGCCGCTGCGTTTTCAGTTGAACATCACCCTGGCCAATCCTGAGGACCCGGTGAACGACGCCAGCAAGACCTGGCCGGCCGGGCGCAAAGTGTTGAACGCGGGCACGCTGGTGCTGGAGAAAACCCAGCCGCAACTGAGCGGCGAATGCCGTGATATCAACTATGACCCGCTGGTGCTGCCGGCCGGGATTCAAGGTTCCGACGACCCGTTGCTCGCGGCGCGTTCCGCCGGTTACGCCAATTCCTACCTGCGTCGCACCAGCGAAGTCAGCCAGTTGCCCGCCGCCAAACAGGAGGCCCGCCCATGAGAACCCAACCGACGCATTTCGCCCTGTTGGCGCGACTGCTGCACTGGCTGATGGCGCTGATGATCATCGCCATGCTGTTTATCGGCGCTGGCATGGTCACCTCGGTTTCCGAGCGGCATGAATGGCTGATCCATCTGCACAAACCGCTGGGCATCGCGATTCTTGCGCTGGTGATTGTGCGTTTGCTGGTGCGGCTCACAACGCGCCAGCCACCACTGCCAGCGGACCTGCCGGATTGGCAAGTGTTGGCGGCCAAGGCTTCGCATCTGTTGCTGTACGCGTTGATGCTGGTGTTGCCGCTGCTTGGCTGGGCGATGATCAGCGCTTCGGGTGAACCGGTGATGCTCAGTACAACGCTGCAGTTGCCGGCGATTGTTCCGGCCGATGCGCAGTTGTTCGCGTTTCTGCGCAAGGCTCACGGGTATCTGGCCTATCTGTTGTTCCTGACGGTGCTGCTGCACTTGGCGGCGGCGCTGTTTCATGGCTGGATCCGCCGCGACGAGGTGCTCGACAGCATGTTGCGCGGTCGCGATCGCAGCTAACCGGTTTGAGTGGCGCATCGTACCGGTGCGCCGCTTTTCAGGGTCAGCCACCAGTAAGCCAGGGCCACTGCATTGATGGCCGCGCCGAGCAGGCACACGCCGGTCCAGCCGGCCCACGCGTACATCGCGGTCGAACCGATGGAACCGAGTGCGCTGCCGATCGAGTAAAACAGCATGTAACCGGCGGTGAGACGGCTTTGCGCTTCAGGACGCACGCTATAGATCATGCTCTGGCTGGTGACGTGCACGGCTTGCAAGCCCAGATCCAGGGTGATCACGCCGAGCAGTAATGCCCACAGCGAGGATTGGGTGAGGGCAATCGGCAGCCACGAAGCGAGCATCAACAACAGTGAAAGACCACTGACCCATTGTCCGAGACCGCGATCGGCCAGATGCCCGGCACGTGCTGCAGCCAGCGCACCGGCAGCGCCGGCCAATCCGAACAGGCCGATTTCACTGTGCGATAAGGACAGTGGCGGGGCGGCCAGGGGCAACACCATCGGCGTCCACAGCACCATCGCGCTGGCGAAGGTCAGCAATGCGAGGATCGCGCGTTGGCGCAATACCGGTTCTTCTTTGAACAGGCTGAACACCGAGGCAATCAGTGCGGTGTAACTCGTCGCCGGCCGTGGTGATTCATGCTTGGGCAGAATGCGAAACAGCAGCAACGCCATCAACAGTGTCAGCCCGGCTGACAGGAAGTAAATCGCTCGCCATCCGGCCAGATCGGCCATACCGCCAGCGACCGTGCGCGCCAATAAGATACCGACGACGATGCCGCTGGTGACTACACCGACCACGCGCCCGCGTTGTGCCGGGACAGCAAGCGTTGCAGCGTAAGCCACTAGCACCTGCGTCACCACGGCAAGCAGCCCCGTCAACGTCATGCCGAGCAGTAGCCAGACGCTGTTGGGCGCTAACGCGATCATCAGCAACGCCGCTGCCGACAGCAGGGTTTGGATGACGATCAACCGGCGTCGGTTGAGCAGATCGCCGAGGGGGACCAATAGCACCAGACCAATGCCATAGCCGATTTGCGTCAGAGTGATGACGACGCCGATGGTTGCCGGCGACATCGCAAACGCCTCGGCCATCGCATCCAGCAATGGCTGGGCGTAATAAACGTTGCCGACGGCCAGACCACAGGCCACAGAGAAAAGCAAAACGACGCTGCTTTTGAGAGGTTTCATATCCCGCATCCTTTTAGGTTTCACAATAAAACCTTAATCACGGTATTGATCTGGGTTTTATTTTGCAACCTGTTTGTGCAAGCGTTCGAATGGCAGAAAGCAAAAGATCGCAGACGAGCCGCGATCTTCGGAGGGACGGAGGAGGGGTCAGCGCAAGGTTTCAACCATGTCGGCGATGGTGGTCAGCACGTCCTTGCCCAGTTGCTTCGAGCGTTTGCCCGACCAGCCGGTGACGTTGTCAGGATGGTCGTCGTGATCCTTGAACGGCATTTCCAGGGTCAGCGACAGGCAGTCGTATTTCTGGCCAACGCTGTTGCACGCCAGGGTCATGTTGGCCTGGCCCGGTTCGTCACGGGTGTAGCCGTATTTGGTCTGGAAGTCTTTGGTGGTGTGTTTCAGGTGGCTGCGGAAATGCTCTTCGAGCTTCTCGATGCGCGGCGTGTAGCCCGGATTGCCTTCGCAGCCAGCGGTGAACACGTGGGGGATTTCTTCGTCGCCGTGTACGTCGAGGAACAGGTCGACGCCATACTTTTCCATCTGCTGTTGTACGAAAAGTACTTCCGGGCTGACTTCCTGACTGGCGTTCTGCCAAGCGCGATTCAAGTCCTGGCCCATCGCATTGGTACGCAGGTGACCATGGAACGCGCCGTCCGGGTTCATGTTCGGCACCAGGTACAGATCGGCACTGGCGAGCAGCTTGTTCAACACTGGGTCATCATGCCTTTCCAGGCGTTCGATAACGCCCTCCATAAACCATTCGGCCATGTGCTCGCCCGGATGCTGCTGGGCAATGATCCAGATCTTGCGCTGGCCTTCAGCGCCGGTGCCTTTGCGCAGCAACTGAATGTCGCGGCCTTCGATACTCTTGCCGGTTGCCAGCAATTCGGTGCCGGCCTTGCTCAGGGCCTGATCGATCAGCCAGTCATGACGGCCACGGCTGTAGGGTTCGAAATAGGCGAACCAGGCGTGGGTCTGCTCGGCTTCAAGGCAAAAGCGCAGGCTGTCACCTTCAAAGCTGGTTGGAATGCGGAACCAGTTGACGTGGTCGTAGGACGCGACAGCCTGATAGCCGGTCCAGGCTTTGTTATAGGAGGATTGGCTGGCATTGACCAGGCGAAACCAGTGTTCCTGATGAACATGCAGACCGCTGGCCTTGAAGTGAAACCACTGAAAATGAGCGCTGCGGGTATCCGGACGAATGGCCAGAACCGGATTGAGTGGATTGCTGATGTCGATGACTTTGATGTTGCCGCTGTCGAAGTTGGCGCTGATGTCGAACGAAGATTTGGCCACGGTCATAATCGATTCCTGAATATGATTTTTATGGCCGTTACTGTACACGCAGGCAGGGCTGAAACCGAGGGGAATTGCGGGGTGTGGCGGGGGGGCGTCCTCCATGACGCGCAGGCAGCTTAGAGACTGTGCGATTGATTCTCAAGTGCTAATTGTCATTAGTTTGCCCCAATGTGGCCGGGCTTGGCTTGTCATTCGATATTCTTTTGATATTATCCGCGCCATCGAATTTGCAGCACCTAAAGACTTCATTAGCCTGAAGCCATAAGCCCGAAAAACGGGCAAAAAAAGACCCGGCAAAAAGCCGGGTCAAAAACCGTGATTAGCCTGATGAGGAGATAGTCCAGAAGACCGACCTAAGGTCTCTGGTCCATCGACTGATCTCGCGACCAGCTGCCTGCAATAATAATCATTATCATTTGCAAGTCAAATGTTTTTATCCGCACGATTGGAAAATTCTTTCCCGTCTGTCTGCATTTCCGTTTCTCAGGCTTCATCGCCATCGAGCGAATGGTCGACCATCGCCCGCGCCATATCCACCATGTGCACCACTGAAAAGGCCAGATCGCGACTCGCGCCTTGCAGGTTTTCGGCTGCCTTGAATGCGGTGGCCGCTGCACAGCGCAGCAAGTCCGACGCGTGCACCAGGGCTTCTTCGCCACTGAGATGGCGTCTGACATCAAAAAAACGTTCGTCGACCTCGGGTTCTGACACAGCTGGTTTCAAGTAATAGTCCAGCGCTCTCTGCGCCGCCGCGTTGCCCTGGGGCGAGGTGAAGGTGGTGTCCATTTGTAGATCGGGCAAGTCTTTGCTGCTGATATTCATGATGACGAGGCACTCCTTGGGCGATTGAAAATCCGTGCCTTCAGAATAGTACGGTGCGTAGTTGTGACGAGAATTTAAATACTACAATATGTGTTTTGCTGGCCGAAGGCGTCGACGTAAGGTGCTGCACATGGATAAATGGATTGAGTTGGTCAAGGCCAAGATGAGTGAACTCAAAATCACTCAAACAGAGCTCGGAGAGCGCGTCGGCATGTCCCAGGGCGGGATCGGCCATTGGCTGAACAAGCGTCGCGAACCCGGTATCACGGAAATGAACCGCGTGCTGCAGGCGCTGGGCATGGATTTCCTTGAAGTGGTGCTGGTCATCCGTGAACCGCAACCTACAGCGGACGACGAGATGCCGCTGGCGCAGAAGTACAACCCGTACTTCCGTTACCCGGTCAGCGATTGGCAGACGACGTGCGAGGTGCGCGAGAGCGATCCGGCGTCCTACACCAAGGCGTCAGGCAAGCAGCGCTTCGAACTGACGGATTACCATGCGCGGGGCCCGGCGTTCTGGTTGACGGTGACGGGAGATTCGATGACCGCCCCCAAGGGCCAGAGCATTGCCGAAGGCATGCTGATTCTGGTCGACCCGGCCGCCGAGGCGGTGCCCGGCAAACTGGTGATCGCCCAGTGGCCCGATAGCGCTGAGGCGATTTTTCGCAAGCTTGACGAAGAGGGCGGCCAGCGTTACCTGGTGCCGCTCAATCCGACGTGGCCGAAAGCCCTTCTGACTGATGAGTGTCGAATCATCGGCGTTGTGGTTCAGGCTACGGCGCGTTACTAGTCAGATCGATCCTCGCCCGGCGCAGGATCGATCCTCCGGTTCACACGGTTTCCAGTTCAACCAAAGCGCTGCCTTCAGCAACCATTTCGCCTTCCTGGCAATACAGCGCTTTGATCACCCCGGCATGCGGCGCGCGGATGCTGTGCTCCATCTTCATCGCTTCCAGCACCACCAGTTGCGCGCCGGCCTCAACCGATTGCCCTGCCTCAACCAGTACGCGAACAATGCTCCCGTTCATCGGTGCGGTCAGGCCGCCCTGATGGCTGTGGCTGGCCTCGACGGCACTGATCGGGTCGTACGTCTCGATACGCCGCAATTCGCCTTCCCATTGCAGATACAGCGAATCGCGCTGGCGAATAGCACGCAACTTACGACGCACGCCCTCGTGTTCAACGATGAGTGCTTCGCCAGACAGTTCGGCGTGCTCAGCGGTACTCAGTGTCAACGCTCGATCCTGTCCCTCGCAGCTCAAGTGCAGAGTGATCTCCCGAGGCAGACCCGCGCGTAAGCCGCTGTTGATTGACCACGGCGAAGCAGTGTCATCCTCGCGCGCCGACTGCGGCAGACTCTGCGCAACCGCTTGAGCCGCCGCGTTCCAGAATGCATCGCTCAACGTGCTCGGAGCGGGCAACAATTGCTCCTGATAACGCGGAATAAACCCGGTATCCAGCTCCGACGCCGCGAACGCCGGGTGCGCGATGATCCGCCGCAAGAAGTTGATGTTGGTCTTCAAACCGCCAATCGCAAACTCGTCGAGCATGCTCAACAAGCGCAACCGGGCCTGTTCGCGATCTTCGCCCCAGGCAATCAGCTTGCCGAGCATCGGGTCGTAGAACGGCGAAATTTCATCGCCTTCTTCAACCCCGCTATCGACCCGGCGCCCTGGCCCTTCGGCCGATTCGCGATACAGCGCCAAACGCCCGGTCGCTGGCAGGAAGTCATTCGCGGGATCCTCGGCGTACAAGCGCACTTCGATCGCATGGCCGTTCAACGGCACCTGTTCCTGAGTGATCGGCAGCGCTTCACCGCGCGCAACGCGGATCTGCCAGGCCACCAGATCAAGACCGGTAATCGCTTCCGTCACCGGGTGCTCGACCTGCAATCGCGTGTTCATCTCCATAAAGAAGAATTCGCCACGAGCATCCAGCAGAAACTCCACCGTACCGGCGCCGACATAACCGATCGCCTGCGCCGAACGCACAGCCGCTTCGCCCATCGCCCGACGCAGTTCCGGGGACAAGCCCGGTGCCGGAGCCTCTTCGACGACTTTCTGATGGCGCCGTTGAATCGAGCAATCACGTTCATTGAGGTACAGGCAGTTGCCATGCTGATCGGCGAACACCTGGATTTCCACGTGGCGAGGCTTGAGCAGGTATTTCTCCACCAGCATCCGCGAATCGCCAAATGACGACTGTGCTTCGCGCTGAGCCGAGGCGAGGGCTTCGGCCAATTGGCTGACGTCTTCGACCACTTTCATGCCTTTGCCGCCACCGCCGGCCGTGGCTTTGAGCAACACCGGGTAACCAATGCGCTCGCAGGCGTCGCGGAAGGTGTCGAGGTCCTGCGCTTCGCCGTGATAACCCGGCACCAGCGGCACACCGGCGGTTTCCATCAGCGCTTTGGCGGCGGATTTGCTGCCCATGGCATCGATGGCCGAGGCAGGTGGGCCGAGGAAGATCAGGCCTGCGGCTTCAATGGCGCGAGCGAAGCCGGCGTTTTCCGAGAGAAACCCGTAACCCGGATGAATCGCCTGAGCGCCGCTGGCCTTGGCCGCCGCGATCAGCTTGTCTATTTGCAGATAGCTCTCGGCCGCTTTGCTGCCGCCGAGGTCAACGCGAATGTCCGCTTCACGGCTGTGCCGCGACTCGCGGTCGGTGGCGCTGTGCACGGCGACCGTGGTCAGGCCCAAGGCTTTGGCGGTGCGCATCACGCGGCAGGCGATTTCGCCACGGTTGGCCACCAGCAGGGTGGTGAGAACAGGTGCGCTCATCAACGCGGCTCCTTGGTGGTGGTTGCGGCTTGCCAGCTCGGCGGACGTTTTTGCAGAAAGGCGCGCAAGCCTTCCTGGCCTTCAGGGCTGACGCGGATACGGGCGATGGCGTTTTCGGTGTAGCGACGTAGCGCCGGGGTCAGTGAGCCGTTGCCGACTTCACGCAACAAGTCTTTGCTGGCGCGCATCGCGGCGGGGCTGTTGAGCAGCAGATTGTTGATCCACTGTTCGACTTGCTGATCGAGTTCTACCGCCGGATAACTCTCGGACAGCAGCCCGATTTCCCGAGCACGTTGCCCGCCGAAACGTTCGGCCGTCAGCGCATAACGCCGTGCCGCGCGCTCGCCGATCGCTTGCACCACGAACGGACTGATCACTGCTGGCGCCAGACCGATGCGCACTTCCGACAGGCAGAATTGCGCGTCGTCGGCGCCAATCGCCATGTCACAGCAACTGATCAACCCCAGCGCGCCACCGAACGCCGCGCCTTGCACCACGGCCACGGTCGGAATCTTCAACTTGGCGAGGTTGTACATCAACTCAGCCAGTTCACGGGCGTCGTCGAGATTAGTGTGGTAATCGAGCTCGGCCGATTGCTGCATCCACGCCAGATCAGCGCCGGCACTGAAGTGCTTGCCACGGCCACGCACCAGCAAGAAACGCAGGCTGGCGTCGCTGGCGACTTTGTCCAGCGCCAGGATCAACTCGCGGATCATCTCAGCGTTGAAGGCATTGTTCTTTTCCGCGCGGTTGAGCCACAGCGTCGCGAAACCCCGTGGGTCGCTTTGCAGTTCGAGGGTGTTGAAGTCACTCATGAGATTCTCCCGATCACATCCGGAACACGCCGAAGCGGCTCGGTTCGATTGGCGCGTTCAGCGACGCGGACAGGGCCAGGGCCAGCACATCGCGGGTCTGAGCCGGGTCGATAACGCCGTCGTCCCACAGCCGTGCGCTGGAATAGTAGGGGTGACCCTGCTCTTCGTATTGATCGAGGATCGGTTGCTTGATCTCGGCCTCCTGCTCGGCACTGAAGGTCTGACCGCTGCGCTCTGCCTGTTCGCGTTTGACCTGTACCAATACGCCAGCTGCCTGTTCGGCGCCCATCACGCCGATGCGCGCGTTTGGCCACATCCACAGGAAGCGCGGGTCGTAAGCGCGGCCGCACATGCCGTAGTTGCCGGCACCGAAGCTGCCGCCGATGATCACGGTGAATTTCGGCACCTTGGCGCAGGCTACGGCGGTCACCAGTTTTGCGCCGTGCTTGGCGATGCCGCCGGTCTCGTATTTCTGCCCGACCATGAAACCGGTGATGTTCTGCAAAAACAGCAGCGGAATGCCGCGCTGGCAGGCCAGTTCGATGAAGTGCGCGCCTTTCTGCGCGGCTTCGGCGAAGAGAATGCCGTTGTTCGCCAGAATCGCGATCGGGTAGCCGTGCAGATGGGCGAAGCCGCAGACCAGCGTGGTGCCGAACAATGCTTTGAATTCATCGAACACCGAACCGTCGACCAGTCGCGCAATCACTTCGCGCACGTCGAACGGCTGCTTGGCATCCGCCGAAACCACACCGTATAACTCATCGCTGGCGTAGAGCGGCGCAATCGGTGCGCGCTGCTGCACTTCGCCGAGTTTGCGCCAGTTAAGGTTGGCGACGCTGCGGCGGGCGAGGGCGAGGGCGTGTTCGTCGCTCTCGGCGTAATGGTCGGCGACCCCGGAAATCTTGCAGTGCACATCGGCGCCGCCCAGATCCTCGGCGCTGACCACCTCGCCCGTCGCGGCTTTTACCAGCGGCGGGCCAGCGAGGAAAATCGTCGCCTGATTGCGCACCATGATCGCTTCGTCGGCCATTGCTGGCACATAGGCGCCGCCAGCAGTGCACGAGCCCATGACCACGGCGATCTGCGGAATGCCCATCGCGCTCATGTTGGCCTGGTTGAAGAAAATCCGCCCGAAGTGCTCGCGATCCGGGAACACCTCGTCCTGACGTGGCAGGTTCGCACCGCCCGAATCCACCAGATAAATGCACGGCAAGCGATTCTGCTGGGCGATGGTTTGCGCGCGCAGGTGTTTCTTCACGGTCAGCGGGTAATACGAGCCACCCTTCACCGTCGCATCGTTGGCGACGATCATGCATTCGACGCCTTCGACCCGGCCGATCCCGGCAATCACACCCGCAGCCGGAACATCTTCGCCATACACGGCGTGGGCGGCCAACTGGCTGATTTCCAGAAATGGCGAGCCCGGATCGAGCAAGCGGTTGATGCGCTCACGCGGCAGCAGTTTGCCGCGCGAGGTGTGGCGTTCCTGAGCTTTCGCGCCGCCACCCTGCGCCACTTGGGCGAGCAGGGTGTGCAGGGCGTCGACCTGTTTGAGCATTGCCGCGCTGTTGGCAGCGAACTCCGCAGAACGGGGATTGAGCTGAGTGTGCAAGGTTGCCATGGCCAGCTCCGTTTAGCGGGTTTCGTTGAACAGTTCGCGACCGATCAGCATGCGACGGATCTCACTGGTGCCGGCGCCGATTTCGTACAGCTTGGCGTCACGCAGCAGACGGCCCGCCGGGAATTCGTTGATGTAACCGTTACCGCCGAGAATCTGGATCGCATCGAGGGCCATTTGCGTGGCGCGCTCGGCCGTGTAGAGGATTACCCCGGCGGCGTCTTTACGGGTGGTTTCGCCACGCTCACAGGCTTGGGCCACGGCGTAGAGATAGGCGCGGCTGGCGTTGAGTTGGGTGTACATGTCGGCGACTTTGCCCTGGATCAGCTGGAATTCGCCGATGCTTTGGCCGAACTGCTTGCGGTCGTGGATGTACGGCACGATCAGGTCCATGCACGACTGCATGATCCCGGTCGGGCCGCCGGACAGCACGACGCGCTCGTAATCGAGGCCGCTCATCAGCACTTTCACGCCGCCATTGAGCACGCCGAGGATGTTCTCTTCCGGCACTTCAACGTCATCGAAGAACAGCTCGCAGGTGTTGGAGCCGCGCATGCCGAGCTTGTCGAATTTGTTGCTGCGGCTGAAGCCTTTCCAGTCGCGCTCGACGATGAATGCGGTAATGCCGTGTGGGCCTTTTTCCAGATCGGTCTTGGCGTAGATCACGTAGGTGTTGGCGTCGGGGCCGTTGGTGATCCAGGTTTTGCTGCCGTTAAGGACGAAACGGTCGCCGCGTTTGTCGGCGCGCAGTTTCATCGAAACCACATCGGAACCGGCGTTCGGCTCGCTCATCGCCAGTGCGCCGACGTGCTCGCCGCTGATCAGTTTCGGCAGGTACTTGGATTTCTGTTCGTGGTTGCCGTTGCGGTTGATCTGGTTGACGCAGAGATTGGAGTGCGCGCCGTAGGACAGCGCCACCGAAGCCGAGCCGCGGCTGATTTCTTCCATCGCCACGACGTGCGCCAGATAACCAAGGCCCGCGCCGCCGTACTCTTCCGGCACCGTGATGCCGAGCAGGCCCATGTCACCGAACTTGCGCCACATGTCGGCGGGGAACAGGTTGTCGCTGTCGATCTGCGCCGCACGCGGGGCGATCTCTTTGGCGACAAAGGACTGAACCTGTTCGCGCAGCATGTCGATGGTTTCACCGAGGGCGAAGTTCAGGGATGGATAGCTCATGGGTCACCTTTTGGCTTTTTTGTAGGGTGGGGAGGGCGGTCACTCGGCTCTCACCTTTACGTTAACGTAAGCCTGCGATGGGTGGCTGTCAATCACCCTTTACGTTAACGTCAACTTGAGCGACAGTAGGACCAGTTCAAGATTGAAGCGGAGCGAACCGTGTGGGAGCGAGCTTGCTCGCGAAAGCGTCAGATCAGTCAACACGGATGTTGAATCTGCTGGCCTCTTCGCGAGCAAGCTCGCTCCCACAGGAATGAATCCGGCAAAACCCACTAATAAAGACAATAGGGGTCGTCATGGATCAACCCAGTGCAAACCCACAGCGCAGCTACACCCGTGGCTCACAGGACAAAGCCTTGCTGGCGATGACCATCGGGCAGAAGTTCGATCAAACGGTCGCGCAATACCCCGACGGCGAAGCGCTCGTCGTGCGCCATCAGCAGTTACGTTATTCCTGGCGACAACTGGCCGACGCGGTGGACCTGCACGCCAGAGCGCTGCTTGCTCTGGGTTTGCAAGCGGGGGATCGACTCGGCATCTGGGCACCGAACTGCGCGCAGTGGTGCATCACCCAAGTCGCCACCGCGAAAATCGGCGTGGTCCTGGTCAACATCAATCCCGCCTATCGCAGCTCTGAACTGGAATACGTGCTCAAACAATCGGGCTGCCAATGGCTGGTCTGCGCCGGGGCGTTCAAGTCCTCCAACTACCACACCCTGTTGCAGGGATTGGTGCCGGAACTGGCCGAACAATCCATCGGCCAATTGCGCAACGAGCGCCTGCCGGACTTGCGCGGGGTGATCAGCCTCGACGCGCAGCCACCGTCAGGTTTCCTGCCGTGGTCGCAATTGTCCGACATGGCAAGCAGTGTCTCCAAAGAACAATTAAACGAACGCAGCGACAGCCTGCACTTCGATCAACCGGTGAACATCCAGTACACCTCCGGCACCACCGGTTTCCCCAAGGGCGCGACCCTCAGTCACTACAACATCCTTAATAACGGTTACATGGTCGGCGAAAGCATCGGTCTGACTCCGGGCGATCGTCTGGTGATCCCGGTGCCGCTGTACCACTGCTTCGGCATGGTCATGGGCAACCTCGGCTGCATCACCCACGGCAGCACGATGATTTACCCCAACGACGCCTTCGATCCATTGCTGACCCTGCAAACCGTCGCCGAAGAAAAAGCCACCGGCCTGTACGGCGTGCCGACCATGTTCATTGCCATGCTCGACCAGCCACAACGCGGCGAATTCGACCTGTCGAGCCTGCGCACCGGGATCATGGCCGGTGCGACGTGCCCGATCGAAGTGATGCGCCGGGTCATCAGCGAGATGCACATGAGCGAAGTGCAGATCGCGTACGGCATGACGGAAACCAGCCCGGTGTCACTGCAAACCGGCCCGAGCGATGAGCTGGAACTGCGCGTGACCACCGTTGGCCGCACCCAGCCGCAACTGGAAAGCAAGATCATCGACGAAGCCGGCAACGTTGTGCCACGGGGCACCGTCGGTGAACTCTGCACTCGCGGGTACAGCGTGATGCTCGGTTACTGGAACAACCCGCAGGCCACCGTTGAAGCCATCGATGAGGCGGGCTGGATGCACACCGGCGATCTGGCGAGCATGAATGAAGAGGGATACGTCAACATCGCCGGGCGTAACAAGGACATGATCATTCGCGGTGGCGAGAACATTTATCCGCGTGAGCTGGAAGAGTTTTTCTTCACCCATCCGGCGGTGGCGGACGTGCAGGTGATCGGCATTCCGTGCTCGCGTTACGGCGAGGAGATTGTTGCCTGGATCAAATTCCACCCCGGGCACAATGCTACCGAGCTGGAGCTGCAAACCTGGTGCAAGGAACGTATCGCGCACTTCAAGACGCCACGGCACTTCAAGTTCGTCGAAGAGTTTCCGATGACGGTCACGGGCAAGATTCAGAAATTCCGCATGCGCGAAATAAGCATTGAGGAACTGAAAACAATCGAGCGCTAACACAATCACTGTGGGTGCGAGCTTGCTCGCGAAGGCGTCAGGTCAGCCAATATCTTTGTTGATGACACACCGCATTCGCGAGCAAGCTCGCTCCCACAGGGGATAGGCGTTGAGGAAAAGAGGAATCACAGAAAGCACAAAGGGGAGCCGAGGCTCCCCTTTAATTTTGTCGTCGCGTGCTCTTTTTTATTATTGAGGGTCGGTCTGTTGTTGTTTTTGGCAACCGTGGCCCTTTACCGCTGTTTTTGGCGACCCCCATCCGGGGTCAAGAGCAAACGTATTTTTTTGAGCGCTGATCTGCTTTCTCGCTAAGCGATCCAACCGATTCGGGAGCTACCTGAAGGTAGTTTTATTGTTCTCTGCCCGGTTGCGGGTCACTCCTGAGAGCACCCTGAAAAGCACACCTTCTCCAAAAAAATCTGTTAGCTGCGTCTCTGCCGTGTTGTTTTTGTTATGTCAGAGTCGTTACGTCTTGTTTTTATTGGTTTGCTGCTTTTTATTCTTGTTATGCCATAGAGATAGCAGAAGCCGTGCCAACTTTTAAAATCCTTTATAAATCAATAGTTTGAAAATTACAGCGGTTTTTCAGCCCGGCGAAACCAGACAATTTGTTTCCGTGTTACTCGCTTCAACCCACATTCCGGACACAGCGGTAACACCTTCCCCCCTCACTGTGCGCTGCGCGCCTTGGCCACGCGCGAACCGCTCGGGCGTCCGAGCACCGTGCTGATCTGCTGACCCGCGGCAATCAAGGCGTCCAGGTCAATACCGGTCTCAATTCCCAAACCGTTGAGCAAGTACACAACGTCTTCGGTCGCAACGTTACCGCTCGCACCTTTGGCGTACGGGCAGCCGCCGAGGCCCGCGATAGAGCTGTCAAACACCGAAATGCCTTCGAGCAGACTGGCATAGATGTTGGCCATCGCCTGACCGTAGGTGTCGTGAAAGTGCCCGGCAAGTTTGTCCCGTGGCACTTGCGCTGAAACCACTTCGAACAGGCGGCGAGTGGCGCCCGCAGTGCCGGTGCCGATAGTGTCGCCCAGCGACACCTCGTAACAGCCCATCGCATACAACTCTCGAGCAACCATCGCCACTTGCCCGGGCGCGACCGTGCCTTCATACGGGCATCCCAACACACAGGACACGTAACCGCGCACGGTAATGCCGTGCTGTTGCGCCGCCTCCATGATCGGTGCAAACCGCGCCAGGCTTTCGCTGATCGAGCAGTTGATGTTGCGCTGTGAGAAGGCCTCAGATGCGGCGGCGAACACCGCGACTTCCTTGACCCCAGCGGCGATGGCATCTTCAAAACCGCGCAGGTTCGGCGCCAGTGCACCGTAGGTCACGCCGGGTCTGCGCTGAATCTGCGCGAATACCTCGGCAGAACCGGCCATTTGCGGCACCCATTTCGGAGAGACGAAACTGCCGACTTCTATATAGCCAAGGCCGGCGGCGCTCAAAGCGTCGACCAATTGCACCTTGTCGGCGACGCTGATCGGTTGGGCTTCGTTCTGCAGGCCATCGCGCGGGCCGACTTCGATCAGGCGTACTTGGGAGGGGAGGGACATGGCGGTTGACCTGCTCTTTTGAATTCGTGGAGAACCCTGTGGGAGCGAGCTTGCTCGCGAAAGCGGTGCATCAGTCGACAAACATTTGAATGTCAGACCGTATTCGCGAGCAAGCTCGCTCCCACAGGGAATAGTGTTTGATCCGTTAGATCGCCTGCTGGCTCTTGAGCGTCTGCTCCAGTGCCTGCACGCAACGCTCTTCGGCGGTATCGAGTTCCAGTTTCATCTGTTCGATATCCAGCAACTGCTGTTCCAGCTGCTCGCGGCGCTCGCTGATTTTCGCCAGCATGCTATTGAGCTGTTTGGTGTTACCGCTGGACGGGTCGTAAAGTTCGATCAGTTCACGGCATTCGGCCAGCGAGAAACCGATGCGCTTGCCGCGCAGGATCAGCTTCAGGCTGACCTTGTCGCGCGGTGAATAGATGCGTTCCTGGCCACGGCGCTCAGGACTGAGCAGGCCTTGCTCTTCATAGAAGCGGATCGCCCGGGTGGTGATGTCCAGCTCGCGGGCGAGGTCGGAGATGCTGTAAGTCTGGCTGCTCATGGAAGCGCTCGGAAAAAGGTCTTGGCGCTAAGCTAATGGCAGGTTGACGTTTACGTCAAGCGGGATGATCTGTGGTGTATTTGATGGCCCCTTCGCGAGCGGGCTCGTTCCCACATTCGACCGCGTTTCTCCAGCTGAAATGCGATTCAATGTGGGAGCGAGCCTGCTCGCGAAGAACGATGAGGCGGTGTAATTCTTACACCTTATCGAGCTTCTTCTCCTGCGCCGTCACCTGCTGGCACAACTCGATCATCTGCTCCCGCATCCAGCGATTCGCCGGATCCTGGTCGGTGCTTTCATGCCAATACAGATGCGTCTCCACCGGCGGCACATCATTCACCGGCAGATTAAACGCCTGCAACTCATGCCGACGGGCAAAGCGCTCTGGCACGGTCATGACCATGTCGGTCTGCTGCATCACCTGCGACGCCATCAAGTAATGCTGCGAACGCAGGGCAATCTTGCGCTGAATACCCATTTTGCCCAGCGCCAGATCGACATAACCCAGACCACTGCGGCGGCTGGAAATATGGATATGGGTCAGCGACAGATAATCATCCAGCGAGAGCTTTTCCTTGCCCGCCATCGGATGCCCTTTGCGCATCGCGCAGACGTAGCGGTCTTCCATCAACTTGACGTGGCGCACTTGCGGATCGGTGTTGAGCGGTGCATCCACGGCGAAATCCAGACGCCCGGCGGCCAGCTCTTTAGTGGTCTCGCGGCGCTTGGACAAAAAACTTTCGATGATGACGGTCGGCGCCAGACGGCGCAGGCGTTGGAACAGCGGTGGCAGAATCACCGCTTCGGTGAGGTCGGTCATGCTGATGCGGTAAGTCTTGACCGCTTGAGCCGGGTTGAAAATGCGGCTTTCCTGAACCGACACGCGCAGCAACGACAAGGCGTTGCGCACCGGGCCGATGATGTTCTGCGCCATCGGTGTCGGCACCATGCCCTGAGCGGTACGCACAAAGAGCGGGTCGTTGAAGGTCTCGCGCAACCGCGCCAAGGCGTTCGACACCGCAGGCTGGGTGATGCCGACAATCTGCCCGGCGCGGGTCAGGTTGGCTTCGGTGTAGATCGCGTCGAAGACGATGAAAAGGTTGAGGTCGACCTTACTCAGATTCATAACGCGGCTTCTCTTGTTATTTAGGGCGGTGTTTTAGGGGCTGGCAATCAGCCGATCATATATCGGTGATGAATGTTTATACACGCCGAGAATAGGCTAGGTAAATTATCAACGCTGTTCTAGCATCGATTGCATGACTTGAACAACCTCTGCCCAAGAAGGTAATTGATCATGGATTTCGCTTATTCGCCCAAGGTGCAAGAACTGCGTGAGCGCGTGACCGCGTTCATGGACACTTACGTTTACCCGGCCGAAGCCGTGTTCGAGCGCCAGGTAGCCGAAGGCGATCGCTGGCAGCCGACGGCGATCATGGAAGAACTGAAAGCCAAGGCCAAGGCCGAAGGGCTGTGGAATCTGTTTCTGCCTGAGTCGGAACTCGGGGCCGGTCTGACCAACCTTGAATACGCGCCGCTGGCGGAAATCATGGGCCGCTCGCTGCTCGGCCCGGAGCCGTTCAACTGCTCGGCGCCAGACACCGGCAACATGGAAGTGCTGGTGCGCTACGCCAACGAAGAACAGAAACAGCGCTGGCTCGAACCGTTGCTGCGCGGCGAGATCCGCTCGGCGTTCGCCATGACCGAACCGGACGTGGCTTCGTCTGACGCGACCAACATGGCCGCCCGCGCCGTGCGTGATGGTGACGAGTGGGTCATCAACGGCAAAAAATGGTGGACTTCCGGCGCCTGCGATCCGCGCTGCAAGATCCTGATTTTCATGGGCCTGAGCGATCCCGATGCCCCGCGTCATGCGCAGCACTCGATGATCCTCGTGCCGGTCGATACCCCGGGGGTGAAGATCGTCCGCCCGCTGCCGGTATTCGGTTACGACGACGCACCGCATGGCCATGCCGAAGTGTTGTTCGACAACGTGCGCGTGCCGTACGAAAACGTCCTGCTCGGCGAAGGGCGCGGCTTCGAAATCGCTCAAGGTCGCCTTGGCCCAGGCCGGATTCACCACTGCATGCGCTCGATCGGCATGGCCGAGCGTGCCCTGGAATTGATGTGCAAACGTGCGGTAAGCCGCACCGCGTTCGGCAAACCGCTGGCGCGTCTGGGCGGCAACGTCGACAAGATCGCCGACTCGCGGATGGAAATCGACATGGCGCGCCTGCTGACGTTGAAAGCGGCGTACATGATGGACACCGTCGGTAACAAAGTGGCGAAGAGCGAGATCGCGCAGATCAAAGTCGTCGCGCCGAACGTCGCGCTGCGCGTGATCGACCGAGCGATCCAGATGCATGGCGGGGCAGGGGTGTCGAACGATTTCCCGCTGGCCTATATGTACGCGATGCAACGTACCTTGCGCCTAGCCGACGGCCCGGACGAAGTGCACCGCGCGGCGATCGGCAAGTTCGAAATCGGCAAGTATGTGCCGAAGGAAATGCTGCGTAGCGGTCATTAAGACCGCGTCGCCCCCTTCGCGAGCAAGCTCGCTCCCACAGGATTTGTGAACGCCACAGATCCAATGTGGGAGCGAGCTTGCTCGCGAAAGGGCCAGCCCATTCAGTACATAACCATCAGGTTCAATACACCCAAACCTCAACCCGCCGATTCTTGATTCGTCCCTCATCCGCATTGTTCGCCGCCACCGGCATCAACGCGCCAAAGCCGCGAACCTCACGCAACACCACGCCGTTTTTCACCAACTCACGCCGCACCGCCATCGCCCGCAGCTTCGAGAGCAGGTCCGCCCGTGCCGGGTCGTCCTTGGCATCACCAAAACCCACCAGTGTCACCGCGCGCTCGGTCTTGTCATGGCGCTTTATATAGTCGAACACCCTCGCCAGATCCTGACGCGCCTTGTTGTCCAGCTTCGCGCTGCCTTCCTCAAAACGGAAATTCACTGTAAGACGCTGGGCGTGACGGCTGAGGGATTGATAACCCTCGGGCATCAGCGCATTCGGTGCGACGCTCATGGCATGCACGGTCTGGCTGATAAAACCATTGGCCGCAACAATCGCCTGGCCCTGACGGCTTTGCGCAAACGTCACCAAGGCCTGTGCCCATGGATTATTGCTGTCGGGTGGCAGATAGAAGAACAAGCGCCGGGACAGCGGATAGTCCTCCGTGGCGATCAGGCTGTTCAGCGGCAGCATCGATTGCGACGCGCCATCGGCAATCGCCACGGCTTTGGCCTGACGCACGTAAGGTAAGCCGATGAAGCCGACGCCTTGCGGATCCGTGCTGACGGCATCGGACAATTGCTCGCTGGACTCAAACCTTTTCGCGTTGCTGCTCAGACTTTTCCCACGACGACTCAGGACCAACTCCTTAAACGTGTCGTACGTGCCGGACTGATCATCGCGCGCATATAAATGAATCGCACCGCCACGCCCACCGAGGTCTTCCCAGGTTTTCACCTCACCGGCGAAGATCCGCGCCAGTTGCTCGGTGTCGAGTTGTTGCAGTGGATTGTCAGGATGCAGAATGATCGCCAGGCCATCGATGGCGATGACTTGTTCAGCGGCGGGGCTTTTCAGATCACCGAGTGATTGCAGCGTTTGCAGCTCACTGTCCTTGATCTCGCGAGAGGACGCGGCCAGATCGGCGCTGGCATTTTTCAACGCGGTGAAACCCGTGCTGGAACCGTGGGCGGCGACTTCAACGATCACGCGTTTGCCTTGAGCGGTCTGCCCAACGATGCGCAACTCGTTGGCGGTGTCCGGGGTTTCGCGGTGGATTTTCAGCAGACCCTGTTCTTGCAACAGGCCTTCGACCAGTGCCGGTCCAAGTTCGGCGCCGATGGTGTTGGAACCCTGGATGCGCAGCGCCGGGCCGTTTTCAGGCAGGGGCAGGGCGGCGGCAGAAACCGTCAGCCATGCACTCAAGAAAAAAACGCACAGAACACGCAGGGTCATGCCGGCACCGAATCAAGCCAAGGGGATTGCCGGGGAGATTAAGTCAGGCGCATGACCGAAAGATGACACCAATGAAACTGTGGGAGCGAGCTTGCTCGCGAAAGCGGTGCATCAGAAACCTATCTGGTGACTGACACTCCGCATTCGCGAGCAAGCTCGCTCCCACAGGGGATTTCAGGCGACTCGTAAATCAGGCCAGTTCAAGCCAGATCGGCGCATGATCGGACGGTTTTTCCATCCCGCGCAATTCATAGTCCACGCCCGCAGCCTTCACCCGTGGCAACAAACCATGCGAGGCCAGAATCACATCAATGCGCAGCCCACGCTTCGGCTCATCCTCAAACCCACGGCTGCGGTAATCGAACCAGCTGAACATGTCGGTCACGTCTGGGTTCAAGTGACGGTAGCTGTCGGTCAAACCCCAATTCTTCAGACGCGCCATCCACTCGCGCTCTTCCGGCAGGAAGCTGCATTTGCCGGTTTTCAGCCAGCGCTTCATGTTGTCCGGACCGATGCCGATGTCGCAGTCTTCCGGGGAAATATTCACATCGCCCATCACCACCAGTGGCTGTTCGTTGTGGAACTGGCTTTCCAGCAATGCCTGGAGATCACTGTAGAAACGCTGCTTGGCGGGAAACTTGGTTGGGTGATCGCGGCTTTCGCCCTGTGGGAAGTAGCCGTTCATGATCGTCACCGGCACGCCATTGGCGTCGGCGAACGTGCCCCAGATAAAGCGGCGCTGGGCGTCTTCTTCATCGGTGGCGAAACCTTTGTGAATGGCGATCGGCTCCTGACGCGAAAGCATCGCCACGCCGTAATGGCCTTTCTGGCCGTGGAAGTACACGTGATAGCCGAGGGCGCGGACTTCTTCGAGCGGGAACTGGTCGTCATGGACCTTGGTTTCCTGCAGGCCGATGACGTCCGGCTGATGTTTTTCGATCAGCGCTGCCAGCTGATGCGGACGGGCGCGCAGTCCGTTGATGTTGAAGGAAACGATCTTCATGGTCGGCAGTCCTGGCAAAAGGGCGATGCTAGCTGACATGGGGGAGATGGGCCAGTGTGGGAGAAATCATTTTGGCCTGTGGGACATGTGTTGCCTGGACCGGCCTCTTCGCGAGCAAGCTCGCTCCCACAGGGGAACGCATTCCAAAATGTGGGAGCGAGCTTGCTCGCGAAGGCGTCCGCCCAGTCGATGAAGATCCCGACTTGGTCTATACCTGTGGGGAACTGTGCCACCGCCAAAAGGTTCGTACCAACAAGAGCGCCGCCATTTGCACGCGCCCCGGGGAGAATCACCGTCATGCCTGAAACCCAGACCGCCATCGCCGACATTCATATGCTCGACCGCGGTTATTCCCGCGAAGCCCGATCGCTGCTCTATCAGGCCTATCGCCATGAGCCGACCTTCGGCTACCTGTTCGAAGCCGAACGTCCCGGCTATGAGCAACGAGTGCGGGCGACGGTGCGGGAACTGGTCAAACAACACTTTCTGCAGGACCTGCCCGCCATTGGCCTGCTGGTCAACGACCGCCTGATCGGCATCGCCCTGATCGCGCCACCGCAACGCCGTCTGGGCATCACCGAAAGTTGGGCGTGGCGCCTGCGCATGGTGCTCAGCACCGGTTTTCGCTGCACCCGCCGCTATCTCGAATATCACGACGCCGTGGCGGCGTGCGTGCCCAGCGATTCCGTACACATGCTGCCGCTGCTGGGCATTCACCCGCAGTTCCAGGGCAAACACTTTGGCGAGCAACTGCTGACCGCCGTGCACAACTGGTGCGCAGTCGATGAAACCTCGCAAGGCGTGGTGCTCGACACCGGCAACCCGCGCTATCTGGAATTCTATAAAAGGCAGGGATACCAAGAGATCGGCGAAGTTGCTGTCGGGCCGGTGCGTGAACACGTATTTTTCCATGCCAATCCGCAGGTGTTACACACTGCAACAGCATGACAATCGAACTTCTTGGGAAATTTCCTGTTCTATCACGCTCCCAAGCCCGTGATAGCATCCGCGCCTATGAAGTTTCCAGGAAGATTTACCAGTGGCGTGCTCCTGCTGTTAACCAGCTGCACGGCGCTGGCGCAAAGTGAATTGGATGTACGGATCAAACCGTCCAACGATGAACTCAAGGCCAATATAGAAGGCTATATCGGCAGCCTCGGCGATCGTGACGAAGAAGCCCTGCAGCGCTTCAGTCGCGGCGCCGAAGAGCAGGCGCGCAAAGCGGCCCAGGCGTTGGGCTACTACCAGCCGCAGATTGAAAGTGACGTCAAGGGCGGCGACAAGCCGCGCCTGGTGCTGAACATCGATCCCGGCGAGCCGATTCGCCTGCGCAATGTCACCATTCGTGTCGACGGCCCGGCGGCCTCCCTCAAATCCTTTCGTGTCCCGAAAAGCGACGTGCTGAAATCCGGCGCGGTACTCAACCATGGGCGTTACGAAGACGCCAAAAGAATTATTCAGAATCAGGCTTCGCGCTTCGGTTTTTTCAGTGGCCACTTTACTAGCCAAAAACTCCTGGTCGACCCGCGCGCCGGGGTGGCCGACGTTGAATTGATCTACGAAAGCGGCCCGCGCTATGCGTTGGGCAAAGTCAAATTCGAAGGCGACACGCCATTCGACGAAGACCTGCTGCAACGCATGGTGCCGTTCAAGGAAGGCGAGCCGTATGACTCCGAGCTGATCGCCGAGCTGAACCGCGACCTGCAATCGAGCGGTTATTTCGAAGGCATACGCGTCGATGCCGCCCCGACGACGGCGAAAAATGACGTGATCCCGGTGGAGGTCAAACTCGACACGCGCAAACCACGGACCATGGGCCTGGGCCTGGGTTATTCGACCGACGTCGGCCCGCGCATCAAAGCCAACTGGACCCGCCACTGGGTTAACCCGCAAGGCGACAGCTATGGCTGGGAAGCCGAACTCTCGGCACCACGGCAAAACGTTGGGCTGTTCTACGACATCCCGCTCGACCCGCCACTGACAGACAAACTGCGCTGGGCCGGCGGTTATCAATTCGAAGACATCGACGGTTCCGACACGCTCAGCAAGCTGCTGACCTTCGGACCGGAATGGCACAGCAAGTTGCCGAGTGGCTGGCAAAGGGTGATCTCGCTGAAATGGCAGCGCGAAGAATATGAGCTGGGCGACGACTCGGGCCTGAGTACCTTGCTGATGCCCGGCATCAGTTACTCGTATCTGAAAAGCGACAACCGCATCGACCCGCACAACGGCTATCGCCTGAGCTTCGAAAGCAAAGTGGCCAAGGAAGGCCTCGGTTCGGATAACAACCTTTTATATGGCACGGCGTTGGTCAAAGGTCTGACCACGGTGTTCGACAAGCACCGCTTCCTCGGTCGCGTGCAGGTCGGCGGCAGCGCCACCAACGGCTACAACTCGATTCCACCATCGCTGCGTTTCTTCGCCGGTGGCGATCAGAGCGTGCGCGGTTACGACTATCAGAGTCTGTCGCCGAAAAACTCCGACGGTGACCGGATCGGCGGCCGCTACATGGTCGCCGGCAGCGTTGAGTATCAATACTCGATCGCCGAGAAATGGCGCGTCGCGACTTTCGTCGACCAGGGCAACTCGTTCAACAAACTCGAACTGCCGAACCTCAAGACCGGGGTCGGTATTGGTGTGCGCTGGGTCTCGCCGGTGGGGCCGATCCGCCTCGACCTGGCCCACGCACTCGACGACGATGGCGGCATCCGGCTGCACTTTTCCATGGGGCCTGAGCTGTGAAGCGTGGTTTGAAAATTACGGCGCTGGCGTTGTTGGCGCTGGTGTTGTTGATTGTATTGAGTGTCACCGCCGTACTCGGCACGGCGGCCGGCAGCCGATGGGTGCTGGGCCTCGTACCGGGTCTGACAGTGGAGAATTTCCAGGGGCGTCTCGGCGGGCAGTGGAGCGCCGATCATCTGCTGTGGCAGCAGGGCAGCAGTCGCGTCGAGCTGAACCAGGCGATCTTCGCCTGGTCGCCGCTGTGCCTGACGCGCATGACCTTGTGTATTGAACAGCTCAAGGCTGATCAGGTCATTCTGCAATTCCCGCCGAGCGAAGAGACGACCGAGAGCGGCCCTATCAAACTGCCGGATCTGCAATTGCCGGTGGCCATCGAACTGGGCGACGTGCAGGTTGGCAGCCTGCTGTTCAATGGCAGCGAACAGCTCAAGGGCTTGCAACTGGCGGCGCACTGGACCGCTCAGGGCATGCAGATCGACAGCGTGAAATTGCAGCGCGACGACCTCAGCCTGAACCTGTCCGGCACACTCGCGCCGACCGGCAACTGGCCGCTGAACATTGCCGGTGACCTGACGTTGCCATCGCCGGGTCCCGGGCCGTGGGCGCTGGCGTTGAAGATCGATGGCGATCTGTTGAAAACCCTCAACCTGCACGCCGACAGCCGTGGCTACCTCGACGGCCAGTTGAGCGGCGAGCTGCAACCGCTGGTGGAAAATCTGCCTGCCAAGGTCCGCATCACTTCCGATGCGTTCAAGCCGAGCGCCGACCTGCCGGACACCCTGCAACTCAATCAACTGGTGCTGACCGGCGAAGGCGACCTGAAAAACGGCTACCAGCTCAACGGCAACGCCACGCTGCCCGCCGACAAAGGCCCAGTGGCGCTGCTGCTCAAAGGCAAAGTCGACGCCAGCGGCGCGCAGATTGCCGGTCTCGACCTGACGGCCAACGACAAGCAAAGCCTGAAACTCACCGGCAGGGTCGACTGGAGCAAAGGCCTCAGCGCCCAAGCCAACATCAACTGGCAGGACTTTCCGTGGCATCGGCTTTACAACGAAATCGACGAGCCTGAGGTCGCTTTGCGTACCTTCACAGGCGAAGTCTCCTACACCGACGGGCAATACCTCGGTAACTTCGACGCCGCACTGGATGGTCCGGCCGGGGCGTTTACCCTGAGCAGTCCGTTCAGCGGCAGCCTTAAACAGATCGCTTTACCGCAACTGAAAATGCAAGCCGGGCAGGGCAAGGCTGAAGGGCACGTCAACGTGCAGTTCGCCGACGGCATTGCCTGGGACACGGCGCTGGATCTGTCGGCGCTGAACCCGGCTTATTGGGTTGCGGAATTGCCGGGCACTTTGGCCGGGCCGCTGAAGAGCAAGGGCGAAATGAAGAACGAACGCCTGAGCCTCACCGCTGATCTCGACTTGAAAGGCAAGCTGCGTGGGCAAACGGCGATCCTCCAGGCCAAAGCCGACGGCGCTGGCGAACAGTGGAATCTCAACGCCCTGCAAATCCGCCTCGGCGATAACAGCATCAGCGGTAAAGGCAGCCTGCAACAGAAGCTCACCGGGCAGATCGATATCAAGCTGTCGCGTCTGGCCCAGCTCTGGCCGCAACTGCGCGGGCAGGTCAACGGCCAGGTCAACGTCGCCGGTACGTTGAAAGCACCGCAGGGCAAGCTCGACCTGCAAGGTTCGCAACTGGCCTTCCAGGACAATCGCCTGCAAAGCCTCAACCTCGACGCCACCCTCGACAGTGCGCAGCGGGCGAAAATCGATCTGAAAGGCAGCGGCATTCAGACCGGTGACACCAACCTCGGCGTTTTGACCGCCAGCGCTCAGGGCGATATCAAAAACCAGAAACTCAACCTCGACCTGATCGGGCCGAAGCTGAAACTCGCCCTTGGTCTGGACGGCAATCTGGACAAGGGCAACTGGCGTGGGCGCCTGGCCAGCGGCGACATTCAGGCCGGTGGCCAAGACTGGAAACTGCAGAATCCAGCCAAACTGGAACGTCTGGCGGACGGCAAAATCAACTTCGGCGCGCATTGCTGGATGTCCGGCACTGCCAGCCTGTGCGGTGAAGATCAGCGCCTGATGCCGGAGCCGAAACTGCGCTATCACCTCAAGCAGTTCCCGATCGAGAGCCTGGCGCAATGGTTGCCTAAAGACTTCGCCTGGAAGGGTAAGCTCAACGCCGATCTGCAACTGGACTTGCCGGCCAGCGGCCCGAACGGCGTGGTCAGCATCGACGCCAGCGGCGGCACCTTGCGTATGCGAGAAAAAGATCAGTGGCTGGATTTCCCGTACCAGACCCTGAAACTCACCAGCAAACTGACGCCGAAGCGCGTCGACACCGAACTGAATTTCGTCGGCGGCAAACTCGGCGAACTGATGGTGCAGGCGCAGCTCAATCCGTTGCCGAAAAACAAACCGCTGAGCGGCTCGTTCCGGCTCTCCGGGCTGGATCTTTCGGTGGCGCGGCCGTTTGTGCCGATGGTCGAAAAACTCACCGGGCGCCTCAACGGCAGCGGCACGATTTCCGGTGGATTGCTCGCGCCGCTGGTCAACGGCACCGTGCAACTGAGCGACGGCGAAGTGTCCGGCGCCGAGTTGCCAATGGAGCTGCAGAACCTGCAACTCACCGCCCTGATTGCCGGCGAATCGGTACGCCTCGACGGCGGCTGGAAAAGCGGCAAGAGCGGGCAGGGCAGCCTGAACGGTAATGTCGCCTGGGGCCAGGCGCTGGTAGTCGATCTTGCGTTGAAAGGCACGCAGTTGCCGGTCACCGTCGAGCCCTATGCCAAGCTGGAAGTGGCGCCGGACCTGAAGATTTCCATGGCCGGCGACGAGCTGAAAATCGCCGGCAAAGTGCAGGTGCCCAAAGGTGAAATCACCGTGCGTGAGCTGCCGCCATCAACGGTCAAAGTCTCCGATGACACGATCATCGTCGGTGCACAGACCGAAGAGGGCAAACCGCCGATGGCGATGAAAATGGACATCGACGTGGTGGTTGGCGAAGACAAACTGGCCTTCGCCGGTTTTGGTCTGACCGCCAATGTGCAAGGTCATGTTCACATCGGCGACAACATGGACACCCGTGGTGAACTG
The DNA here is from genome assembly GCF_900582195.1 of Pseudomonas viridiflava. Classification (GTDB taxonomy): domain Bacteria; phylum Pseudomonadota; class Gammaproteobacteria; order Pseudomonadales; family Pseudomonadaceae; genus Aquipseudomonas. Next base: position 56,891 of record NZ_UTHA01000174.1, read on the forward strand.
TGGCTCAACGACGGCCGCTACAGCGCCTACGGCCAGCGCCTGCAAGTGCGGCGTGCGCGTCTGTTGTTCGCCGGCCCCCTCGATCAGCCGTATCTGGACATCGAAGCGATTCGCCAGACTGACGACGTGATCGCCGGTATTCGCCTGAGCGGCAGTGCCGAGCAGCCGACCACGCAGATTTTCTCGGAACCGGCGATGAGTCAGGAGCAGGCGTTGTCCTATCTGGTGTTGGGCCGTCCGCTGAGCACCAACGGCGAAGACAACAACATGCTCGCGCAAGCAGCGCTGGGTCTGGGCTTGATGGGCAGTTCCGGGGTCACCAGCAGCCTGGCCAAGGACCTGGGGATTCAGGATTTCCAGCTCGACACCGCAGGCAGCGGCGATGCCACCAGTGTTGTGGCCAGCGGCAATATTACCGAGAAGCTCAGTTTGCGTTATGGCGTTGGCGTGTTTGAACCGGCCAGCACCATTGCGCTGCGCTACAAGCTGAGCAAAAAGGTCTATGTCGAGGCGGCCAGTGGCGTTGCGAGTTCGCTGGATATCTTTTACAAGCGCGATTTCTAGACCGTAACTGGTCATTTGAACCGAGGCGCGGCCTTCGCGGGCAGGTTCGCTCCCACATTTGGAATGCGTTTCGCTGTGGGAGCGAGCTTGCTCGCGAAGGCGGCTTTAAGGCCGGCAGAGATCGTGCGGCTGACGGCGCCTTTACGAACAGGCTCGCTCCTAGTTTTGATCCGGACGACATACCAGGGATGCGCGCTCGTAGTTCAACGCGTTATCACGTTCGGGCAGCGCATACGGTGCTTCACAATGCTGGCCCTGCCATTTGATGATAAGGGTGCCGGCGTCGTCCGCGACCAGTGCCAGCGCCTTGCCGCTCGGGTCGGAGATCGCCAGTTGTTTGCCGGCGGCGTCCTCCAGTGCGGCGCCAAACGGGATCGGTTGGTGGTGCGCGTCGAACAGAGAAAACTGCACCCGGCGTCCGGTTTTGCTCGCGTAGCGCGCCAGCACCACGGCACCACGGCGCGGTACCACTTGCTGGGTGGCGTTTTCAATTTCAAAGTCGCCGCCCAGGTCGCGGGTGTCGAGGCTGATCCAGTTGACCCGATACGGCTGCGCATTGGACACCACAGCGAAGCCATTACCGGCGGTTTTCGCGCCCGAGAAACTGGCGATCTTCACGTCTTTGACACCGTCGACCTGCGCCAGCGCAAAAGTCTCGCCGACGGTCTGCCCCAGGTTGATCCCGCCCGCGTGGCCGACAATCGAGCCGGCCACGTTGAGACTCTGCGAGTTGTAGCCACGGCCCTGACTGTAGCCGGCGCTGATGTCCATCACTGAGGTTCGCGTGCTGAGGTTGGCCGACCCCGTACTGCCGCCGGTGCGACTGTTGCCGCCCTGCACCGAGTAATAGGTGTCGCTGTCTTCGGACAGGTATCCGTTGATGCCGACCTGGGTGCTGCTGTCATCTTTCTGCGTGCTGGCCGAAACGAACGCTCGCGGCGCGCGGGGCTTGGAGCCCAGCGGAAACGACACTGAGAGGTTGAACAAAGTGTCGTTGTTCGCCGGGCCGTAGTTGCCGACATCCTTGGTGTAAGTCGCGCTGAGGTTGTAGCTGACGTCAGCCCAATAATTGCTGTAACCGGCCGACAGGCTCTGCGAACCGCCGCGGCCCCAATAGCGCTGATCACTGGCGTTGAGGTAGATGCTGCCGAACTGCTGATTGCGCCCCAGGCTCTGGTTGACAGTGAGGTCGGTGCGGGTTTTCGAGTTGCCGCTGCGCTGCTCACCCTCACGGCTCAGTTCTTCGACGTGTTCGCTCAAGGTGCGATAGCCCTCGGTCGAATAGCGATAAGCGGCGAGGGTGAAGTTGGTGTCAGTACCGGTAAAGGTCTTGGCGTACAACGCGCGCAGGCTGTTGCCCTTGAGCGTCTGGCCGAAGGTGCGACTGCTGGAGTGGGTCAGATCGAGCGAGATCGCCCCGATGGCAGTGTTGCGCCCGGCGCCGATCGACAGTGCCTGAAAATCCTCGGTGGCCTGAGTGCCGACAATCGCCGACAGGTTACTGCTGACGCCATAAGCCACGGTGCTGCTGATAAATTCCGGCGTTTGCTGGTCATCGCTGTTGCTGTTGTAGCGGCCCGCCGAAACGCTGTACTTCAACTGGCCTTCGCGCACCATGATCGGCAGGCTTGAAAAAGCCTGCACCGTGACCCGACGCCGGCCATCGGCTTCGATTACGGTGATCTCCAGATCGCCGTTGGAGCCGCTGGGGTAAATGTCGCTGATCTCGAACGGCCCGGGCGGTACGTTGGCGGTGTACAGAATGTAATTGTTCTGGCGAATCTCCACCGTGGCGCTGGACTGCGCAATGCCGCGAATCACCGGCGCATAGCCGCGCTCACTGTCGGCGCGCATGCCGTCGTCGGAGGCCAGTTTCAGGCCGCGATAGCGCACGCTGTCGAACAGGTCGGCGTCGGAGAAAATATCCCCGGCACTGAACTGGCCTTTCAACGCGGTGACGTCATGTTGCAGATAGCTGCGGTTGCTCTTGAAGGTACTCGGCCGGCCGGTGCTGCTGTTGAAGTTGGATTCGTTGCGCAGGCGCCAGCCGCCAAGGTTTATGCCGTTGCGCAGGCCGACGTTATTGGCAATCGTGGTCTGGGCATCGGTGTTGTTGCGGTTGCTGCTTACCTGATAATTGATGAACGCTGCGGGTACACCTTCGTCCCACAGCGCCGGATCGACATAACCACGGCGGCCACGCTCCATGGCACTTTGCGGCACGCTGACCAGCAAACGCAGGCGCGGCACGTCATAGCGCACGGTGGCATGGTCGATCAGCGCGGGCAGGTCGAGGCAGGCATCCGCATCGGCGACGTCGAGTTTGCCGCTGGCTTGCAGCTTGCCAATATCCACGCCCAGTTGCTTGAGCATGTCCAGAGTCAGACAGGCTTCGACCTTGTGACTGTCGGGGATACGCCGAAAGGCGATATCGCGGCGGCCCACCAGCATATCGTTGCCATACAGATCGACCCGGTAAGTGCCGGGGAGCACGCGGCTGCCGGCGAGCAGCGATTGCAGGTCGATGGCAGACGTCGCGCCTTGCAGAAACGAGGTATTGAATTGCTCTTCGGCGTCAGCCAGACAGGTTGTGCTGAAGACCAGAGCAACCGAAAACGGTGCCAGGCCATCGCGCTTGAATAAAAACATGCAGGAACCCTATATCACCTCCGATACGAACTAACGGAGCGAAGAGAAATACAGTGAAAGTGCGGCTGTTAAAGCAGCACGCGAGTCATGGCGATTCTTTATCCAGGCTGGCGCTTACTGCGGCGCTGCCGGAAAGTTGCGCGACATAACGGTCTCTGGCGCCGTAGTCGTTGATGCTGCTGAACAACAGGCGCGGGGAACCTGCCGTGTGAAGTTGTTTGAGGGCAAATTCTTTTTCTTCACCGGGGGCGATCATCATCGAGTCGAACGGATGCTCGCGTGTGGCGCCGTATTGCACAGTGATGTCGGCAATCGAGACGTGATAAACCCCGGGATTACTCACCACCAGTACGCTCTTGCCGGCGCGCTCGGTCAGTCGCCAGGTCAGCTCGGTCGGGGCCTGATAAGCGTTGTTGTTCAGGCCGCCAGGGCGGAAGAACACCTTGATCCGTTGGCGCACCGCCAGTTGTAGGGTGTTCGCGGTTTTCGCCGACTGCGGGATCTCCTGCACGTTCAACCACACCACCGACTCGCGGTCTTTGGGCATACCGGTGCCTTCGTAGATGACCCGCAGAATCTGTTGTTCTCCGTCGCTGACGCGCACCAGCGGTGGAGTGACGGCAAAGGGCACAGAGGCTTCGTCGCTGTCGGTATCGACCCAGGACTGAATCAACACGTCTGCACCGCTGTTGCGCACGGTGATGCCGGCTTCTTTATGCTTGCCGTCGAATATCAGTCGAGTGCTGCTCAGGGAAATGCCAGCCATGGCCTGATTGACGGCGAGCAGGCCCAGAAGGCCGACGCAAAGGGACAGGGAAGGACGTAAAAACATGAAGAATTACCGCGCAGAGTGAAGGAAAGTGCAGGGCCCTCAGGCCCCGCACAGTGTTCAAGGATCGCGTGGTTTATTCGTATTGCAGGGTGAACGGCAGGGTCGCATCACCGCGACCGGCAACTGCCAGTTTCGGGTCCACGGTGGTGACGTAGGCGGCCGAGAATTTCAGCGTGGTGTTGCTGTCCTGCAGGGTGTTTTCAATGCGGGCGGTGGTCGGCGAAGTCAGGTCGATCACGGCGCCATTGGCGTCGAGCAGAGCGATACCGATACCTTTTGCCGAGCCCAGGCCGTCGATCAGTTTCAAGACCTTGGTGCCGGTTTCGATACCCGAGCCTGCGCCCTTGGTTGGTTCGAAGATCATCGCCACTTTGGTGCCAGCATTGCAGTTGATCTTCATGTCGAAGTTCTCGACGCTCAGCGTGCCGTTGCCTTTTGGCGCGGTGGCGGTGCCCATGTCCTTGATCGACACTTCGCCCATGTTCACCGAAATGGTCTTGTCCTTGCCGGCGCCTTCGACCGAGCAGGCATCGTTGTTGATGGTGCCGGTGAAGTTGATGGTGCCGCTGCCAGCCTTGGTAGGCACAACCGGATCGGCCGCCAGGACATTAGTGGCAGCGAAGATCGACAGGGCGAGAAGCGTGCGAGACAGCTTTTTCATGTTGCTTTTCCATTGGTGGGGTAAAGACAACACGATAAAACCCGGTTGGGCGCTGCAACATCAGACAATCCCTAGAAACCAGCAAGTTGCGAGGGACAACAGTCAGTCAATTGAACAAGTTGCGTTCGATGCAGTAAGCCAGCAGCTCCTGATCACTGCTGACATCCAGTTTGCGCATGGCCGAAATCTTCTGCGTGCTGATTGTCTTTGCACTTCGATTCAGACCTCGGGCGATTTCATTGACGCCTTGCCCCTGAACAAACAAGCGCAGGATTTCATGTTCCTTGGGCGATAGTCGGGAGAAGCGTTCATCGAGATCGGCGCCATCGTCCAGCACCGAAGTCGGCGTCGTTCGATGGCCGCTTATGCGCTTGCCCTTGGCGATGGCTTTGAGCGCCACTTCTATTTCAACGTGCAACTGGCTTTTCTGAATGACTGCAAGTACGCCGAGTTCTTGCAGGCGGGTCAGGATCAACGGGTTGGAAATCATGGTCAGCACCAGCACCCGCACTGCGGGAAAGTGTCGGGTCACGTACTCCACCAGTTTCAGGCCATCACCGTAGGGCGAGTCACCGGGCATGTTGAAGTCGGTGATCAGCAGATCCACCGGTTGTGACCTCAGCAGCTTGATCAAACCATCGGAACACACTGCCTCGCCGACTACGCTGAAGCGCCGGTCGCGCTCGACCAGTTCCCGCACCCCCAGCAGGACGATGGGATGATCATCGGCGATGACAACGTTGAAGGTTTCCATGGGTGCTTTATCCAGAGTGAAATTATTCAAGGGCGTCGAGCAGGTCAGTCAGGCGCGCCAGTTGTTGACGAACCTCTACGGCCAGCGCGGGAGTCACCGACATGCCGGTCAGGCGGCATTCCAGTGCAACGAAAGCTTGGGCCAGCGCCTCGACCTGCACCGCACCCAATGCACCGGCCATGCTGTGCAGTTGCTGCGCGACGCTGTTGGCGTCGGCGGCATCCAGCGCGCTGAGGGTGGTCTGAATATCCTTGTGCAGTGTCGAGACAAACAGCTCGCGCATCTTCGGTGATAGCGCTGGCGGGATGTCAGCGACCTGCGCGATCGGAATCTGGCAGTGGCTTTGCAGTTGCGCGCGCAGCGTCGCCAGGTTCAGCGGTTTGACCATCCATGCGTTCATGCCCACAGCGGCGCAGCGTTCGCCTTCTTCGCGCAAGGCGTTGGCGGTAACGCCGATGATCGGCAGCGTTGCATCCTGTTCGCGCAAGGCTGTGGCCAGCTCATAGCCGTTCATGATCGGCATGTTGACGTCGGTCAGCAGCATATCGAAGCGCCCCGGCGCCCATCGCTCCAGCGCCTGTTCGCCGTTGCTAGTGACAACCACCGAGCAGCCTAGTGCCTCCAGTTGTTCCTTGATGACCGCTGCGTTGATCACATTGTCCTCGGCCACCAGCACGCGCAGGTTCAGTACTCGGGTATTTTCCTGCTGCGAGGGTACGCGCCGCTGATGGGCGTTGTGCCTTGCCAGCGCAATCGCCCAGCCAATCGCGCGCACATCGTCGGCATCGACCTGCCAGCCGCTGCCGCTGTTCTGTGCCGGGTTGGGGCCGCCCGGTATTGCGACGATTCGCTGGCCATCGAAAACCGTGGCGTGGGTCAGCGGCGCAAGATCCACCAGCAGCGCGGAAGACGACGGCAACTCGTGCGTCACCAGACGGCAATCCAGACCAAAGCGGTGCAGCCAGCCGAGCAGATGCTGCGCCAGTTCGGCGACCGGTGCGCGCACGTAAACGGCGGCGCTGCCGGCCTCGAAGGCCGGGCAATCGGCGAGCCTGCCCGGCGCGCAATCCAGCGCCAGTTGCAAGTTGAAGCGACTGCCCAGGCCCGGTTCGCTGACCACATTCAACTCGCCATGCATCAACTCGCACAGCCATTTGCAAATGGCCAGACCGAGACCCGCACCGGCATGACTGTCGGCTTCGTTGACTTGATAGAAAGGGTCGAACAATTGCTCTTGCTGTGCCTGGGAAATACCCACGCCGGAATCGCTGACCTGCCACTGCACCTCGGCGCGGCCGCCAGTGCTTTGCAGCACAACAACGCGCACCACAACGCGCCCGTTATCGGTGAACTTGATCGCGTTGCTCAGCAGGTTGTTGAGGATCTGGCGAATGCGTTGCGCATCACCGAGCAGTTGATCCGGCAGTGCCGCATCAATGCAGGCGTACAGTTGCAGACCTTTGCCACGGGCAAACGCGCCGTAGCTGCGCACCACGTCTTCGGTCAGCTCCAGCGGGCAGAACGGCTGAAGCTCAAGGTTCATCTGCCCGGCCTCGATTTTCGACACATCCAGCACGTCGCTGATCAGTTTGAACAGGCTGGCGGACGAGCGCTGAATGGTCTCCAGATAGGCCTGCTGACGCGGCGCGAGATCGGTCAGACCAAGCAGTTCCAGGGTGCCGAGCACGCCATACAGCGGCGTGCGGATTTCATGGCTCATGGTTGCCAGAAAACGGCTCTTGGCCTGATTGGCCGAATCGGCCGCCTGACGGGCGACTTCCAGTGCCGCTGCATCTTCGACATGGCGGGTGACATCGTGCAGTGCACACAGCCACGCGTCCTGGCCCTGATAACGGGTGGCGATGAAGGCTACGTGCAAATGCCGGCCGTCAATCTCCAGCTCCGCGTGGCCATGGCCGGTCGCGCCTTGTTGTTCGAGCAGGCTGATCAATTCCTGGGTGTCGTGCCATTGCTGGGCGCGCTGGTTCTCCAGCAAGACCTGATGATCGCGACGGCTGATCACGCATAGACCGGTGGGTGCGGTATCGATGACCGCACGGCTGAACGCTTCACTTTCGGCGATGCTTGCGTGGGCACTTTGTGCGGGCAAAATCACCCGTTGCGCGTACCAGCGATTCAGCGCTCGGCCACTGCCGAGCAGTACCAGCACCAAGCCCAGCAGAAACAGCAATGGCCATAGTGCGTAATCGAGAAAACTCTGCACGCTGATCACATAGATCGCCGTCCAGTGCCGTTCACCGGGGCTGCTCAGCTTGAACACCAGACCGTCGCGGGTCAGGTTTGCGCCTTCATTGAGCACCCGATCAGGCTTGAGTTCGCCGATCAACACTGTGCCGCTGGGCGTGATCAGGGTGAAGTCATCGTAGATCGACCATTTCATCAAACGCTCGATATTGTTGACTTGCGAGAGCTTCAGCAGCGAGCCGAGCACTACCCAGGAGTTCGCCCCTTCAATGGTCAGCGTCGGTTTGCTCAGGTTGATCCGTACATAAGCGAGCAGGCTCGGCGTCACGTTGTCGTCCGCAGCGAACGGGTAGGGCGCCCACTGCACTTGCGCTGAAGTCTGCGCGCGCCGTTGCAGATTCTTCTGGGTCATGATCTCGACGAAGGTGCTGATTTGCGTCGGCCCCGCACCTCGCAGACGACCGGCGGCGGGCACGGCGATATCGAAATTGTCCGGGCCGTTGAGCAGGATCACCTGCGGCGACTGGTAATGCGAGGCCGCCCAGAAGGCGCTGTAATACGCCGCCAGATAGCTGCCGAGGGCAAACACCTTGGGGTGTTGGCTGGGAGCGATTCGCTCGGGATCGATCTTGACGCTGAATGGCAGCGAGAACGGCAGCCCACGGCCTTCATAAATGTTCGGCCCTTCTTCGGGCAAACGCTTTTGCACCACCGGCGGCGCCACGGTTTCCGGGAAGTACTCGCCCTTGTCGCTGGCCCGTGAGATATCGCCGAGAAACGCTTCCTGCTCGCGAATGTTTTCCATCAGCCGGGCGAAGTGGAACTGCATGGTATCGCGCTGTTCTTCGACCATGCGCTGCACGCCGAGATAGCTGATGCCCAGCAACAGCAAAACCAGCGCGCCGAGGATCAGCAAGCCCTTGTTCAGGCGCAGTGAACTGCTGGCGAGTTTTTCCAGCAAGGCATTGGGATGCGGCATCAACACGCCCGGTCAAAGAAAGTGATTACGCGAGTGAACATGGATGGCCTCGATGGCAAGTGGTGATTGTCCACTGCATTGTGCCGGTCACCAGACATTCGCCGGGCCGTCGTGGCTGAGCAACTGCTGGAACTGCTCCGAAGACACTGCGTGGGAAATCAGGAAACCCTGAACCTGAGTGCAGTCGATCTTACGCAACAGAGCAAGTTCTTGCGCGGTTTCCACGCCTTCGGCCACCACCGTCAGGCCCAGTTGCCGACCCAGGGTGACGATGCTGGTCAGCGCTTGCGCCAGTTCGGCGTTGCTGTTGCAACCCTGGACCAGTGCACGGTCGATTTTCAGCTCGGTAAACGGCGCCGACACCAGGTTCATGTAGGCGCTGTAGCCTTTGCCGAAATCATCCTGAGACAAGCCGAAACCCTTGATCCGCAAGCGGCAGGCTCCGGCGTAGAAATTGCTGATGTCGTCGGGCACCGAGCATTCCATCAGCTCGAAACAGATCCGCGCTGGCAGACCGTTGTGTTGCAGGACAAAGGCGAGGATGCGATCGGGCAGGTCGTGGCTGTTGAGCAAGTGCGTGGGCAGATTGATCGACACCGGAATGTCATAGCCTTGCTGGCGCCATATTGCCTGGGCGGCAATCGCCTGTTCCAGCATGCGCCAGAGCAGATGTTCTTCAAGGTCGTGGGCGATCAGCGCCGGCAGAAATAACCCCGGCAACAACATGCCATGTTCGGGGTGCACCCAGCGCACCAGTGCTTCGGCGGCGACGATGCGGCCATTGTCCAGCGCCTTCTTGGGTTGAAACCAGGCTTGCAGCTCACCGTTGTCCAGCGCGCGCAAAATGCTCTGCCGATCAATACCGGTATGCGCGGCAACAGGCGCGTCCTGACGCAACGCCTGCAACTGTTCGATCAGGCAGTGCAATGCCGCGCTGTTGACCGGTTTGGAAATCAGCCCGATGACCTTCACCTGCAGATTGCTCGCCACCAGGCTCGCACCCATCAGCATGCGCCGCGAGGCGGCGCTCATGATCGCCAGTGCCGGGCGCGATTTCTGCATCGCGAGGCCCTGAATGAACTGCACGCCGTCCATGCCCGGCATCAGCAGATCGGTAAGCACCAGATCGAATTCGCGATTTTGCAGGCGGTGCAGGGCTTCTTCGCCGTCCCGGGCAAACTCCAGATCGAACACGCCCAGCGCATTGAACAGGTTCTGCAAGTACAGATGCTGAAACGGGTGATCTTCGACAATCAGTAGGCTAGAGGACTTCATCGGCGACTTGTTGGTAGGGAGCCAGTGCGGTCGACAAGGCTCGCAACGTGAAAGGTTTGATCAGGCAGTGATTCATGCCGGCGGCCAGGCACAACGCCTCTTCACCGCGCAGGGCGTTGGCGGTGGCACCGATGATCGGCGTGGTGCAGCCCAGATTTCGCAGGGCTTTGGCCAGTTCGTAGCCGTTGAGATGTGGCATGTTCACGTCAGTCAGGACGACATCGAAGCTGTCGTCCTGCCAGAGTGACAAGGCTTCTTCGCCATCGCTGGCCAACGTCACCGTGCAGCCCAGTTCCTGCAATTGGTCACGCAGGATCAGTTGGTTGATCGCATTGTCTTCGGCGACGAGGATGTGCAGGTGTAACGCCGCCAGCGCCTGGGTTTGAGCGGGGTGTTGATGCTCGATGACGGGGCCGCCCTGCGCTTGGCGCACCGCCTGGCGGATCGCGGCCAGATCGTTCAGGTTGACGAGCCAGCCGTCGCCTTTGCTCAGCGACTCCCACGCGCCATCGCCGCTCGCCAGAATACGTGGCCCTGCCCAGTGCAGTTCTCGGCGCTGTTCCATCGGCGCAGGCCACAACTCAAGCAACACGCCATCGTCGGCACCGTCGTGGCTGGCCGGTGCGCCGATATGCGGCAGAGCGCCCCAGCGGCGCAACCAGCCAGCGAGGCTTTCGGCCAGCTCGCGCACAGGCGACACCACGTAAACGGTATCGGCCGCGAGCTTCGCCTTGCCCTCAGACTGCGCATTACCCGAGCGTTGCTCCAGCGGCAAGGTCAGGGAAAAACTGCTGCCCAGCCCCGGCTCGCTGACCATGCGCAGGGTGCCATTCATCAGATGGGTCAGGCGCAGGCAAATCGGCAGGCCCAGCCCGGTGCCGGCCACCTCATGGCTGTTGCCTTGGGTCTGGTAGAACGGTTCGAAGATGAAGGCCTGATCCGCGTGGGCAATCCCGCGCCCGGTGTCCGAGACCTGCCATTGCACGCAAACGCGTTCGCCTTCGCGGGTCAGCACTTTGACCCGCAACACCACGCGCCCGGAATCGGTGAATTTGACCGCGTTACTCAACAGATTATTGAGGATCTGCCGTAAGCGACTGACATCGCCGATCAAGCTGTCGGGCAATTGCGGGTCAAAGCAGGCGTACAGCTGCAAGCCTTTGCTCTGTGCCGCCGCCGCGTATCCTTGAACGGCTTCTTGGGCGAGCGCCACGACGGAAAAATCACTCAGTTCCAGCGCCAATTGCCCGGCCTCGATTTTCGACACATCGAGCACGTCGCAGATCAATTGCAGCAGGGTCGCCGACGATCCTTCGATCGCTCGCAAGTAACCTTTCTGCTGAGCGTCGAGCCGGGTCCGAGCGAGCAACTCCAGAGTGCCGAGCACGCCATACAGCGGCGTGCGGATTTCGTGGCTCATGGTCGCCAGAAACAGGGTTTTCGCTTCGTTGGCGGCATCGGCCGACTGGCGCGCCTGCTCCAGCGCCGCTTCGATCTGTCGGCGTGCGCTGATGTCGCTGAAGGCGCAAAGCAACACGTCTTCGCCCTTGTAGCGGGTCGGCGCGCAGCTCAGGTACAGGTGGCGACCGTCGGCGGTCTCGAAATAGTCAGTCAGGCACGGCGCATTTTCCGCAAAGGCTGTGCGGATCCACCCGGGGCCAAGTTGTTCGCTGCAAGCGCCCAGCCATTGCTGCGCGAGGGTATTTTCCAGCACCACTTGAGCATCGCTGCGCCGCAATACGCAGAGCGCCACTGGTGCGGTCTGGATCACGTCGCGGCTGAACAGCTCACTTTCGACCAAGGCTTGAATGCGTTGCAGGGTCGGCAGGATGAAGCGATGTTCCAGGCGCCGGATCAGCAGCCAGACCAGGCTGATACTGGCCACGCAGAAGGCCAGCGCGCCAAGCATCTGTGGCCACAACGCCCACAATACTGCGAGCAAGTCGATGGAATAGGTCAACTGCCAGTCCGACGATTTCAGCTGTTTGCGCAACACCAATTGCTCGGGCAGCCAACCGTCTCCGACGAAGCCGAAGAAATCCTGCTGGCGCAGCAGCGGCAGATCCTGCCCGGGTGGCGGTTTGTGGCTGTTACTGAAGAGCGGCATGCCTTGTGAGTTGAACATGGTGAACTCGCCGGCGCTGTGGTCGCTCAAGGCGTTGGACACTTCACGGTCGTCCATTTCCAGGCCGAGCCAGCCGGAATCGAGGTCGCGATCATCCAGACGAATGAAGATGTACAGCTGCGAGTGCCCTTGCGAGTTGTGGGTCAGCCAGATTTCTTTGAGGGCGCTGGTGTTGTCACGCTTGAGGGTTTCCAGGCGATCAAGCATCCCACGCGGAAAATCGTCGGCCATGGATGTTGTGTTGTACAGGCGCCATACCTGCGCGTCGGCGCCATTGCTGACGTAGAGCAGGTTCAGTTTGCGCGCCTGCAGGTAGTCGCGCATGCGCTGGGTCAGCCAGATGCTCCATTGCTTGCCCGGGGGTTGTCCGAGCAACAGTCGAATTTCTTCTTCGGACAGCGGCGCGCTTAACGCAGTCTGCCGAGTCGCCGACAAACTCAGGCTTTCCAGCAGCGCCTCGCGGGTGGTGAAAAAGGTGTGCGCCTCGGCAATGGCGCTGCTCATGTAGCTGCGCCGCTGAGAAATCTCGTTATTGAAGGTGAACAGCAGAAAGCTGTACACGCCGCCGAGGATGCCCACCAGCAACACCCACGCAAAAATGCGCAACAAACGTCGCGCAGCATGGGGCGTGGACAGGACCGGGCTGATCTGGTGGAGGTAATTCTTCAATCGCATGCCGGCACAGTAGGGGTGGCCGGGGGGCGGCGAAAATCAGACGATTCTTAAAGACTTCACAAGTAATTGACGATGAAAGTCACTTCGGTATTGGCGCTGCCCGCGCTGAGTTCTTCATTGCCCAGGCGGTAATAAGCGGCTGACAACGGGATCTTGAAGTTGAGCCCGGTGGTGTTGAAAGCATCGAACGGGTAGGTCGTGTCGAAAGCGATCGGCTGGCCCGCTTCATTCATCACTTGCAGGCCGATGCCTTTGGCGGTGGACCCGGCATTCAGTGCGACGATGCCCTTGGTCGCGTCGATCACTGGCGTGTTGGCCTTGAGCGAATAGGTGACTTTCTTGATGCCGGTCTGGCATTGGTTCAGGGCGATATCGAAGCGCACCGTGCGCGGCTTGGCGCCGGCTTCGCGAAATTCATGAAGTTGATAATCGTCGCCCATGGCCACCGGGACGGAAGGTGTCTCGCAGGAGGCGGCGTTCAGTACGATGGGGTTCATCAGGTTGAGTTTTTTCAGGATCAGATCATCGTCCTGCAGGCTGCCCAGATACCCCGCATCGATGTTGACTTTCGACGCCAGCTCGCCGGTCTTGACGATTTCCAGGCGCACCGAGTTTGCACCGAAGCCATAGCTGGTGTTGGGCGCGATGGCCTGCGGCGCTGATTGGTAGCGGTCTAGCGCGGCAAACCAGACCCGGTAGGAAAGCCCGCTTTTGCCTAACGGAAAAAGAGTTTCCGTACCGCTGGCGGTGCCTAACTTCGGATTCATCAGAATGCCGAACATGGACGTCTTTGAGCAGCTCCAGATGTGACCGGTCGACTGCACGGTGTCCTGATAAACCACGGTGCCATTGGGTGTGTCGGCAGGAATGGTCAGGGTTGAACTGGCCAGGCTGGCGCCGAAGTTGAGCGTGTCGAGTTTTGAGTCGACTACCACACAACTGCCGGCCATCGCGTTCGAAGCGCAGGCAAACAGAGTGACTGCGATAGAGAGCAGGAGCGGGCGCTGGAGTTTGAAACGCTTCATTAGTAGGGCTTTACGTGTCGGCCGATGAGCGGCGTACGTTAGCCACGGCACTCGAGCCTGGACATCAGGCGATTCCTAGAATGCGGTCGCCCATGCAACACAAAAATCCACTCCACTGGTCAACTAATTGCAAAGCAACCTAACTATTGCGTTGACATTCGCTGCCTAGGCAGTAACATCTCGACATACATTCACTGCCTAGGCAGTTATTAGGTGAGCAAATGAAGCATTTCACCCCGGACGAATTCAAACACTGCCATCTCGGCCTGTTGCTTGGCCGTGCCGCGCTGCTCAAGGACCGGATCATCGACACCCACATGGAACCCCACGGCATCACCGCCGCGCAGTTCAAGGTGCTGATCATCATGGCCCAGTTCGGCGTCGATACCCCGGCCGAACTCTGCCGGCATCTGTCGCTGGACAGCGGTTCGATGACACGCATGCTCGATCGTCTGGAGCAAAAAGACTTTCTCGCTCGCCAGCGCAGCGAAGGCGATCGCCGTCAGGTGCAACTCAAGCTGACCGAGCAAGGCCAGCAACTGGCCGATCGCCTGCCATACATCGGCGCCGATGCAATGAATGAACTGGCCGGCGCCATCTCTCGCGAAGAGCTGAAAACCCTGGAATACATCCTCAAGAAAATACTGCTGGCCGCTGGTGACCCGATCACTATCCAGCGCTTAGGTGAACACAATGAGCGGTAAAACCTTGCGCAGCAGCCTGACCCTGGTGCTGTCGGCGATGATTCTGGCCGGTTGCGCCAATTACAGCGGTCTCGACACTGAAGGTCAGCGGCTTGATGCCGGGAAGCTGAAGACAGCGCAGTCTCTCGAAGGCGTGACCCTGTCGCCGGCCGCCTGGCCGAAGAGTGACTGGTGGGCCAGCCTCGGCGATCCGCAACTCGACGGCTTGATTCGCGAAGCCCTGCACGACAGCCCGGACATGCAGATCGCCGCCGCCCGTGCCCATCAGGCCAGCGCCGCGGCGTATGCCGCCGATGCCGAACGCTATCCGACCCTCGACGCCAGCGCCGGCATCAGCCGTTCGCGTCTGGCCCGGGATCAGGATCCGCTGGGGCAGGGTGGGGCTTATTCCACGGTGCGTAACGTCAGCGCCGGTTTCAATTACAACTTCGACCTGTGGGGCGGTCAGCGTGATGCCTGGGAAGCAGCACTCGGTCAGGCTCGCGCCGCCGAAGTCGACCGTCAGGCCGCACAGCTGACCCTCGCCGCTGATGTCGCTCGCGCTTACAGTGACCTCGGTCAGGCGCATATCGTTTATGACCTGGCCAACGAAGACCTCAAGCGCACCCGGCAAATGCTCGATCTGAGCCAGCGTCGCCTCAGTTCCGGGATCGACAGCCAGTACCAGTTCCAGCAAACGCAAAGCCTGGAAGCCAGTTCCGAAGCCAGCCTGATCGACGCAGAAAAACGCTTGAACAGCGCGAAAATTGCCTTGGCCGTACTGCTCGGCAAAGGCCCGGATCGCGGCAACGAAATCGCCCGGCCGAAAGTGCTGCAAGCCAGCGCTGTCGCCGTGCCGTCGGTATTGCCGGCGGAACTGCTTGGTCGGCGCCCGGATCTGGTCGCTGCGCGCTGGCGCGTCGAAGCGGCGAGCAAGGACATCGACTCGGCGAAAACCCGCTTCTATCCCAACTTGAATCTCACGGCCTCGGCCGGTGCTGAATCCTTGTTGGGCGACGCGATGTTCGGTTCGGCCAGTCGCTTTTTCAACATTGCCCCGACCATTTCGGTGCCGGTCTTCGACGGCGGACGCCTGCGCGCCAACCTCGATGCGCGCGACGCCGATTACGACCTGGCGGTGGCGCAGTACAACAAAAGCCTGGTGAAAGCCCTGGGCGATGTCAGCGACACGATCAACCAGTTGCGTGACATCGGCCGGCAGATCGGTGCGCAGCAACACGCCACCGACATTGCTCAGGATTCTTACAACACCGTGGTCCAGCGTTACGGTTCCGGCATCGGCAACTACCTGGACGTGCTCAGCATTGAGCAGCAATTGCTCCAGGCCCAGCGTCAACTGGCCACCCTCAATGCCGAGCAGATCGACCTGGCGATTCAACTGATGCAAGCGCTGGGCGGCGGCTTCCAGGGTGAAACCCTGACCGCAGCCAACGCCACCCCAGCCACGCCGCACAACTAATTCAAGGTACTTGTCATGGCCACTGCCGAAAACACCCAAGCTCAAGGCAACACCCCGGACACCGGCAACCCGCGCAAACGCAAAGTGATGCTGTTGGCGCTGGCGGTTGTCGTTGCACTCGCCTGCGCCGGCGTCTGGGCGTATCACGAGTTCATCGGGCGCTTTAACGAAAGCACCGACGACGCCTACGTCAACGGCAACGTTGTGGAAATCACCCCGCTGGTCACCGGCACGGTGGTCAGCATCGGTGCTGACGATGGTGATCTGGTTCACGAAGGTCAGGTGCTGATCAACTTCGACCCGAACGACGCTGAAGTCGGCCTGCAAAGTGCCCAGGCGAAACTGGCGCGTACCGTGCGTCAGGTGCGCGGTCTCTACAGCAACGTTGATGGCATGAAAGCCCAGGTCAACGCGCAACAGGCCGAAGTGCAGAAGGCACAGGACAACTACAACCGCCGGAAAAACCTGGCGCAGGGCGGGGCGATTTCCCAGGAAGAACTGTCCCACGCTCGCGATGACCTGACCTCGGCGCAAAACGCCCTGGCCAACGCCAAACAGCAACTGAAAACCACCAGCGCGCTGGTTGATGACACCGTGGTGTCGTCGCATCCGGACGTGATGTCGGCCGCTGCCGATCTGCGTCAGGCCTACCTGACCAATGCCCGCAGCACCTTGATCGCGCCGGTCACCGGTTACGTCGCCAAGCGCACCGTGCAACTCGGTCAGCGTGTGCAGCCGGGCACGGCGTTGATGGCGGTGATTCCGCTGGATCAGCTGTGGATCGACGCCAACTTCAAGGAAACCCAATTGCGTGACATGCGCATCGGTCAGCCGGTCGACATCGAATCCGACATCTACGGCAGCGATGTGAAATACAGCGGCACCGTCGACAGCCTCGGCGCCGGTACGGGTAGCGCGTTTGCTCTGCTGCCGGCGCAGAACGCCACCGGTAACTGGATCAAAATTGTTCAGCGTGTACCGGTGCGCATTCACATCAACGCCGAAGAACTGGCCAAGCATCCGCTGCGTGTCGGTCTGTCGACCAATGTTGAAGTGAACCTGCACGACCAGAGCGGCCCGGTGCTCGCACAGCAGCCACCGCAGAAAGCCTCGTTCAGCACCAACGTCTACGACCGCCAACTGGCCGAAGCCGACGCGATGATTGCACAGCTGATCCACGACAACAGCGCCGCGCTCAACAAAACCGCGCAACGCTGAGATCACACCTGACCCTGTGGGAGCGAGCTTGCTCGCGAAAGCGGCGCGTCATTCAGCACTACTGTGTCTGACTGACCGCCTTCGCGAGCAAGCTCGCTCCCACAAAGGGCCCGGCGCTAATCAGGTTTCATAGGATTCACAATGAGCAATAACGCCTCTTTCACGCCGCCCAGCCTGTTGCTCAGCACCATCGGCCTGTCGCTGGCGACGTTCATGCAAGTGCTCGACACCACCATCGCCAACGTGGCGCTGCCGACGATTTCCGGCAACCTCGGGGTGAGTTCGGAGCAGGGCACCTGGGTGATCACCTCGTTTGCGGTCAGCAACGCAATTGCGTTGCCGCTGACCGGTTGGCTCAGCCGCCGTTTCGGTGAGGTGAAGCTGTTTCTCTGGGCCACGATTCTGTTCGTGCTGGCCTCGTTTCTCTGCGGTATCTCGACGTCGATGCCGGAACTGATCGGCTTCCGCGTGCTGCAAGGCCTGGTCGCCGGGCCGTTGTACCCGATGACGCAAACCCTGCTGATCGCAGTTTATCCGCCCGCCAGGCGCGGCATGGCCCTGGCGTTACTGGCGATGGTCACGGTGGTCGCGCCGATTGCAGGGCCGATTCTCGGTGGCTGGATTACCGACAGTTATAGCTGGCCATGGATCTTCTTCATCAACGTGCCAATTGGCATCTTTGCGGTGATGGTGGTGCGTTCGCAACTGGCCAAACGTCCGGTGGAAACCAGCCGTCAGCCGATGGATTACGTCGGTCTGATCACGCTGATCATTGGCGTCGGCGCGTTGCAGGTGATCCTCGACAAAGGTAATGACCTGGATTGGTTCGAGTCGAACTTCATCATCATCGGCGCAGCGATTTCGGTGATAGCGCTGGCGGTGTTTGTGATTTGGGAAATGACCGACCAGCATCCGGTGGTGAATCTGCGGTTGTTCGCCTACCGCAACTTCCGCATCGGCACACTGGTGTTGGTGCTGGGTTACGCCGGGTTCTTCGGCATCAACCTGATCCTGCCGCAGTGGTTGCAGACGCAAATGGGCTACACCGCGACGTGGGCCGGTCTGGCCGTGGCGCCGATCGGCATTCTGCCGGTGCTGCTGTCGCCGTTTGTCGGCAAGTACGCGAACAAGTTCGACCTGCGGTTACTGGCTGGGCTGGCGTTTCTGGCGATTGGCTTGAGCTGCTTCATGCGCGCCGGATTCACCAATGAGGTCGACTTCCAGCACATCGCGCTGGTGCAGTTGTTCATGGGTATTGGTGTGGCGCTGTTTTTCATGCCGACCTTGAGTATTCTGATGTCGGACTTGCCGCCTAGCCAGATTGCCGATGGTGCGGGTCTGGCGACGTTCCTGCGGACGTTGGGCGGTAGTTTTGCGGCGTCGCTGACCACGTGGATCTGGATTCGTCGGGCGGATCAGCATCACGCGTATATGAGTGAAAGCATCAGCACTTTTGAACCGGCGACTCGCGAGACCTTGAATCAGTTGGGCGGGGCTAGCCAATCGGCGTATGCGCAGATGGATCAGATTCTCACCAGCCAGGCGTACATGCTCTCCACCGTGGATTACTTCACGTTGTTGGGCTGGGGGTTTATGGGGTTGATACTGATTGTATGGCTGGCTAAGCCGCCGTTTGCTGCCAAGGCAGGGCCTGCCGCCAGCGGTCACTGATCCCGCATGATCGTTCCCACGCTCTGCGTGGGAATGCCTCAACGGACGCTCTGTGTTCGGCTCTGGATGGGACGCGGAGCGTCCCGGGCTGCATTCCCACGCGGAGCGTGGGAACGATCATGCGCTCGGGGCGGGCAACGCCAGTGGCGGGGCGAAGTCGAACGGCGCCAAGGCGTAGCCGCTCTCATCCACCTGCAACGCCCACCCCTGCCGATCCCAATCCCCCAGCACAATCCGCTTCGCCGCCTGCTCACCGAGCTGCAGCTTGTGGATCGCCGGGCGATGGGTGTGCCCGTGGATCAGGGTTTTCACGCCGTATTCATGCATGATCCGCGGAATCTCCTCCGGCGTGACATCGACAATGTCATTGGCCTTCATCCGCGTCTGTGCACGGCTTTCGCTGCGCAGCTTGCGCGCCAGTTTATGGCGGCTGCTCAGCGGCAGGTTGCGCAGGATAAACAGCGTGATCGGATTACGCAGGTAACGCCGCAGCTTCATATAGCCGACGTCGCGGGTGCAGAGGCTGTCGCCGTGCATCAACAGCACTGGCTCGCCATAGAGCTGCACGACACTCGGGTCCTTCAACAACGTACAGCCGGCCTGCTTGCAGAAGGCCTTGCCGAGCATGAAGTCGCGATTGCCGTGCATCAGAAAAATCGCCGTGCCACTGTCGCTGAGTTCGCGCAGGGCCTGGCAGATGGAGCGCTGGAAGGGCGTCATGGCGTCGTCGCCAATCCACGCTTCGAAGAAGTCGCCAAGAATGTACAACGCACTCGCCGAGCGGGCGCGTCCGGCGAGCAAATCCAGAAACGCCCG
The DNA here is from genome assembly GCF_900582195.1 of Pseudomonas viridiflava. Lineage (GTDB taxonomy): Bacteria > Pseudomonadota > Gammaproteobacteria > Pseudomonadales > Pseudomonadaceae > Aquipseudomonas. The sequence continues at coordinate 76,503 of NZ_UTHA01000174.1, forward strand.
GGTAATGTCCGGGCGCTCCTCTTCCAGATGCAAGTCTGAAATCAGCAATATCACGCTTCGATGATCTCGGCTTTCTCGATGATCACGTCGTCTGCGGGTACGTCCTGGTGGCCGGCCTTGGAAGTGGTCGAAACACCTTTGATCTTGTCGACAACGTCAGTGCCGGCAGTCACTTTACCGAATACTGCGTAGCCCCAGCCTTGAACGTTCTTGCCGCTGTGGTTGAGGAAGGTGTTGTCGGCAACGTTGATGAAGAACTGCGCGGACGCCGAATGCGGCTCCATGGTGCGGGCCATGGCAACGGTGTATTTGTCGTTGGAAAGACCGTTGTCAGCTTCGTTCTGGATGCTCGGGCGCTTGTCTTTCTTTTCCTTCATGCCTGGCTCGAAACCGCCGCCCTGGATCATGAAGTTACCGATGACACGGTGGAAAACGGTGTTTTCGTAGTGACCGGCTTTGACGTACTCGATGAAGTTGGCGACGGTGATCGGCGCCTTTTCAGCGTTCAGTTCGATGACGATGTCGCCATGATTGGTGGTCAATTTAACTTGAGTCATGATCGCTACTCTTTAGAGGAATTCGTGATTTTGGGACATCGAGCCCCAAAACCGGTTCAGCCAGCGTGGGCCAAGGTGCGCAGTTTAGCGTGACAGGCGCGAATTTCGAGGCTGTTTTTCCAAATCCCTGCGATTAAATGCGCTCCTTTATAGGCCGTGCTCTGTCAGCCCCTTGACAGCATCGGCTATGATAGCGGCTTTGTTTTGTCTGGCCCCCTCTGCGGCCGCGCACATGTAAGTCAAGGATCCTATGAGCAAGCCCACTGTCGACCCTACCTCGAATGCCAAGTCCGGCCCTGCCGTGCCGGTCAATTTCCTGCGGCCGATCATCCAGGCAGACCTGGACTCGGGCAAGCACACCCAGATCGTCACCCGTTTCCCGCCTGAGCCCAACGGCTACCTGCACATCGGCCACGCCAAGTCGATCTGCGTGAACTTCGGTCTGGCCCAGGAGTTCGGCGGCGTCACGCACCTGCGTTTCGACGACACCAACCCGGCCAAGGAAGACCAGGAATACATCGACGCGATCGAAAGCGACGTCAAATGGCTGGGCTTCGAATGGTCCGGCGAAGTGCGCTACGCCTCGCAGTATTTCGACCAGCTGCACGATTGGGCCGTTGAGCTGATCAAGGCCGGCAAGGCCTACGTCGACGACCTGACTCCAGAGCAAGCCAAGGAATACCGTGGCAGCCTGACCGAGCCGGGCAAGAACAGCCCGTTCCGCGACCGTTCGGTTGAAGAGAACCTCGACTGGTTCGCCCGCATGCGTGCCGGTGAATTCCCGGACGGTGCCCGCGTGCTGCGTGCGAAGATCGACATGGCCTCGCCGAACATGAACCTGCGCGACCCGATCATGTATCGCATCCGCCACGCCCATCACCACCAGACCGGTGACAAGTGGTGCATCTACCCGAACTACGATTTCACCCACGGTCAGTCGGACGCCATCGAAGGCATCACCCACTCGATCTGCACCCTCGAGTTCGAAAGCCATCGTCCGCTGTACGAGTGGTTCCTCGACGCACTGCCAGTGCCGGCGCACCCGCGTCAGTACGAGTTCAGCCGTCTGAACCTCAACTACACCATCACCAGCAAGCGCAAGCTCAAGCAACTGGTCGACGAAAAGCACGTCAACGGCTGGGACGATCCGCGCATGTCCACGCTGTCGGGCTTCCGCCGCCGTGGTTACACGCCGAAATCGATCCGCAACTTCTGCGAAATGATCGGCACCAACCGTTCCGACGGCGTGGTTGACTTCGGCATGCTGGAATTCAGCATCCGTGACGACCTCGACCAGACCGCGCCGCGTGCGATGTGCGTACTGCGTCCGCTGAAAGTCGTCATCACCAACTACCCGGAAGGCCAGGTCGAGAACCTCGAACTGCCGCGCCACCCGAAAGAAGACATGGGCGTGCGCGCTCTGCCGTTCGCCCGGGAAATCTACATCGACCGTGACGACTTCATGGAAGAGCCGCCAAAAGGCTACAAGCGCCTGGAGCCTGCCGGTGAAGTGCGTCTGCGCGGCAGCTACGTGATCCGTGCCGACGAAGCGATCAAGGACGCCGATGGCAACATCGTCGAACTGCGTTGCTCGTACGACCCGGAAACCCTCGGCAAGAACCCGGAAGGCCGCAAGGTCAAAGGCGTGATCCACTGGGTGCCGGCCGCGGCCAGCGTCGAGTGCGAAGTGCGTCTGTACGATCGTCTGTTCCGTTCGGCCAACCCTGAGAAGGCCGAAGACAGCGCAAGTTTCCTCGACAACATCAACCCTGACTCACTGCAAGTGCTGACCGGTTGTCGTGCTGAGCCATCGCTTGGCAATGCACAGCCGGAAGACCGTTTCCAGTTCGAGCGCGAAGGCTACTTCGTCGCTGATTTGAAGGACTCGAAACCAGGTCAGCCGGTATTCAACCGTACCGTGACCCTGCGTGATTCGTGGGGCCAGTGATTCAGCGTCAAAGGAAATAACGTGCTAACGATCTACAACACGCTCACCAAGAGCAAAGAAGTCTTCAAGCCGCTGGATGGCAACAAGGTGCGCATGTACGTCTGCGGGATGACCGTGTACGACTACTGCCACCTTGGTCACGGCCGCAGCATGGTCGCGTTCGACCTGGTGACCCGCTGGTTGCGGTTCAGCGGTTACGACCTGACCTACGTGCGCAACATCACCGACATCGACGACAAGATCATCAACCGTGCCAACGAGAACGGTGAATCGTTCGAAGCATTGACCGAGCGCATGATCGCCGCGATGCACGAAGACGAAGCGCGCCTGAACATCAAGAAGCCGGACATGGAACCGCGCGCCACGGATCACATTCCGGGCATGCACGCGATGATCCAGACCTTGATCGACAAGGGTTACGCCTACGCTCCGGGCAATGGCGACGTGTACTACCGCGTCGCCAAATTCATGGGCTACGGCAAACTGTCGCGCAAGAAAATCGAAGACCTGCGCATCGGCGCCCGCATCGAAGTCGACGAGTCGAAACAGGACCCGCTCGACTTCGTCCTGTGGAAAGCCGCCAAACCGGGCGAGCCAAGCTGGGAATCGCCATGGGGCGCCGGGCGTCCGGGCTGGCACATCGAGTGCTCGGTGATGTCCACCTGCTGCCTCGGCGAGACCTTCGATATTCATGGCGGCGGCAGTGACCTCGAGTTCCCGCACCACGAAAACGAAATCGCCCAGAGCGAAGCGGCCACCGGCAAGACCTACGCCAACGCGTGGATGCATTGCGGCATGATTCGCATCAATGGCGAGAAGATGTCCAAGTCCTTGAACAACTTCTTCACCATTCGCGACGTGCTGGAAAAGTACCACCCGGAAGTCGTGCGTTACCTGCTGGTGTCGAGCCACTACCGCAGCGCGATCAACTATTCGGAAGACAACCTCAAGGACGCCAAAGCCGCACTCGAGCGTTTCTACCACGCGTTGAAAGGCCTGCCGAACGTGGCTCCAGCCGGCGGCGAAGCGTTCGTCGAGCGTTTCACTACGGTGATGAACGACGACTTCGGTACACCGGAAGCCTGTGCCGTGCTGTTCGAGATGGTGCGTGAGATCAACCGTCTGCGTGAGAGCGATCTCGCTGCGGCGGCGGGTCTGGCGGCACGTCTGAAAGAGCTGGCGAGCGTGTTGGGTGTGTTGCAGCTGGAGGCCGATGACTTCTTGCAGGCGGGCGCTGAAGGGCGTGTTGATGCGGCAGAGGTTGATGCACTGATTGCGGCGCGTCTGGCGGCACGGGCCGGGAAGGACTGGGCTGAGTCTGATCGGATTCGTGATCAGCTGACGGCGATGGGTGTTGTGCTGGAAGATGGCAAGGGTGGGACTACCTGGCGTCTGGCTGACTGAAATCAGGGACGCGGAGCGTCCCGGGCTGCATTCCCACGCGGAGCGTGGGAACGATCAACAAAACCCGCCTTGAGCGGGTTTTTGTTTGGCCGCGAGAAAAGCCCCTCACCCTAACCCTCTCCCGGAGGGAGAGGGGACTGAATAGGGGATGCTCAAGAAATACATCGACCTGGACGATTTTTGCCGAATCCATAATCAACTCGGTTTTTCAAGTCGATGTACAACGCCAGACACCTCGGTCAGCTCCCTCTCCCCCTGGGAGAGGGCTGGGGTGAGGGTTGCTTTTGACGTTCGCGCAGGTCTTTATGTCGGCAACGCGTTCAGCCGGATGCTGAGCGGTGACGATCATGTAAGGGAAACACCATGGCCAATCACTACCGCGAGCTGCTAACCACCCCCGGCGCCACCGGGCTCGTGCTCGCGAGCTCCATCGCCCGCTTGCCGCAGGCAATGATCGGCATCGGCATCATCACCATGCTGGTGCAGCAAACCGGGGTTTACTGGCTGGCCGGTGCCGTCGCCGGTACGTTCACCCTGGCCAACGCGCTGCTCGGCCCGCACATCTCCAGACTCGTCGATCAGCGTGGCCAGAGCCGCGTGCTGCCCGTCGTCACGGCGTTCAGCATTGCCATGTTGCTGGCACTGATCCTCGCGGTTTACATGCGGGCACCGGCCGCGCTGCTGTTTGTTCTGGCGGCACTGGCGGGGACGATGCCTAGCATGCCGTCGATGATCCGCGCGCGATGGACGCAGTTGTTTCGGGGCAAGCCGCAATTACACACGGCGTTCTCGCTGGACACGGTCCTCACCGAAATGGCCTACATCGTCGGCCCGCCCCTGGCGATTGGCCTGAGCGTGAGTTTTTTCGCCGAAGCCGGGCCCCTTGTTGCGGTCGGGCTGCTGGCCGTCGGGGTGACGGCGTTTCTCTTGCAACGCGAGACTGAACCCAAGGTAGTCGTGGGCCACGCCAGCCACAGTGGCTCAACCCTGTTGATTCCCGGTGTGCGCACCATTGTCCTCGCGTTGTCGGCGATGGGGGTCATTGGTGGAGCAATCGATGTCGCCGTTGTCGCGTTCGCCAATGCACAAGGCTGGCCGGGCGCTGCGACTTTCTGTCTCGCCGCCTACGCGTTCGGTTCACTGGTGGCAGGTTTAACGTTCGGTGCGCTGCGGGTGTCGCTGCCTATTGAAAGGCAGTTCCTGATCGGGATCCTGGTCACGGCGTTCACCGGCGTGTTGCCGATTTTCTCCACGGACGTTTATGTCCTGTCAGCGGCGCTGTTTATCGCCGGCATCTCGTTTGCGCCGACGATGGTCGTGGTCATGAAAATGGGCACGATCATTATTCCTCCGTCGCGGATCACGGAAGGACTGACGTGGATGACTACCGGTATCAGCATTGGCGTCGCGCTGGGCGGCATGCTGGCGGGGGTGGTTATTGATGCCTTTGGCGCGCGCGCGGGATTTGCGGTGGCCATTGGTGCAGGTTTGATGATGGTGGTTGTTGTGCTGGTCGGGTTGCGCACATTGGAGGCGGCTTCGGCTGTGCATGTTGAGCCGGAATTTTCGCCCTCACCCTAACCCTCTCCCGCAGGAGAGGGGACTGATTGGGGGATGTTCACGAGATACAGCGATCTGAACGGGATGCTTTGAATCCATAATCGACTGGTTTTTTCAGGTCGATGTACAACGCCAGACACCTCGGTCGGCTCCCTCTCCCGGGGGAGAGGGCTGGGGTGAGGGGAACGGGATTCACTCAACCTTCAATCTGCCGCAACCGCTTATAGAGCGTATTGCGGCTAACACCCAAACGTCGCGCCAGATGCGAAATATTACCCCCGCAAGCCTTCAACTCCCGGTTCAACGCTTCAACATCATTCAGATCCAGCCCCAACGGCACCGCGCTCTCAATCGGCTCCATCTCCAGATCGACAAAAAAATCATCCGGCAAATGCTCCAGCCTCACCGGCTGCTCCTCAGCCATCGCCAGCGCCACCTGCATCACGCTACTGACCTGACGCAAATTCCCCGGCCACGGATGCCTTTCAAACAATGCCAACACCTCCTGACTCAATCCCGCCCATTGCGTCGGCTCACGATGTTGCTCCCACAACCGTTTAAACAACGCCTCCTTGTCACTGCGTTCCCGCAGCGGCGGCAGTTCCAGCGTCAGCCCACCAATGCGGTAATACAAATCCTCACGAAACCGGCCCAATTGCACTTGCTCGCGCAACGAACGGTTAGTCGCCGAGATAATCCGCAAATCCACTGCAAACAACTCGCTGCTGCCCACTGGCTGCACACAGCGCTCCTGCAACACCCGCAACAACCGCGCCTGCGTCGGCAGCGGCATATCGCCAATTTCATCAAGGAACAGCGTGCCTTTATCCGCCTTGCGAATCAGCCCAATACTGCCTTTCTGATTGGCGCCGGTGAATGCACCTTTCTCGTAGCCAAACAACTCGGACTCGACGAGTTCGGCGGGGATCGCCGCGCAGTTGACGGCAATGAACGCCTGTTTGCTGCGCGAGCTGGCCTGATGCAGGGCTTTGACGAAGACTTCTTTACCGACCCCGGTTTCGCCATGGATCAGCAATGGAATGTCTTTCTCCAGTAACCGCTCAGCCTGACGCACGGCTTTTTCCACGCGGCTGTCGCCGAAGTGCAGGGTGTTGAGGCTGATAGCGGTGGGCGCGGCGGTTTTGGCTTCAGCAGCAAAAACGCGCGGCTGAATCGATGCCTGTTTCGGCCGCTTCAACAAACATTGAAAACGGTTGCGCCCAGAGGTCTGCAAGGCAAACGGCAAACCGTCCGGCTGATTGATCAGCTCCAACAGCGATACCTTGAACAGGCTTTCAACGCTCACTCGCGAGAGGCGCACACCGAGCAGATTGTCCGCCCGGCGGTTGGCCGACAACACCTGCCCACTCTCATCGAAAATCAACAACCCTGCCCACTGACTGTCGAGGTTGTTCAACCCGGTGTTGAAGGTAAGTTGAAAGTGCTGGCCATGGAACAGGTTGAGGATCAGCCGGTTCTCCACGGTCTGGCTCATCATCTTGACCATGCCCAGGGTGTGCGAGGGCGGCAGATAGCTGTCGCTGGACACATCAAGCACCGCGATCACTTTGCGCTCGGCGTCGAAAATCGGCGCGGCAGAACCGGTCATGAAACGGTTGGCCTTGAGAAAATGTTCATCGTGTTCGATATGCACCGCTTGCTCGCAGGCCAGCGCCGTGCCGATCGCATTGGTGCCGCTGCAGCGCTCCATCCAGCTCGCCCCAGCCTGAAAACCCCGGGCCAGATTCGGCTCGATAAAGCGTTGCGTGCCCCACGAGGTCAGGACCTGGCCCTGATTGTCGGCGAGCATGATCAGGCAGTTGGAATTGCTGAGGATGTTTTCGTAATAGGGCAGGACTTCCTGGTGCGTGGTCTGCACCAGTGAATGGTGGCTGTCGAGCAACTGCGCGATGCCGGCGGCGGGCAGTTGATCGAAGGCGGGCGTGCTTTGGTGATCAAGACCAAACGCGCGACAACGTTGCCAGGACGTCTGGACGATCGCGTCGTGGGACAGCGGCGGGGCAGGTGCGGCCATGGCAGTGGGCCTCTGATGCAGCGATTTTTATTGTTGTTATGAACCCGAATCCCGAGCAAAACACAGATCAACTGTGGGAGCGAGCTTGCTCGCGAATGCATCGTATCAGTCACCGAATCGGTTGAAAGACACACCGCATTCGCGAGCAAGCTCGCTCCCACAGGATCTCCGGTGTTCACCGAAATGAGTTCATAGAGTGTTGTTCACTATTGTTCATTGTCAATCGCCCAACTGTTCAAATGTGTTCAGCAATGAACGCCCAATCCCCGCGTTTTCAACGATTTTCACGACAAATCAACCACTTGCCATTTCTGGCACGAAACTCGCTCCCGTGCACAGGTCGCTTGACTCCAATAATAAAAAGGCCGAGCCATGTCACTCACCCTGGAGCACGTCAGCCGTACCGTCGAGGGCCAGACCTGGATCGACGATGCGTGCCTGAAATTCGAACCCGGTTCGTTCAACGTTTTGCTCGGCCGCACGCTGTCCGGCAAAACCAGCCTCATGCGTTTAATGGCCGGGTTGGATAAACCTGACAGCGGCCGCATCCTGATGAACGGCGTCGACGTCACCCAACGCCCGGTGCGTCTGCGCAACGTGTCGATGGTCTATCAGCAGTTCATCAATTACCCGACCATGACCGTGTTCGAGAACATCGCCTCGCCGTTGCGTCAGGCCGGGGTCTCCAAAGAAATCATCCACAGCAAAGTGCAGGAAACCGCGAAGATGCTGCGCATCGAGAAGTTTCTGCAGCGCTATCCGCTGGAGCTGTCCGGCGGTCAACAGCAACGCACCGCCATGGCCCGTGCGCTGGTCAAGGACGCCGAGCTGATCCTGTTCGATGAGCCGCTGGTCAACCTCGACTACAAACTGCGCGAAGAACTGCGTCAGGAAATGCGCGAGCTGTTCAAGGCGCGCCACACCATTGCGATCTACGCCACCACCGAGCCCAACGAAGCGCTGGCACTCGGCGGCACCACGACGATTCTTCACGAAGGCCGGGTGATTCAGAGCGGACCGTCGACTTCGGTCTATCACCAGCCGCAAACCGTGCTCGCTGCCGAATTGTTCTCCGAACCGCCGATCAACCTGATGCCCGGGCGCATTGCCGGTAACGAAGTGAGTTTTGCCAACTTCGTACACTTCCCGTTGAACGTCGATCTGCGCCCGGTGGGCGAGGGCGAGTTCCGTTTTGGCGTGCGCCCCAGCCACATCTCGCTGGTGCCAAGCAACGATGACGACCTCGAACTGGCAGTCACCGTCGAAGTCGCCGAGATCAGCGGTTCGGAAACCTTCCTGCATGTGCGCAACGAGCATTTCCTGCTGGTGCTGCACTTGCCCGGCGTTCACGAATACGACGTCGATGCGCCGATCCGCATTTATATCCCGACCCACAAACTGTTCGTTTTCGATGCGCAGGGCCGTCTGGTGCAAGCACCGGGCCGGCGTGTCGCGAGGGTTGCCTGATGGCCGAAATCCGTTTGCAGCACCTCGCCCACAGCTACAGTAAAACCCCGAGCGGCGCCGAGGATTACGCGATCCGCGAGATGGATCACGTCTGGGAGCAGGGCGGCGCCTATGCCTTGCTCGGGCCGTCGGGTTGCGGCAAGTCGACCCTGCTCAACATCATTTCCGGCCTGCTTAGCCCCTCGCAGGGCCACGTATTGTTCGACGGCAAAGCGGTCAACGACCTGACGCCGGAGAAGCGCAACATCGCCCAGGTTTTCCAGTTTCCGGTGGTTTACGACACCATGACCGTGTTCGATAACCTCGCGTTTCCCCTGCGCAATCAGGGCATGGCCGAGGCGAAAGTGCACAGCAAGGTGCAGGAAATTGCCGAAGTCCTCGACCTGCAAAACCTGCTGAGCAAGAAGGCGCGCAACCTCACCGCTGACGAAAAACAGAAAGTCTCCATGGGCCGTGGTCTGGTGCGTGACGACGTTTCCGCAATCCTGTTCGATGAGCCGCTGACGGTGATCGACCCGCACCTGAAGTGGAAACTGCGGCGCAAGCTCAAGCAGATCCACGAGCAGTTCAACATCACCATGGTCTACGTCACCCACGATCAACTGGAAGCCTCGACCTTCGCCGACAAGATCGCGGTGATGTACGGCGGCCAGATCGTCCAGTTCGGCACGCCACGGGAACTGTTCGAGCGGCCGAGCCATACCTTTGTCGGCTATTTCATCGGCAGCCCCGGGATGAACCTGATCGACGTGCAGCCGCAGCCCGGTGGTGTCGGTTTCGCCTCCACGCACCTGCCGCTGTCTGACGCCATGCAGCGACATATCGAACACGGCCAGTGGAAAAATCTGAAGGTCGGCATCCGCCCGGAGTTTATTCATGTCTGGGACGAGCCGTTTGATGACGCGATGCAGGCCAGGGTCGTACACGTCGAAGACCTCGGCACCTACAAGATCATGACCCTCGACCTTGATGGCGCACCGCTGAAAGTGCGTCTAGCCGAAGACAAACCGGTGCCGCAGGGCACCGCGTACATCAGTTTTCCGGCGCAGTGGCTGATGGTTTATGCCGATGAGTTTCTGCTCGACGCCGACGACGAGGTGCAGCCATGAACAAGGTGCAGAACAACAAAGCCTGGTGGCTGGTGTTGCCGGTGTTCCTGCTGGTGGCGTTCAGTGCGGTGATCCCGATGATGACCGTGGTCAACTATTCGGTGCAGGACATCTTCGACCAGTCCAGCCGCTACTTCGTCGGCGCCGACTGGTACAAGCAGGTGCTGCTTGACCCGCGTCTGCACGACTCATTGCTGCGCCAGTTCATCTACTCGGCCTGCGTGTTGCTGATCGAAATTCCATTGGGCATCGCCGTAGCCCTGACCATGCCGACCAAGGGCCGCTGGTCGTCGGTGGTGTTGATCATTCTGGCAATCCCGCTGCTGATCCCGTGGAACGTGGTCGGTACCATCTGGCAGATTTTCGGCCGCGCGGACATTGGTTTGCTGGGGTCGAGCCTCAACGCCATGGGCATCAGTTACAACTACGCGGCCAACACCATGGACGCCTGGGTGACGGTGCTGGTGATGGATGTCTGGCACTGGACTTCATTGGTGGCGTTGCTGTGCTTCTCCGGATTGCGCGCGATTCCCGATGTGTATTACCAAGCGGCGCGCATCGATCGAGCCTCAGCCTGGGCGGTGTTCAGGCACATTCAGTTGCCCAAGTTGAAGAGCGTGCTGCTGATCGCAGTGATGCTGCGTTTCATGGACAGTTTCATGATTTACACGGAGCCGTTCGTGCTCACCGGCGGCGGGCCGGGCAATGCCACGACCTTCTTGAGTCAGACGCTGACCCAGATGGCCGTAGGGCAATTCGACCTCGGTCCGGCAGCGGCGTTTTCGTTGGTGTACTTCCTGATCATCCTGTTGGTGTCCTGGCTGTTCTACACCGCCATGACGCACTCCGACGCCAACCGCTGAGGCCCGGCCATGAGCAAAAGAAAGCTTATCCCATTGCTGGTGTACATCCTGTTCTTGCTGGTGCCGATCTACTGGCTGCTGAACATGTCGTTCAAGAGCAACACCGAAATCCTCGGCGGCCTGACGCTGTTCCCACAGGCCTTTACGCTGGCGAACTACAAGGTGATCTTCACCGATCCGAGCTGGTACACCGGTTATCTCAACTCGCTGTACTACGTCAGCCTGAACACGGTGATCTCGCTGAGCGTGGCGCTGCCAGCGGCGTATGCGTTTTCGCGCTACCGTTTTCTCGGCGACAAACACCTGTTCTTCTGGCTGCTGACCAACCGCATGGCGCCGCCAGCGGTGTTTCTGCTGCCATTCTTCCAGTTGTATTCGTCGATTGGCCTGTTCGACACGCACATCGCCGTGGCCTTGGCGCACTGCCTGTTTAACGTGCCATTGGCGGTGTGGATTCTGGAGGGCTTCATGTCCGGCGTGCCGAAAGAAATCGACGAAACCGCCTACATCGACGGCTACAGTTTCCCCAAGTTCTTCGTGAAGATTTTCATCCCGCTGATCGGTTCGGGCATTGGTGTCACGGCGTTTTTCTGCTTCATGTTTTCCTGGGTCGAACTGCTGCTCGCGCGCACGTTGACCTCGGTGAACGCCAAGCCGATTGCGGCGGTGATGACGCGCACGGTGTCCGCTTCGGGTATCGATTGGGGCGTGCTGGCGGCGGCGGGGGTGTTGACCATTCTGCCGGGCATGCTGGTGATCTGGTTTGTTCGTAACCACGTGGCCAAGGGCTTTGCCCTCGGTCGGGTCTGAGGAGCTGATGATGGAATGGATGAGTTGGACCACGCCTACCGCAGCTTTCTTCATCGTCATCGGCCTGATTCTGGTCGGCATGACCACGTGGGAATTGCGTTCGCCGAGCATCTTGAGGCGAGGTTTTCTGCCGATTGCCACCACCCGTGGCGATCGTTTGTTTATCGGTCTTCTCGGCAGCGCCTACCTGCATTTGCTGGTGATCGGCGCCACCGACTGGAGCATCTGGGTGGCGTCCGCGTTGTCCCTGGTGTGGCTGTTGGCTGTGATGCGTTGGGGCTAGTCGAGTCGTTCGGCAACGCGGCTCCACAAACTAAACAGGAGGTCTCTATGTTCGACAAAAACAATAAGCTGCGACATAGCATTTCATTGGCAGCCATGCTGGCACTCAGCGGTTTGAGCGCATCCGCCTGGGCCGATGCCTACGAGGACGCGGCGAAAAAATGGATCGGCAGTGAATTCAAACCGTCGACCCTGACGGCCGAGCAGCAACTCGAAGAACTGAAGTGGTTCATCAAGGCGGCCGAGCCGTTTCGCGGCATGGACATCAAGGTCGTTTCCGAGACCCTGACCACCCACGAATACGAGTCGAAAGTGCTGGCCAAGGCCTTCAGCGAAATCACCGGAATCAAACTCACCCACGACCTGCTGCAAGAAGGCGACGTGGTGGAAAAAATGCAGACGGTGATGCAGTCCGACAAGAACATCTATGACGGCTGGGTCAACGACTCGGACCTGATCGGTACGCACTTCCGCTACGGCAAGACCGAATCGATCACCGACCTGATGGCCAACGAGGGCAAGAACTTCACCTCGCCGACGCTCGACATCAAGGACTTCATCGGCATCTCGTTTACCACCGCGCCGGACGGCAAGATCTATCAACTGCCTGACCAGCAATTCGCCAACCTGTACTGGTTCCGCGCCGACTGGTTTGAACGTGCGGACCTGAAAGCCAAGTTCAAGGAAAAGTACGGCTACGAATTGGGCGTGCCGGTGAACTGGTCAGCATATGAAGACATCGCCAAATTCTTCAGCGAAGACGTCAAGGAAATCGACGGCAAGCGCGTTTACGGACACATGGACTACGGCAAGAAAGACCCGTCGCTGGGCTGGCGCTTCACCGATGCCTGGTTCTCCATGGCCGGTGGCGGCGACAAGGGCATCCCGAATGGTTTGCCCGTCGACGAGTGGGGGATTCGCGTCGAGGACTGCCACCCGGTCGGTTCCAGCGTGACCCGTGGCGGCGACACCAACGGCCCGGCAGCGGTGTTTGCCACCACCAAGTATGTCGATTGGCTGAAGAAGTACGCGCCACCGGAAGCGGCGGGCATGACCTTCTCCGAATCCGGCCCGGTGCCGTCGCAGGGCAACATTGCCCAGCAGATCTTCTGGTACACCGCGTTCACCGCCGACATGACCAAACCGGGTCTGCCGGTGGTCAACGCCGACGGCACGCCGAAATGGCGCATGGCGCCATCGCCGCGCGGGCCGTATTGGGAAGAGGGCATGAAGCTCGGCTATCAGGATGTGGGTTCGTGGACGTTCATGAAATCCACGCCTGAGAAGCAGAAGCTGGCAGCGTGGTTGTACGCGCAATTCGTCACCTCGAAAACCGTGTCGCTGAAGAAAACCATCGTCGGCCTGACGCCGATTCGCGAGTCGGACATCAACTCGCAAGCGATGACCGATCTGGCGCCGAAACTCGGTGGTCTGGTCGAGTTCTACCGCAGCCCGGCCCGCGTGCAATGGACCCCGACCGGGACCAACGTGCCGGACTACCCGCGTCTGGCGCAACTGTGGTGGAGCCACATCGCCGAAGCAGCGAGCGGCGAGAAGACCCCGCAACAGGCGCTCGATGGTTTGGCCAAGGATCAGGACGCGATCATGACGCGTCTGGAACGCTCCAAGGCCCAGGCCGTTTGCGCACCGAAAATGAACCCGGAGCGCGATGCCCAGTACTGGTTTGATCAACCGGGCGCACCGAAACCGAAACTGGCCAATGAGAAGCCGAAAGGTGAGACCGTGAGCTACAACGAGCTGCTGAAATCCTGGGCGGATGCGCGTAAGTGATGTTGGAAATGTGAAAGTCGAACGGCACCGTAAGGTGCCGTTTTTGTTGGTGCCTGATCTACCGCTTTCGCGAGCAGGCTCGCTCCCACACTGGATCTGTATCGTTCATAAAATCCGATCACAATCGAGATTACTGTGGGAGCGGTGTCCACACATTTTGTGGATGACTACTGTCCCTGTGGGAGCTTGCCTGCAAGCGATGGGGCCATGGGCGGCACCACAGGAAACCCAAGCCGGAACACGGTCATAGCCCCCGGCAAGCTCTTAACCTCTGCCACACCCTGATGCAGGCTCATGATCGAGCGCACAATTGCCAGCCCCAATCCGGTGCTGCCCTGCGAGCGTGAGCGGCTGCTGTCGACCCGGTAGAAGCGGTCGAACAGATGCGGTAGATGTTGCGCTTCAATCCCGGCGCCGGGGTTGCTGACCAGCAGGGATGCCTGAGTCGCACTCTGTTCAATCAGCAGCGTCACGGTTTTCCCGTTCGGGCAATGACGCAACGCGTTGGACAGCAGATTGGAAATCGCCCGCTGAATCATCAACCGATCCCCCATCACCTGTGCGCTGCCGAGCACATTCAAATGAATCTGCTTGTCCTGCGCCGACAACGAAAACATCTCGGCCACCTTCGTCACTTCAACCTCCAACGCCACCGGTTCAAACGGCGCCAGCGCCGACGGATGACTGACCTGCGCGAGAAACAGCATGTCCGAGACAATCCGCGCCACGCGCTCCAGTTCCTCGGTGCACGACACCAGCACGTCCTTGTATTCCTCGGTCGTGCGCTCGCGGGACAAGGTCACCTGCGCCTTGCCCATCAGATTGTTGATCGGCGTGCGCAACTCATGCGCCAGGTCATCAGAAAACTGCGACAGCTGCTGCACCCCGGCATCCAGCCGATGCAGCATGAAGTTGATGCCTTGCGCCAGTTCGCTCAGTTCCTGCGGCATCTTCACCACGGACAATCGATGTTCCAGGTCCTGGGTCGAGACCATTGCCGCGACTTTGCGAAACTCACGCAGCGGCGCCAAACCACGCTGCACTGCACCCCACGCGGTCAAGCCGATAAACACCAGCAACAACGGCAAGGCAATCAGCGTCGAGCGCAGATACGCGCTGAGCAAAGCCTGATCATGGGCGTTGTCCATCGACAGCAGCACCGGCACGCTGTTGCCGTCCTTGAGACGAATCAGCTTGGACACGGTGAGGAATTTCGCCCCTTCAGCATCAATGCTGTCGGAGTACGTCAATTGATCAGTGGTCGCCCGCACCGCTTTTAATTCAACCCGTGGATCGCTCAAACCACTGCCGGATTTGAGTAGCGGTGAACGCAAATTCAAGCGGTCATAAATCGTCAGCGTCAGGTTGTCATGGCCCATCACCTGATCGAGCAGAACGTGCGGCTTGCCGCTGATTTCATTGGCATCGACGTACAACGCCAGGCTGTGCTCCACCTGCGCCATTTTCTTTTGCAGGTTGTTGCGCGATAACGCGTTCAGCTCATGGGTCAACGCAAAATAGGCGAGGATCGCCAGAAACACCACCAACAGCGCGCCGAGAATACTCACCGTCAAACCCAAGCGCATCGACAGGCTGGAAGGCTTCATTCCCGCGCCTCCAGCACATAGCCGACACCGCGCAGGGTGTGAATCAGTTTGCTGTCGAACGGGTCGTCGATCTTCGCCCGCAAACGGCGGATCGACACCTCGACCACATTGGTGTCGCAGTCGAAATTCATGTCCCACACCAGCGAGATAATTTGTGTGCGCGTCAGCACTTCGCCGGACTGGCGCATCAGCAGATGCAGCAGGGCGAATTCCTTGGTGGTCAGGTCGATACGTTGCGCGCCACGAAACGCCCGATGGCGACCCGGATCGAGTTCCAGATCAGCGACTTTCAGCACCTGGGGCACCGGGATGTTTTCACTGCGACGCATCAAGGTGCGCACCCGCGCCAGCAGTTCGGGGAACTCGAACGGCTTGACCAGATAATCGTCAGCGCCCAGATCGAGACCACGAATCTTGTCGGCCAGGCGCCCGCGTGCCGTCAGCATCATCACTCGCGTGGAATGAGTGCGACGCAGTTGTTCCAGCACACCCCAGCCGTCGAGCTCCGGCAGGTTCACATCGAGAATAATCAGGTCATAGGCCTGTTGTTGCGCCAGATGCAAGCCATCGGCGCCAGTGGCGGCGTGGTCAACAACATAACCACTTTCGGTCAAACCCTGATGCAAGTATTCGGCAGCTTTAAGCTCGTCCTCGACGACAAGGATTCGCATGATCTTTCACCACTTTTATTTAATGGAAAGTGAATTAAGGTGGTCGGGAAAAGTTGTTGTTTTTGTAGGGGGTTCCAGACGTGTTCAATTTTTGGATGGCGTGCACGGTAAAGGCTGAAGTGACTACAGGGTCAACGTGTGGTGGCTTTAAAACGGTCGTCTGCGACAGCCTGTCGCAGCCATCAAGGTGAAATATTCAAGAGTTTGATTCGGCAAGTGCAATTCAGCAGATAACTACCGTGTTTTTGTTTCGATGTATTTCGATAACGCCACTAGTACTTCGCATCCTAGAACAAAACAACTTCCCCAAACCGTGGATAACAGATTTGTAATGTTCCAGTCACCTTGTCGATAAGTTCAAAACCCTACCGTGGCGGCATCCGAGATTCTTGAATAAAGGAAGTCTTCCATTGCCCGGTTTAATAGAACTGACGGCGCGATCACGCCTGAAAAAAACCGCCAGCGGCATCCTGTTGCTGGCCTGTACCAGCCTTGCAAACGCAGCGACTCTGACGCTGGACCAAGCCCTGCAAAGCGCCTTCGCCGGCAACCCGGAACTGGCCGCTGCGCAATGGGAAATCGGCATTGCCGAAGGTGACCGCCAACAGGCCGGC
Organism: Pseudomonas viridiflava; assembly: GCF_900582195.1. Taxonomy (GTDB): domain Bacteria; phylum Pseudomonadota; class Gammaproteobacteria; order Pseudomonadales; family Pseudomonadaceae; genus Aquipseudomonas. Next base: position 93,221 of record NZ_UTHA01000174.1, read on the forward strand.
CTGATCCCCAACCCCGAAGTGTCGTGGGAAGCCGAAGACACCCGCCGTGACTCACGCACGACCACGGTAATGCTCAGTCAGCCCATCGAACTGGGCGGCAAACGCGGTGCGCGCATTGATGTCGCCAGCCGCGCGCAGGACGCCGCCGGCATCGAACTGGAGCGCAAGCGCAATGCCTTGCGCGCTGATGTAATTCAGGCGTTCAACAGCGCGCAAACCGCGCAGCAACGTTTGCAGCTGTCCCGGCAATCCCTGCAATTGGCCGAGCACGGTTTGCGGGTGGCGCAAGGACGGATCGAGGCGGGTAAATCGTCGCCGGTCGAAGGCACGCGGGCGCAAGTGCAGCTCTCGGAAGTGCGCCTTGAATTGAGCCGGGCAGAGCGCGATCAGGCCACTGCGTACCGACAACTGGCGCAAGTCATGGGCGCGGCATTGCCGACGTCGACCAAGGTGCAGGCACTCACGCAAAGCATGCCGGCCGTTCCACCACTGACAAGATTGCTCGAGCGTCTGAACGAGGCCGCCGAACTGCGTCTGGCCAAGTTGCAGATCGATCAGCGTGAAGCATCGTTGGGCCTGGAAAAGTCCCAGCGCATCCCCGATCTCACTGTGAGCATCGGCAGCCAGTACAGCGAAACCGAGCGCGAGCGGGTCAACGTGGTCGGGCTGTCGATGCCGATTCCGCTGTTCAACCGCAATCAGGGCAGCGTGCTCGCCGCCGCCCGCCGAACCGATCAGGCGCGGGATCTGCGCAACGCCACCGAGCTGCGATTGCGCACGGAAATCCAGACCAGCCTTGAGCAATGGCAGACCGCCAACGGCGAAGTCACTGCGTTCAACCAGACCATCCTGCCCGCCGCGCAAAGTGCGGTCGACAGCGCCACGCGCGGTTTCGAAATGGGCAAGTTCGGCTTCCTTGATGTGCTCGATGCGCAACGCACGCTGATCGCTGCGCGCAGCCAGTACATCCAGGCCGTCAGCGAAGCCACCGACGCCCGCGTACGCATCGAACGGATCTTCGGCGACCTCAGCGTAAGCCCTTGAATTTCACTTTTCACAGCACTGCGCGCAGGTATCACGCAGAGGAGTTTCCATGGATAAAAAACTGATGGTGGTCGCGGTGGCGACGTTGGCGCTGGGCATGGGCATAGGCTCGATGTGGCCGGGCAAAGCAAGTATCGACGCCCACGCCGATGAGGCTGCCGAACATGCCGATCACGCCGAAGAAGGTGCAGCGGCTGAACATGCTGAAGAAGGGCACATCGAATTGAGCGCCGAGCAGATCACGGCTGCCGGTATTCAACTCGCCGAAGCAAAGGCGCAGAACATCAGCCGCGGCCTGCCATTCCCCGGCGAAGTGCGCTTCGACGAAGACCGCACCGCCCACGTCGTGCCGCGTGTGCCGGGCGTGGTCGAGTCGGTGGCGGTCAACCTCGGGCAAACCGTGAAGAAGGGCCAGTTGCTGGCGGTGATCGCCAGTCAGCAGATCTCCGATCAGCGCAGCGAACAAGCCGCCGCGCAGCGTCGCCTGGCTTTGGCGCGCACCACCTATGAACGGGAGAAAAAACTCTGGCAGGACAAGATCTCCGCTGAGCAGGATTTCCTGCAGGCGCGCCAGGCGTTGCAAGAGGCGGAAATTGCCGTGAGCAATGCCCGGCAAAAGATCAGCGTGCTCAGCGGCAGCGTGGTCGCCACTGGCGGCAACCGCTACGAATTGCGCGCACCGTTCGACGGCGTGGTGGTGGAAAAACACCTGACGCCGGGCGAGGTGGTCGATGAAAGCACAGCGGCTTTCACGCTCTCGGATTTGTCGCGAGTGTGGGTGACGTTCGGCGTTTCACCGAAGGATCTGAACAAGGTTCAGGTAGGCAAAGCGGTCACCGTCAGCGCCCCGGAGTTGAACGCGGAAGTCGTTGGCAGCGTGGCTTACGTCGGCAGCTTGCTCGGCGAACAGACGCGCACGGCAACCGTTCGCGTCACTCTGGAAAACCCCCAAGGCTCGTGGCGTCCCGGCCTGTTCGTCACCGCGCTGGTGGCGACCGACAGCCGCGAAGCGCAAGTCGCCGTACCGGAAACCGCGATCCAGACCGTCGAGGACAAACCCACGGTGTTCGTGCGTACCGGCGATGGTTTCGAAGCGCGCGCGGTGGAGCTGGGCAGCCGTGCCGCCGGCTATGTGGAAATTACTCAAGGGCTGGAGCCGGGCGCGCAAGTCGCCAGCGCCGGCAGCTTCGTCCTCAAGTCGGAGCTGGGCAAAGCCTCAGCCGAGCACAGCCACTGATCCGGAAGAATCCCATGTTCGAACGCCTGATCCAGTTTGCCATCGAGCAGCGCATCATCGTCCTGCTCGCCGTTCTGCTCATGGCCGGCCTCGGCATTGCCAGTTATCAAAAACTGCCGATCGACGCCGTGCCGGACATCACCAACGTCCAGGTGCAAATCAACACCGGCGCCGCCGGGTTTTCGCCGCTGGAAACCGAGCAGCGCATCACCTTTCCAATAGAAACCGCCATGGCTGGTTTGCCGGCACTCGAGCAGACCCGTTCGCTGTCGCGCTCCGGCCTGTCGCAAGTGACAGTGATCTTCAAGGACGGCACCGACCTGTTCTTCGCCCGACAATTGGTCAACGAGCGTTTGCAGATCGCCAAGGAGCAATTGCCCGAAGGTGCAGAGGCGGTGATGGGGCCGATTTCCACCGGCCTCGGCGAGATCTTTTTGTGGACGGTTGAGGCGAAGGAGGGCGCGCTCAAGGACGACGGCACAGCCTACACGCCGACCGACCTGCGGGTGATCCAGGACTGGATCATCAAGCCGCAACTGCGCAACGTGCCCGGTGTCGCCGAGATCAACACCATCGGCGGTTTTGCCAAGGAGTATCAGATTGCGCCGGACCCGAAACGCCTGGCCGCGTACAAGCTGACCCTCACCGATCTGGTCACCGCGCTGGAGCGCAACAACGCCAACGTCGGCGCCGGTTACATCGAACGCAGCGGCGAGCAATTGCTGATCCGCGCGCCGGGGCAAGTGGCGAACACTGAGGACATCGCCAACATCGTCATGGCCAATGTCGACGGCACGCCGATCCGCGTGAAGAACGTAGCAACAGTCGAAATCGGCCGCGAATTGCGCAGCGGCGCAGCCACGGAAAACGGGCGGGAAGTGGTGCTCGGCACCGTGTTCATGTTGATCGGCGAGAACAGCCGCACGGTCTCGCAAGCGGTCGCCAGCAAGCTCGAACAGATCAACAAATCCCTGCCGCAAGGCGTGATCGCCGTGCCGGTGTACGACCGCACGCACCTGGTCGACAAAGCCATCGCCACGGTGAAAAAGAACCTCATCGAAGGCGCGATTCTGGTGATCGCGATTCTGTTCCTGTTCCTCGGCAACATCCGCGCGGCGCTGATTACCGCGATGGTGATTCCGCTGTCGATGCTGTTCACCTTCACCGGCATGTTCAGCAACAAGGTCAGCGCCAACCTGATGAGCCTCGGCGCGCTGGACTTCGGCATCATCGTCGACGGCGCGGTAGTGATCGTCGAAAACACCCTGCGTCGTCTGGCTCATGCGCAGCAGCATCATGGGCGTTTGTTGACCCGTGCCGAGCGTTTCAAGGAAGTTTTTGCGGCGGCGAAAGAGGCGCGGCGACCGCTGATTTTCGGCCAGTTGATCATCATGGTCGTGTACCTGCCGATCTTCGCCTTGAGCGGTGTCGAAGGGAAAATGTTTCACCCGATGGCGTTCACCGTGGTCATCGCTTTGCTTGGCGCGATGCTGTTGTCGGTGACCTTTGTGCCGGCGGCGATTGCGTTGTTCGTCACGGGCAAGGTCAAGGAAGAAGAGGGCGCGGTGATGCGTGGTGCGCGTCGTGTTTACGCGCCGGCGCTGGCCTGGGTCATGTCCCATCGCGCAATCGCAGTGGGCGCGGCGTTGGGTGTGATTGTCCTTAGTGGTGTGCTCACAAGCCGCATGGGCAGCGAGTTTGTTCCTAGCCTGAGCGAAGGGGATTTTGCCTTGCAAGCGCTGCGCGTGCCGGGCACCAGCCTGACGCAATCGGTGGATATGCAGCAGCGTTTGGAGACGTTGATTCTGGCGAAGGTGCCGGAAGTCGAGCGCGTCTTTGCCCGTACCGGCACCGCTGAAATCGCGTCCGATCCGATGCCGCCGAATATCTCCGACAGCTATGTGATGCTCAAGCCGAAAGAGCAATGGCCGGATCCGGACAAGTCCCGTGAAACCTTGATGGCCGAACTGCAAGCCGCCGCTGCGACGCTGCCGGGCAGCAACTATGAACTGTCGCAGCCGATTCAATTGCGCTTCAACGAACTGATTTCCGGGGTGCGTAGCGATGTTGCGGTGAAGGTGTTTGGCGATGACATGGACGTGCTCAATGCCACGGCGACGAAGATTGCCGCAGCGATGCAGAAGGTCAACGGTGCCTCTGAGGTGAAGGTCGAGCAAACCACCGGGTTGCCAGTGCTGACCATCAACATTGATCGCGACAAGGCTGCGCGTTATGGCCTCAACGTCGGTGATGTGCAGGACACAATCGCTGTGGCGGTGGGTGGACGTCAGGCCGGGACGTTGTATGAGGGCGACCGGCGTTTCGACATGGTCGTGCGCTTGTCCGATGCCATGCGCAAGGATATCGACGGCTTGGCGGCGCTGCTGATTCCGGTGCCGGCGCCTTTGAATGGAGCGGCGAATCAGATCGGCTTCATCGCGCTGCAAGACGTCGCCAGCCTCGACCTGGTGCTCGGGCCGAATCAGGTCAGCCGCGAAAACGGCAAACGACTGGTGATCGTCAGCGCCAACGTGCGCGGGCGTGATATCGGCTCGTTTGTCAGCGAGGCCGGTGAGGTGATCGAGCGTGACGTGCAGGTCCCGGCCGGTTACTGGACCAGTTGGGGCGGACAGTTCGAGCAGCTGCAATCGGCGGCCAAGCGCTTGCAGATTGTCGTGCCAGTGGCATTGCTGCTGGTGTTCGGTTTGCTGTTCATGATGTTCAACAATCTCAAGGACGGCTTGCTGGTGTTTACCGGGATTCCGTTTGCCTTGACTGGTGGGGTCATGGCGCTGTGGTTGCGGGATATCCCGCTGTCGATTTCGGCGGGGGTCGGGTTTATCGCGTTGTCCGGTGTGGCGGTGTTGAACGGCTTGGTGATGATTGCGTTTATTCGTAATTTGCGCGTGGAGGGGCGGTCGCTGTCCGATGCCATTCACGAGGGTGCGCTGACGCGTTTGCGGCCGGTGTTGATGACGGCGTTAGTGGCGTCGCTGGGGTTTATTCCGATGGCCCTCGCAACCGGCACCGGCGCTGAAGTGCAGCGGCCACTGGCAACCGTGGTGATCGGCGGGATTCTGTCTTCCACGATCCTCACGCTGCTGATCCTGCCCGCCCTCTACCAACTCGCCCATCGTCGGAGCGAAGACGCCGTTCCATCTGAGTAGTTAATCCCTCCTGTGGGAGCGAGCTTGCTCGCGAAGGCGGCGTGTCATTCAACTAATCAGTCGACTGATACGGCCTCTTCGCGAGCAAGCTCGCTCCCACAAGGGTTCCGTGCACTGATCCGGCACATAACGGATATGTAATTTCCCCGCCACCGTCACGAAAGGTGCGCCTTGTTACCTTGATCCCGTCAGCTACTTAAACGAGGAATCAACGATGAAACTTGCCCAACTCAGTACTTTTGCAGCCGCTTTGGCGATCTCTTCCGTGGCGTTGGCCGAAGGCGGTGGCGACCGTACTTTCGAGCGGATGATGACCAGCAACGACCGCTCCATGGAGCTGTTCGTCACTAAGGAAAAAGCTACCGACAACCCGGTGGTCGTCAACGACAAGAAAGACGACAAAACCCGCGATCTGTAAGTCTGCTGCTTTTATAAAAGCCTGTCATCGCGCATCGATGCCGGGCTTTTTTTAAGCCTGAACGGGAAGGAAATGGACATGAAAGTACTCAAGTTGATCGCATTCGCCGCTGTCATGGCGATGTCGGTGAATGTGCTGGCCGAAGGCGGTGGTGACCGCACTTTTGAACGCGCGCTCAGCGCCAACAGCAAAGCCATGGAACAGTACGCCGCCAACCAGGGCAAAGCGCCGCCGGTGGTGAAGGATTACGAATACGGAATGAAGCTGGACGTGGTCAAGGTAGTAAGCGTGGTGAAGCCGCAGGCGGCGTGCAATGTCGTGCCCACCGCGATGACCTACGAGGATTCCAAAGGCCAGCTCAACACCATCAAGTACAGCGTGATGGGCGTGTGTCGGAACGGTGGGAGCTGAATCTACGAGGGCCGATGTTCAGTATGACGATGCGTATTTCAATTCGTGATGTTTAAAGGTTGTGTGGGTAGTGCGGAAGCTTCCCACAATGTTTTCAGGTTGTCCGTCGGACGCCAGCTCTCTAGCCTGTGTGGGTCGCTGCCAAATCAGCGATCGGGATTGGAACCCCGGAGAACGTGTCAGCGCCAAAGCGTCTTTCATGACGTATGCTTGCCCACCTTCATGGTGTGCAGTCTGTTATGGCGGCTGTGCGCGGGAGACTTTCGAGTCTGCCGGGTTTCTCCGTTCCCCGGGTTCCAACCTGCGTACAGCTGCCACCCCTTCGCGTGGAACCGAATGGATCAGCTTCAACGTTATGAAGGAGAAATATCATGAAAAAGCCAACACCCAATCCCCCCGAAACAGACGCCATCCCCGACGCCAACTCAACATCCCCTTACGCCTCCGACGACACCCGAAAACTCCATGAAGCCGCCGACCGCGCCCTCGATTTCTACCTCAAACCGTCGGCCGCCATCATGTCCGCACCGTACATCCCCAACCAGATGTTCCTGGTCAATCCCAAAGCCGACACCGAATCCTTGCTGGCCAACGCCAGCGAATCCCTGGCCTCGGCCACGGTGATGCTCGGTGACTTCGCCGCGCTGTTGGGCGGTACCCATCGCAAGACTCTGCTGGGTATCGCGCAGGTCGTCATGCTTGGCGAACTGGCGGTGAACAAGGCGCTAGATAACGTCGAGCCTGCAGCTTAGCTATCAATGGCCGGGTTTTATCCGTTGTTTTTGCGTTGACCTCAAGATCCTGCCCCCTCACCCCAGCCCTCTCCCCCGAGGGGGCGAGGGGGAAAGGGAGCCGATTTTCAAGCCATTCAAAACCAGAGTACGCCTCGGTTTTTCAGGTCGATGTATCTTCAACAGCCGACTCGGTCAGTCCCCTCTACCTCTGGGAGAGGGCTAGGGTGAGGGCCGGGCCTGAACCTGGAATACATAACCACGGCAAAACGCAGCGCAAAAAAAAAGCGCCCCGAAGGACGCCAAAAGATTCACCTCTTACCAAAGGAGCAAGGAGCTTCTAAAGGTGAATTTGCATCAACCGCGCAATCAAAGAATCGCCAACGGATACTCGACAATCACCCGCACTTCATCCAGATCCGACTCGAACGCCGTGGCGCGGGTTGTGGCTTGGCGCAAGCGCAGTGACAGGTCTTTCATCGAACCGCTTTGCACTACGTATTTGACTTCGATATCGCGCTCCCAACGTTTCTGATCGGTCAGCGGATTGCCCTCGGCATCGCGGCGCATATACACGGCGTTAGCGTTGGAATAATCAGCGTCGGTGCCGCGTGCGTAACGGGTCATGAACGACAGGCCGGGTACGCCGTAAGTGCTCATGTCGAGGTCATAGCGCACCATCCACGAGCGTTCTTTCGGCGAGTTGAAGTCGCTGTACTGGATCGAGTTGTCGAGGAAGATCGAATCGGACTGGCGCAGGTAATCGAAGTCGTCATTACCGTTGTTGCGCTGGTGGGAGAGGGCGACCGAGTGGGCACCAAGTTTGACGCCGACGCGACCGCTCCAGATGTTGTTGTCGAATTCGCCGAGCAGTTGTTTGCCCTCATCGACGGCCTTGTAATAGTTCAGACCACCGAACAGCGACAGGTCATCGGACAGCGGATAGGTCCAGGCCGTGCCTGCGTAGTACTGATTCCACGCATCCTTCAGACGGCTGGAGTACAGGCTGAAACTGAGATTTTTGTTCAGCACATAATCGCCGCCGCCGTAAGCGATCCACGGCGAGTTGACCGGGCCTGCGTAGAACGTCGCGAAGTTCTCGCGCATGTCGCTGGACACTGGTTGGCTCATCGCGTGCAATCGACCGCCCTGCACCGACAGACCTTCAATACTGGTGTTGCTCGCCGTCACCCCGCGAAAGCTCTCCGGCAACAAGCGCGAGTCACCCGCCGCCACTACCGGATTGGCCGGGAACACATCGCCAATCCTCACCACCGTATCAAACGCCCGAATTTTCGCGGCGCCGCCGACCTTGGTGTATTCGTCCCGCGCCTCGCCGTCACTGTTGACCGGCAACACATCAAACGAACTGCGCCCACCGTTGCGCCCGTCACCGGTATCGAGTTTCAGACCAATCATCGCAAATGCATCGACACCGACCCCGACGGTGCCCTGGGTGAAACCGGATTCGAACTTGCTGATCACGGCATGCGCCCAGGCCTCGGAATAACCGTTGCCGGTCGGGCTGGACTGGCCGTTGCGATGATCACGATTGAAGTAGAAGTTGCGGTTGAGCACCGTCAAGCTGCTGCCTTCGACAAAGCCTTCAGGCTTGTCTTCTGCAAACACCATGGACGGGCCGGCGCCGATCACCACCGCTAAAGCGGAAATCGACATTTTTGAATTGTTAACCATCAAACACTCCTTGGGTTCGGCAGAACGGGAACGTGCGTCGGCGTGGGTTTTATTGTTCGGCGGGGCTGGGCCCGCCGGCATGGTCGCCGGGTCACATCGTTGCAAGCTGCGGATAACGCCAAGGTGATGAGGGAATTACAATTTCGTCATGTGGTTATATGGATTGAGTGAACGCCACACAAACCTGTGGGAGCGAGCTTGCTCGCGAAAGCAGAGTGTCAGCCAATCAAGATGTTGAAAGTGCCTACGCCATCGCGAGCAGGCTCACTCCCACAGTAGTCTGAGTGAGTCTGAGTGAGTCTGATAGGTCGCATGAGTCCAGATGTGGCTTTTTATCGTTCGAAGGTATCCAGCAAATTGTGTGATAGAGATGCATCAAATTCTTCGGGAAGTGTGAGTTTGCCCTTCATGGCGCCGATCCGTTTTACACGGGTCTTCTTTAAGGTGATTTTGCCTTGGCGTTCTTCGCTTAACGCATCAAGGCCATTCATCAATTCTGAATAAATATCCCGCTTCATGGTTCGTGGATCTCCACTTGATAGGTGATCCTCAAATTTAACTACAAATATCTTCTACGGAATGTCAGCCGTTGCTCACGGGTTTGCAGGCAAATTCCTAAAAAGGGGAGAGTTTAGTAAGTCAAAAGATCGCAGCCTTCGGCAGCTCCTACAGACCGCATACCATCCCAATG
>NZ_UTHA01000039.1 GCF_900582195.1 Pseudomonas viridiflava
AACTGATACAGCAGGATCGCCGCAGCGCTGACGCCGAATACCAGCCCGGCTGCATAGAACACCGCCATCGAAAATCCGGACGCGGGCGCCACGACATTCAGATTGATCAAGGCCTGCTGCCAACTGCCGCTGGAAATCAGCCAGCAGATGTAGAGCATCAGCAGTTGCCCGGTAATCAGGCAGAGGCGCCTGCCCATCGGCGGCAAGCGTTTGACCAGGCTGTCCAGACCCAGATGTCCCCGCTCTTTCATCGCCACCAGCGCGCCAAGAAAGATCATCCACACGAAGAACC
>NZ_UTHA01000236.1 GCF_900582195.1 Pseudomonas viridiflava
CTTCCGCGGCATCTTCGTCGCCATCGGTACCGGCCTGCTGGCGCTGGGTCCTTGGGTCGAAGTGGTGTTCGCGATCATCGTTGCCTGGACGGCCATCATGATGCTGCGTGCCGGTGATGACGATGACGAAGAAATCGACTACTCCCAGCACATGGCTTACCGCCTCGCCAAGAAGCTGTTCCCGGTATGGCCAAAGCTGCACGGCAGCAACTTCTTCGTTCGCCGCTCGGTGCTGGAGGAAGAGGTCAAGAAGCCTGAGAACGCCGGTATTACCCTGGCTGCCAAGGGTGCCCTGTTCGCAACGCCGCTGTTCCTGTG
>NZ_UTHA01000123.1 GCF_900582195.1 Pseudomonas viridiflava
CTTCAGGAGGAAGGCGTGATCGAGCGCACCGTTGCTTTGCTCAGCGCGCAAAAGCTGGGGCTGAGCATGACAGTGTTCGTCGAGGTCAAGCTTTCAGGCCACGGCAGGCGGTATCTTGCCGAGTTCGAAGAAGCGATCATCGGCCACCCGGAGGTGCTGGAGTGCTACACCATGGCAGGCGGCATGGACTTCATGCTCAAGGTCGTGGCACAGGACATAGCGAGTTACGAGCGCTTTCTGCGAGACCATCTGCTGCAACTGCCGCATGTGCACGAAGCACACTCCAACATCGCCATGAGCACGGTCAAGCGCACGACAGAACTGCCGCTGGACTGAGGACGAAGAAGAGATAGTGAGAAAAAGGCGCAATCCATCGACGAGCGCCAATGGATTGT
>NZ_UTHA01000256.1 GCF_900582195.1 Pseudomonas viridiflava
GGATTGATCCGGGCGCAGCGCCTACGGTTTGCTTCGCTGCACCTCCTCTCGCTGTGTTTGGCTTCGCCAAACGGTCGCTGCGCTCCCACGCCCGGATCAATCCCTCCACTCAGCCTTCCGACGTCGCCCGTGGATCAAGATCAAAAGCGGTACTCGAGCTAACGCTCATTGTGTTGAGTGGTGAGAAGCAGAAGCAGTTGGACTCAATCCTTGTGGACGCTGGCTTGCCAGCAATGGCGGCCTGACAGCCGACCTGTTTCTGGCAGGCTGCACACGGTCCAAATGTGGGAGCGAGCTTGCTCGCGAAAGCGCTCCCACAGTCACCTCAACCCTACTTGCCTGCCCCCGCATTGGCATACAAATAATCCGTCGCCAACGAAGCCAATGTCCTCACACCGACCACCAGCGCCGACTCATCCACAAAGAACCCCGGATTATGATTCGGCGCAGCCTTGCTCATGTCCTGATCCCGCGGTGTCACGCCGAGAAACACAAACAGCCCCGGCACTTCCTTGGCATAGAACGAAAAGTCTTCCGCGCCCCCCACCAGCGGTGCATTCACGACATCGTCCTTGGCCGCCCATTTCAACGTCGGCAGCATTTTTTCCGTCAGCGCCGGGTTGTTAATGGTCGGGTCGTATTTTTCGATGATGGTGACATCCGCTTTCGCACCACCGCTTTCGGCGATTTTTTCCACGGTCTGGCGGACGTCGGCATGCAGCTTCTGGCGGATGCCGTAGTCGTAGGAGCGGATGGTGCCGCTCATGTCGACGGATTCGGGAATGATGTTGTAGCGGGTGCCGCCGTTGATGGTGCCGATGCTGACGACTGACGGATAAGAAGAAATGTCGGTGCGGCGGCTGACCACGGTTTGCAGGCCGACGATGGTTTGTGCGCCGACGGTGATCGGGTCGATGCCGTCCCATGGGCGGCCGGCGTGGGTTTGTTTGCCGAGGATTTTGATGCGCAGGTCGTCGGAGCTGGCGAGGGTGGCGCCGGGGCGGTAGGCGATCTGGCCGGCGGGGACACCGGCCCAGACGTGCAGGCCGAAGACGGCGTCGGGTTTCGGTGATTTCATCACGCCTTCCTCGACCATCATCTTCGCGCCCCAGGTGTTTTTGCCGTCGGGGATGAAGTCGCTCGGGCCTTCTTCGGCGGGCTGGAAGTAGAACACCACGGAGCCGGGCAGGGTGTCGCGCATGCCTGTGAGAATTTTCGCTGTGCTGAGCAGGATAGCGGTGTGGGCGTCGTGGCCGCAGGCGTGCATGACGTCGACTTCTTTGTCCAGATAGATGCCTTTGGCTTTCGAGGCGAACGGCAGGTCGGCGACTTCCTTGACCGGCAACGCGTCCATGTCGGCGCGCAGGGCCACGGTCGGGCCGGGCAGGGCGCCCTTGAGGACGGCGACCACGCCGGTGCGGGCGACGCCGGTTTTGACTTCGAGGCCCATGGCTTTGAGTTGTTTGGCGACTAGGTCTGCGGTGCGTTTTTCTGTGTTGCCGAGTTCTGGATGGGCGTGGATGTCGCGGCGGGTTTCCAGCAGTTCTGGTTCGAGTTTTTGCGCCTGTTCGGCGATCGTTGCGCGGGTGCTTTCCAGTGTTGCGGCGCCGGCGTGGCTGGCGAACAGGGTGAGTAGAACGGCTTGGGCAATGCGCGTCAGTTGCATCGGGTTCTCCTTGATTATTGTTGTCGGGCTTCCCTGCCTGTGACTGCAACCGCGCGCCTGAGTGCTATTCCTTCGGTTGACCGCCACCGGCAGTGATCACTTGCACGCTCATACGCGGCGTCGCCAGATCGAGCCCGGCTTCGTCGAGATGGCGCTTGAGCGACAGGTTGAACGCCCGGGACACTTCCCACTGTTTGATCGGCGCAGTCTTGAACCGCGCGCGCAGAATCGCGCTGCCGGATTCGAAACTCTCGACACCCTGGATCTCCAGCGGTGACCAGATGTTGCGCCGTTGCAGCGGGTCGGTGCGCATCTTCTGGCCGACTTCGCGCATCAGTTTGATCGCGTCGTCGATTTCCATGTTGTACGGCACCGCCACGCGGAAGATCGCGTAGCCGAATTCCCGCGAGTAGTTCTTGATGCTTTTGATTTCGCTGAACGGGATGGTGTGGACGATGCCGTCGATGTCGCGCAGGCGCACGGTGCGGATGGTCAGGCCTTCGACGGTGCCGAGGTGGCCGCCGACATCCACGTAGTCATCGATGGCCAGCGAATCTTCGATGATGATGAACAGGCCGGTGATCAGGTCCGCGACCAGTGACTGCGCACCGAAACCGATAGCCAGACCGATCACACCGGCACCGGCCAGCAGTGGTGTGACGTTCATGCCCATGTTGGCCAGCGCGACGATCAGCGCAATGATGAAGATCGCCACGAACAGTACGTTGCGGATCAGCGGCATCATCGTTTGTGCGCGGGCATTCGCCAAGCCTTTGCGCGAGCGGGTGAGGGCGTGGTGCACGGCGGTGTCGGCGAGGATCCAGATCAGCCAGGAGAAAATCAGTGTGCCGATCAGGCTGAACAGTTTGACGCTGACGTCATGCCCTTCGCCCTCGGCAAAACCGATCAGCGACTGGCCCCAGACACGCAGGCCCAACTCGATGAAAACCAGCCAGACCAGCAGGTGCGCGAGGGTGTAGAAGAAGCTTTTCAGGCGTTCGGAGTAGAGCGCGTGACGCTTCGGCCCACGCTGCGGTTTCAGTGAATGCCGGCGCACGAGGCCGTTGATCACCATGCACATCACCAGCAGCACGGTGCAGATCAGCGACTGGCGCAGGGCGGTGCTGGTGTCCCCGGCGGAGACGAAGGTGGCGAACAGCGAGATGCCGACCAGTACCAGCGCCGGCACGTACCAGAAGGTACCGAGGATTTCGATGGTGTCGCTGAGGGCGCGGCGGGTCAGGCGTCGCGACAGCGGCTGGTTGCGGATCAGGTGCGCAATCGGCCGGCGGAAACGCAGGATGAACAGACCGGTGGACAGTGCCGCGAGGACATTGGCGATGGTCGCGGCGGTGTGGGCCAGATGCACGCCCAGGCTTTCGATCAGACGCGGGTCGTTCAGGGCTTCACCGAACGCGGCGAAGCTACCGATCAGCCACAACGGCCGGAACGCCTGATGACGCAGGATGTACAGCGCACGATGGCGGTGCGGGCCGTCGAGCAGGGAAAACGCGATCACGCAGATCGCCGAGAAACAGGTGCCGACCACCAGCGCATAGGCGAGCACCATCGCCAGGCTTTTGCCCAGTGACGACGGTAAGGCGTAGCTCATGTAGACGGTCATCACCAAAGCGATCAGCCACGGCCCGAGCTTGCGCAAAGCGAAGCGCAGCATGTCGAGGGCTTTGGGGTGTTGCGGCAGTTCTTCGGTAAGGCCGAAGCGCATGCGCACCCGATGGCCGAGCCAGATCAGCGCGGCAGCGAGCAGGCTCCACACTGCGAGGATCATGGCGAAGCCGAAGATGATTGGCAGCCACTCGTTGGCCGGCAGCATCATCGCGCTCAGTTCGTCCTTGGCCAGGTCGAACTCGTTGCCCCAGCGGTTGAGCGGGCTGTCGGCGCCGGTGAATTGTTTTTCGAAGCTGGACAGGGTGCCGCCGATCAGGCCGAGCACGCCCTCTTCAGGGCTGGCCTGGGCCTTTTTGGTGGCGTCGCGCAGCTTTTTCAGATCGGTCAGCAACTGTGCGCGTTGCTTGTCGTTTTCCAGCGACTTGATGACTTCGTCGAGGGACTGGCCGAGCGGCTCCTGCGCTTCGGGCTGCGCTTTGTTGGTGTTAAGCAGACCGGGCAAACCGACGGCGTGGGCGGGCGCCAGCGGCAGCAGCGTCATCAGGCAGACGAGGAACAGACTGGGCAAAGCAAAAAGACGAGCGAACACTAGGCGGTCAACCTCGCAAGGGGCGGATTCGCTGGAGTGTACGAGGCCCACTAAAGCAATGCGAGCCGGGCGCGGATTTATTCGTTGAGTTTGGCGAGGATCTTGTAGACCACGGTGGCGAGGATCGTCAGCATGCCGATCCACATGGCGAACACGCCGGCGTTCTTGTCACGGAAGTTGAAGCCGATGGCCAGCAGGATCATTCCGCTCAGAATCGGAATGAGCATGGCGTGGAACGAAGACATCGAGATCATGGAGACTGCCTTGTCGAAATGAATGATGTAAGTCTAGGTCGGTTTTGGCTGAGCCGTGCTGATGTGTATCAGAACCGAGTCAGTCCCAAGATGAAATTTGTGTTGTCTGGACTGCCGCTTTCGCGAGCAGGCTCGCTCCCACATTGGAATGCATTTCAAACTGTGGGAGCGAGCCTGCTCCGGGTGGCGATCCGACGAAGCTTTTAAGCTTTTAAGGCAACTGGCGGCAGGCGTAGAACGCGCTGAGCACTTTGACCAGATGCGCCAGGTCGTGGCTGCCGCACAGTTCGCGGATCGAGTGCATGGCGAAGGTCGGCAGGCCGATATCGACGGTGCGCACACCGAGGTGGCTGGCAGTGATAGGGCCGATGGTCGAGCCGCAACCCATGTCGCTGCGCACCACGAAGCTCTGTACCGGCACTTCTTCGGCCATGCACAGATGGCGGAAGAACCCGGCGGTTTCGCTGTTGGTGGCGTAGCGCTGGTTGCTGTTGACCTTGATCACCGGGCCGGCGTTGAGTTTCGGGCCGTGGTTGGCGTCGTGCTTTTCTGCGTAGTTGGGGTGTACGCCGTGGGCGTTGTCGGCCGAGACCAGCAGGGATTTCTGGATGGTGCGGACAAACTCGTCACCTTCCGGCAGCAGACGACGCAGGGTCTGTTCGAGCATCGGGCCATCGGCACCGCAAGCCGAGCAGGAGCCGACTTCTTCGTGGTCGTTGCACACCAATACGCAGGTTTCGTCGGTTTCGGCGGTGAGCAAGGCTTGCAGGCCGGCGTAGCACGACAGCAGGTTGTCGAGGCGTGCGCCGGCAATGAAATCGCCGTTGAGGCCGATGACTGCAGCGCTTTGCGTGTCGTAGAAGCTCAGCTCGTAATCGAGCACGACGTCGGCGTTCAAACCGTGTTCGCGGGCCAGTTGATCGGTGAGCACGGCGCGGAAGTCGACGCGCTCGTCACCGGCGAATTGCGCGAGGATCGGCGGCAGTTCGGTCTGCGCGTTGATCGCCCAGCCCTGATTGGCTTCACGGTTGAGGTGAATGGCCAGATTCGGAATGATCGCGATCGGCGCCTTGAAGTCGATCAACTGGCTCTCGACCTTGCCATCACGGCGGAAGGTCACGCGGCCGGCCAGCGACAGATCGCGGTCGAACCACGGTGCGAGCAGCGCGCCGCCGTAGACTTCAACGCCCAGCTGCCAGAAACCCTGACGCTGCAGCTCCGGTTGCGGCTTGACCCGCAGGCACGGGCTGTCAGTGTGCGCGCCGACCAGGCGGATACCGCCGTGCAGCGGTGAAGTGCGGCCCATTTTGATCGCGACAATCGAGGAGTCGTTACGGGTGACGTAATAGCGGCCGTTCGGCTCGGTGGTCCATGGCTCGCGCTCGTCCAGGCGCACATAACCGGCGGCCTCCAGACGCTGCACCAGGCTGGCGGTGGCGTGGAACGGGGTAGGGGAGGCCTTGAGAAAGTCGATCAGGCCTTGGTTCAACTCTTCGCGCATAAGAAACTCCAGACAGCAATGGGCGGGAGTTTAACGCATCGGCTTGAAGCTTGGGGCATGACATGCGGTCTTGAAATGCATGCAAAAAACTGTGGGAGCGAGCTTGCTCGCGAAAGCGGTATCACATTCAACATTCATGTCGACTGATCAATTGCTTCGCGAGCAGGCTCGCTCCCACAGGGTGCGGTGGTGCTTGTCAGAACGGCGCGGGGCACTCGAAGCGCAGGCGTTCGCCGGTTTGCGGATGGGTAAAGCTGAGCATACTCGCGTGCAGACACAAGCGTGGCCATGCCGCCAGAGCCTGCTCGTGGGCGTAGAGCCCGTCGCCGAGCAGGGGATGCCCGATCGACAGCATGTGCACGCGCAACTGGTGCGAGCGGCCGGTGATCGGTGTCAGCTCGACGCGACACCAGTCACCGCAACGTTCCAGCACACGCCAGAAGGTCAGCGCGTGTTTGCCGAATTCGTGGTCGACCACGTGGCGCGGCTTGGTCGGCGGGTCGTAACGCAAGGGCAAGTCGATGCTGCCACTGTCGAGTTCCGGCTGACCCCAGGCCAGTGCGGTGTAAGCCTTTTCAGTTTCGCGGTCATGAAACTGGCGCGACAGTTCGCGGTGCGTGTCGGCGTCACGCGCCAGTAGAATAATGCCGGAGGTTTCCCAGTCCAGACGATGGACGATGCGCGCTTCCGGGTAGCCGTTTTCCTGCAAACGGGTAATCAGGCAATCCTTGTTGTCGTCAGCGCGACCGGGCACCGAGAGCAGCAACGTCGGTTTGTCGACCACCAGTACGGCGGCGTCCTGATGGATGATGCGGATGTTGGACAGCGGCATTAAAACAGCCTCGTAACAAATGCCAACGGCGGTTCAGGGCCATTCCCGCATGGGGATGGCCCTGAACCGCCGTCGTACCTGCCGGATCGACTCAGCGATCGGGCAGGGTGATGTTGAGTTCCAGAATCGAGCAACTGCCCTGGCTTTCCAGTGCAACATGTACGTCGTCGTTGCCGATGTTGACGTACTTGCGGATCACGTCGACCAGTTCCTTCTGCAAGGCTGGCAAGTAATCCGGCGTGCTGCGCTGGCCGCGCTCATGCGCCACGATGATCTGTAGACGCTCTTTCGCTACCGAGGCGGTACTTGGCTTTTTGTTGGCACGAAAGAAGTCAAAAAGGTTCATTACCTACCTCCAAACAGGCGCTCGAAGAATCCCTTCTTCGTAACATCGAGGAAACGATGTTCTTTTTCTTTGCCCAGCAGACGATCAACGGCATCGCTGTACGCCTGACCGGCGTCGCTCTGATCGTCGAGAATTACCGGAACGCCCGAGTTGGAAGCTTTCAGGACCGCCTGCGATTCAGGGATGACGCCCAGCAGGGTCACGGCCAGAATTTCCTTCACGTCTTCGACGCCCAGCATCTCGCCATCGCTGACGCGTTGCGGGTTGTAGCGGGTCAGCAGCAGGTGCTCCTTGATCGGCTCTTCGCCTTTTTCGGCACGACGCGATTTGCTGGCCAGCAGGCCCAGCATGCGGTCGGAGTCACGTACCGAGGACACTTCCGGGTTGGTCACGATGATCGCTTCGTCGGCGAAATACATGGCCAGGTGTGCGCCTTTCTCGATGCCCGCCGGGGAGTCGCAGACCACGAAGTCGAAGTCTTCCTTCAACTGCATCAGGACTTTTTCCACGCCTTCCTGGGTCAGCGCGTCTTTGTCGCGGGTCTGGCTGGCGGCCAGTACGTAGAGGTTTTCCAGGCGCTTGTCTTTGATCAGCGCCTGTTGCAGGTTGGCTTCGCCATTGACCACGTTGACGAAGTCATACACCACGCGGCGCTCGCAACCCATGATCAGGTCAAGGTTACGCAAGCCCACGTCGAAGTCGACGATCACTGTTTTGTGGCCGCGCAGTGCGAGGCCGGTACCGATAGCGGCGCTGGTGGTGGTCTTACCCACACCACCCTTGCCGGATGTAACCACGAGAATCTTGGCCAAGGTGTTTCACCCCTAAGGAAGAAGGACTTTCTAGCCCCTGAAAAACATCTCTTGAAAACTACTGCAGTCGGACAGCCTTGGCTGGAATTCGGCGTTGAGCCTTTTTCCTACTTCGTTTGAGCCGTTTTCGCTACGTTTTAGAGATGCTTGGAAAATGCGGCAGTATCCGTCAAAGCCGAATGATGTTCAACACGTCGGCCGACAGGCTGACCTGTACGCCGGAGCCCCACAGCGGATCGCGGCGCAAATCTTCGGAAACCTTGTAATGACCGGCGATGGAGATCAGTTCAGCGCTCAATTGCTGACAGAAAATCCGTGCCTTGGTATCACCCTTCACGCCGGCCAGCGCGCGGCCACGCATCGGGCCGTATACATGGATGTTGCCATCGGCGAGAAGTTCCGCCCCCGGGCTCACCGAAGACACCACCACCAAATCGCCACCCTGGGCATATATCTGTTGGCCACCACGTACTGGCGTAGTGATGATGCGGGTCGGTTTGATGGTCGGCTCAGGGGGCTTTTCCGGTTTCTTTTTGACTTCCGGTTCCGGGGCCTCCAGAGGTCGCTCGCGGGCACCTGACGGTGGCAGCACCGGAACGTCGATGGCGATGGCAGCAGCGATGTCTTCGATGCGGCTGGCGCGAATGGCCAGGGTGCGCAGGCCATGTTGACGGCACACGCGCATCAGGCCGGGCAGGTCGACGGCGCCTTCGCTTGGCGGCAATTTGTCCAGCGCCAGAACCAGCGGCGCATTGCTGAAGAAGTTCGGTGCCTGGGCGACTTTGGCGGCCAATTGCCGATCGAGGCTGTCGAGGTCGTTCCGGGCCAGTTCCAGCACAGTAATGGCCAGCATGCTGCCCTTGAGCTGGAATACGGGATCTTGGTCTAACGGTTCGGTTTGGCTCATGTCGGCATACAACGGCTTGTCACTAAAAGTGCCGAGACTTATAACGAGAACGCCCGCGAGCCGCAAGCCGGGTCGAACGATGTAGAATGCGCGGCCACTGTATTTACGGAAGCTTTAATGGATCGCCCGCGTTTTCGAAAAGCATTTTTATCGCCACGCTTCTGGCCGCTCTGGTGCGGTCTGGGGCTTTTGTGGCTGATCGTGCAGTTGCCGTATCCGGCCTTGCTGACCATCGGTCGAGTTTTGGGCGCCTTGATGTATCGCGTCGCCGGCGACCGGCGGCGCATCGCCAAGCGCAATCTTGAGCTGTGCTTCCCGGAAAAATCCGCCGCCGAGCGCAAACGCCTGCTCAAGGAGAATTTCGCCTCCACCGGCATCGCCTTTTTCGAAATGGCCATGAGCTGGTGGTGGTCGCGTGAACGTCTGGCCAAGCTGGCCCACGTTGAAGGCCTGGAGCATTTGCAAAAGGCCCAGCGCGAGGGCAAAGGCGTGATCCTGATGGCCGCGCATTTCACCACGCTGGAAATCGGCGCAGCGTTGCTCGGCCAGCAGCACACCATCGACGGCATGTACCGCGAGCACAAGAATCCGTTGTTTGACTATGTTCAGCGTCAGGGTCGCGAGCGGCACAATCTCGATTCGCTGGCGGTGGAGCGTGACGACGTGCGCGGCATGCTCAAGCTACTGCGCTCCGGTCGCGCGATCTGGTACGCACCGGATCAGGATTACGGCGCCAAGCAGAGCATCTTCGTGCCGCTGTTCGGTATTCAGGCGGCGACCGTGACGGCGACGACGAAATTCGCCCGTCTCGGCAAGGCGCTGGTGGTGCCGTTCACTCAGGAACGTCTGGCTGACGGCAGCGGTTATCGGTTGGTGATTCATCCGCCGCTGGAAGATTTCCCCGGTGAAACCGAAGAGGCCGACTGCATTCGCATCAATCAGTGGGTCGAGAGCGCCTTGCGCGCCTGCCCCGAGCAGTACCTGTGGGCGCATCGACGCTTCAAGAGCCGTCCACCGGGCGAGCCGAAGTTGTACGCCAAACGCCGCTGAACCAATCACTGACAAGCACCATGGAGTGTTGCGATGAGCCCAGCTGAACCGGTTACAGGGTTGATTCTTTCCGGCGGCGGGGCTCGGGCGGCGTATCAGGTGGGGGTGTTGGCAGCGATTGCCGAGTTGCTGCCGTTGGGTGCTGACAATCCGTTTCCGGTGATCGTCGGTACCTCGGCCGGGGCGATCAACGCCGTCAGCCTGGCCAGTGGCGCGACGGATTTTCGCGCCGCCATCGAACGTCTCACCTTGTTCTGGCAAGGCTTTCGCAGCCACCGCGTATTGCGCAGTGACTGGCCCGGGGTTATCCGTCAGGCCAGTCGCTTTGTCAGTCACAGCCTGCTCGGTCTCGGTCGGCAACTGCCGGTGGCGCTACTCAACAGTTCGCCACTGCGCGAACTGCTCAATGAAAAACTGCACATGCCCGGCATCGCCGAATCGATCGCGCGCAAGCAATTGCATGCGGTGGCGGTGACTGCGTTCGGCTATGAGTCGGGGCAAGCGGTGACGTTCTATCAGGGCGGCGGCACGATCGACTCATGGCTGCGCCATCGGCGCATTGGTGTGCCGACGCAGCTGTCGGTGGATCACCTGCTGGCCAGTTCGGCGATTCCGTTGTTGTTCGCGCCGGTGAAAATTGGTGATGAATATTTCGGTGACGGCGCCGTGCGGCAATCAGCACCGATCAGCCCGGCATTGCATTTGGGCGCGAGCCGGGTGCTGGTGGTGGGGGTCAGCGGCAACCCGCGCGGGGTTGATCCGCAGCAACCGCAGGAGCGCGCCTACACCGGCCAGCAGCCGACGCTGGCGCAGATTGGCGGGCACATGCTCAACAGCACGTTCATTGACAGCCTCGAGAGCGACATCGAGTTGCTCCAGCGCCTCAACCAGTTCAGCCACCTGGTGCCCGCCGGCACGCCGACACGCGAGTTGGGTGTGGCGCCGGTGGAGGTGCTGGTGATTTCGCCGAGTCAGCCGATCGACGAGATTGCCGCGCGGCATCGCCAGGAATTGCCGGCGGCGTTGCGTTTGTTTCTGCGTGGGCCGGGGGCGACCAAGACCAGTGGGGCGGGGGTGTTGAGTTATCTGCTGTTCGAGGCGGGGTATTGCAGCGAGTTGATTGATCTGGGGCGCAGGGATGCGTTGGCCAAGCGCGAGGAGCTGTGCCGGTTTTTGGGCATATCCGAGGCGGTGATTCCGGCTTGAGATTTGTGGTGCTGCCATTCGCGAGCAAGCTCGCTCCCACAGGGTTCGGTGTCGAATGCGCAATTTGCAATCAACATAGAATCACTGTGGCAGCGAGCTTGCTCGCGAAGGCGTCCTTGCGGACGCCGCCGGATCAGAAGTGGAACTTCACCAGGAAGCTAGTGGTGCTCTGATTGGTCTTGAACGCACCGGTGTCGTCGATGCCGTACTTGTCTTTCCAGTAGTCGTATTCAACACCGACATACAACTGCTTCTCGCCGAAACTCAGCGCCTTGCCCAAGTCGTATTTGACCTGTGGGTTGAAGTGCAAGTTGGCGTGGTAATCGCCTTTGGAGTTGGAGTCGTTGTCGGTGACCCAGTCCATGAAGCCGTCGATCAGGATGTCCGACTTGCCGACCGGGATGGTGTAGGACCAGACCGGGGTGATCTGCCAGACATTGTCACCGGCGCGAGCACCCTGGGTGTGACGCTGGTAGAAGTTCAACTGGAAGTAGTCGAAGCCCGGGATCGCCAGGTCGAAGCCTGGACCGATCAGGTACGACTCGGTGTCGCCTTCGCCGAACTCGTAAGTCATCGCCAACAGGACGTCTTTGATCGGGCCGAACTCGATCTTCTGGTCAAGCACTTTGCCCAGCGAGATGCGCGGGCTGAACTCACCGTAGTAGGTGTTCGGACCGTTGCTGAAGTCCTTGCCACCGTTGTAGAAGATCTTGTCGAAGAAAAAGAAGTTATCCCCATACGTCCACGCATCGGCGTGCTCGAAAGTGACGGTCTGCTGGATGCGCGGGTTGACCTGGAAGTCCTTGCCATACAGGTAGGTCAGGCTGTTGTTCTGCCACTGCAGCAGACCCTCGGCCATGGCCTGGCCGCCGGCCAGCATCGATCCCGCGAGCATCAGGCTGGTGCACATACGTTTCATTCGGTTGCTCCCAAAGTAGGTGTTCCACGTTTATTTTTTTTAAGATCGGCGCTCTGGTGTGGCGCCTTTTTTCGTTGCTGCAAAAGTCATCCGATCGGTCAGCTTCGTTGCTGTTAGCAAGAGCCGAGCCAAGGCTTTCGAAAAGCAAAAAAACACCCGCTCGGCTGCTGAAAAACAGTCGATTGAGTGTGTTTTCGGGATGCCTCGGTACTGACCGGGGCCGGGATAAGTTGGCTTTTCGGTCAGGAATTAAATCCGGGCTTTTTTTTAGACCGAATTCAAGAGGCCGCGGAGAATACTGACTCAACGGCCAGCTCTCAAGTGCCCCGCAACAGAGCACCGACGACAGGCATGGGGCACGGTTGCGGGCCATCTTAGAAATGCACCTTTACCAGCAGGCTGGCGGTGTTCTGATTGGTGTCGAAGTTGTGGGTGTTTTCGACGCCGTATTTGTTTTTCCAATAGCTGTATTCGGTGCCGACATACAGTTGCTTGTGGCTCCAGCCCAGGGCTTTGCCCACGTCATATTTGATCTGCGGGTTGATGTGCAGGTTGGCGTGATAGGTGCCGCGCGAGTTCTCATCGTTGTCGACTACCCAATCAAGGTAGCCGTCGATCAGCACATCGGAATTGCCTAAAGGAAAGCTGTAGGACCAGCCGGGGGTGATCTGCCAGACGCCGTCACCGGGACGCGGGCCTTCGGTCTGGCGGCGGAAAATGTTTAGGGTGACGTAGTTGAAGCCAGGCACTTTGAGGTCGAAGCCAGGGCCGATCAGGTAGGCCTCGCTGTCGCCTTCGCCGTACTCGTAAGTCATCGCCAGCAAGACGTCTTTGATCGGGCCGAACTCGAGCTTCTGGTCGAAGATCTTGCCGAACGAGAAGCGCGGGGTGAATTCACCGTAGAAAGCGTGGGGGCCTTTGTTCGCGTCTTCTTTGCCGTTGTAGAAGATCTTGTCGACGAACAGGAAGTTGTCGCCGTACTTCCATTTGTCGGCGTGCTCGAAGGTTAGCGTCTGCTGGATCGACGGGTTGATTGCGAAATTCTTGCCGTACAGATAGCTGAGACTGTTGGTTTGCCACAGCAGTAAATCACCGGCCATGGCCTGACTCGCGGCCAGCAGGCCGCCACTCAACAGAACGCTGGTTTGAGTGCGAATCATCTGTTGCTCCCTCTTGTTTTTATTGTTGAGGCAGGGTGTTGCACAGTCCCTGTGAGAGCGAGCTTGCTCGCGAAGGCGTTCTTTCAGTCAACTGATGGGTTGAATGTCATACCGCTTTCGCGAGCAAGCTCGCTCCCACAGGGATAATCGGTAATGCTGTTAATGTGCGTGGCAGTCGTTGATCGCCGCACGCTCTTTGCCGCCGAGAATGTTGAAGAGCAGGTTCAGCGTCAGCGCGCTGAGCGTGGCCATCGCGATGCCGCTGTGGGTAATCGGGCTCATCCACATCGGCAGGTGCGCGAAGAACTCCGGACGCACCACCGGGATCAGGCCCATGCCGATGCTCACCGCCACCAGCAACTGGTTGCGACGGTCGCCGATGTCGGCCTCCTGGAGAATCTTGATGCCGGTCGCGGCGACCATGCCGAACATCGCAATCGCTGCGCCGCCGAGAACGGCCGGTGGAATCGATGCCACAAGGAATGCGGCTTTCGGCAACAGGCTCAACACGATCAGCAAACCACCGGCAACGATGGTCACCGAGCGGCAGCGCACGCCGGTCATCTGCACCAGACCGATGTTCTGCGCGAACGAGGAGTGGGTGAAGGTGTTGAAGAAACCGGCGAAAAACGACGCGCCGGCATCACACAGCAGACCGCGACGTAGCATGCGTGGGCAGACTTCCTGGCCGGTGATCTTGCCCAGCGCGAGGAACATCCCGGTGGACTCGACAAAGATGATCACCACCACCAGGCACATCGACAGGATCGGCGCGAGTTCGAATTTCGGCATGCCGAAATGCAGCGGGGTGACGAACTGAACCCATGGCGCGCTGGCCATGCCGCTCAGGTCGACCATGCCGATCGCGCCGCACAGCAGGTAGCCGAAGCACATGCCGATCAACACGGAAATATTGACCCAGAAACCGCGCATAAAGCGGTGGATCAACAGAATGGTGCCCAACACCAGAGCGGCGATGGCCAGATAAATCGGTGAGCCGAATTGTGCAGCGGCGGCACCGCCACCGGCCCAGTTCACGGCCACGGGGAACAGCGACAAACCGATCGAGGTGATGACCGTGCCGGTCACCAGCGGCGGGAAGAAGCGCACAACCTTGGACATGAACGGCGCGATGATCATGCCAAAGAAACCGGCGGCGATCGTTGCACCGAATATGCCTTGCAGGCCGATACCGGGCATGCCGGCCATGGCGACCATGCTGCCGACCGCAGCGAAACTGGCGCCCATCATCACCGGCATACGGATGCCCATCGGGCCGATGCCCATGGACTGCACGATGGTGGCGATGCCGGCGACCAGCAGGTCGGCGTTGATCAGGAAGGCAATTTCTTCACGACTCAGGCCAGCGGCCTGTCCAATGATCAGCGGCACCGCGATGGCACCACCGTACATCAGCAGAACATGTTGCAAACCGACCAGGATCAGTTGCAAAAGGGGCAAGCGCTGAATGGCGGGTGCGTCGGGGATGCGCGCTTTGGACAGCTCGGACATGCAACACCTCGGATCTTTTTATTCTTGTGATTAACAGCTGCCGGGTTGCTCACAGCTGTTTCTTTGCATCAGGTCGACCGCGTTGCGGCCATTCGCGAGCAGGCTCGCTCCCACAGGAAATACGCGATCTCTGTGGGAGCGAGCCTGCTCGCGAAGCTTTGTTGCTTAGTTGGTCTGTGCTCCCTGGGCAATCCATGCACCGATCAGGTCACGTTCCTGCTGGGTCATCTGCGTGATGTTGCCCAGTGGCATGATCTGCGTGGTGATGGCTTGCGCCTGGATGCGCGCCGCGTTCTGACGGATCTGCTCAGGGGTGTCGAGCATCACACCCGCTGGCGCTGCGCTGAACAACGGGCTGGTTGGTTTGGCCGAATGGCAAACCGCGCAACGTTCTTGAATCACGGTGTGCACTTTGTCAAAGCCAGGACCAGCGTTGGCGGCTTGCGCCGGTGCTGCGGCAGGTTCAGCCGATGCTGCGGGTGCCGCCGCTTCAGCCGGTTTCGCGCCACCGCCCAGTGCAGTTTCCGGCAGCGGTTGGTACTCGATTTTTGCCGGCGCCTTGGCCACTTCCGGTGCGGTCGACATCGGCATCGGGCCGGTGACGTACGCCAGACTGATCATGCCTACCGCTGCCACTGGCAGAGTCCAGGCAAACTTGTGGCTGTCGTGACGGGTGTTGAAGTAGTGACGCACCAACACCGCCAACACCGCGATCCCGGCGAGGATCAACCAGTTGTACTGGCTGCCATAGGTGCTCGGGAAGTGGTTGCTGATCATGATGAACAGCACCGGCAGGGTGAAGTAGTTGTTGTGACGCGAACGCAGCAAGCCTTTGGCCGGCAGCGCCGGATCCGGCGTGCGGTTCTCGGCAATCGCCGCCACCAGTGCACGCTGCGCCGGCATGATGATGCGGAACACGTTACCGACCATGATCGTGCCGATGATCGCGCCGACGTGCAGGTACGCACCACGACCGCTGAACACTTTGCTGAAGCCATACGCCGCGCCGATGATCAGCACGAACAGAATGAAGCCCAGCAGAGCAGGGCGTTTGCCCAAAGCCGAGTCGCACAGGAAGGAGTAGATGAACCAGCCGATAAACAGCGAGCCGATACCGATGGCCACGCCTTCAGGGCCGCTCAGGGTGCTGCCCGGTGCCAGCAGGTAGAGCGTTGGATTGGAGTAGAACACCACGCACAGCAGCGCGATACCCGACATCCAGGTGAAGTAGGCTTCCCATTTGAACCAGTGCAGGTTCTCCGGCATCGCCGGTGGGGCCAGTTTGTATTTTTCGAGGTGATAGATACCGCCACCGTGGATCGCCCACAGGTCACCGGCCAGGCCGGTTTTCGGGTTGACGCGGTTGAGGTTGTTCTCCAGCCAGACGAAGTAGAACGACGCGCCGATCCAGGCCACGCCAGTAATCATGTGAACCCAGCGTACGCTCAGGTTCAGCCATTCCAACAGATGTGCTTCCACAGTCTTTACCTCTCGCCTGTCACTCTTGTTGTCGAGTGATCAGACCTTCTCTTATTGGTGGGGGGCGAGGATCAAACGCTCATCCTCTTTGAAAAAATGCTCATCGCAGTTATTGCCTGTGCCACTGCGATCAACCACCAGGA
The DNA here is from genome assembly GCF_900582195.1 of Pseudomonas viridiflava. Lineage (GTDB taxonomy): Bacteria > Pseudomonadota > Gammaproteobacteria > Pseudomonadales > Pseudomonadaceae > Aquipseudomonas. Next base: position 16,006 of record NZ_UTHA01000256.1, read on the forward strand.
AGTCATCCCGCTTTTCGATCGTCAGCACCGGGTGGTGCCAGACGCCGCGATGGTAATTGATGCCCTGCCTGCCGTTGGTGACGAAGGCGCGGACCAAGCCTGATACAGGTTCATCGCCAACTGGCGCGACCACGATCAGAAAGGGGTTGCCGAGCAGCGGTATGAAAGCCTGGCTGCCCAGCGGATGGCGTTCCAGCATGCAAACGGTTAGCGGCATGTCCTGCGCGTCGGCGCGGAAGATGCTGATGATCGCGTTGTCCTCAGGCTGAGCGGTTTCGACCGTCGCCAGTTTATGGAAGCGCATGGTCGAACCGTTGTTGATCATGAAGTGATCGCTGCCGTCGGTTTCGATCACGTCACCGAAAGGGGCGAAGGCTTCTTTGGTCAGCGGTTCAATCGTTAGTGTGCGCATGCTGTTCTTCTTTTCGTTGAGTGATCGTTCCCACGCTCTGCGTGGGAATGCAGCCCGTGACGCTCCGCGTCACATCCAAAGCGGACGCAGAGCGTCCAGTGATGCATTCCCACGCAGAGCGTGGGAACGATCATTGCGGTGTTATTTAGCGACCTTGCCGAGTACGCGCAGGCGACTCACACCACCATCCGGGAACACGTTCAGGCGGATGTGGGTGATCGGGCCCAGCGCCTTGATCTGCTCGACGAAGGTGTGTTCGGCGTGCATTTCCAGCTTCTGGCTTGGCAGCAGTTCACGCCAGAACAGCGACTGGGTTTCGATCTGGCTGTCAGTACCGCCCTTGACGAACGCGCCCTGGATCGAGCAGGTGTCCGGGTAGTTGCCTTTGAAGTGCAGGGTATCGACGACGATCTTCTCGATCTCGCCCGGGTGACCCAGCGCGACGATCACCCAGTCATTGCCCGGCGTGCGACGACGCGCGGTTTCCCAGCCGTCGCCCATGTTGATGCCACGGCCCGGGTTGAGGATGTTGCTCATGCGGCCGAAGTGTTCGTCGGAGCAGGCGAGGGCGCGGCCACCATTCAGGGCAGCAGCCAGATCGACTTGCTCGTTGTCGCCAACCGCCGACCAGTCGCGATGCGGAACACCGTACACGCGCAGACGGGCGACACCGCCGTCCGGGTAGATGTTGAAGCGCAGGTGGCTGAAGGCTTTGTCGTTGCTGATTTCGTGGTAGTGGTGGCTGTTGCCCTGCAGCTCGACGGCCGACAGCACTTCCGTCCACTGGGTGTTTTCATCCGGCTCGCCCGAGGCCAGGAAGCACGCTTCCAGAGAGGCCGATGGCGGGAAGTTGCCGGTGAAGAATGAAGTGTCGATGTCCACGCCTTTGATCGAGCCCGGTACGCCCAGACGGATCACCGCGCTGTCGAAGCCTTCGAAGCGCTTGCGGCGCGATTCCCAGCCGTCCATCCACTTGCCGTTGTCATCGAACACGCCCTCCTTCCATACGGCCGGGGTCGGTTGGAACAGACGATTGGCGTCTGCGAACCAGTCATCGGTGACCGAGATGATTTTGGTGCCCAGACGGGCATCGGCCAGGTTGACGAATTTTTCGAAAGGTACGGCGTAAGCTTTCATTCTTCTTGTCTGCCTTTAAATAAGTGGCTGGGGATGCTTGCAAGACCCTGGGTACTCTCCGCGTCTGATGTACTCGGGTCAGGCTTGCTAAAGAGTCAGTAAACGGAACAGGGCGATCTTGTTGATCTCCGCCAGCGCGCATTTGAACTCGGTGTCTTGCGAGTTGTGAATGCGCGTTTCGAACGCCGCGAGGATCTGATGCCGGTTGCTGCCTTTTACCGCCATGATGAAGGGAAACTTGAACTTGGCTTTATAGGCGTCGTTCAGCTCGGTGAAGCGCTGGAACTCTTCGGCCGTGCATTGGTGAATACCGGCGCCAGCCTGTTCATTGGTGCTGGCTTCGGTCAGTTGGCCCTGGACGGCAGCTTTGCCGGCCAGGTCCGGGTGAGCGTTGATCAGGGCAAGCTGGCTTGCGTGATCGGCGCTCAACAGGATGTCGCTCATGCGCTGGTGCAGGGTTTCGATCTCGTCGATCGACGCGTCCGCGCCCAGGTCATAGGCCTTCTCGGCCACCCATGGCGAATGTTCGTAGATGTCGGCGAAGGCTTTGACGAAAGCGTCGCGGCTCAGGGTCGACGGTTGCAGGGTTTGAAAGCGGCTCATTTCGCGGCCCCTTGGTACGGGTGGGTTTCGTGCCAGTGACGCGCGATGTCGACGCGACGGCTGAACCATACCTGTTCATGACTTTTGGCGTATTCGATAAAGCGTTTGAGCGAAGCCAGGCGACCCGGACGGCCGATCAGGCGGCAGTGCAGACCGATCGAGAGCATTTTCGGCGCTTCGGCACCTTCGGCGTAAAGCACGTCGAACGCATCTTTGAGGTATTCGAAGAAGTCGTCACCCTTGTTGAAACCCTGCACCTGGGTGAAGCGCATGTCGTTGGTGTCGAGGGTGTACGGAATGACCAGATGCGGCTTGCCGGTCGGGTTGTTCGGTTCCCAGTAGGGCAGGTCGTCGTCGTAGGTGTCGCAGTCGTAGAGGAAACCACCTTCTTCCATGACCAGGCGACGGGTGTTCGGGCCGGTGCGGCCGGTGTACCAGCCCAGTGGACGTTCGCCGGTGATTTCGGTGAGGACGCGGATCGCTTCGAGCATGTGCTCGCGCTCCTGCGCTTCGTCCATGTACTGGTAGTCGATCCAGCGATAGCCGTGGCTGCAGATCTCGTGACCGGCATCGACCATCGCGCGGATCACATCCGGGTGGCGCTGAGCGGCCATGGCTACGGCGAAAATGGTCAGCGGAATGTCGAATTCCTTGAACAGCTTCAGAATCCGCCAGACGCCGGCGCGGCTGCCATACTCGTAAAGCGATTCCATGCTCATGTTGCGCGCGCCTTGCAGCGGCTGAGCGGCAACCATTTCAGACAGGAAGGCTTCGGATTCTTTGTCGCCGTGCAAAATGTTGCGCTCGCCACCTTCTTCGTAATTGAGTACGAACGACAGGGCGATGCGGGCATTGCCCGGCCAGTGTGGGTGAGGAGGGTTACTGCCGTAACCGATCAGGTCGCGTGGGTAGTCAGCGCTCACTGCAGTCTTCCTTCTTGTTCGTTGACAGATGTATGTGGCGGCCTGGCAGGCTGGCGTCACAGCGATGGGCTGATTGTATACAACTTTATTCGCAATTTGTAAGCCTGAATTTCCGCATTTTTCACCGACTGTCATCTTTTACTGCTATTGGCGTGAGCCTGCAAGAAACCTGCCTGACCAGTCAGTTAATGGATGGGAGGTGCAATGAATAGGCGCGTTGCTGACAGAACATGAGGAAACCCCCGGATGACGGGGGTGGTGTGAAAAATGTCGTTTTTATTGTGTACAATTTTTTTGAAAAGTGTCTTAATCAGTCGCTCGCCGCAACTTTTCGTGCTCCGAATCGGTGCGGTCTCCTTTTTATCTGACTTCGGGAGGCGCGAGGTCTGACTGCTTCCACGCAGGCAGGCGCGCAGAATCAATGGGACGTTTGACAACACACGTTTTGGACGCTGCACACGGTTGCCCGGGCAGTTCGATCAAGGTCGAGCTGTACCGCGTTGAAGGATCGCACCTGGAATTGGTCGCCAGTGCGACAACGAACAGTGATGGCCGGGTCGATGCGCCGCTACTGCAAGGCGACGATTACCGCACCGGCGTTTATCAGGTCCAGTTTCACGCCGGCGATTATTACCGCGCTCGTGGCGTTCAGTTGCCGGAACCGGCATTTCTCGACGTGGTTGTGCTGCGCTTCGGTATCTCTGCCGAACAGGATCACTACCACGTGCCATTGCTGATTTCGCCTTACAGCTATTCCACGTACCGGGGCAGCTGACCCCCAAGCAGCTGCCCCCACCGGGAAGCGACTGCGCATATAGCTTCTTTGGTCTTTCGCCCGCTCACACTGCGGGCTTTTTTTATTCCTGCGTTTTGTGAAGATCTGCTCGCGTGCGCTCCAGAGCACTCTGGAGCGCGTTGCTGTATTTGCGGCTAATCGCTGATTGCCAGGTCATTAGCTGTGTCGAATGATGATCAGGTTGTGTGCTTGAGTTGGCTCAGGTGCATTGATGCCCAGCAAAAAAATGATCCTGTTCGTACGCAAATGCTCCACCAGGTCGTCTTTGACATGGGCAACCATGTTGTCGAACACGATTCTTTTTTGGAGCCAGGTAATTGGGTCGGGTTGAAAAACCGTGTTGTTATGAATTTTGTCCATGAACATGATGAACATATGGTCAACACCTGTTCGCTTGATCACTAAGGCATCCCCCAGGTTGGCGTTAAATTCATGGGTAACGGAGTAACCATGTGCGCCAAGGAGATCTTTGAAAAGTGTCCGCGTAGTTCGGCCACCCCTTCGAAGTTGCGAGCCGGAGAGCAGTTCAGAATTGATTTCGATTGTTCGCAGATCTACAGAGGACGGTCGCGGCATACGCTTGTAGCCATGCACGTCGGTCGCAAGCGGCGAGAGGAGCATCAGCGGGTCGCTCAAGTCTTGCCGAACGATCCGGTTATCGCCCACGAACATAGAGCGATTTTCCCAGAACTTGAAAGCCTCGAATAATGCACTGATCCCGGACCCGGTTATTTGATCTGAGTGACTGGCCCGATTGAACATCTCCCGTGCCGCTTTGCTTGCAGTAGGAGCAGAAAGGTAGGGGAACTGACCTCTGACATATTGAGTCAGGCTTTTTTCAAACGGCCGTCTCTGGACAATATTCCAGGTGTCCCTGCCTTGCCCTGTCCTGTCCACTACCTTCACGGCCACCCTGGGTTGAAGCTCAGGCGTAGTCAGAAGCAACTCTTCGAAAGCATCGAAACGAGTAGCGGAAAACGATGGTGGCTTGATGAAGACGAAGGCGTCAACGGCGTGGGTCGGCTGGTCAAGTATCGCAAAGTGCTTGCCGCCGATTTCAATGGAGTCGCCGGTTGGCGGTTTCGTCGTGGCTCCCCAGCCTTTCCATAGCTCACTGATGCCCATGAGCACGAAAGGATCAAGAGGATCACTGTCCTCTGGCAGTCGAGGGCGTTTATTTGGGCTCGGGCCGGGTGTCTCTGACTGGTTGAGGGGGCGAGAACTGCCCGGTTGTGGAGCTTGTTGTGTATCTGTAGTGGTCTGCACTTTACGGCGCCAGAGAAATTGCCCCGGAATCTGTTCGAACGTTACATCCGGCACATTGATCGTTGTAGCTGAAGCCAGTTTGTATTCGCCTTGTTTATTCCTGCGAACCTGGACGGTTCCACCGGTGATGTCGACATAGGTGGTTCCGAGCGGCCCTTTGCGGATGCCGTCCTGGGAGTTGTTCCTGGCAGGGAGGAGGGTTGCCAGATTAGGGTCGACGAAAATAATCGCTTGTAAGGGTTCGGCAGATTGCTGCTGTGCTGGCGGGTTGCGCCGCTTGAACTTGGCCTCGAACCACTGTGCATCGACGTGCCAACGTGGCTGGCCGTCAATTTTTTTCACAATCGGTGGTGTCACGCCTGGCGCTGCGGGCCAGGGAATCTGGTAGTCACCGGCGGTATTGATTTCAACCCGGTAATGACTGCCGTCTTTCATATGCGCGTAAGTCAGACCGTCCGGGGCCACGAATAATCCGTCGACGGATCCGTGCGGCTTTAGCAGATGGGCTTGTAATACCGGCAGTGATATCTCGGCCAGTGTGGCATTGGCGTCGGTGATCACCGGGTCCGTTAGGTGACTAACCACAACATGTGGCGCGTCGGTAGTTGGAGTGCCAGACGCATTGGGAGTGGTAGTGTCGGGCAGTCGATTCGTACCTGCCGCAAAAATGCCGGAGCCGCCAGGATTGTTTACGCTGCTATTGCCAGTGTTGGGTCTGTTGCTGGTTATGGGATCGGGCGACGCAGGGCGAACCGTGGTCTTTGTGGGTTTGATCATTGAAATGTCTCTGCGTGATTCATGTTTTTATTCAGTTCCGGAAAGTGGGCGCAAACTTGAAAGCGGATCAGCAAGTTCTCGACGCGGCGCTCTCCGCTGACCCCTGTTAGCCCGTTAACGAAACACCTGGTTCATTAACGCCAAACCGGGAGCAATGATGATTTCAGAACGGTTTGCCTGATTGAACATGGCTCTGGCGAGTGAGTTGACCGATTGATCCGACAGATATCTGAAGACTCTGAAGATGTACTGAGTAATCGGCATCTCAAAGGGCACGACACTGTCCAGTACCGTCCATTGATTGTTTTTTTAACTGCCCATTTCGGCTGCATCGACGGGCTATCCCGCAGCCTGTATTCGAAGACGTTATACTGCGGGCTTTCTTATTCCTGCATTTTGTGTCGATCTGCCTGCGTGCGCTCCAGAGAACTCTGGAGCGCGTTGTTGTGTTGCCGGCTAATCGTTGAGTGTCAGGTCATTCAGCTGTATCGGGTGACAATAAGGTTATAGTCCCGAGTTGGGAGGGTCTCTGTGCTGCCCAGCAAAAAAATGATTTTTTTCGTGCGTACTTTCTCTTTAATCAAGTTTTTCGCGGAGTCGCTCGTCCTGACGCTGGCGAGGTTTCTTTTGAGCCAGACTTTCGGATCAATGATATTCACAATATTGTTTTGAAACCCTCCCATGAACATGATGAAAACATGGTCGACACCCGTCCGTTGGATCAATAAGGCATTCCCATAGTTGTTGCGAAATTCATGGGTGATTTGGTAACCGTGTCCGCTGAGAAAATCCCTGAAAAGTACTCGCGTGTCTGGGCGATTCAGTTGATGTCTTGAGCCAAAAAACAGTTTTGGATCGAAGTCGATTCTTTGCAGACCTTCAGCGGACGGTAACGGCATATGCATTTTGCCGTTTGCGTCGGTCGCCAGTGGCGAAAGGAGCATCAACGGCTCGCTCAAGTCCGGACGAATGGCGCTGTTATCGCCAGAGCGGTTGTTGCGATTCTCCCAGTACTTGAACGTATCGAACAATGCATGGGCCCCGGGTCCCGTCATTTCATCGGAGTAGTTGGCCCGATTGAACATTTCCCGCGCAACGTTGTTTGCGGAGTGATCAGAAAGGTAGGAGAAGTGATCGCTGACATATTGCGTCAGGTTTTTTGCAAATGGCAAACCCTCTACAACTCTCCAAGTATCACTGACGTGCCCCGCCCAGATGTCCGCCAGCTTCACCACGCGCCTGGGTTGTAACTCAGGCGTGGTCAACAGCAGTTGTTCGAACGCATCGAAACGAGTGGCAGAAAACTGTGGAGGTTTGATGAAGGCACGCGTGTCAGTAGCGTGGCCTGGCTGATCCAGTATCGCAAAGTGCTTGCCGTCGAATTCGATGGAGTCGCCGACTAACGGTTTGGTCGTGCTGCCCCAGCTGTTCCAGAGTTCACTGGTGCGCACGGGTATGAAGGGATCAGGAGGATCGCTGTCTCCTGGCAGTCGAGGGCGCTTACTTGGGCCGGGGCCGGGCTGTTCCGACTGGGTGAGGGTACGAGAGCTGCCTGGTTGTGGAGCTTGTTGTGTATCGGTAGAGGTCTGCTGCTTACGGCGCCAGACGAATTGCCCCGGAGTTCGTTCTAACGTTACATCCGGCACATTGATCGTGGTGGCTGAAGCCTGTTTGTATTCGCCTTGTTCATTCCTGCGAATCTGGACGGTTCCTCCCTCGATGTCGACATACGTAGTTCCGAGCGGCCCTTTGCGGATGCCGTCAGGGGACGCGGACTTGTCAGGGAGATAGATCGCCAGATTCGGGTCGACGAAAATCAGTTCGGCAGACGGTTGGTGCGCTGGCAGACTGCTCTGCCTGGACTGGGCCGCGTACCACTGTGCCTCGACTCGCCAACGTGGCTGGCCGTCGATTTTTTTCACGATCGGTGGGGTCACGCCTGGCGCTTCCGGCCAGGGAATCTGGTAGTCACCGGAAGTGTTGAGTTCAACCCGGTAATGATGGCCGTCTTCCAGATGCGCGTAGGTCTGACCGCCGGGGACCACGAATAACCCGTCGACGGAATCGTGCGGCTTGAGCAGATGGGTCTGTGATTCCGGCAGGGATATCTCGGCCAGTCTGGCATTGGCTTCGGTAATCACCGGGTCTGCCATGTGACTCACCACAACATGTGGCGCGCCGGTAGTTGGAGTGCCAGACGCATTGGGAGTGGTAGTGTCGGGCAGTCGATTCGTACCTGCCGCAAAAATGCCGGAGCTGCCGGGAATGTTTACGCTGCTATTGCCAGTGTTGGGTCTGTTGCTGGTTATGGGATCGGGCGACGCAGGGCGAGCCGTGGTGTTTGTGGGTTTGGTCATTGAAGTGTCTCTGAGCGATTCATGGTTTTTTCCTCACTGTCCTGCTTGATCATTGGTCTTTGAAAATGAACAGCGTTGTCTGCCCCAGAACATCTGTCTGGGTTCCACCAAGCAGGTAGCTGATTTTTTTATCTCTGCTGTAAGCCGAGAGTGGCGCTGGTTCACGGGTGGCTGTTTGCACCACGACCTCACTGTGTTGAAAACGCTCAGGCTGAAATCGCTGCAGGCGTCCGTCGACAAGAGGCGGCAGTTTCAGCACAAAGACGTGATCGATTTTCTCCCGGTAAAAGAGCAATTCGTTCTCGGCAAGCGTGCTCTTCGACGGGTTGATCACGTAACCGTCATCCTCCAGAAGCTGGCTGAACAGCCTTCGCAAGTTGGGACCCGCTGGCGCTGCGGCGTACTCGTTCCAGTGCCGAGAGAAACGTCCTGGATCAAAATCCAGTCGCATCAAGCCTTCACCCAGCGTGGATGGAATCGCCAGGGTTTCTTCAGTTCCGGAAACTGGTCGCAACATTAAAAGCGGATCAGCAAGTTCTCGGCGCGGCGCTCTTCGCTGATCCCTGTTAGCCCAGTAACGAAACACCTGGTTCATTAACGCCAAACCGGGAGCAATGATGATTTCGGAACGGTTTGCCTGATTGAACATGGCTCTGGCGAGTGAGTTGACCGATTGATCCGACAGATGTCTGAAGGTTCTGGAGATGTACTGTGTGATCGGCATCTCAAAGGGCACGACACTGTCCAGTACCGTCCATTGGTTGTTTCTTTTGAGCGCCCACTTGGGTTGCAACGACGGGTTATCCCGCAGCATGTATTCGAAGGCGTCATACAAGGCCGGTGAGAACAACGGATGCTGCAGATAAACCAGTCGCGGGTTGCCACTCAAGTCCTGTCGCATCACCCGGAAATACTGCCCGTCTATCTCGATATGCTGGCCCAATTGCGGGCGGACACTCTGTCCCCAGTTTCGCCATAACCCGAAACTCAGGTTGATCGCGTCGGGGTTGGCGGACAGCAAGCTCTCGGTCAGCGCTTGGGTGGCGTCTGTCCCTTCTTCCTGATGCGGTCGCTTGCTCGGGCCGGCCATAGGCTCCGGCGTATCGGTCGAGGCTTTGCGTTTTTCCTGTAGCGAACGCTCCGGTTCAGAAGCGGTTTGCCCGTTTTTGCGGCGCCACAGCCGTATCCCGGGAATCTGTTCGAACAATAATGCGGATGCATCGCGCACGGTGGCAGAGGTTTGCTGATACTGACCGTTGGCGTTTTTACGCACCATGACGGTTCCTTCAGCGGTATCGATATAGGTTTTGCGATGCTTGTCGTAGCGGATTCCGTCTGGCGTCTGATGGGAAGGGGAGAGCAGGGCCGCTGCATCGGGTGCCAGGTAGATCGGGGAATCCGCAGGAAGCCCCTCGGTAGCTACATTTCGCCGGTCACTTTCCGAGCTGTGCGCCAGCCAGTTGGGCCGTTCGAACGTCCAGACGGGCTGGCGTTCTGTTTTGACCAGAAAGGGGCCTGGCAAGTGCGGGGGGACATCCAAGGGAATTCGATAGCGGCCATCTTGCTGCATCTCGACCAGCAGATGCCCTTCACGTTCTACATGGGCGTATAACTTGCCCTCCGGACTGCTAAACAGGCCTCTGTCGGGATCGAGCCGTTGGAGCAGGTGTACTTGATCGGCAGGCCAGGTTATGGATCGCAGCGCTGACTCAACTTGCGATGAGTGGAACTCAGCCATTCTGTTGACCTGCACCCACGGTTGATGCACAGGGGTGTCCGGCAGACCAGCGGAGAGTGGTGCGGTTGCCTGGATTTCACCCGGTAGTCGGGGCGGTGTGCTTGCAATGTTTGGGCGAATATCGGGCGCAGTAATCCCGGCCACACGCTTCGGTGGTTTGACCATTGATTGGGTCTCGCTGTATGGAACAAGAGGTTTTGTTGCGGCTTGTCTTCAAAAACTTGCGGACAAGTCGCACAGAGTCCGGATGGTGTAATCAACCTTCTCTGACAATGAACAGTGTCGAGCTGTCGGGGGAAACCTGTTCTTTGCCGCCCACCAGAAAAACCACTTCGTAATTGTCCAGATGCTCGTTCAATGCCTGGCTTTCGGCTTCGCTGAGTCTTCTGCGGAAATCCGGGTTGGCGAGTCTGGAGTCGATGACGGAATAACGAGGTACCGGCGTCTGCGTAACAGGGGTCAGTCTCAGTACGAAAACGGCGGCGACACCCTCTCGGTGAAAAACCATTACGTCTTCACCACTTGGATGCGGATGCCTTTTCGGGTTGATGCGGTAGTTGCTGAGGCCGAGGATCCTTTCGAATACGTCGCGTGTGCTTGAAGCTCCCGGCATCGAGTCCAGTGGGTGGACGTCGAAGTCCAGACGCTGTAAACCGCTTGAAACAGGCGCCGGCAAAGTGAGTAACCCTCCGGCGTATTGGTCATTTTGCCGGGCGGGTAAAACGGGCAGCAGCATCAAGGGGTCTTGAAGACCGGGTTGAGGCGAGATTTTGTTGACTCTGTCTGTCCAGTGGCGAAGCGCTAGCGTCATTGCTGAAAGTCCATCGCCATCAATTCCTTGAGGCGTGGATGCACGATCGAATACAGCTCTGGCGAGATTGTTAGCCGAGTGTTCGGACAGAGAATTCAAGGCGGCGGATACATATTGCGTTACCGACATTTCGAGGGGCGGAGGGGTGTCCAGAACCTGCCACTGGCCGTTGTGTTTCATCGCCCATTTCGGCTGTATCGAAGGATCATGGCGCAGCATGTTCTCGAATTCGTCGAAACCTTCAGGTTTGAATCTGGGGTGTTGCAGAAAAACCTGCTCGGTATCGGCGTGTAAAACCTGCTTTACCGTCGGATAGTGCAACCCCTCTATCTCTATCGACTCACCCGTTTGCGGTTTAGCGGTTTTTCCCCAGTTTTTCCATTGCGCCACGGACAAATCCAGCACGGCTGGCTGCTGGGCTGCCAGACGTCTGATCAGTGCGCTTGTGGTCGATGCAACGTTGCTTGCCCGGGCCCGCTGCGGGCGATTGCTCGGACCAAATATGGCGTCGGTTGTTTCGGTGGGCACTGAGCCGGTTGCGGCTTGCTGGCTGTGTTGCGGCCCGTCGCTTTCTCGCCACTTTTTTGTGCCCGGAATCCGTTCAACCCATTTACCTGTCGGGGACGCTTCCCCGGCATGTGTCTGACGCCAGCCGTTCGGGGTTTTGCCGACCATGACCGTGCCGTCGCGCAGGTCGACATACGGTTTCTTGTGCTTATCGTATCGAAGACCATCTTCGGCGCCTGTCAGAGGTTTCAGTTGGCTCGCCAGTTCGGCATTGATGAACACCGGATGTTGCATTCTCGCGCTGCTGGCGCTGCTTGCGGCGGCTGCCTGCTCGGTTGATCTGAGGTAAAGGGATACCCAGGCGGCGGCACGTTCTATCCCGGAGCCGGCAGGAGCGCGGTGGAGGGGAATTGTAGATTGCGCAGAAGTTACGGCTGGCAAGTGGTGGATAGTGAACGTGGAGGCTGCGACTGCCGGTAAGGCACTTGAGGACGCGCCGGCTGCGGTCGGCGCATTCTCGGCGCCTGGGGCTGGATGAGTGATTCCGCCGGCAGTAGCCCCCAGAGGATGGCCTGAAGGGTCAATGGGTGTCCCGGACGGGTCGGGCGAAAGTGTGCGCGGAATTTTCTTGGGTGGCTTGGCCATTGAATGTCGCCTCGAGATTGTTGATCCATTCGTTTGCATAGCGGTGGAAGAGCTATGGTCGGGAAAAGAAGTCTCTGGCGTGCGGTATATATGTATTGCGATGAGGGCAAATGCTGCACCGTGTTACGAGGCGTTCCGCAGGACTGCCACCTCGCTCCGGCAGAACCGGTGCGAGTGGCAGAGGTCACTTAACGCTCTCTGATAACGAACACTGAATCCGGAGTGGAATCGACCTTCAAGACCCCCCCGATGAGCCAGATCACTTTGTTTTCTATCGTCGCGTTTGTCAGGGCAACAAACGCCTCGTTGCCAATCCGGGCCGGCAAGTTTGGTTCTGCCAGCTCATTGCCTGGGGTGTGGGACAGGCCGACATGTTCCACTGCCCCAAGCTTCATGAAGTAAATCTGGTCGTGGGTTTCGCGCCGGAATACCAGGGTTGGCATGCGATGCTCATAGGTCAGGGGAAAGACGTCGTAGCCGCTGCGCACCAGCAGGGCGCCGAGCAGGCGTCTGAGGTTCAGATCTGTCGGATAGGTTTTGTAGTGATTCCATTCGATGGGAAAACGCTTGGGATCGAACGTAAGCCGTTGCAGTTCGCTGTCGACCTGGGAGGGCATCCGGATGAGTTTTTTTCCGTTGAAATCGATGGAGGGGGCCACCGCCAGCATGTTCAGCGGATCGGCGTACGCAGGAGCAGTGGGAAACGGCCGTTGCTTCCATTGATGCAGAACGGCTTGAATATTGATCAGTCCGGTGCCGGTAAGCTGCGGTGAGTTGTCGGAAAGTTCGAACAGCCTTTTGGCAACAGCGCGCGCCGTGGTATCGGAAAAGTCGGGGAACGTCTTGGCAACCGACCGGGATAGCGGTTCTTCAAAAAAGCGTTTTCCGGGGTGTATTTCTCCCGGGTCGTTGCCGATGCGGAACGTTGCCACAGGCTGCATCGAGGGGGCGGTATGGAGCATCTGTTCAAACGCATCGAAGCCTTCTGGCACAAAGTCAGGGTGTTGGACAAAGTAGACTTTGGGGGTGCGGTTGGAGCCGATGGGCACAATCGGATAATGAAACCAGCCGAGCTGGACGGACTCCCCTGCTGGCGGCTTGTTCAGGTGGCCCCAGGGTAACCAGAAAAACGGTGTTTGATCGGCCGGGGCGCGGGTATCGAAGCTTGTCGCTGATACGGGATCTTCGGGTTCGTCGACCCGTGCGCGTTTACTTGGGCCAGGTTCCGGTTCGTCTGCGTCGGCAATCCGCCGGGACCTGTCCGCCGCAGGACCTTCAGTGGCGGGTGAGAGCGGATTCTTTTGGCGCCAGAGCACCGTTCCGGGAATCTGTTCAAAAAAAACATCGGTAGACTCCCTGCTCGTCGCCGAGGTCAGTTGATATTCACCCTGTTGGTTTTTGCGGACCATGACCGTGCCTTCTGCCGTATCGACGAAGGTATTTTTGAGCTTGTTGTAACGCAGTCCACCCGTTGAAAGCTCTGCTTTGGTCAGCGTTTTGGCGTCTTCGGGCGCAAGATAAAAGGTTTGAGGCGTGGCTGGCGTACCGGGCCGGGACTCCGTCGATTGCCATCCGGGACGCTGGATGCGCCAACTGGCCTGGCCTTCGATCTTGGTCAGTACCGGGCCGGGTACACCGGGCGCAAAAGTCAGCGGAACGTAGTAGTAGCCCTGCAAATCCCGTTCGACAACGAACCGGCCTTCGCTGCCGATTTGTGCGTATGTTCTCTGATCCGGTCCGGTGAACAAACCGGTGTTTACTCCGCTCGGTGTCAGCTCGTGCAATCGGTCCTGAGGCCAGGCGATTGCGTTGCGGGCGGTCCTGTAGATATCGGGGTTCTCGTTGACGACGACGGCGGGCGGCCGATGGGTGGAGGTGCCGGAAGGCTGTGATCCCTGGGTCGAATCGACGCCCGACAGCAGGGGGTCAGGTATGTTTGTGGTAACACGGGTACCCGAGCCTGACTGCACAGGTCTTGTTGTAGAAGTCGTATCGGCGGGTGCTGTCACCGGAACTTTCTTGGGTGGTTTGGCCATGTGAAATTACTCGTTGAGGGGATGACGCGGAGCGCACGGAAGTGCCTAGCCGCATTTTTCAGGCGCACTCGTCTACATCCCGGAAAATCCAGGATGGGAAACCATGGAGAAGTTCGGTTACTTCAACTTCGGAGTGCGCGCAGGGTTATCGGGTTTGTCTGTTGTACGGCGAGTCAAGCGGCAGGCAGATTGAAGATGTCGAGATCTTGATGGCTGCAGCGGTTGATCACCTTCAGTCCGGAGTATTCAACGCGAGATTTGTCGCTGCGCAGGATCCAGCCGTATGCGGGAAAGCTATAACTCAGCGCCCCGGGCCGATTGTCGGCAAGGACGATGTTCCTCACTCTGGCCTCTTCATTGGCCATTGACGCGAAGGCTTCGGGCAATGCTTTTGCCGAGTCGGGTTCTTCAAAGAACCGTGCATCCAGGCCGTCCAGGTAAACTCTGTCGAAGGACAGATCGACGATATGCACGACTCCTTTTTGGGTGATGACGCGTACCTGATCGATCAGGTCTTCGCTTCCGTAATCAGGCAGATGAACAATGCAGGTGCCGACATGCAGCTGGTTGTTTTCCAGTCTGATCTCGACCTGGCCGAGTGTTGTCGCGTCAAGATCCCAGGTAGATGAATAAGGCAGTCTGACAGGCGCACTCGCCAGAGCCCCCGGGGTCGAGAGTCTGATCGCGATATCGGCAACCAGATGGATCAGGTACGTGGCGCCAGTGCCTTCAAGATTCTGGATCGAGGTTTGTTCGGAGTAGGAGAAAAGCGAACCGCAGCCTGCCCTGTCGAACTTGAAGGGCCTGGTGTCCGGTAATTCAAAAGGGGTCTGGTCTGTGCGACGTGGCAGCGGCAGTGAAAGCTGCGTTGTCCAACGATCAAAGCCATAGGGGTTGTGGCTTGCAAGGGGGTAAATGTCGGTTTCTGGTGTCAGCTCTGCATTGACGGTTACGCCACCTTTAAAAATGAGCACAACCCGATAGTCGGGACGTGCGGCCATGGTTCTCAGAATCCTGGTCATGTTTCTGGGGTCGGATCCACCTTCGGCGTAGGCAAACCCCCTGAACTTGATGGTGTTTTCGCCAAAGTGATAAAGCAGGTCACATCCTGCAAAGAGTTCTCGATCAGCGTTCCACTCGCCAGAACCAAAGTGCGCTTCAACCTTTGTCAGTTCGCTGATGTCGTAATCCAGATGCAGGCGGATTACCGCCTCGGGACGTTTTACCGAGCGGAACGTCGTGTTTTTCCTGGATCTTGGCAGGAAGTAACTCACCTCACGTTGATGCTCGATCGAGCATTCTGACGCGTGGAGAATAAGCGGTGTTTCTGGTGTTCCTTTTTTTACGACGACGACCTCGAGTTCGAGGGTATTGTCCTTTTCGATACTGTCGGGCAGGTCCGGTGCGTCAGGCAGTTTTAAAAAGTAGCCATCGCTGGTCATGAATGTCAGTTTATTATTGCGCAGTACGAAGTTGTTTTCGTTGTCCTTATATATGTCTTGAATGATCACCACGCTTTTCGGGGTGTCCGCGAATGCGAACCGCGAACGGATGAGTAGCGAGCCATGCTCGATTATCCAGCTTTCGATCAGTTCGTATTTCCAGTTGAGCAAGATAATACTTTCTTCTGCTCCGTCTTCCATGACGGAGACCCGACCCGGTTTATGGTCAATGATGTATTCGTCAATGCCTGCTTCGCCAGAGGCAGTTGCTCCCGCGTACGCGAGGTGGATCTGGTCGTTCCCAGCCCCCGCATTGATAGTGTCTTTGCCACGCGAATTAATGATGTTGCGTTGTTCCGAACCAGTTACGACACTGATGGCTCCGCTTACGGTTTCGACATTTTCGATATTTTCCAGCAGGCTGTGGAGCGTATATTTTTCACCACCTTCAGCTGATGGATCGGTTGCGATTATCTGCAGGGTTTGTGCGAGCAGATCGACGTCATAGCCCTTTCTATCTGTGCGACGGGTGTAATTGTTCCCGGCCAGGACAAGTGTGTCGTTACCCGCGCCACCTTTTAATATCGAATACTCAGAGTCCTGGACATTGTGTACCAGAAGATCAGCTGCACCCTCAAACACGAAGCGATCGTTTTTGTCGCCCCCTGTCAGCTGTTTCTTTCCTGATCGGTAATAAAAGCTGTTTGGCTTGCTCTCAACGCCCTTGATCGAGTCCTGACCATCGCTGATGAGCCAGAGAATGCCCTTGTGTTCGGCAGACGTTCCCAACTCTGCGCCAGGCGTATCTTTGGTAACACCTGCACGGGCGTCAATGACATCATCACCTCCCTTGATCTCGGGGATGTGTATCGTTTCCCAGCTGTCTTGTTTGGTCCACCAGTTACGTTTGCGCACACGTGATGGTTTGAGGTGGACTTCGAATTTGCCATGAACAATGGCTTCGGTGGTCTCCTTTAATTGGCCATCCAGCAGTTTTCGGGCTGTTACTTGCAATTGTCGGGCGTGCTGAAACCTGTTTTTTGCCAGCAGGTAGCGGTTTTGCACGGGTTGGTCGGGTTCCATCATGCAGAACGAAAACCAGCCGGTGCGCCAACGCTCTTCCAGCGTCAGTTCGATGTAGTCATCGATGTCGTCAACAACGCGAACTGCACCATAGATTTGCGATCCGATGGCCAGGATTGCTCCGGCCGCCAGCCCGACAGGGCCTGCAAATGAAAACCCTGCCAGCGCAGCAACGCCGAGGATAATGGTCATGGCCGCGCTGGTAATACTTAGGCCAGCGCTTACGTAGTGATCCATGGCCTCTTTGCCGGCAGCACTTTCGGCGGCATTGATCGATCTGACGGCGGTGAAGATATCGAACGGCAATGTCAGTGCGCCGCCGATCAAACCGCCTGAGCGGCCGAGTCTCAGCGCAAAACGGGTTTTGGCAAAGTCCAGCAGGGCACCTTGCCCGGCCGAGAGCATATTGGATGCGATTTTGCTGACGGCAATGTCGACCACGATGGAGCCGATTTCCGTACCGATACCCACGCTGTTGATCGCAACCTCAGTGGTGTCTTCAGCTTTGAGGGCATCCACCACACCACGCAAACCCATGAATATGCCGAAACCTTGAATGCCGATACTGGAGCCAAGCGCCGCATGACTTTTTGTCACGGCCACCCAGCGGGGATTATGTTTGGGCAAGTTCGCATGGTAGAGATCAAGTTTTTGCGCGGAACCTAACAGCTTCACCAGTTTGCTGCGGTAATTGCCTCTGTCTGTAGTGGCTTGCGAATTTTCTCTTATCAAGTGCGGGGCAGTCAGTGGGCGTTCGCTGGCCATTTCGAAAAGCAGTGTCGTCAATAAATAGCTGTCTTGGCCTGTTGACGTCTTCATGTAGTGTTCGATATCGACAGCGCCGAACTGCAACGAGTTGATGAACGATCGCTTGGGAACCCGGAAAAAAGTGTTCTTGCCGTTTAGTGGCTGGCCGACAAACGTAGCGCCCAAGGCATCAAGAGATGCTCGGGTTATCGAGATACTGCCGATTTGCAACGGGCCGAATACCGAATCGGCGAGTTTCAACTGATCTGATTTGCGTTTGGTTGTTGTACCGGATGTTTCATCAGTGCTGCGTTTGAGGTCAATGGTCGAAGCATTATGTTCGTTGCTTTCAAAGCGCATGTCGGTGATGACGACAGCGTCGGTGACTTCCGCAGTGTCCAGTGACGCTTTACGTGTCATGGTGGCCATCTGAACTTCCTTGTTCTGGCTGGTTTTTTTAGCGCGAGGCGTGATAGTACGATCGATTTTTGAACGATGTACATCAACGGGTTGTTGCTGTGTATTGCGCGCGGCGGGCGCAGCTGGAAACGCGGCCTGAAACAATAAACCGGCCTGAGGCCGGTTTATCTATGCGCTGACGTCGTTTGGCCAGTGGTCAATTATCGGCCGCGACAGTGGTGTCACCGGCTATTGTCTGATGGTTGCAAAGCGTCGAAACTTCCAGCTGCGAATAAGTTATTTCCCGCGATTTGTTACTGTCCAGAATCCATTTGCGGTTCGCCAGGTTGTACTTCAGTCTGCCTCGAGTACCATCGCTCATTGCTACATGGCGCACGTACAGCTCGCGTTGAGCCAGCTCAGTAAACTCTTCGGGCAAATCTTCCATGGAAGGCGGTTCGAAATATCTGGCGTCGAGGCTGTCGATATAAACCCTGTCGAAAGTCAGGTCTACGGTGTGTACCACGCCTTTTGGTCCGATGACAAAAATCTGATCGATCAGATCTTCGGGACCGTACTGCGGTAAATGCAGGGTGACCGTTCCGACGTACAGCTGACTTCCCGTCAGGACGATTTTGAAGTCTTTGATTTGCGTCGCATCGATTTCCCAGGTGGATGAGTTGTCCAACCGGGTTTTGGCAGTCGCCAGGCCGCCCGGCGTCGAAATACGCACCACCCTGTTCTCGACCAAATGGATCATGTAGGTGGCCCCTGCACCTGCAATGTTCTCGATCGCAGTTTGTTCGGTTATATCCAGGAATCGGATACAAGAACCGTAATCCAGCTCCTGCGCGGAGGTTTCGGGGATTTCGAAAACCGCGTTGGGGTTGGTTCTCAGCGGGAAACGCAAGTTGTGGCTGGTCAGCGTACTGGTGACAACGCTGTGCTTATAGTTTGCCGGAGGTAAGGCGTACTCCTCTTCGAGGATCAGCGTATGGGATATTCCATCGCGAAATACCAGCATATAGCCATGGGTCGAGACGCCGGCTGCGAGGTTCTTCAGAGCAACATCAAGCGTCGTTTCTGCATACTGGCCGACGCCGGCGATCTGCAACAGGCTCTTGCCGAAGTAAAACAGAAAATCACACGAGACATTGACCTTGTCCTTGTCCGCCGCTGCGTTCTGCAAAATGGCCGGGGAGGTGGCAAAGGCAACGTGCGCACTGGTCATTTCGGCGTAATCGTAATCGAGGAAGATGCGAGTGCCGAAAGTGGAATTCGGCGAGCTGTCGGTGATGAATTGAGTGTGCAGGTTGTAGCGCTGAACGTAATAGTGGGTGTTTTGCCGGGTGGGTACATTGCACACTGCTGAGTGGACGATAGTCGTCTTTTCAGGGCGTCCCTGCTTCGTTTCTTCTGCGTATATCATGACGGGATTGTCATGTTCGATTGATTCAGGCAAATCCGGTTTCAGGTGATACCCATCCCGAGTAATGATGGTCAATTTATCATTGTGCAACACCCGACGGCCGTCTGTTGTTTTGTATATGTTGTCGATGATTATTTTGCTTCTGCGACCGTAATGAAAGTCGAAGCTCACTTCTATGAAAAGACGACATCTGTCGACCTCCCATTTCTCGATCTGGTCCATTCGCCAACCCAACGATATCCAGCTTTCGTCCAAGCCATCCTCCGAGATGAGAACTGAACCCTCCGCCAATCCCACGTGATAAAAATCCACTCCCGATTCACCGAATGCCGTGGCGTTTTCCTTGTACAAATAGATCGAGTCATTTCCGTCGCCAGCATTGATGGTGTCCGCGCCTCTTGAGGTAATCACGTTGGGCGCTGCGGTGCCGGTGACAACGCTTCTTCCGTCTTGCAGCGTCTGAACGTTCTCGATGCTTTCGAGCAGTGCCTTGAAGGAGTACGTCTCGCCATCCACTACAGAGGCGTCCGGGTTCGGCTTATAGGTTTGCAAGGTACCCGCCTGCAGATCGATGTCGTAGCCGCGGCCAGTGATCGGATGCGACTGGATACCATCCATTATCAAGGTGTCGCTGCCGGCACCGCCCTTGAATCGGGAAAACTCGCTGCTTTCGACATGCCTTGCCAGGTCATCCGCAGCATTCTGGGCAATGAACCTGTCATCTTTATCACCCCCCGCGAGATTCTTTATGCCTTCAGCGTAATAAAAGGCATTGGGCTTTTGCGCGACACCGGTGATGGTGTCCTTGCCACTGCCGAGCAGCCACAAAATACCTTTGGTTTCCCCAGGAGTACCCAATACGGCACCCGGGGTCGCGGCCGTTACGCCGTCGCGAGCATCAATATTATCGTCAAGGCCGACCACCTCGGGGACGTAGACAATCGGCATGGTTTCGACCCCCCACCAGTGCTTTACGCGCTCGCGTCTTTTCTTCAGGCGATCTTCATAGCTGCCGTACACGATGGCCTCGATGGTGTCTTTCTGCGTCTCTTCGAGTATCTGTTTGGCGGTCGCTTTCATTCGTTTGGCGGTTTCGATTTTGGCTTTGGCCAGTTCGTAACGATTTTTGATGTCCTGGTCTATGTCCATCAACGGCACAAAGGAAAACCATCCGGTACGCCAGCGCTCTTCAACGGTGAGTTCGATGTAATCATCGATTTCGTCCACCATGCGTACGGCGCCGTAGACCTGCGACCCTATCGCCATCAGCGCACCCGCCGCGAGGCCGACCGGGCCGGCGAAGGAGAAGCCGGCCATGGCGGCGCTACCGAGAATGACGGTCATGGCGGCACTGGCGATGTTCAAACCGCCGCTGACGTAATGATCCATGGCTTCTTTGCCGGTTTTGTTGCTGGCGGCGTTGAACTCTCTGACGGCGCTGTAGATATCGAACGGCAATGTCAGTGCGCCGCCGATGAGTCCGCCGGAACGACCCAGGCGGATCCCGGCGCGGGTTTTGGTGAAGTCCTTCAAGGCGCCACTGCCTGCCTGGATCATGTGCTGGCCGACTTTGGTCACGGCGATGTCGGTGATGATCGACGCCACCTCCGTGCCGATCCCGATGCTGTTGAAGATGATTTCATCCTTGTCATTCTTCTTCACGGCATCGTAAATGCCACGGATTCCCATGAATATGCCAAAAGCCTGAATACCGACGCTGGCGCCGATCATGGAATGGTTCTTGATGATGAGCCAGCTCGGATTGCTGCGCTTGCTTGAATAGGCCAGATGCAGATCGAGGTTCTGGGCGGAGTTCAACAGGCGAGCCATTTTTTTCGCGTATCCGCTATCGTCGACACTTGCCGCGATGTCTTCTCTGATCACCGGAGGTGCAGTGGCCGGGCGCCGATTGGCGAGTTCGAACAGAAAGGAGGGCAGTAAATAGTCATCACCGAAAGTGGAAACTTTCATGCGCTTTTCGATGGCGGCATAGCTGAGCTGCAGGGCGTTGACGAAAGATCGACTGGGGTTGCGAAAGTGTGTGTTGTGGCCGGTTAGAGGCTGGCCATCGATGGTTGCTCCCAGCGCATCCAGGGCTCGGCGTGTCACGGTGTACGAACCTATTTTGAACGGTCCGAACAGATCGTCGAGCACCTTTAGCTGACCGGGCTTTCGTTGGCCGGTCGAGGCAGAAGTGTTTCCGTTCTCACCGGCGCCTGTCGCTTCGAAGTCGATCGTTTCAGCAGTGCGCTCATTGGTGTGCATGCCGATGTCTAACACTTCGACGGTGTCATGCCGGGCATAGTTGTTTTCAACAGGTATGGGTTTTGACATTGAAACTTCCTTGTTCAATATAGTCTGTTACGTGCGGAGCATTGTTGCTGTTAGAGATACAACTCCATGCAATACGAGTAAAGCGCTGATACGTTGCAATTCAATAAGGATGTGGAAATTCGTGTGCTTGAGTATTGAAGAGTCTGCTTGTTTCAGATGGGGGCACACCGTGCTCCCATTCAGAACAGTGACTGCACTGTTTTTGGCGAAACCATGTTCAGCGATTGTGCATGGTTGTACCGAGGCAGGGAGGAATTTTTATAACAGTATGTTAAGTGTTGCGAAGTATTTTTTTGTTGTCTGAAAGTTGCAATCAGGGTTTTCTGATAATAAAGAAAGTTGTTTGCCCGCGTCAGTCGGGTCTTCAGCTGACATTAAATGATCCGCTTCGCCGCTCGCGTGCGATATATACGTTTTTAGCCGAAGGCAAACGATGCAAGACATTACCGCAGCTTGAGGTCGTTGCTCCTCAAGGTTGCGAATAGCGAGGCGGGCTGATTCAGATGGAATGAGCCCGCCAGAGTTTCAATGGCTGCTGAGTAAAGAGGCCGCGCCGGCGCCACCAAACAAGCCGGCACTAATCCGGTTGAACCAACTTTGGCCTTTACCACTGCGCAGATAACGCGCGGCACCGTGGGCACCCAGTCCGTAGGCCAGCTTGCAGAGCAGATCGAGCACAGTCCAGGTTGCTATCATCACCAGCAACTGCGGGAGAAATGGCGTTTCGGCGCTGAGAAACTGCGGCAAGAATGCGGCGAAGAACAGGATGTCTTTCGGGTTGCTCGCGCCCAGCACAAAGGCGCGGCCGAACAGCGTACGAAAGCGTGGCACCGGCGCCGCTTGCGGCACTTCGGCACCCACTGATGGCTGACGCGATTGCTGCCAGCTCTGCCAGGCGAGGTAGAACAGGTACAGGGCACCGACGATCTTCAGGGCACTGAAAAGTTTTTCCGACGCCAGCAATAATGCACCGAGCCCCAGGGCCGAGGCACTGAGCAGGCAGATCGAAGCGCTGACGCCGCCGAGAAAGGCCGGGTAAGAACGCCGCAATCCATAATTCAGGCTGTTGCTGATCATCAACAACGACAGTGGCCCAGGAATCAGGATCACCACCAATGCAGCGCCACTGAACAGCAGCCAGGTTTCCAGACTCATCACTTTCCTCCTTTTTTGTTGTACTCAAGAATGTGCAAAAGCCCCACCCGCGAGGGTGAGGCTGTTTTGACGCTTGAACCGCGTGACGCTTACAAGAAGATGAACTTGGCGATGAAGATCGCGCAGAGCACCCACAGGCTCACGGAAATCTCTTTGTATTTACCGGTGCCGGCCTTCAGCGCGACATAAGTAATGAAGCCCAACGCAATGCCGTCGGCGACCGAGAAGGTCAACGGCATCATGATCGCGGTGACGATGGCCGGGATAGCGTCAGTCGCTTCGTCCCATTCGATGTGGGCCATGCCGCCCATCATCAGCATCGCAACGTAGATCAGTGCACCGGCGGTGGCGTAAGCGGGAATCATGCCGGCCAGCGGTGCGAAAAACATCGCCGCTATGAATAGCACACCTACGGTGACTGCGGTAAGACCAGTCCGACCACCAGCGGCTACGCCAGCGGCACTTTCCACATAGCTTGTCACTGGAGGGACACCGACCACGGCGCCGAATACGCTTGAGGCACTGTCGGCCTTCATCGC
Organism: Pseudomonas viridiflava; assembly: GCF_900582195.1. Taxonomy (GTDB): domain Bacteria; phylum Pseudomonadota; class Gammaproteobacteria; order Pseudomonadales; family Pseudomonadaceae; genus Aquipseudomonas. Next base: position 39,142 of record NZ_UTHA01000256.1, read on the forward strand.
GCGGGAGAGGTTTTCGATACGGCCGTCAGCGTTGACCAGATTGGCGCGCTGGGCGACGCCCATCAGCGTGCCGGCGGTGTCGAACATGTGCACAAACAGGAAGGCCAGGACCACGCTGATCATGCTGACGTTAAACACGCCGGCCACATTCATCGCCATGAACGTCGGGGCCAGACTCGGCGGGGTCGACATGATCCCTTCGTAGTGCACGATGCCCAGGCCCCAACCGGCCAGGGTCACGGTGATGATGCTGATGAGGATTGCGCCGAAGACTCGGTGATAGCTGAGGATCGCGATCATTAGAAAGCAGATGGCCGCGAGCAGCGGGCCGGGTTCACGCAGGGAGCCGAGCTTGATCAGAGTTGCCGGGCTATCGACGACGATGCCGGCAGTTTTCAAACCGATGAGGCCGAGGAACAGACCAACGCCAGCACCCATCGCAAAGCGCAGGCTGACCGGAATGCTGTTGAGCAGCCACTCCCGAATCCGCGAGAAGGTCAGGATCATGAACAGCACACCGGAGACGAACACCGCACCCAGCGCAGTTTCCCAGTTGTAGCCCATGGTGCCGACCACGGTGTAAGTGAAGAATGCGTTGAGACCCATGCCCGGCGCCAGACCCACTGGCCAGTTGGCGTACAGGCCCATCAACAGGCAGCCCAGCGCGGCGGCGATACAGGTGGCGACGAAGGCTGCACCGTGATCGATCCCGGCATCGGCCATGATGTTCGGGTTGACGAAGATGATGTAAGCCATGGTGATGAAGGTTGTCAGACCGGCAATCAGCTCGGTCTTCACCGTGGTGCCGTGCAAGCTGAGTTTAAACAGACGTTCCAGCAAGCCACTGCGTAATGGCGGCGAGAGGTCCAGCGTCGATGCTTCGGATTTGCGGCTTTCCACAGCGAGTACTCCTCAAGAGTTTTATTGTTATTTCCAGGGCCGGACCCATGAGGGGTGGCAGCGGCCCTTTGAGGCATACGCGAATTTGTTGACCATGCGGTCAGGAACTCGCACGCTGTGGATTATGCTTTTGTGTACAAATAAAGCAAATATTGTTTTTTGTTTTGTTTGCGAAAGTACCGTCGATAGGGATATATCGCCTGTGCGGGCCCCTTCGCGAGCAAGCTCGCTCCCACATTTGAAAATGCGATCCCCTGTGGGAGCGAGCTTGCTCGCGAAGAGGCAGTCCCATTCAATCGAGAGCAGTCTGACTTTTCCCCAATGCCAGATTCACCGCCAACCAGCCATTCACCGCCGCCTCCCCAGCCTCGGCAAACACCCG
>NZ_UTHA01000078.1 GCF_900582195.1 Pseudomonas viridiflava
ATAAAACTATTTTCTTCATACATTTCAATGACTTAATAATTATTGAACCATCTGTATGTACGTTATTTGCATGATCTGTCATTTGGCCTGCATGCAGAATGCCTGTATTTTCCTGATTGTTTTGAAGCCAGACGAATACCCTGATGAATCCCGAAAAACTCGAACTGCTGATCACCCGCGAAATGCCCTTCGGCAAATACAAAGGCCGGATCATTGCCGACTTGCCAGGACCTTACCTGAACTGGTTTGCCCGCGAAGGTTTCCCTCACGGCGAACTCGGTGGCTTGCTCGCGCTGATGCAGGAGATCGACCATAACGGCCTCTCGGACTTGCTCGAACCGCTGCGCGCCAAACACGGCAAACCTGCCCCGCGCCATTGAAGCGCCCTCCTCTCTAGAGTCAGCCGACCATGCCCGACAACACCCGCCGCGCCCGTGACGAAGCCTTTTGGCGAACGTTCGCCGACCGTTACGACGTTCAACCCGGCCCCGTGAACCTGGAAAACGGTTACTTCGGGCGGATGTCGCGCACGGTGATCGAGGAGTACCAGCGCAATATCGAGCTGATCAACACCAGCAATTCGGTGTACGTGCGCCAGCGTTTCGAGCAGCACGACAACCTCGATATCCGCGCACAACTGGCCGAACTGATCGGCGTGCGCGCGCAAAGTGTGGCTTTCACCCGCAATGCCACCGAAGGCCTGCAGTCGCTGATACGCAACTACAACCGCTTGCAACCGGGCGATCAAGTACTGATCAGTGATCTGGAATACGACACGGTCAAAGGCGCCATGCGCTGGCTGGCCAGGCAGCGCGGCGCCGAGGTGGTCGAGATTGCCCACGCGCACCCGGCGAGCTACGACAGCTTGGTGGAGACTTACCGCGAAGCCTTCGTCGGTCATCCGAAAATCAAGCTGATGGCCCTGACTCACGTCACTCACCGCACCGGCCTGGTCATGCCGGTGCAAACCATCGCCGCGCTCGCCAAAGAGCATGGCGTCGATGTCATCCTCGACGGCGCCCATGCACTCGGTCAGATCGAGTTCGATCTTGATGCCCTCGGCATCGCTTTCGCCGGGTACAACCTGCACAAATGGATCGGTGCACCGCTCACCCTCGGCTTCCTCTATATTGCGCCGCAACGCCTGGCCGACATTGATCCCGACATGGGTGAAATGCATTACCCGGCCAATGACATCCGTGCGCGCACGTCGTACAGCACGCCCAACATTCCGGCACTGATGACTTTGCCGCTGGTGTTCGAGGAGCACCGCTCACTCGGCGGTGCGCCGGCCAAAGGCGCTCGCCTCAATTATCTGCGCAACCAGTGGGTCAGCGCGGTGCGGCACTTGCCGGGCATCGAGGTCATGACGCCAGACGACCCTCGGCTGTATTGCGGCATCACATCGCTGCGCTTCACCCGGCACGACAATCAACAGGCGATGGCCGAACGCCTGCTCAATGACTACAACCTGTTCACCGTGGTGCGCCACGGCGCAGCCAGCGGGCCGAGCATTCGCATTACACCGGGGCTGACCACCACCGCTGCCGACATGCAGTTGCTGGTGCGCGCATTGAACGAGCTGCGCTAAAACACTGTGATCAGGTGTTTGTCGTAGCCCGCCACGCCGATCTGCGATGACAGGGCAAATGTGTCAACGCCGATCGTCAGGTTGCCGAAGTAGCCGTCCTCCGGGCCATCGTCTGTGATCGGCCGCAACGCCAGCCGAACGGCATCGTTATCAGTGGCTGTGCAATTGCAGGCACAGGGCAAATGCAGGCGCCCCGCCCAGGCCTCCTGATACAGCTGCGGCTGTTGATCGTCATTGGCGATGGCGACGCTCAGAGCGATGCACGAAAAGGCAGTGTGCCGATCCGGGTAAAGGCTGGTGAAACGAACGATGCCTCTACTGTCGGTCGACTGACTGCCGCACAGTGTGTCGGTGCCAATGTGCTGCTCGATGCGGACCACGGCGCCACTGACCGGCTCACCGGTCATGGCATCGACCAGGGCCAGCCGCAATAGAAGAGGCAAGCCTTCGATGCCCGCGCTGATGTTGCGCACCTTGCCCTTGCTGTTGTGCCAATCGAAACTGCCAACCACGGGCAACTGCCGTGGGTGAAGAGCGTTGACTGATAAAGCTACAGATTGATGGTCGTCCATGAGGCGTTCTCTCTTCCGTAAGATGAACGCAGATTAGCGCCACGCAAACGCAGGTGTGCGGTAACTATGTATCGCGTGATGTCCTGACACTTTCTTCAAGGCAAAAAAAACGGTGCACCGACCAAGCGCACCGTAAAGCCGTAGAACACACAACGAAGTGTCTGGTAACAATCAGTCCAGCAGCGCCAGTGCCTCGGCGGTGCATTCCTGAATACGGGCCCAGTCGCCGTTCTTGATCCACTCCGGATCAAGCATCCAGCTACCGCCCACGCACATGACGTTTTTCAGCGCCATGTAGCTCTTGATGTTGGCCGGGCCGACGCCGCCAGTCGGGCAGAATTTCACTTCGCCAAAAGGGCCGCCGAGGGCTTTGATTGCCGCTACGCCACCGCTGACTTCAGCCGGGAACAACTTGAAGCGGCGATAACCCAGACCGTAGCCTTCCATGATGCCGGAGGCGTTGCTGATGCCCGGCAACAGCGGAATCGGGCTGTCGACGCTGGCTTCCAGCAGGTCACGGGTGATGCCCGGGGTAACGATGAATTGCGAACCGGCTGCTTCAGCCGCAGCCAGCATGTTGCGATCGAGCACAGTACCGGCACCGGTCATCAGTTCCGGACGCTGGTCGCGCAGGATCTGAATGGCCTTGAGGCCGAACTGCGAACGCAGGGTCACTTCCAGCGCGGTCAGACCACCGGCAGCCAGAGCGTCAGCCAGTGGCAGCACGTCCTGTTCACGAGCGATGGTGATCACCGGCAGGATCCGCGCCTTGGCGCAGAGGCTGTCGATCAGGGCAACTTTGTCCGCCATGGAAACGGTCGGGGATGGGGTTGTCATAGCGGCTGTTCCTTGGCTCATGGGCACCAGTAAATCTCTAACGTAGGTTGCAGAAACGCGCGCACCGGCATGGCGGCGACGTCGTCGGATGCCAGTGCGGCATTCAGGGTGGTCAGTTTCGACTGACCGGAAATCGACAGAATCTTGTGTTTGGCCGAGGCGAGCAGCGCACGGCTCATGGTCAGGCGCTGACGCGGCACGCTTGGCGCCAGCATCGGCCAGCAACGGCGTGTGCCATCGGCTTGCAAGGCTTCGGTCAGGTTCGGGCTGTCGGGGAACAGCGACGCGGTGTGGCCGTCATCGCCCATGCCCAGCACCAGCACGTCAATCGGCGGCAGTTCGGCGAGCAAGCGGTCAGCCTGTTCAGCAGCCTGCTCGACGTTGGCCGCCGCGCTGTAAAGGCTGAGGAACTGTGCCTTGGCCGCCGGGCCCTTGAGCAGGTATTGCTTGAGCAGACCGGCATTGCTATCGGCATGCTCAACCGGCACCCAGCGCTCATCGGCAAGGGTCACGACGACCTTCGACCAGTCCAGATCCTGCTTGGCCAGGTGCTGGAAAAACGCCACCGGGCTACGACCGCCAGACACCACCAGCACCGCGTTGCCGCGTTCAGCAATGGCCTCGCTCAATTGCTTGGCGACGTTCAGCGCCAAGCCTTCGGCCAGCAACACCGGGCTGTTGAATTCGTGGGCACTTACGCCCGCAGGCAGTTGCACATCAGATATCGCCATACCACGACCTCCCGTCCCGCGTGATCAATGCAATGGAGCTCATCGGCCCCCACGACCCGGCCGCATACGGCTTGGGCGCGTCACCGGATTTTTTCCACCCGGCGATCAGCTGGTCACACCACTTCCACGCGGCTTCGATTTCATCTTTACGGACAAACAGGTTCTGATTGCCGTTCATCACTTCCAGCAACAACCGCTCATAGGCATCGGGGATCCGCGCGCTACGCCAGGTGTCGGAGAAATTCAGTTGCAGCGGGCCGCTGCGCAGTTGCATGCCTTTGTCCAGGCCCTGCTCTTTGGTCATCACGCGCAAGGAAATACCTTCGTCCGGTTGCAGACGGATGATCAGTTTGTTGCTGATCTGCAGGCGTTGTTCCGGCGCAAAAATGTAGTGCGACGGTTCCTTGAAGTGGATGACGATCTGCGACAGTTTCTGCGGCATACGCTTGCCGGTACGCAGGTAGAACGGCACGCCGGCCCAGCGCCAGTTACGGATATCGGCACGCAAAGCGACGAAGGTTTCGGTATCGCTCTGGGTGTTGGAATTCGGTTCTTCGAGGTAACCCGGTACGGATTTGCCTTCGCTGTGGCCGGCGATGTACTGGCCGCGCACCACCTGAGTGGTCAGGCCTTCCGGGCTGATCGGTGCCAGCGCCTTGAGCACTTTTACTTTCTCGTCACGGATGCTGTCGGCGGACAGGTCGGCCGGCGGGTCCATGGCGATCAGGCAGAGCAACTGCAACAGGTGATTCTGGATCATGTCGCGCAGTTGGCCAGCCTTGTCGAAGTAGCCCCAACGGCCTTCGATGCCGACCTTCTCGGCCACGGTGATTTCCACGTGGGAGATGTAATTCTGGTTCCACTGGGTTTCGAACAGGCTGTTGGCGAAACGCAGGGCGATCAGGTTCTGAACGGTTTCTTTGCCCAGATAGTGGTCGATGCGGTAGGTGCGGTTCTCCGGGAAGAACTGCGCCACGGCGTCGTTAACCTTGCGCGAGGATTCGAGGTCGGAGCCGATCGGTTTCTCCAGCACCACGCGAGTGTTTTCTGCCAGACCGACTTTCGCCAGGTTCTCGCAGATCGCGCCATACACCGCTGCCGGTGTGGCGAAGTAGGCAATCATGCGTTGCGTGCTGCCGGCCAGTTCGGCCAGCGCCACATAATCTTCAGCCTTGAGGAAGTCGACGTGCAGGTAGGTCAGACGCGCGAGAAAACGCTCGGCGACCGCCTCGTTCAGCTCTTTGCCGACGTAACGGCGCAATTCGGCGGCGATGAACGCCAGGTGTTGCTGCTCGCTGCCAGCTTCACGGGCCAACGCGATGATGCGCGTGTCCTCGTGCAGCAGTTCGGCGCCATCGAGGTGATAAAGGGCAGGAAACAGCTTGCGCAGGGCCAGATCGCCAAGCGCGCCGAACAAGGCAAAGGTGCACGGTTCAACCGTAATCGAAGGCATGATGTTTGTTCTTTTATCAAGTTAAGCTACAAATACCTTTTTTCAAGGCATCACTCAAGGGAAAATGTAGTAATAACCACAACATTTTCGCAAAATACAGATTCCGAGTGGTGGTCGGTCGGAGCCATCAGTAGGATAGGCCACCGTTACGGGCCATATCAAAGGCCCAATTTGCATAGCCCGGCGCACCTTTGCGCAGGTGAATTAGGAATTCCATATGGACCGCGTGCGAAATTTACTGGAACAGATCCAGAGTCGCCTTGAAGACCTGAACAAGGCCGAACGCAAAGTCGCCGAGGTGATCCTGCTCAACCCGCAGCAGGCCACCCGCTTCAGCATCGCCGCCCTCGCCCAGGCAGCCTCGGTGAGCGAACCGACGGTCAACCGTTTCTGCCGTTCGTTCGGTGTCAGCGGCTATCCCGAACTCAAGCTGCAACTGGCGCAGAGCCTGGCCAGTGGCGCGGCGTATGTCAGCCGCGCGGTCGAGGCCGACGACAATCCCGAGGCGTACACGCAGAAGATTTTCGGCAGCGCCATCGCGTCGCTGGACAGTGCTTGCCAGGCGCTGGACCCGAACCTGATCAGCCGCGCTGTCGACCTGTTGATTCAGGCGCGACAGATCCACTTTTTCGGCCTCGGCGCTTCGGCACCGGTGGCGCTGGATGCGCAGCACAAGTTCTTCCGCTTCAACCTCGCCGTCACCGCGCACGCCGATGTGCTGATGCAGCGGATGATTGCCTCGGTGGCGCACACCGGTGAGTTGTTCGTGATCATTTCCTATACCGGCCGCACCCGTGAGCTGGTGGAAGTAGCGCGCATTGCTCGCGAAAATGGTGCTTCGGTATTGGGCCTGACGGCGGAGAATTCGCCGCTGGCCAAGGCCAGTACCCTGAGCCTGAATATTCCGTTGCCGGAAGACACCGACATTTATATGCCGATGACGTCGCGGATCATTCAGTTGACGGTGCTGGATGTGCTGGCGACCGGGATGACCTTGCGTCGTGGCGTGGATTTCCAGCCGCATCTGCGCAAGATCAAAGAGAGTTTGAATGCGAGCCGGTATCCGGTTGGGGATGAATTCAACTAAAGATCAAAAGCCCCTCACCCCAGCCCTCTCCCGGGGGGAGAGGGAGCCGACCGAGGTGCTCTCAGGAGTTACATCGACCTGAACGTTCAAACCGACCTCAGGTTTGGCCAAGCCAAGATCACCGTTGTAGTCGCAAGTCGGTGGACATAGCCAATCCAACTCGGTGAGTCCCCTCTCCCTCCGGGAGAGGGCTAGGGTGAGGGTAGCGGTGCACCTGACACACTCAAGCCGCCGCCCACGCCTGCAAACTCAAATGCGCCTTCTCCCCCGGCGCCAGATGCAGACTGTCAGTCCCACCCGCCGCCGCTTCAACACAGACAAACTCGGAAATCTCATCCCACGTCACGCCCAACAACGGCCGCGCGCCCGGATGCCACACCACCGTGTCGGCACTGTCGCCGGTATCGATGCACAACTCACGCTGCCAGGCGTGATCTTTCAGTTGCAGCTCGCCGTCATGCTGAAACACCCGCTGACAGCCGCCATCCACTCGCAACTCACCTTCCTGCTGACAAACCTGGCGATTCAACTGGTCATAACCCTGCGCCCCTTCCAGCCCAGACAGCGCTATCTCGCCGACATCGCCAATACGCCAGTAAGCGTGCAAAGCCTGGCTCAACTGGCACGGCATGTCGTCCTGATGCTCGGTGCTCAGGCGCAATTCCATGCGCTCGCCCAGATGCGCGTGCAGGTCGACCTGCCAGTCGCACAGCTGCAATTGCCAGTGCAGGCGTACGCCATCTTCGGCGCTGCTGCTGTCGAGCAACTTCCAGTCGAGCAGTCGCGCCCAGCCATGGGACGGCCAGGCGTTTTCGCTCGGATGACGGCCATACCAAGGCCAGCACACCGGCACGCCACCGCGAATAGCGCCGACATGCGGCCACTTCGCCGCACACCACAACCACGGCTTTTGCCCGCGCGGCTGAAAGTGCAGCAACTGCGCGCCCTGACGACTGAACACCGCCTGACACAGCGGATGATCGATCACCAACACGTCGCGCATCTGATAGCGCTCCCAAGCGAATATTGGCTGTTCGCGCAGGGATTTGAAGAAGCGTTGTAGCGGATGCTCATGCATTGGCCACGGTTCCGAATTCAACTGTCATGGGCTGCGCGAACCCTCAAAAAAAAGCGGACAGCCTTGGCTGTCCGCAAATATGCGCACATAGAGAGGAGCTTATCGCAGACGCGTTAGAACGTAGACTGAATTTTCAGGCCAGCGACCAAAGCGTTGTCCACTTCATCCACACCGCCCGGGTGAGTGATGTATTGCAGGTTAGGACGTACGGTCAGCCAGTTGGTGACGTGGAAGCCGTAGTTGATCTCGTAGTTGTATTCGGTTTCGCGAATTGGCGAGAACACCGGATTGTCGTAATCCGACACACCGTTGGAAACGTTCAGCAGCTCGGCGTTTTTCTTCACGTCATCGTTGACGTGGATACGCGCCGCGCCGATACCGACGTCATCCTTCGGACGGGCGTCGAACGGGCCTTTGTAGACAAACATCACCGACTGGTAGTTGTCGATGAAGTTGGTGTCTTTGTCGTGGAACGTGGCGTTGGCCGCGATGTTCAGACCGCGAGTCGCATCACCGTTGTGGCTGGTGAGTTGCTGTTGCGCCACGAACCAGTAGCCGCTTTTGCTGTTGTGAGACTTGTAGGCGTCGCCAGTGGTAGCCGCGTCGAAACCGTTGACGTCTTCACGAACGTCGTCGGCATCCGCCGTGCTCTTGTAGTAACCGACGCGGTATTCGCCCGGCAGGCTGTTGACCTTCGGCGACCAGACCAATTCAACCGGCAACACAGTACCTTTGGTGCCGCTGCCGCTGAGCTTGAAGCCGTTGCCGTGTTCCAGCTGCGACGGGTTCTGGTTGTACGCACCGATTTGCGCGTAGAGCTCGTCGTTGATGTTGTACTTCACACGGATCGCGGCCTGGCTGACGGGCCAGTTGTACCAGATGTTGGTCGCCCAGTTACCCACTTGCGAGCCGCAAAACGCGAGGTTCTGGAAGTCGCACGGGAAGGTGTTGAAGTCTTCGCCTTCACCGAAGTAACCGGCCTTGACGTCGAGTTTGTTGTCGAAGAACTGGTGCTGAATCCACAACTGGGTCAGACGCACCATGTGGCCACGGCCGTAAACTTCCTGCGAAGAACTGAGGGTGCCGGCACGCGGATCGCCAACGCGGTCGTTGGAGATGTTGTAGCCGTTACGGTTGGTCAGCTGGATCTTCGCCTGGGTGTTATCCCAGCCCCACAGCTTTTGCAGATCGAGTGCCACGCCCAGACCGAACTGGTCGCTGTAGCGTCCGGTCTTGTCATCGTTGTAGCCGCCGTGCAGGTTGGCGCCCATTTCCCCAACGTAGTCGGCCTTGATGTCGATACCCTGCTCGATCAGCTTGGTCCGCTCGCCACCCCAGTCACCGGTCATCCATTTCGAGTCGGAGCTGAAGGCATCCGCCGCCATGGCGTTACCGGCCAGCACCAAGGCCGCCGCAGCTGACACTTGGCAGATCAACCGGGCATTGACGTGTTTCTTTTTCATCCCTACATCCTCGTCTTTATTGTTATTAACTGTTTTTATCTAACGCGGTTTACATAAATTGCGAAGGATTACAGGCAATCCAGCGCGTGCTCCTTTGTGGGAGCGAGCAGGCTCGCTCCCACATTTGTTCTTCAGCGGCCTTTGAATTGCGCCACGTTCGCAGACCGCGCATCGGTCTGTGGTTGGCCGGCAGTGCCGAGGCGCTCACCGGTCTTGGCATCGAACAACAACACTTTCGACGGATCGAATTGCAGCGTCAGGTTCTCGCCCACCTGCGGTGCCACGTCCGGCGCCAAGCGGCAGCAGACTTTGGTTTCATTCAAATTGACGAACACCAGCGTGTCCGGACCGGTCGGCTCGGTGACCTGCACTTCGGCACGAATGCTCGGCAGGCCGTTGCCCTCGCCGTTCGCCAGCACGATTTGCTCCGGGCGCAGACCGAGGATCACTTCGCGATCTTCAAGCCCGGCGTCCTGCATGCTCATCGGCAACTCGCAACGCGCCTGACCGCTGTCGAGCAGCGCCAGCAGGCGACCGTCCTTGCGTTGCAGACGCAGCGGGATGAAGTTCATCGGCGGCGAACCGATGAAGCTCGCCACGAACAGGTTGGCCGGGTCGTTGTAGATCTCTTTTGGCGTGCCGAACTGCTGGATGATGCCGTCCTTCATCACCGCCACCTTGTCGCCCAGGGTCATCGCTTCGATCTGGTCGTGGGTCACATAGACCGTGGTGGTTTTCAGGCGCTGATGCATCAGTTTCATTTCGGTGCGCATCTCGACGCGCAGCTTGGCGTCGAGGTTGGACAGCGGTTCGTCGAACAGATAAATCTTCGGCCGACGCGCCAGCGCACGGCCCATTGCCACACGCTGTTGCTGACCACCGGACAACTGACCCGGCTTGCGATTGAGCAGGTGTTCGATCTGCAACAGCTTGGCGACGCGCGCGACTTCTTCGTCGATCGCCGACTGCGGCATCTTGCGGATCTTCAGACCGAATTCGATGTTCTCGCGCACGCTCATGGTCGGGTACAGCGCGTAGGACTGGAACACCATGGCGATGTCGCGATCCTTCGGGCTCATGCCGCTGACGTCCTGATCGCCGATCATGATCGCGCCGCCGGTGATGGTTTCCAGACCGGCGATGCAGTTCATCAGGGTCGACTTGCCGCAGCCCGACGGGCCGACGAGGATCAGGAACTCACCGTCCTTGATCGACAGTTCGATGTTCTTCAGGGTGTCCGGCAGGCCGGCACCGTAGGTCTTGTTGACGTTGCGAAGTTCGAGCGTTGCCATGATTACCCCTTGACTGCGCCGGCCGTCAGCCCGCGCACGAAATACTTGCCTGCGACCACATAGACCAGCAGGGTCGGCAGGCCGGCGATCATCGCCGCTGCCATATCAACGTTGTATTCCTTGGCGCCGGTGCTGGTGTTGACCAGGTTGTTCAGCGCCACCGTGATCGGTTGCGAATCACCACTGGAGAACACCACCCCGAACAGGAAGTCGTTCCAGATCTGGGTGAACTGCCAGATCAGGCAGACCATGATGATCGGCGTCGACATCGGCAGAATGATCCGGCGGAAAATCGTGAAGAAACCCGCGCCGTCCAGACGTGCCGCTTTGACCAGCGCATCGGGAATGCTCACGTAGTAGTTACGGAAGAACAGCGTGGTGAACGCCAGACCATAAACCACGTGGATAAACACCAGGCCGGTGGTGGTGCTTGCCAGGCCCATCTTGCCGAGGGTGAACGAGGCCGGCAGCAGCACGGTCTGGAATGGCAGGAAGCAGCCGAACAACAGCAGACCGAAGAACAGCTGCGAACCACGGAAGCGCCAGAACGACAGCACATAACCGTTCAATGCACCGATGGCGGTGGAGATGATCACGGCCGGAACGGTGATCTTGATCGAGTTCCAGAAGTAACCGTCAACCGTGGCCCAGGCCTTGACCCAGCCGATGCCGCTGACCACGGTCGGCCAGCTCAACAGGTTGCCGGTGCTGATGTCTTCCGGGGTCTTGAAGCTGGTCAGCAACATGACCACCAGCGGCACCAGATAAAGCAGTACGGCGATGATCAGCACCGCATAGATCGCGATGCGACTCAGGCTGATAGCAGGTTTGGCAGCGAGACTAGTCATTGCGCTTGGTCCTCAGCTCGGAATACAGGTAAGGCACGATGATCGCGAGGATCGCACCGAGCATCAGAATCGCACTGGCCGAGCCCATGCCCATCTGGCCGCGACTGAAGGTGAAGGAATACATGAACATTGCTGGCAGGTCGGAGGAATAACCCGGACCACCGGCAGTCATCGCCGCGACCAGGTCGAAGCTCTTGATCGCGATGTGCGCGAGAATCATCACCGCACTGAAGAACACCGGACGCAGGCTTGGCAGCACCACTTTCCAGTAGATCGTCGGCATGCTCGCGCCATCGATCTGCGCGGCACGGATGATCGATTGATCAACGCCACGCAGGCCGGCGAGGAACATCGCCATGATGAAGCCCGAGGCTTGCCACACAGCAGCGATCACCAGGCAGTAGACTACGCGATCCGGGTCGATCAGCCAGTCGAGACGGAAGCCTTCCCAGCCCCAGTCACGCAACAATTTGTCCAGGCCCATGCCCGGGTTGAGCAGCCATTTCCACGCGGTACCGGTGACGATCATCGAGAGCGCCATCGGGTACAGGTAAATGGTGCGGATAAAGCCTTCGCGACGAATGCGCTGGTCGAGGAACACCGCCAGCAACACACCGATCACCAAGGTGATGCCGATGAACATGCCGCCGAACACCGCGAGGTTTTTGCTCGCGACCCACCAGCGGTCGTTGTCGAACAACCGCGCGTATTGCGCCAGACCGGCCCACTTGTAGTTGGGCAGGAACGTCGAGGTGGTGAACGACAGCACGAACGTCCACAGGATGTAGCCATAGAAGCCCACCAGCACGATGAACATGCTCGGCGCCAGCACCAGTTTGGGCAGCCAGCGTTGCAATGCATCGAACGGCGAGGCCTTGCTGAACACAGCAACAGAACTCATGGGGAAATCCAGTACGAGGGTAGAAAATTCACATGCTTCCCCCTTGTGGGAGCGAGCTTGCTCGCGAAGGCGTCTGACAGGTATTACACCTGCGCCTGACATTGCGCTTTCGCGAGCAAGCTCGCTCCCACAGGGGTTGCGGTGTTAGCTGTTATTTGGACGACTTGATCGCGGCGCCCAGTTTCTTGGCGGTGTCGGCCGGGTCGGCTTTCGGGTCGTTGATGTAGTTGGTCACGACATCAAAGAACGCGCCTTGCACCGCCAGCGTGGTCGCCATGTTGTGCGCCATGCTTGGCTGCAGGCCGCCGGACTTGGCGTCCGCCAGGAAGTCTTTGGCTGCAGTCTGTGCGCAGGAGTCGAAACCGAGCTTGTCCATGTTGTTCAACATGTCGTTGCGCACCGGGATCGAGCCTTTGTTGATGCTGAAGACTTTCTGGAAGTTCTCACCCAGCACGACTTTGGCGATGTCCTGCTGACCGGCCGCAGTGCCGGCGTCCTTCTGCTTGAACACGGCCAGCGAGTCGATGTTGTAGGTGAACGCCTTGTCGGTCCCCGGGAACGCTACGCACTCGTAGTCCTTGCCAGCGACTTTCTTGGCCGCGGTCCATTCGGACTTGGCCCAGTCGCCCATGATCTGCATGCCGGCCTTGCCGTTGATGACCTTGGCCGCTTCCAGGTTCCAGTCCTGGCCTTTGCCGTCGGCGTCCATGTAGGTCGCGACTTTCTTCAACTCGGTCAGCGCCTTGACCATTTCCGGGCCGGTCAGCGCGGCGTTGTCCAGGTCAACCAGGGCTTTCTTGTAACCATCGACACCCATGACCGAGAGCACCACGGCTTCGAACACGGTGCTGTCCTGCCAAGGCTGACCGCCGTGAGCCAGCGGAATGAAGCCCGCAGCCTTCAGCTTGTCGCCAGCGGCGTAGAATTCTTCGAGGGTGGTCGGGTTCTTGGTGATCCCGGCTTTCTTGAACACTTCCGGGTTGATCCACAGCCAGTTCACGCGGTGAATGTTCACCGGCACGGCCACGTAATCACCGTCGTACTTCACGGTATCGGAGACTTTCTTGTCGAGCAGGCTGTCCCATTTTTCCGACTTGGCGACGTCTTTCAGCACGTCGGTGTCGAGCAGGCCAGTGGACGCCCATTCCTGAATGTCCGGGCCTTTGATCTGGGCAACGCCAGGCGGGTTGCCGGCAACGGCACGGCTTTTCAGCACGGTCATGGCAGTCGCACCGCCACCGCCGGCGACAGCGCCGTCTTTCCAGGTGAAACCGTCTTTTTCGACTTGCGCCTTGAGCACATCAACAGCGGCTTTTTCGCCACCGGACGTCCACCAGTGCACGACTTCGACCGAACCTTTGGATTCGGCAGCGGAAACACTGAGAGGCAGAATTGCGAGCGGGAACAGGGAGGCGACAGAAATGACAGTAGCGAGGCGAGAAATCGCATTCATCTGAGATGTACCTTTCTTGTTGTTATGCATGCAAGTCTGGTGCTTGCGCTGCACAGGAGTTTAAACAGGACGTTTCCCTTCGCAGGTAACGAAGGGACGCGCGAATGTCACTACATGGTTACACAGGAGTGCCCTGAGACAACTGCGCCAAAGCAGTCGCCATACTGGGTGCCAAGGGTAGACGAGGGATCAGCACCGCCTGCCAGGCGTGATACAGATCGGGTTTGCCCGGCCAGATATCGGCACTTGGGGTGTTTTGCGGATTGAGTTCGTGGTGCCAGCTGCCGTCGCAACGGTCGATGAAATTCATCTCGCAGAATTCCCAGAACAGCCGGTACCAGCTTTCGTATTGCGCATCGCCGGTGCGTTTGAGCAAGGCGCTGGCGGCGGCGCTGGCCTCGGCGTGCGTCCAGTGCAGGCGATGGCGGACGACGGCCTTGTTGCTCCAGTCGAGGGTGTAGACGATGCCCAGCAGTCCATCGACGTCCCAACCGTTGCGGCAGTTGTTCTCGAACAGTTTTTGCGCATCGGTGGCGAGCCAACCGGGCGTGAGCATGCCGGCCTGAACCCGCGCCGCTTCGAGGTGCAGCAACAGCCGCGCCCATTCGAAACCGTGGCCCGGCGTGGTGCCGTAGGGGCGGAATCCGTCAGCGGGATTGTCATGGTTGTATTCGCGCAGCGGTTGCCAGTCGCGGTCGAAGTGCTCGATGACCATGTAACCGTTGCCGGCAGCGTGACCGTGGATCACCCGCTCGACGATGCGTTGCGCGCGTACCAGCCAGCGCGGATCTTCAGTGACATCAGCCAGCGCGAGGAACGCTTCGGTCGCGTGCATGTTGCTGTTGGCGCCGCGATAGGCTTCTTCCTCGCTCCAGTCGCGATTGAAGAATTCACGCATGGCGCCCTCTTCTTCGCTCCAGAAATACGTGTCGATGATGTCGATGGCATCGTCCAGCAGCGCTTGTGCGCCGGGACGTTGCGCGACCACCGCAGAGCTGGCGGCCAGAGCGACAAAGGCATGCAGGTAGGCGTTCTTGCCGGTGTTGTCATCGCGGTGTTCGGCGACCGCAAACCAGCCGCCGTGCAGAACATCACGCAACGGCCCACGCAGAGCGGCGATGCCGTGATCGACCAGTTCGGCAAACCCCGGCAGGCCCTGAATGTGGGCCATGGCGAAGCTGTGGGTCATGCGCGCGGTGTTCATGGTTTCGGCTTGCGCGTTCGCAGGCAGACGGCCGCGTTCGTCGAGGTTGCCGAAGCCTTCCGGCAGTTTTGCTGCCTTGGCGAAATCCAGCAGGCGCAGGCCTTCGGCGGCGAGCCATTGCTGGTGCACAGGGGCGTTCAGCCAACTGCTGAAGCCGGGTTGGAAGAGATCCATGGGTGGCCTTTTTTGTTGTTATGACTGCGGGGAGTCTAAACAACGGGCCGGGGTGGGCTTGTAACGAAGGGGGCGGGTTTTGTCACCGGATCGTGACAAAAGAACTACCCTCACCCCAGCCCTCTCCCGGAGGGAGAGGGGGCCGACCGAGTGGTGCTGGGTTATCCGCCGACCTGACACATCGAGTCGATTATGGATTCGTTACCGGACTTCCAGGTCGGCGTACCTCCGCAGCATCCCCCGGTCAGTTCCCTCTCCCCCTGGGAGAGGGCTAGGGTGAGGGAAAGCTTTTGACTCAATCCGCCGAACGCGGCAACTGCAACGTCACCCGCAACCCACCCTCACGCAAATTCTGCAACGTCACTTCCCCGCCATGGCTGTGGGCAATATTGCGCGCAATGCCCAACCCCAACCCATATCCCTGCTGCTGCCCCGCCAAGCGGAAATGCGGCTCAAACACCTGCTCCAAACGCTGCTCCGGCACCCCCGGCCCTTCATCATCAACGTGCAAGACAAACGCGCTGTCATCGTCATCGATATGCAGATGTGCGTTCTGCCCATACTTCAAAGCGTTGTCGATCAGGTTGCCGATGCAGCGCTTCAGCGCCAACGGCTTACCCGGATAAGCCGCCAGCGCCCGGCCATGCTGAGTCACCCGACCGTTGCCGTTCGGCGCCAGATACGGCTCGACCAGGCAGTCAAGCACATGGTTGAGATCCACCGGTTCGATGTTCTCGTGGATGTCGGTGTCCTTCACGCATTGCAGCGCGCCTTTGACCAGCAGCTCCAGCTCATCCAGATCGCGGCCGAATTTGGCTTGCAGCTTCTCGTCTTCAAGCAATTCGACGCGCAGACGCAAACGGGTAATCGGCGTGCGCAGGTCATGGGAAATCGCGCTGAACAACTGGCTGCGCTCGGTCAGGTAACGGCTGATGCGCTCGCGCATGGTGTTGAATGCGCGCCCCACTTCGACCACTTCACTGCCGCCGCCCTCGGCCACCGGCTCGACGTCGGCACCCAGCGACAGATCCCGTGCTGAGCGGGCCAGACGTTTGAGCGGCCGACTCTGCCAGTGCACCAACAGGCCGATGAACAACAGCAGGAATCCGCTGGTGAGAACGATGAACCACACCTGCTGGGAGGGCAGGCCTTGTTCTTCAAGACTGGTGTACGGCTCGGGCAACAGAGAGGCGATGTACAGCCATTCACCCGGGGCCATTTGAATCTGCGTGACCAACACGGGCGGATTCACCGGTTCCAGGGTCAGCGCGTAATGCGCCCACGAACGCGGCAACTCATCCAGCTTCAGCCCGGCGTTGAAAATCCGCAGGTCTTCGGGACTGACGAAGGTCACCGAAATATCGGTGTCATGGCCCAAAGTCTGTCGCAGTACTTCATCGACCGCTTTCATCACCGCCGCTTTACGCGGCGTGACCGGCAGCACGTCCATGCCCAGCGGCTTGTCGTTGAGTGTCACCACGAAGCGGGTTCCGCCCATGCTGCGCAACTGGTCGAGCACCAGCGGCCGATAAGCCACCGGCAACGAGCGGAAATAACTGACGCTGGCGGTCATCGAATGGGCAAGGCTGCGGGCGCTGGTGACCAGGCCTTCGAGCTGGGTGGCGCGCAGTTGCGAGACCCAGATCACGCTCGACAATGTCTGCGCGAACAGCACCGCCAGCAAGGTCAGCAACAACATCCGCCCAAGCAGCGAACGCGGAACCGGGACCTTGGCGGCGAGTTTACGCAGCGAATCAGTGACCATTGCCGGCAACCACGTTGGCTGCCAGTTGATAGCCACTGCCGCGCACGGTGCGAATCAGTCGTGGCGGTTTCTCGGTGTCGCGCAGGCGCTGGCGCAAACGACTGACGGCCATGTCGACGATGCGATCGAGCGGCATCAGATCGCGGCCACGGGTGGCGTTGCCGATGGTGTCGCGGTCGAGGATTTCCTGCGGGTGATCGAGAAACAGCTTCAGCAGGGCGAAGTCGGCGCCGGAGAGAATCACTTCCTCGCCGTCGGTGTGAAACAGTCGATGACTGACCATGTCCAGCCGCCACTCGTCGAAGGCCAGCACGTCACTGCCGCTGCGCTCCTGACCGAATTGCGCACGACGCAGCAATGCCTTGATGCGTGCTTGCAGTTCGCGCGGGCTGAAGGGTTTGCCGAGGTAGTCGTCGGCACCGAGTTCGAGACCGATCACGCGGTCGGCTTCGTCGGAACTGGCGGTGAGCATGATGATCGGCACCTGCGCCTGACGCGGATGCTGACGCACCCAACGGCACAGACTGAAGCCGTCTTCGTCGGGCAGCATGACATCGAGGATCACCAGATCGCTCGGCGCCTCGTTGAGGGCCTGACGAAAACTGGCACCGTCGGCGGTGGCCCGCACCTGAAACCCGGCGCGGGTCAGGTAGGTTTCCAGCAACTCGCGTATTTCCTGGTCGTCATCGACCAACAATATCGACTTGTTGACTGAGCTCACTTCGAAGGCATCCTTGTTGTTGGAATTGGGGCGGATTATGCCTTAAGCATCGAACTTACAAACACCACAGAACCACTGTGGGAGCGAGCTTGCTCGCGAAGGCGTCGTTACATTCAACATTTGGGTTGACTGATACACCGCATTCGCGAGCAAGCTCGCTCCCACAGGGGGATTGCATTTCAGGTCGGGATTGATTGGTCCAAAGCCACACCGGCACCGACAAGGCCGGAATACGGCGCCGTCACCAGCCACACCGGTATGCCTTTGAAGTAGTCGCTCATGCACCCCTTGTCGGCGAAGCTGCGGGCGAAACCGCTTTCGAGGAAGAAATCGGCGAAGCGTGGAATCACCCCGCCGACGATATACACCCCGCCACGCCCGCCTGTGGTCAGTACGTTGTTGCCGGCGACCCGGCCGAGCCAGCAGCAGAACTGCTCGAGCACTTCCAGGGCAATCGGATCACCCGCCAGCCCGGCCGCCGTGATCGCTTCCGGCGTATCAAGCGTTGGCTCATGCCCGTCCACTGCGCAGATCGCGCGATAGACTCGCGGCAAACCGCCGCCACTCAACGCGGTTTCCGCGCTGACATGGCCGATTTCATTGTGGATGTGCTGCCACAACTGAGTTTCACGCGGGCTGCTCAGCGGCAGATCAACGTGACCGCCCTCGCCCGGCAACGCCGCGAAACGACCTTCACCGAGATCGAGCAAGGTGCCGACACCAAGGCCAGTGCCCGGGCCGATCACCACCGCAGGGCGCAACGGCTCCGGCGTGCCCTCGCAGACCACGCGAAACTCGCCCGGCTGCAAACGGGTCATGCCCAGCGCCATCGCCGAGAAGTCGTTGACCAGCAACAACTGCTCGACCTGCAAGGTTTTGCAGAACGCGGTGCGGCTCAGGCGCCAGTGGTTGTTGGTGAATTTGAATTCATCACCACTGACCGGGCCGGCCACCGACAGGCACACCGAAGCGATCGAACCCGGCGCCAGACCGAGCCCGCTCAGGTAGAGGCTGATCGCCTCTTCCGGGCTGGCGTGGTCGGCCGTGGCCAGCACTTGAACCGATTGCAGTTGCTGGTTTTTCCACAACGCGAACCGCGCGTTGGTGCCTCCGATGTCACCGACCAAAGCCAGTTTCAATTAAGCGTCTCCAGGGCAGAAGTGAAGGCGCTGGCGCCCTGCTCCGCCGAGCTGAAGGCCAAACGCATGAAGCCAAACAGTTCGCGACCGCTGCCGATGTTATTGCCCAACAGGCCTTTGGCAGGTTCGCGCGCTGCAAATTCTGCGGCGTCGACCTTGAGTTCCAAAGTACCTTTGACGCCATCGACGCGGATGATATCGCCCTCTTGCACGCGCGCCAAAGCGCCACCGACATAAGCTTCGGGGCTGACGTGAATCGCGGCGGGGATTTTCCCCGAGGCGCCGGACATCCGGCCGTCAGTCACCAGGGCGACTTTGAAGCCGCGATCCTGCAGCACGCCAAGGAATGGCGTCATCTTGTGCAGCTCAGGCATGCCGTTGGAACGCGGGCCCTGGAAGCGCATCACCGCAACAAAATCCTTTTCCAGCAGACCGGCCTTGAACGCGTCGGCCAGGTCTTGTTGATCCTGGAACACCATCGCTGGCGCTTCGACGATCTGGTTTTCCAGGGCGACGGCGGACACCTTCATCACACCGCGACCGAGGTTGCCTTCCATCACGCGCAAACCGCCTTCCTGCGAGAACGCACGGGCGACCGGGCGCAGAATGTTTTCATCAAGGCTGTCGGTTGGACCTTCACGCCACACCAGCTGACCGTTATCGAGGAACGGCTCTTTGGTGTATTGGCTCAACCCGTGGCCGAGCACGGTGTTGACGTCTTCGTGCAGCAGGCCGGCGCCAAGCAGCTCGCGGATCAGGAACGACATGCCGCCCGCTGCCTGAAAGTGGTTGATGTCGGCTTTGCCGTTCGGGTAAACGTGGCTCAGGGTCGGCACGACTTCGGAGAGGTCGGCCATGTCCTGCCAGGTCAGTTGAATGCCCGCCGCCATGGCGATAGCCGGCATGTGCAAGGTGTGGTTGGTCGAACCGCCGGTGGCGTGCAGCGCAACAATGGAGTTGACCAGCGCCTTCTCGTCGACGATTTCGCCGATCGGCATGAAGTTGCCGTTCTGTTTGGTCAGGCGCGTGACTTGATGCGCGGCTTCGCGGGTCAGCGCATCACGCAGCGGCGTGTTCGGGTTGACGAAAGAGGCGCCCGGCAAGTGCAGGCCCATGACTTCCATCAGCAACTGGTTGGTGTTGGCTGTGCCGTAGAACGTGCAGGTGCCCGGGCTGTGGTAGGACTTCATCTCCGATTCCAGCAGCTCTTCGCGGGTCGCTTTGCCTTCGGCGTACTTCTGCCGCACGTCGGCTTTTTCCTTGTTGGAAATCCCCGAGACCATCGGCCCGCCCGGGACGAAAATCGTCGGCAGGTGACCGAAACGCAGCGAGCCCATCATCAGGCCCGGAACGATCTTGTCGCAGATACCCAGCATCAGCGCGCCGTCGAACATGTTGTGCGACAGCGCCACGGCGGTCGACATGGCGATCACTTCGCGGCTCGGCAGGCTCAGTTCCATGCCCGGCTCGCCTTGGGTGACGCCGTCGCACATGGCGGGCGTGCCGCCAGCGAACTGGCCGACCGAGCCGATTTCGCGCAGGGCGTTCTTGATCTGTTCCGGGAACACTTCGTACGGCTGATGCGCCGAGAGCATGTCGTTATACGAAGAAACAATGGCGATGTTCGCCGAGTTCATCATCCGCAGGCTGTGCTTGTCTTCGCTGCCGCACCCGGCCACGCCGTGGGCGAAGTTGGCGCATTGCAGCTTGCCGCGCATCGGCCCGTCGGTGGCGGCGCCGCGAATCAGTGCAAGGTAAGCCTGACGCGTGGCGCGGCTGCGGGCGATAAGCCGTTCGGTGACCTCAAGGACGCGGGGATGCATGTGTAGAACTCCAGGCTAACGGATGTGGCGACCTGATTGTCTATGCTGATCAAACGCCGTTGTTGTTGGAATGACAGACGGCTTTTTTGACCATTCGGACCAGTTGATTCAGGTCACTCGTTGTAGATAAAACAAAATATTGCCACTAAAAAGGCTTGTTTTCTATTTTTATGCGAATAATCTTGTAATTCCAACAACAAAACGACGGCGGCGCTGTTCAATGACTCTTCGAATCGCAATCAATGGTTTTGGCCGCATCGGCCGTAATGTCCTGCGCGCACTGTATACCCAAGGCTATCGACAGGATTTGCAGATCGTCGCCATCAACGATCTGGGCGACAGCTCGATCAATGCTCATCTACTCAAATACGACACCGTTCACGGCACGTTCGACGCTCAGGTCGAGCATGACAACGAAAGTCTGACCGTCAACGGCGACCGCATTGCGGTCAGCGCCATTCGCAACCCGGCCGAACTGCCATGGGCGGCGGAAAAGATTGATGTGGTGTTCGAATGCACCGGTCTCTTTACCGATCGCGCCAAAGCGGCCGCGCATATTACTGCCGGCGCACGCAAAGTGATCATCTCGGCGCCGGCCAAAGGTGCCGACGCCACGGTTGTCTATGGTGTAAACCACGACATTCTGCGCCAGTCGCACCAGATCATCTCCAACGCTTCGTGCACCACCAACTGCCTGGCGCCGGTGGCGCAGGTGCTGCACCGTGAACTGGGCATCGAAAGCGGTCTGATGACCACGATTCATGCCTACACCAACGATCAGAACCTCACCGACGTCTATCACACCGACCCGTACCGCGCGCGTTCGGCCACGCAGAACATGATTCCGAGCAAGACCGGCGCCGCTGAAGCGGTGGGCCTGGTGCTGCCGGAACTGGCGGGCAAACTGACCGGCATGGCCGTGCGCGTGCCGGTGATCAATGTGTCGCTGGTGGATTTGACCGTGCAACTGAAGAAAGAAGCCAGCGCCGAAGAAGTCAACGCGCTGATGAAAGCGGCTAGCCAACACTCGAAGATTCTCGGTTTCAACACCCTGCCGCTGGTATCCAGCGACTTCAACCACAACCCGCTGTCGTCGATCTTCGACGCCAACCACACCAAATCCAGCGGCAAACTGCTGAAGGTGCTGGCCTGGTATGACAACGAGTGGGGCTTCTCCAACCGCATGCTGGATAACTGCCTGGCGTTGTGTAACGCGGAGTAATCCCAAGTAATCCCCTATCCCTGTGGGAGCGAGCTTGCTCGCGAATGCGGTGGGTCAGTCGCCAGTTGAATTGCCTGACACTACGCCTTCGCGAGCAAGCTCGCTCCCACACAGGGTTTTTCGTTGTATTCGAAATCAAGGCTTGACCATTCAACTAGATGATAAGCATTATCATTCGCTTGAAATCGATCAGGTCTTCCCGTGAGTCAATCGCGCTTCAACCACGTCTTCCTCACCCAGCGCACCTCCTTGCTGCGAACGCTGGAACGGATGGTCAACAATCACAGCACCGCTGAAGACCTGCTGCAGGAGACCTACCTGCGCGTGACGCGGGCGTTGAGCGAGCGGGCCATCGATCACCTCGAACCTTTTGTCTTCCAGACCGCGCGCAATCTGGCGCTGGATCATTTGCGTGCGCGCAAGATCCATTCGCGGACCATGGTCGATGATGTGCCGCAGGATGTCGTGCACAGCGTCGCCGCCCCGGCCAGCAGCGCCGAAGATGCCGCCCACGCCGAACAGATGCTGGAGCGCTTGAACGTGAGCCTCAGTCAACTCAGCCCCCGCCAACAGCAGATTTTCATCCTCAGCCGCTTGCATGGGAACAGCTACCAGGAAATCGCCGATGAGCTGAACGTCTCCCTCAGCACCGTGCAGAAAGAACTGAAGCTGATCATGAGCATTTGCATCGGTGTCGCCGAACGCCTGAATGGCGACTGAAGCTGTAGGCTCTTTCTGTAAGTGCGCGGATCGACTGCACGGATCATCGGGCTTTGTTACCCTTGCCCGACTTTTACGCTTCACTTGAAAAAACAGCCGTGCACAGACACAGCCGAGGAAACACCGTGACGGACACCCACCGCTCGCCTTCGCCGGATTCGGTGCAGGACGCTGCAAATGCAATGGACCAGGCTTTGGACTGGCTCATCGTGCTCGGCAGCCCGGACGAGGAACAGACCCGGCAGTTCCATGCCTGGCTGGCGGCTGATCCGCTGAATGCCGAGGCGTTTGCCAAGGCTCAGGCGATCTGGGACGGCCCGCAAGTCGCCCTGTGCGCACAAAGCCTGGCGGCCAAACCTGCGAAAGTCACCTTCCTCAAGCGTCTGCGTCCGCACTGGAAACCGCTGGCCACCGCCGCCGTGCTGGTGCTCGGTCTGTTCAGTTTCAGCAATTTGCCCATGCGCCTTCAGGCCGACCATCTGACCGTGGTTGGCGAGCGCCAGCGTCTGCAACTGGAGGACGGCTCGAAAGTCCTGCTCAATACCAATTCGGCATTTTCCAGCACCATCAACGATCAGCAGCGCGTTGCCCGGTTGTTTCAGGGCGAGGCGTTTTTCGAAATTGCCAGCGGGCGCAGTCAACCGCTGGAAATCGATGCCGGCCCGGTCCGCGCCAGCGTGCGCGATACTGCGTTCGCGGTGCGTTATCTCGATGGCGTGGCGCAGGTCAACGTGCAGCGCGGCGATGTCGATCTACAGGCAACGCACAACGACGCCCGCGTGCGTCTGAAGGCTGGTGAGAGCATCCGCATCGGCCCCAACGGTTTCGACCGCCCGGCCAAACTCGATGCCAACACGGACCTGGCCTGGGTGCAAGGTCGCTTGGTGTTCGAGAACTGCCCGCTGAATCAGGTGCTGGCCGAATTGCGCCGCTACTACCCGGGCTGGATCATCAACAACAACGAACAACTGGCGGACGTCGCCGTGACCGGCAATTACCGTCTCGACCAGCCGCTTGACGTGGTTCGCTCCCTCGCGCACATCACCTCGGCGCGCCTGCAGGAATTCCCCGCGCTGGTGATTTTGAACTAAATGAGAATTATTTTTACTCGATAGCCAACGTCAGTACGTCTCGTTATAGCCAATGCAATTGATTCGCAACAAGCGAGTCAATCAGCACCTATAAAGATTCGTGCGACACGGAGCGCTATCGATGTCCTCACGCCTTACCCGCCAGACTTCCTCCCCTTCCCGCGTATTGTCGCTGCTGACTGCGGCCATCCTGATGGCCGGCACCGCGCCGCTGATGGCGGCTACCGAGCAACCGACACGCAACATGGGCGATTACTCGTTCGCCATCGGCCAGCAGCCGCTGGTGTCGGCGCTTAATGCCTTCACCGCCGTGACCGGTTGGCAGGTCGGCTTGCCGGCAGAACTGGGTCAGGGCGTGTCGTCCCCGGGCGTGCGTGGCTCGTTGCCACCGGAGAAGGCCCTGGAGCGTCTGTTGGTGGGGACCAACCTGAGCTTCCGCAAAATCAGCAACAACAACGTTGTGCTGGAAAAGCGCACCAATAGCGGCACACTCAACCTCGATCAGGTGACCATCAGCGCCACCCGTCAGGAGCAGTCGGTCAACAGCGTGCCGGCCACCGTCACCGTGCAGACCCGCCAGGATCTGGACCGCAACAACGTCAACACCATCAAGGATCTGGTGCGTTATGAGCCGGGTGTTTCCGTCGGCGGTGCGGGCACCCGTGGCGGCATCAGCGGCTACAACATCCGTGGTATCGACGGCGACCGCATCCTGACGCAAGTCGACGGCGTCGAAGTCCCGGACGGTTTCTTCAACGGCCCTTACGCCAAGACCCAGCGCAACTACGTTGACCCGGAAATCGTCAAACGCGTGGAAATCCTCCGTGGTCCGGCCTCGGTGCTGTACGGCAGCAACGCCATCGGCGGCGCCGTCAGCTATTACACCCTCGATGCCGACGACATCATCAAGCCGGGCAAAGACGTCGGTGCGCGTCTGAAAAGCGGTTACAGCTCGGCCGATGACAGCTGGCTGAAATCCGCCACCGTGGCCGGCCGCGCCGAGCAGTTCGACGGTTTGCTGCATTACAGCCAGCGTGACGGTCACGAAACCGATTCCTACGGCAGCAACAACGGCACCGGTCTGGAACGCACCGCCGCCAACCCGGAAGACGTCAACGCCTACAAC
Organism: Pseudomonas viridiflava; assembly: GCF_900582195.1. Classification (GTDB taxonomy): domain Bacteria; phylum Pseudomonadota; class Gammaproteobacteria; order Pseudomonadales; family Pseudomonadaceae; genus Aquipseudomonas. Next base: position 24,292 of record NZ_UTHA01000078.1, read on the forward strand.
GTACTGGCCAAGATCGGCTGGAACTACAACGAAGATTCACGCCTGGGCCTGACCTACGAAAAGTACAAGGATGACCGCGATACCGATCAGAAAAGTGCTTACGGCGGCCCGTACTTCAACGGCGCGCCGACCATTCCGAACAGCGTGCTGCCCGGCGGTATGTACCAGTGGAGAACCGGTAACGACACGATCACCCGTGAGCGTTTCGGCATCGAGCACTCGTTCGCCCTCGACAGCCTGCTGGTCGACAACGTGAAGTGGAGTCTCAACCACCAGATCGCCAAGACCGACCAGAGCACCTCCGAGTTCTACTACCCGATCACCCGCAAAGTGCTGCGTACTCGCGACACCATTTACGAAGAGAAACAGTGGGTCTTCGATGCGCAACTGGACAAGGCGTTCGCCATCGGCGCCACCGATCACGTGCTGACTTACGGCACCACCATCAAGCAACAGAAAGTCACCGGCTCGCGCAGCGGAGACGGCACTTGCCTGGCCGTCGGTCGTGGCTGCACCGCCATTGGTGCAACCAGTACCGCTGACGTATTGGCCAAAGCCACCGACTTCCCGGACCCGACCATCAACACCTACAGTGTGTTTGCTCAGGATCAGATCAGCTGGAACAACTGGACCTTCCTGCCGGGCCTGCGCTACGACTACACCCAGCTCACGCCGCACATCACTCAGGAATTCCTCAACACCGTGGCGGCGGACGGCCAAGGCACGGTCAGCGACGAGAACAAGACCTGGCACAAAGTCTCGCCGAAATTCGGCCTCACCTACGCCCTGACCGAAAACTACACCTGGTACGGTCAGTACGCTGAAGGTTTCCGTACCCCGACCGCGAAAGCCCTGTACGGCCGCTTCGAAAACACCACCACCGGCTACAGCGTGGCGCCGAACCCGGACCTCGAACCGGAGAAAAGCAAAAGCTATGAAACCGGTCTGCGCGGCAACTTCGAACACGGTTCGTTCGACGTGGCGGTGTTCTATAACAAGTACCGCGATTTCATCAACGAAGATGCGGTGACCCCGGGCCGCAACGAACTGACCTTCCAGTCGGCCAACATCAAGCACGCCACCATCAAGGGTGCGGAAGTCAAAGGTCGGCTGAATCTGGATGCGTTCGGCGCGCCGCAAGGTCTCTATACCCAAGGCTCGATTGCCTACGCCTACGGTCGCAACAACGACAACGGCGAGCCGATCAACAGCGTCAACCCGCTGACCGGCGTGTTCGGTCTGGGTTACGACCAGGACAACTACGGCGGCCTGCTGAGCTGGACCCTGGTGAAGAAAAAGGACCGCGTCGACGATAGCAACTTCAAGTCGCCGGATGGCGTCAGCAGCCAGTTCAAAACCCCGGGCTTCGGCATTTTTGATCTGGCCGGTTATTACAAAGTCACCGACGACGTCACCGTCAGCGGCGGCATCTACAACCTGACCGACAAGAAATACTGGCTGTGGGATGACGTGCGCGGTTACGACAGCGTCGGCGAAGCCTCGGTGACACAGCCGGCCAACCTCGATCGCCTGACCCAACCGGGCCGCAACTTCGCGATCAATCTGATCTGGGACATCTGATCCGGCCAACCTCACTGCGCGTGTTCAGGCACCGCGCAGTGAGGTTTTTTTACGCTTGCACGTCGCCCTGTTCGTCTCGTTATCAAGCGCCTCTTTTATCAAGGACATGTCATGACCACTTCGGAAAAAGCCCTGCGTTCACAACGCCTGAACCAGATTACCCACGAGCCGCACAGCAAGCTCGACGCCCTGGTCAAAGCCCACGCGCCGTTCGAGACCCGCGCCAATTTCGCCCGTTTCGTCGTCGCGCAGTACCTGTTCCAGTCGGAACTGGTCGACCTGTACAACGATGCAGAATTGACTGCGATCGTGCCTGATCTGCCGGCCCGTTGCCGCGCCGAAGCAGCCAAGGCAGACCTCGCCGATCTCGACACCGAAGTACCGGCACCGGTAGCTGGCGCGGTGAAAAACCCGAGCAAGGCTCGCGCGCTGGGCTGGATCTTTGTTTCCGAAGGTTCGAAGCTCGGTGCGGCGTTCCTGATCAAACGCGCCGTGGCCCTGGAGCTGAGCGAAACCTTTGGTGCCCGTCACCTCGGCGAGCCTGAAGGTGGCCGTGCCGAAGGCTGGAAAAGCTTCGTGCGCACCCTCGATTCGCTGCAATTCACTGCTGAAGAAGAGGCTGAAGTGGAGCAAGGCGCGATCGACGCGTTCAACCGCTTCACCGTGTTGCTGGAACAGGCTTACGCCACAGAAGCCGAACCAGCCTGATCCCCGAAACACCACAAAACCCTGTGGGAGCGAGCTTGCTCGCGAAGACGGCAGCATATTCAACGCTGATGTGACTGACATACCGCTTTCGCGAGCAAGCTCGCTCCCACATGGGAACAGCGCAAGTCTGTAGAATCCCCATCTCGCCTCACAGCAATCCCGAGCCCATGCCGCAACCCGCCTCCTCGAAACTCGCCCGCGTGCTGTTCGGCCTCTTGGCCTACGTCAGCCTTGGCATTGGCCTGATCGCCATTGTCGTGCCCGGTCTGCCGACCACCGAGTTCATCCTCCTCGCCGCCTGGGCCGCGACCCGCAGTTCACCGCGCCTGAGTGCCTGGCTGGAAAACCATCGCCTGTTCGGGCCGATCCTCAGCAACTGGCGCAACGGCAAAATCATCGCGCGCAAGGCCAAGGTCAGTGCGACGGTGAGCATGCTGCTCTGCGCAACCTTGATGCTGGTGATGCTCGATCACGGCTGGCCAATCTATCTGGCGATTGCCGGGATGAGCCTGGGCAATCTGTGGATCTGGTCACGCCCGGAATCCATTCGGGTCTGCAATGACCCGTCATCGCACTGAAACTTCCCTGTAATTATTCGCTTTTTCAGCACTTTCTCCTGCGCAAACGTTTAGCACTGACCGTTCGTCGGCACACGCCTCATGCCCTCTGCTCCCGCGCCGATGAGCATTGAATGGCGCTGAATGGATTTGGCGAACCGGATAGTTCATATCCGCCTGCCACCCGTTTATTCATTCGCGAGATCGCCCCATGTTCGACGCTCTGTCCATTCGCCTGAAAATCGTCCTGCTCTCCGGCCTGTGCCTGCTCGGTGTGGTCGCGCTGATCGTCGGCATGAACATCTACCAGACCAACCAGAACGACGAACTGGTCAGCACCTCCAGCAATAAGCTGCTCACCGCCAGCGTGCAGAACCTGCTGCAAGCCAAAGCCGCCGAACAAGCGGTGCGGGTGCAAAAAACCTTCGGCGAAAGCCTGACGGTGATCACCACCCTGGCCGACCAGATCAAGGACATGCGGGCGATGGCCGCCAAGCGTTCGCTGGACGCCGGCGCCTTGCGCGAAGAGTTGAACCTGAGCCTGAAAACCGCTTTCGAGCGCAACGACAAAGTGCTCGGTATCTGGCTCGCCTTCGAACCTAACGCTCTCGACGGCAAGGACAGCGAATTCGCCAACGACGCCGCCCGCCAGTCCAACGAAGCCGGACGTTTTGCCACGTACTGGAGTCGCGCCGCCGGCGCCTCGCTAAACACGATCATGGTCGAAGAAGACCTGACCAAAACCACCCTCAGCGTCAGCGGCACTCCCTACAACAGCTGGTACACCTGCCCTCGCGATGCCAAGCGGACCTGCCTGCTCGACCCGTATGCCGACACCGTCGGCGGCAAGGAAATGCTCATGACGACCATTTCCGTGCCGTTGATCGTCGACGGCAAGGCCATCGGCGTGGTCGGTGTCGACATTGCCCTCGACGCCCTGCAAGCGGCCGCCGTCGACTCCCAGCGCAACCTGTTTAATAACGCCGGGCACATGCTGATCGTCTCTGGCAGCGGCGTGCTCGCTGCTGACAGCTCCGACGCGAGCAAGGTCGGCAAAAAGATCAGCGACACCCTCGGTGCCGACGGCAAGGATGTGCTGCAACTGCTGACCTCCGGCACTCCGAAAATTCTTGAACAGGGCGATCTGATTCGCGCCGTTTACCCGGTTGATCCGATTGGCAACTCGCGCGCTTGGGGCGTGGTCATCGACCTGCCGAAACAAGTGCTGCTGGCCGACTCGGTCAAGCTGCAAGCGGTCCTCGACGATGCTCAGGAAACCGGCGTGATCACTGCGCTGCTGGTTGCCGTGGTTGCCGGTCTGGTCGGCCTGTTGCTGATCTGGCTGACTGCGTCCGGCGTCACCCGGCCGATCAATAGCGTCGCCGAAATGCTGAAGAACATCGCCAGCGGCGAAGGCGATCTGACCCAACGTCTGAACTACAGCAAAAAAGATGAACTGGGCGAACTGGTGAACTGGTTCAACCGCTTCCTCGACAAGCTGCAACCGACCATCGCACAGATCAAACAGAGCATCACCGAAGCACGCGGCACCGCCGACCAGTCTTCGGAGATCGCCCGGCAGACCAGCGAAGGCATGCAGGTGCAGTTCCGCGAAATCGATCAGGTCGCCACCGCCTCCAACGAAATGAGCGCCACCGCCCACGACGTTGCCAACAGCGCATCGAACGCGGCCAATGCGGCGAAAGGTGCCGATCAGTCGGCCAAGGACGGCATGTCGATCATCGAACGCAGCACCCGCGACATCAATCAACTGGCCGATGAAGTCAGCAAGGCCGTGACCGAGGTTGAAGCACTGGCGGTCAACAGCGAACAGATCGGCTCGGTGCTGGAAGTGATCCGCAGCATCGCCGAACAGACCAACCTGCTCGCCCTCAACGCCGCCATCGAAGCGGCCCGCGCCGGTGAGAGCGGCCGTGGTTTTGCCGTGGTTGCCGACGAAGTGCGCAACCTCGCCAAGCGCACCCAGGATTCGGTAGAAGAAATTCGCATCGTGATCGAACGGATTCAGACCGGCACCCGTGGTGTGGTCGCGACCATGCATTCGAGCCAGACTCAGGCCCACAACAACGCCGGGCAGATTCGTCAGGCTGTGGATGCGCTGGGCAAGATCAGTGATGCGGTGACGGTGATCAGCGATATGAACCTGCAGATTGCCAGTGCGGCCGAACAGCAGAGCGCGGTGGCGGAAGAGGTCAATCGCAATGTCTCGGCGATTCGTACCGTGACCGAAACCTTGACCGGCCAGGCGACTGAATCGGCAGCGATCAGCAGCCAGCTCAATGCCTTGGCCAGTCAGCAGATGAAATTGATGGATCAGTTTCGCGTCTGACGCTACACCGTTGAACCCTGTGGGAGCGAGCTTGCTCGCGAAAGCGGTCTGCCATTCAGTAATGATGTTGAATGTGACGCCCCCTTCGCGAGCAAGCTCGCTCCCACAGGGGGGAGTGTTCATCCGCTGGACTTTCATCTAATCCAATAATGTTTTGCACTATCATCGCCCTCTCGCTCCGGAGGGCCTTCGATGACTGATTTACTCACGTCCATTCAAGCCGCACTCGGCTTGCCGCACACGCCGATTACGCTCACCGCCCATGGCGCCCTGCCCTCGGCATTCGCCGTCACTGACCTTGCCTGCGCCAGCATCGCCGCTGCCGGTCAGGCCGTCAGCGAATGGCTCCAGCAGCAGACCGGCCAGCGACCCGCCGTTGCAGTCGATCGTCGATTGGCCTCGTTCTGGTTCGCCACCTCCATCCGCCCGATTGGCTGGCAAGTCCCGCCGCTGTGGGATCCAGTCGCTGGCGATTACCAGACTCGCGATGGCTGGATCCGTCTGCACACCAATGCCCCGCATCATCGCGCTGCCGCTGAACGGGTGCTCGGTGTCTGCGCCGACCGTGCCGCGATGGCGGCCAAAGTTGCGCAATGGGCAAGTACGGATCTGGAGCAAGCGGTGGTCGAGGCCAAGGGCTGCGCCGCCGAAATGCGCAGTTGGGTGCAGTGGCAAAATCATCCGCAAGGGCTGGCGGTGAATGCCGAGCCGCTGGTGCATTTTCTCGATTCGCACGATGAACATCCGCCTTCGTGGCAAGGCTCGGTAGCGCAACCGTTGGCCGGGATCAAGGTGCTGGATCTGACACGCGTGCTCGCCGGCCCCACCGCCAGCCGTTTTCTCGCGGGTCTTGGCGCCAACGTGTTACGCATCGATTCCCCGACCTGGAACGAGCCCGGTGTCGTCCCGGAAATGACCCTCGGCAAGCACTGCGCGCGACTGGATCTGCATGACCCGGCGGATCGTGCGGTGTTCGAAAGTCTGCTGAAGGACGCCGATATTCTGCTGCACGGCTACCGCGCCGACGCACTGGAAAATCTCGGCTTCGGCGTTGAGCGCCGTCGCCAGCTCGCGCCTGGGTTAATTGATATCGGTCTCAACGCCTACGGCTGGAGCGGCCCGTGGCAGAACCGCCGCGGCTTCGACAGTCTGGTGCAGATGAGCAGCGGTATCGCCGAGGCCGGGCAGCGCTGGAAGCAGGCCAATACACCAACGCCATTACCGGTGCAGGCGCTGGATCATGCGACGGGGTATCTGATGGCGGCGAGTGCGATCAGATTGCTGACTGAGCGGTTGGCGAATGGCCGAGCAGGCTCGGCGCGATTGTCGCTGGCGCGGACCGCGAAGTTGTTGATCGACAATGGACCGGGGGCGAGTGAAGCGTTACGAGCCGAGGATGAACAGGATCAAAGTGAACTCGTGGAACGGACCCCCTGGGGCCCGGCGCATCGCTTGCAGGTGCCGGTGACTATCAGCGGCACGCCGATTCAGTGGGCGTTGCCGGCAACAGAACTGGGCTCCCATCGACCACAATGGGCTTAAAAAGCCCCTCATCCTAACCCTCTCCCAGAGAGAGAGGGCTGGGGTGAGGGCTGCAATTTCAAGCCGAGCGGTGATGTATCTATCAGCCGGGCTCAAAGAGGTCCGCAATCATTGCGCGCATACCACCGAAAAATCCGCCCGGCCTCTGCACGCAATGACAACTCCCGCGCTGTCGGCCGCTGCCCGTCCCGCATTTCCGACGTCCGCGCCGCGAGTCCCCCCAACATCGCCTCCCAGTCATACGGCGGTCGATACGCCAGCGACAACCTCACAACGACAGCACGCCGCTGTACAACCCGTACGCCGCCAGCCCCGCGCCAATGATCACGCAAGTGAAAATGCCTTTCTCGACATGGGTGAACAACGGCTCGCCCGCTTCATGCTTGGCCTTGGCAAACAGGATCACCCCCGGCGCATACAGCAACGCCGACAACAGCAAATACTTCACCCCGCCGGCATACAACAGCCACACCGCATAACCGAGGGCAATGCCACCGATCAGCAGGTCCTTGGTGCGCTCGGCCGAGGCATGTTCGTAGGTTTCGCCGCGCCCGCTGAGCAACACCGCATATGCCGCCGACCACAGGTACGGCACCAGAATCATCGACGAGGCCAGATAAATAAGACTGGTGTAAGTACCGGCCGAAAACAGCGTGATCAACAGGAAAATCTGGATCATCGCGTTGGTCAGCCACAGGGCGTTGACCGGCACATGGTTCTTGTTTTCCTTTTTCAGGAACGCCGGCATGGTCTTGTCCTTGGCCGTGGCGAAGAGGATTTCCGCGCACAGCAAGGCCCACGACAACAACGCACCGAGCAGTGAAATTGCCAGACCGATGCTGATCAACAGCGCGCCCCACGGCCCGACGATGTGCTCAAGCACCGCCGCCAGCGACGGGTTCTGCAGATTCGCCAGTTCCGGCTGGCTCATGATCCCCAGCGACAGCACGTTGACCAGCACCAGCAGCGCCAGCACGCCGATAAAACCGATCACCGTGGCGCGGCCGACGTCGCTGCGTTTCTCCGCCCGCGCCGAGTACACACTGGCGCCTTCAATGCCGATGAACACAAACACCGTGACCAGCATCATGTTGCGTACCTGATCCATCACACCGCCGAAATTCGGGTTGCTGGTGCCCCAGATGTCGCGGGTAAAAATGTCAGCCTTGAACGCCACCGCCGCGATGACGATGAACATGATCAGCGGCACGACTTTGGCCACTGTGGTCAGCTGATTGATCAGCGCCGCTTCCTTGATCCCGCGCATCACCAGAAAATGCACGGCCCACAGCAGCACCGACGCGCAGCCGATGGCGATTGGCGTGTTGCCCTGGCCAAACACCGGAAAAAAATAACCGAGGGTGCTGAACAGCAGCACGAAGTAGCCGACATTGCCCAGCCAGGCACTGATCCAGTAACCCCAGGCAGACGAAAAGCCCATGTAGTCGCCAAACCCGGCCTTGGCGTAGGCATACACGCCCGAGTCAAGTTCTGGCTTGCGATTGGCCAGCGTCTGGAACACGAACGCCAGGGTCAACATGCCGATCGCTGTGATCCCCCAACCGATCAGGATCGCCCCGGCATCGGCGCGCGCCGCCATGTTCTGCGGCAGCGAGAAAATCCCCCCGCCAATCATCGAACCCACAACCAGGGCGATCAACGCGCCTAATCGCAGCTTTTGCGTCGGTTGCGACATTTCAATTTCCCTTTTTATGTGTGGTGATCGGTTGTTTGTAACAACTATTGACTAAATCAATAAAGCAAGATGATGGCTATCAGGTAAACCTCGTAAATATATAGCGGATGGCGCTAACGCCTAACACGTTAAGACAGTTTTGTGCACTGATCCTGATAATTCAATTCTGTACTGAAAACAGAGGCTGAAAATTTGCCAAAAGCTGAAAAAGAACTAGCGTCATAATTCGAAAGTAATAATAGCCATTCCCAACAATGTAGCCACAACGCCTCTAGGACGGGCCTTGCGGGCAGGATATTTATGCCTTCAGTCGAAGCCTAAGTCATTCATTAACAATGGAATGTGACCATGCACTGATCTAAGTCAGCTGTTTGAACAGACAACAGAACTACGCTGTGATCTCTTCTCTCCTGCAATGGAGTCATGCAATGTCTGAAGCTCCCGGAAAACTACGACTAGGTGCACTGGTTGCATTGGTAGTCGGCTCGATGATCGGTGGCGGGATATTTTCGTTGCCACAAAACATGGCCGCCAGCGCCGACGTCGGTGCAGTGCTGATAGGTTGGGCCATCACCGCCGTCGGCATGCTCACCCTCGCTTTTGTCTTTCAAACCCTCGCCAATCGCAAGCCTGACCTGGACGGCGGTGTCTACGCCTACGCCAAGGCCGGTTTTGGCGATTACATGGGTTTCTCGTCCGCTTGGGGTTACTGGATCAGTGCCTGGCTGGGCAACGTCGGTTACTTCGTTCTGCTGTTCAGCACCCTCGGTTACTTCTTCCCGATTTTCGGCGAGGGCAACACCGTTGCTGCGGTGATCGGCGCCTCGGTGCTGCTGTGGGCCGTGCACTTTCTGGTGCTGCGCGGGATCAAGGAAGCGGCGTTCATCAACCTGGTGACCACGGTCGCCAAAGTCGTACCACTGCTGCTGTTCGTGTTGATCGCGGTGTTCGCTTTCAAACTGGACATCTTCACCGCCGACATCTGGGGCATCAAAAATCCGGATCTGGGCAGTGTGATGAACCAGGTGCGCAACATGATGCTGGTCACCGTCTGGGTGTTCATCGGCATCGAGGGTGCAAGCATCTTCTCGGCCCGGGCGGAAAAACGCTCGGACGTCGGTAAAGCCACCGTTATCGGTTTCATCACCGTGCTGCTGTTTCTGGTGCTGGTGAACGTGCTGTCGCTGGGCATCATGACCCAGCCGGAACTGGCCAAACTGCAGAACCCGTCGATGGCCGCCGTGCTTGAGCATGTGGTCGGTCACTGGGGTGCGGTGCTGATCAGCGTCGGTCTGATCATCTCGCTGCTGGGGGCGCTGCTGTCGTGGGTGCTGCTGTGTGCGGAGATAATGTTCGCCGCTGCCAAAGACCACACCATGCCGGAGTTCTTGCGTAAGGAAAACGCCAACCACGTACCGGTCAACGCCCTGTGGCTGACCAACGCGATGGTGCAGATCTTCCTGATCATCACGCTGTTCTCGGCCAGTACTTACCTGTCGCTGATCTACCTCGCCACCTCGATGATTCTGGTGCCGTACCTGTGGTCGGCCGCCTACGCCCTGCTGCTGGCGGTACGCGGCGAGAGCTACGAAGGCTTCGCGGCCGAGCGACGCAAGGATCTGATTATCGGCGGCATCGCGCTGATCTACGCGGTGTGGCTGCTGTATGCCGGCGGGGTCAAGTACTTGCTGCTCTCGGCCCTGCTCTACGCACCTGGCGCGATCCTGTTCGCCAAAGCCAAGCTGGAACTCAAACAACCGATTTTCACTAACGTCGAGAAGCTGATTTTCGCCGCAGTGGTCGTGGGTGCCCTGGTGGCGGCCTACGGTCTCTACGACGGCTTCCTGACTCTGTAACCCCTGATTGTTTTGTTATCTGGAGGATCTGAAATGACCACGGAAAAAGTTAAGTACGGCGTCCACTCCGAAGCCGGCAAACTGCGCAAAGTCATGGTGTGCTCCCCAGGTCTGGCCCATCAGCGGCTGACCCCGAACAACTGCGATGAACTGCTCTTTGATGACGTGCTCTGGGTGGCTCAGGCCAAGCGCGACCACTTCGACTTTGTCACCAAAATGCGCGAGCGCGGCATCGATGTACTGGAAATGCACAACCTGCTGACCGACATCGTCGCCATCCCTGAGGCGCTGGACTGGATTCTCGAGCGCAAGGTCACCGCCGATTCGGTGGGCCTGGGCCTGATCAACGAAGTCAAATCCTGGCTGAAAAGCCTTGAGCCGCGACACATCGCCGAATTCCTGATTGGCGGCGTGTCCGCTGATGATCTGCCGGACAGTTTCGGCGGCAAGACCATCCAGATGTTCCGCGACTTCCTCGGCCACTCCAGCTTCATTCTGCCGCCGCTGCCGAACACCCAGTTCACCCGCGACACCACCTGCTGGATCTACGGTGGCGTGACGCTGAACCCGATGTACTGGCCAGCGCGCCGTCAGGAAACCCTGCTGACGACCGCCATCTACAAATTCCACCCGCAGTTCACCAACGCCGAATTCGAGATCTGGTACGGCGACCCGGACAAGGATCACGGCAGCTCCACCCTTGAGGGCGGCGACGTCATGCCGATCGGCAACGGCGTGGTGTTGATCGGCATGGGCGAGCGCTCATCGCGTCAGGCCATCGGCCAACTGGCGCTGAACCTGTTCAAGAACAAAGCCGTGGAAAAAGTCATCGTCGCCGGCCTGCCGAAATCCCGCGCGGCGATGCACCTGGACACCGTGTTCAGTTTCTGCGACCGCGACCTGGTGACGATTTTCCCGGAAGTAGTGAATCAGATTGTCGCCTTCACCCTGCGCCCTGACGAAAGCAAACAGGGCGGCATCGACATCCGCCGCGAAGAAGGCACCTTCCTCGACACCGTGGCCAAAGCCCTCAACCTGCCGAAGCTGCGCGTGGTGGAAACCGGCGGCAACAGCTTCGCCGCCGAACGCGAGCAATGGGACGACGGCAACAACGTGGTGGCCGTGGAGCCGGGCGTGGTCATCGGCTACGACCGCAACACCTACACCAACACCCTGCTGCGCAAGGCAGGCGTGGAAGTCATCACCATCAGCGCCGGTGAACTGGGCCGAGGCCGTGGCGGCGGCCACTGCATGACCTGCCCGATCATCCGCGACCCTATCGATTACTAAACGACCATCTCCCCGGCCGCACCTATCCCGTAGCGGCCGGGCCGATTACCGAATCCAAGGAGAATCATCATGGCGTTCAACATTCACAACCGTAACCTGCTCAGCCTGGAACACCACACCCCACGTGAGCTGCGTTACCTGCTCGACCTGTCCCGCGACCTCAAACGCGCGAAGTACACCGGCACCGAGCAACAACACCTGAAAGGCAACAACATCGCCCTGATCTTCGAAAAAACCTCGACCCGTACTCGTTGCGCGTTCGAAGTGGCTGCGTATGACCAAGGCGCCAACGTCACCTACATCGACCCGAACTCGTCGCAGATCGGCCACAAGGAAAGCATGAAAGACACCGCCCGCGTGTTGGGGCGCATGTACGACGCCATCGAATACCGTGGCTTCAAACAGGAAATCGTCGAAGAGCTGGCCAAGTTCGCCGGCGTGCCGGTGTTCAACGGCCTGACCGACGAATATCACCCGACTCAGATGATCGCCGACGTGCTGACCATGCGCGAACACGCCGACAAGCCGATCCATGAGATCAGCTACGCCTACCTCGGCGATGCGCGCAACAACATGGGCAACTCGCTGCTGCTGGTCGGCGCCAAGCTCGGCATGGACGTGCGCATCTGCGCACCGAAAGCGCTGTGGCCACTGGATGATCTGGTCGAGCGCTGCCACAAATATGCGGAAGAAAGCGGTGCGCGCATCACCCTCACTGAGGACCCGAAAGCCGCCGTCAAAGGCGTCGACTTCATCCACACCGACGTTTGGGTATCGATGGGTGAGCCTGTGGAAGCCTGGGCCGAGCGTATCCAGCAACTGCTGCCGTACCAGGTCAACGCCGAACTGATGAAAGCCTCCGGCAACCCGCGCACCAAGTTCATGCACTGCCTGCCGGCGTTCCACAACAGCGATACCAAGGTCGGCAAACAGATTGCCGAGCAGTATCCGCACCTGAAAAACGGCATCGAAGTGACCGACGACGTGTTCGAGTCCCCAGCCTGCATCGCCTTCGAGCAAGCGGAAAACCGCATGCACACGATCAAGGCGATTCTGGTCTCGACCCTGGCTGATCTGTAACCACTGCTGATCCATGATCGTTCCCACGCTCCCGCGTGGGAATGCATCCCGTGACGCTCTGCGTCACAGCGGACGCGGAGCGTCCGTGGCGGCATTACCACGCAGAGCGTGGGAACGATCAACACGAAAAGGACATGCATTATGCGTATCGTCGTAGCTCTGGGCGGTAACGCCCTGCTCCGCCGTGGTGAACCGATGACCGCTGACAATCAGCGCGCCAACATCCGCATCGCCACCGAGCAAATCGCCAAGATCCATCCCGGCAACCAACTGGTCATCGCCCACGGCAATGGCCCGCAAGTCGGCCTGCTGTCGCTGCAAGCGGCGGCCTACACCTCCGTCACCCCTTACCCGCTGGACGTGCTCGGTGCCGAAACCGAAGGCATGATCGGCTACATCATCGAACAGGAATTGGGCAACCTGCTCGATTTCGAGGTGCCGTTCGCCACCCTGCTGACCCAGGTTGAAGTCGACGCCAAGGATCCGGCCTTCCAGAACCCGACCAAACCGATCGGCCCGGTCTACGACAAGGCCGAAGCGGAAAAACTCGCCGCCGAAAAAGGCTGGGCAATCGCTCCGGACGGCGACAAGTTCCGCCGTGTGGTGGCCAGTCCGCGGCCAAAACGCATCTTTGAAATCCGCCCGATCAAATGGCTGCTGGACAAGGGCAGCATCGTGATTTGCGCCGGCGGCGGCGGGATTCCGACCATGTACGACGAGAACCGCAACCTCAAGGGTATCGAGGCGGTGATCGACAAGGACCTGTGCTCGTCGCTGCTCGCCGAGCAACTGGAAGCCGATCTGCTGGTGATCGCCACGGACGTCAATGCGGCGTTCATCGACTACGGTAAACCGACGCAGAAAGCCATTGCCGAAGCGCACCCGGACGAACTCGAACGCCTCGGTTTTGCCGCCGGCTCAATGGGACCGAAGGTGCAGGCAGCCTGCGAATTTGCGCGCCATACTGGCAAGGTCGCGGTGATCGGTTCGCTGGCGGACATCGAAGCGATTGTCCAAGGTACTGCCGGTACTCGAGTGACCACGGCGAAGCCGGGCATCACTTACCGATAATCAGAAACTCCGGGGGCAGGCCCGAGGTCTGCCCTTCTCCCATGCCTTGAAAGGAGAAACCCATGGCCCAATTTGAACCCGGTCATTTGCATATTGAGCGGCATGCGTTGACGCCGGATGACGTCAGTTACAACGTGCACCTCGACTATGAAGTGTTCACAGATCCGCAGAAAGGCAAAGGCATCCAGTTCACGATGCATGGCAACCTTCAGGGCAAGGACATGAAAGAGACCTTCTTCCTGCCCAAAGAGGAGGCCTACAACTTTGCCAACAATGTGACGAAAATCGCCGAGAAGTACGGCATTCCCAAGACGCACAGCCAGATCGGCTCGGTTCACAAGCATTACGACATGATGTTTGAAGACATCCGTAAGCAGCTCGATATGAAATCCGGGGATCCGGTCAATCTTGAGCACTTCGAATAACCCGCAAAAGCCCCTCACCCTAGCCCTCTCCCAAAGGGAGAGGGGACTGATTGGGGGATGCTCTAGAGTTACACCGACCTGAACTTGCTTTACCGAATCCATAATCGACTGGTTCTTTCAGGTCGATGTCAAACCTCAGACACCTCGGTCGGCCCCCTCTCCCCCTGGGAGAGGGCTGGGGTGAGGGTGTTTTTGATTTAAGGCATACTTGCCCCCCTCCGCTCTGCAGATCACTGAACCGCCCCATGCGTATCCACGTCAGCTTCATCGACCGCGTCGGCATCACCCAGGAAGTCCTGGCTATCCTCGGTGGGCGCAATCTCAATCTGGATGCGGTGGAGATGATCCCGCCGAACGTCTACATCGACGCGCCGACCCTGAGCCCGCAGGTGCTCGAAGAGCTGAAAGATGCTTTGTTTCGCGTGCTCGGCGTGGAAGCGGTGACCGTGGTCGACATCCTCCCCGGCCAGCGTCGGCACTTGCAGCTCGACGCGTTGCTGGCGGCGATGACCGACCCGGTGCTGGCGCTCGACAGCGCCGGCAAGGTGCTGCTGGCCAACCCGGCACTAATCGCGCTCTACGGTCGTGAACCGGCCGGTGAAAGCGTCTCTGAACTGTTCAACGATCCGGCCCTGCTCGACACCTTGCTCGAACACGGCTTCCGTTTGCCGCTGCGCGAAATCACCGTCAACGGTCAGACCTTGCTGCTCGATGCCACGCCGATCACCGATGCCGGCGCGCTGCTGACGCTCTACCAACCAAACCGCATCGGCGAACAACTCTCGGCATTGCACCACGACCATGCCGAAGGTTTCGATGCGCTGCTCGGCGAGTCCCCAGCAATCCGCACCCTCAAGGCCCGCGCGCAACGGGTGGCAGCCCTCGACGCACCGCTGTTGATTCAAGGCGAAACCGGCACCGGCAAAGAACTGGTCGCCCGCGCCTGCCACGCTATCAGCACGCGACACAGTGCACCTTTCTTGGCGTTGAACTGCGCAGCGTTGCCAGAAAACCTCGCCGAGAGCGAACTGTTCGGCTACGCCCCCGGCGCCTTCACCGGCGCAGCGCGCGGCGGCAAACCGGGGCTGATGGAACTGGCCAACCAGGGCACGGTGTTTCTCGACGAGATCGGCGAAATGTCGCCGTACCTTCAGGCCAAGCTGCTGCGTTTCCTGAACGACGGCAGCTTCCGCCGCGTGGGCGGTGATCGTGAAGTGAAGGTCAATGTGCGCATCCTCAGCGCGACCCACCGCGATCTGGAAAAAATGGTCAGCGAAGGCTTGTTCCGTGAGGACCTGTTCTACCGCCTTAATGTGCTCAACGTAGAAGTGCCGCCGCTGCGGGAGCGCGGTCAGGACATCCTGCTGTTGGCGCGCTATTTCATGCAGCAGGCCTGCGCGCAGATCCAGCGCCCGGTCTGCCGACTCGCCCCGGGGACTTACCCGGCCCTGCTCGGCAATCGCTGGCCGGGTAACGTGCGGCAATTACAGAACGTGATCTTCCGCGCGGCGGCGATTTGCGAGAGCAGTCTGGTCGATATCGGCGACCTCGACATTGCTGGCACCTCGGTCGCACGGCAGGCGGACAGCGATGTCGACAGCCTCGAACAAGCGGTCGAAGCTTTTGAGCGTTCCCTGCTGGAAAAACTCTACGTCAGCTATCCCTCGACCCGCCAACTGGCCAGCCGCCTGCAAACTTCGCACACGGCCATTGCCCATCGCCTGCGCAAATACGGCATTCCCAACAAGCCCTGACTCACCACAAATCTCCCTGTGGGACCTATCTCCTGTGGGAGCGAGCCTGCTCGCGAAAGCGGTATATCAGCAAGATCATTGGCGACTGACACACCCTTTTCGCGAGCAGGCTCGCTCCCACAAGGTTATGTGGCGGATTCGAAATCCGTTCAAAAACGACCTCCAACTGTACTGAAAGCGCTACAGCGGAACGATATCGATACACCCTCCTCCGGTCACCGCTGTGCAAGGCTTTGATCCCGTTCAGCTTTTATCCTCGCTCCAGGCTGTAGCGATTTCGCTACAGAGATGCCTCCCGTGCCGGCCCCCTTAATATCTAAATCATTGATTTATAAAGATAAACAAACCTTGGCCGCATTCTTGCTAATCATCCCCTCATAAATAAGGGCCTTCGCGCCCGACTATTCCACCGCGTCCACCAGACGAGTCTGGCCCCCTGAGGAGTTTCCATGAGCGAGTTGCGTTTTACTGAAGATCACGAATGGCTGCGCACCGAAGCTGACGGCAGCGTTACTGTCGGCATCACCGCTTTCGCGCAGAACGCCCTGGGCGACGTGGTGTTCGTGCAACTGCCTGAGCTGCAGGCCTACGAAAAAGGCGCCGAAGCCGCCACCGTGGAATCGGTGAAAGCCGCCAGCGGCGTGTACATGCCGCTCGATGGCGACGTACTGGCAGTCAACCCGGCGCTGGAAGACGCCCCGGAACTGGTCAACGAAGATCCGCTGGGCGAAGGCTGGTTCTTCCGCTTCCAGCCAAGCGACGCCGCCGCTGTCGGCAAACTGCTCGACCAGGACGCTTACGACCGTCTGATCAAAGCCCAAGCCGAAGCCTGAGGAACACCGACATGACTCAAGTAAACCTTGGCACCGCCAACGAATTCATCGCCCGTCACATCGGCCCGCGCGCCGGTGACGAGCAAGCCATGCTCAACAGCCTCGGCTTCGATTCGCTCGAAGCGCTGAGCGCCAGCGTCATCCCGGAAAGCATCAAGGGCACCAGCGTGCTCGGCCTGGACGACGGCCTGAGCGAAGCCGATGCCTTGGCGATGATCAAATCCATCGCTGGCAAAAACCAGCTGTTCAAAACCTACATCGGCCAGGGCTACTACAACTGCCACACACCGTCGCCGATCCTGCGTAACCTGCTGGAAAACCCGGCCTGGTACACCGCTTACACGCCGTACCAGCCAGAAATCTCCCAGGGCCGTCTCGAAGCGCTGCTGAATTTCCAGACCATGATCAGCGACCTCACCGGCCTGCCGATCGCCAACGCCTCCCTGCTCGACGAAGCCACCGCCGCTGCCGAAGCCATGACCTTCTGCAAACGCCTGAGCAAGAACAAGGGCAGCCACCAATTCTTCGCCTCGATCCACAGCCACCCGCAAACCCTCGACGTGCTGCGTACCCGTGCCGAGCCGCTGGGTATCGACGTGGTGGTGGGCGATGAGCGTGAATTGACCGACGTAACGCCGTTCTTCGGCGCACTGCTGCAATACCCGGCGAGCAACGGTGATGTGTTCGACTACCGCGAACTGACCGAACGCTTCCACGCCGCCAACGCGTTGGTGGCCGTGGCCGCTGACCTGCTGGCTCTGACCCTGCTGACCGCCCCGGGCGAGTTCGGCGCGGACGTCGCCATCGGTTCGGCACAACGCTTCGGCGTGCCGCTGGGCTTCGGTGGCCCGCACGCGGCTTACTTCTCCACCAAAGATGCGTTCAAACGCGACATGCCGGGCCGTCTGGTCGGCGTTTCGGTTGACCGTTTCGGCAAGCCGGCGCTGCGTCTGGCGATGCAGACCCGCGAGCAACACATCCGCCGCGAGAAGGCCACCTCGAACATCTGCACCGCGCAAGTGCTGCTGGCCAACATCGCCAGCATGTACGCCGTCTACCACGGCCCGAAAGGCCTGACGCAAATCGCCAACCGCGTGCATCACCTGACCGCGATTCTGGCCAAGGGCCTGACCGCGCTGGGCGCGAAAGTCGAACAAGCCAGCTTCTTCGACACCCTGACCGTGGCCACCGGCGCACAAACCGCCGCACTGCACGACAAGGCGCACGCTGCACAGATCAACCTGCGCGTGATTGACGCTCAGCGCCTGGGCCTGTCAGTCGACGAAACCACCACCCAGGCGGATATCGAAACCCTGTGGGGCCTGTTCGCCGACGGCAAAACCCTGCCGGACTTCGCTGCCCTCGCCGCCTCCGTGCAAAGCACTATTCCTGCGTCGCTGGTACGTCAGTCGCCAATCCTCAGCCACCCGGTGTTCAACCGTTATCACTCGGAAACCGAGCTGATGCGCTACCTGCGCAAACTGGCCGACAAGGATCTGGCGCTGGATCGCACCATGATCCCGCTGGGCTCGTGCACCATGAAACTCAACGCTGCCAGCGAAATGATTCCGGTGACCTGGGCTGAATTCGGTGCCCTGCACCCGTTTGCACCAGCCGCGCAAAGCGCCGGTTACCAGCAACTGACCGATGAACTGGAAGCGATGCTCTGCGCCGCCACCGGTTACGACGCGATCTCGCTGCAACCGAACGCCGGTTCGCAAGGTGAATACGCTGGCCTGTTGGCCATCCGCGCCTACCATCAGAGCCGTGGCGATGAGCGCCGCGACATCTGCCTGATCCCGTCGTCCGCCCACGGCACCAACCCGGCTACCGCCAACATGGCTGGCATGCGCGTGGTCGTGACCGCGTGCGATGCGCGCGGCAACGTCGACATCGAAGACCTGCGCGCCAAAGCCATCGAGCACCGCGAACACCTCGCCGCGCTGATGATCACTTACCCGTCGACCCACGGCGTGTTCGAAGAAGGCATCCGCGAGA
Organism: Pseudomonas viridiflava; assembly: GCF_900582195.1. Lineage (GTDB taxonomy): Bacteria > Pseudomonadota > Gammaproteobacteria > Pseudomonadales > Pseudomonadaceae > Aquipseudomonas. The sequence continues at coordinate 43,033 of NZ_UTHA01000078.1, forward strand.
TCTGCGGGATCATTCATGACAACGGCGGCCAGGTGTACATCGACGGCGCCAACATGAACGCGATGGTTGGTCTCTGCGCACCGGGCAAGTTCGGCGGCGACGTTTCGCACCTGAACCTGCACAAAACCTTCTGCATCCCGCACGGCGGTGGCGGCCCGGGCGTCGGCCCGATTGGCGTGAAATCGCACCTGACCCCGTTCCTGCCGGGCCACGGCCAGATGGAACGCAAGGAAGGCGCGGTCTGCGCGGCACCGTTCGGCAGCGCAAGTATTTTGCCGATCACCTGGATGTACATTCGCATGATGGGTGGCGCGGGTCTGAAACGCGCTTCGCAGCTGGCGATCCTCAATGCCAACTACATTTCCCGTCGTCTGGAAGAGCACTATCCAGTGCTGTACACCGGCAGCAACGGTCTGGTGGCGCACGAGTGCATTCTCGATCTGCGTCCGTTGAAAGACAGCAGCGGCATCAGCGTTGATGACGTCGCCAAGCGCCTGATCGACTTCGGTTTCCACGCACCGACCATGTCGTTCCCGGTGGCGGGCACGCTGATGATCGAGCCGACCGAAAGTGAATCCAAGGAAGAACTGGATCGCTTCTGCGACGCCATGATCCGCATCCGCGAAGAAATCCGCGCCGTGGAAAACGGCACGCTGGACAAGGACGACAACCCGCTGAAGAACGCGCCGCACACCGCAGCGGAACTGGTTGGCGAGTGGACTCACCCGTACAGCCGCGAGCAGGCCGTTTATCCGGTAGCGTCGTTGATCGAAGGCAAATACTGGCCACCGGTCGGTCGCGTCGACAACGTCTTCGGTGATCGCAACCTGGTGTGCGCCTGCCCGTCGATCGAAAGCTACGCTTAATGGAATGAGGGGCAGGAATACCTGCCTCTTTCTCCAGAACACCACGAATCCCTGTGGGAGCGAGCTTGCTCGCGAATGCGATAGGTCAGCCAACATAGAGGCTGACTGACACTCCGCCTTCGCGAGCAAGCTCGCTCCCACAGGGGGGATGTAACCAGCCTGAAAAATCCGCCAATTCCTATAACAAGAAACCGGAGAACCACTCATGTCGTTAAGCGTGTTCGACCTGTTCAAGATTGGCATCGGCCCCTCCAGTTCCCACACCGTCGGTCCGATGCGTGCTGCTGCGCGCTTCGTCGAAGGTCTGCGCCGGGAAAACCTGCTGACCACCACCGCCAGCGTTCGCGTCGAACTCTACGGCTCCCTCGGCGCCACCGGTAAAGGCCACGGCAGTGATAAAGCCGTGCTGCTCGGCCTCGAAGGTGAACACCCCGACACCGTCGATACCGAAACCGTCGCCGCGCGCCTGCAAGAGATTCGCGGCAACGGCCAACTGAATCTGCTCGGTGAACACAGCATTGCGTTCAACGAGAAAGAACACCTGGCGATGATCCGCAAGCCGTTGGCCTTTCACCCCAACGGCATGATCTTTCGCGCCTTTGATGCGGCGGGGATTCAGATTCGCAGCCGCGAGTACTACTCGGTCGGCGGCGGCTTCGTCGTCGATGAAGATGCCGCCGGTGCCGACCGCATCGTCGAAGACACCACGCCGCTGACCTTCCCGTTCAAAAGCGCCAAGGACTTGCTCGGTCATTGCGCCACCTACGGTCTGTCGATCAGTCAGGTGATGCTGACCAACGAAAGCGCCTGGCGCCCGGAAGCGGAAACCCGCGCCGGCCTGTTGAAAATCTGGCAAGTAATGCAGGACTGCGTTGCCGCCGGCTGTCGTAACGAAGGCATCCTGCCCGGTGGTTTGAAGGTCAAACGCCGTGCGGCAGCGCTGCATCGGCAACTGTGCAAGAACCCGGAATCGGCACTGCGCGATCCGCTCTCGGTGCTCGACTGGGTCAATCTCTACGCACTGGCGGTCAACGAAGAAAACGCCAACGGCGGGCGCGTGGTCACTGCACCCACCAACGGTGCGGCCGGGATCATTCCGGCGGTGCTGCATTACTACATGCGCTTTATCCCCGGCGCGAATGACGACGGCGTCGTGCGGTTTCTGCTGACCGCGGCGGCCATCGGCATTTTGTACAAAGAAAACGCTTCGATCTCCGGCGCCGAAGTCGGTTGTCAGGGTGAAGTCGGTGTTGCCTGCTCGATGGCGGCCGGTGCGTTGTGCGAAGTGCTCGGCGGCAGCGTGCAGCAAGTCGAGAACGCCGCAGAGATCGGCATGGAACACAACCTCGGCCTGACCTGCGATCCGATTGGCGGCCTGGTCCAGGTGCCGTGCATCGAGCGCAATGCCATGGGTTCGGTGAAAGCGATCAACGCGGTACGCATGGCCATGCGTGGCGACGGCCAGCATTTCGTCTCCCTCGACAAGGTCATCCGGACCATGCGCCAGACCGGCGCCGACATGAAAAGCAAATACAAAGAGACCGCCCGCGGCGGTCTGGCGGTCAACATTATCGAATGCTGATCACCAAACCAGCCAAACGAATTAGCCAGCTCTCCCCTGGGAGATCAACGTACCTAACTCCCTCTCCCTCCGGGAGAGGGCTGGGGTGAGGGGCTTTTGATCTTGATCTTGATCTTGATCTTGATCTTGATCTTGCCTCTTACCCCCAAACCCAAATTTTCAAGGAGCCACGCATGTCCACCGAACAACTGTCGAAAACCCCGCTGCACGCTCTGCACCTCGAACTCGGCGCCCGCATGGTGCCGTTCGCCGGCTACGACATGCCGGTGCAGTACCCGCTCGGCGTGATGAAAGAACACCAGCACACCCGTGAGCAGGCCGGGCTGTTCGACGTCTCGCACATGGGCCAGATTCGCCTGACCGGCACCAACGCTGCCAAAGCCCTGGAAACCCTGGTGCCGGTGGACATCATCGATCTCCCGGTGGGCATGCAGCGTTATGCGATGTTCACCAATGACAATGGCGGCATTCTCGATGACCTGATGGTCGCCAACCTCGGTAACGACGAACTGTTTCTGGTAGTCAACGCCGCGTGCAAGGATCAGGACCTGGCACACCTGCAAAAATACATCGGCGATCAGTGCACCATTACGGCGCTGTTCGAAGAGCGTGCACTCTTGGCATTGCAGGGTCCGGCAGCCGTCACCGTACTGGCACGACTGGCGCCGGAAGTGGCGAAGATGACCTTCATGCAGTTCACCCGCGTGTCGTTGTTGGGCGTGGATTGCTTTGTCAGCCGTTCGGGCTACACCGGTGAAGACGGTTTCGAAATATCCGTACCCGCTGCAGATGCCGAAAAACTCGCCCGCGCCCTGCTTGCCGAACCGGAAGTCCAGGCCATCGGCCTCGGTGCCCGCGATTCGCTGCGTCTGGAAGCCGGCCTGTGCCTGTATGGCCACGATATGAACACCGAGACCACGCCGATCGAAGCCAGCCTGCTCTGGGCGATCTCCAAGCCGCGCCGCGCGGATGGTGCGCGCGCCGGCGGTTTCCCGGGGGCGGAAAACATTTTTGCCCAGCAGCAGAATGGCGTAGCGCGCAAACGTGTCGGTCTGTTGCCGCAGGAGCGTACCCCCGTGCGTGAAGGCGCAGAAATCGTCAACGAAGCCGGCGAAATCATCGGCAACGTGTGCAGCGGTGGTTTTGGTCCGACCTTGGGCGGGCCGTTGGCGATGGGATACCTCGACAGCGCTTATGTCGCCATCGACACACCGGTTTGGGCCAGCGTTCGTGGGAAAAAGGTGCAAATGCTTGTAAGCAAAATGCCATTTGTTCCACAACGCTACTATCGCGGTTGATTGACTGTTTCTATAAGTAACGCGATTGCGTAATGCGTGCACTAATGTGTCACGCAATCGCCACAAAAAAGTGCATTTTCTATCAACTGATTCGAATATGAACTTTGCTTATAACGTTCGAAAACAATTGAACAAGCGAATCGTCTAAGGCAGCACTAGTTAACTGACAAACTGCCAGCAAGTGCAGCAAAACCGGGGCCTTCACGGGGCTTGTTTTTTCTCCCGTAGTTGGCGTAGAGTTTGTCCACTGTGTTTGCATGGGTCAGCTTGGAATCGTGACCTGGGCAGTAGCCTACAAGTTAGCTACATCCCGTTCGACGTCTTCTTACTCTCCTGCAACCAGCCCCAGTACTCTTTCATGAGAAAGAGACTGTCATCAATTTTTGCGTCAAAGGAAATAAGAAATGTCCACACGTCAGAGCGGTACCGTCAAGTGGTTTAACGACGAGAAAGGTTTTGGTTTTATCACTCCAGAAAGCGGTCCGGATCTGTTCGTGCATTTCCGCGCCATTCAGGGCAACGGCTTCAAAAGCCTGAAAGAAGGCCAGAAAGTGACCTTCGTTGCTGTGCAGGGCCAGAAAGGCATGCAGGCTGACGAAGTCCAAGCAGAAGCCTGATTTCTGTTACGAAAAAGCCCCTGATATTGATATCAGGGGCTTTTTTGTGCGCGCGAATCCGTAAAATGGCGCTTCATTCTGCGTCCAGAGGCTGCCATGTCGAAAAACCTGCTCACCCCCCAGGGCGACTTTCCTGCCGTTGGCCTAGGCCGGCGTCTGGCTGCGATGTTCTACGACTTTCTGCTGTGCACCGCTCTGCTGATCGTCACCGGTTTCGTTTACAAAATGATCCAGGCCGCGATCATTGGCGAAGAGCGTCTGCGGGTGATGACCGATGCCGGGCAACTGGACGGTGATCCGCTCTACTCGACGGTGCTGGTATTGGTGCTGTTCGGATTCTTTGCCAAGTTCTGGACCCATGGCGGGCAGACACTGGGCATGCAGGTGTGGGGCATTCGCGTGCAGAACGCCAATGGCACGGCGATCAGCCTGTGGCAGGCGCTGTTGCGGTTTATGGTGTCGATTGCCTCTTGGGCATGCATAGGGCTGGGCTTCTTCTGGTCGCTGTATGACAAGCAGAAGCGCACGTGGCATGACATCTACTCGGATACCCGCATCGTACGGATCCCGAAGAAGACCAAATAATCTCCAGACACCAAAAACTACTGTGGGAGCGAGCTTGCTCGCGAAAGCGTCGTATCAGTCGACTCCAATGGTGACTGATATACCGCTTTCGCGAGCAAGCTCACTCCCACAGGGTTCGTGTTTGCGTTTAGATGTCAGGCGTTACCGGCCAGCTTCATCCGCGCTGCCTGGGTGAAGTCGAGCATCCGCTTCAACGGCCGGATCGCCTGAGGAATCAACGCCGGATCAACAAAGATCTCGTTCGTCCCTTCCTTCAAGCTCTTCAGCGTGCGCTCAAGGGTGTTCATGGCCATCCACGGGCAATGTGCACAACTGCGACACGCAGCGCCGTTACCGGCGGTTGGCGCTTCGATGAAGACCTTGTCCGGGCACAACTGCTGCATCTTGTAGAAGATGCCACGGTCGGTCGCAACGATCAGCGTCTTGTTCGGCAGCGATTGCGCGGCAGCGATCAACTGGCTGGTGGAACCGACGGCGTCCGCCAGCTCGATCACCGACGTTGGCGATTCCGGGTGCACCAGAATCGCAGCGTCCGGGTACAACACCTTCATGTCCTCAAGCTGCTTGGACTTGAATTCCTCGTGAACGATGCAGGCACCGTCCCAGAGCAGCATATCGGCGCCGGTCTTGCGCTGAATGTAAGTACCGAGGTGCTTGTCCGGGCCCCAGATGATCGTCTCACCGTTGTCCATCAGGCTTTCGACGATTTCCAGCGCGCAACTTGAAGTCACTACCCAGTCGGCTCGTGCCTTAACAGCTGCTGAGGTGTTGGCATACACCACCACCGTGCGCTCCGGGTGCTGATCACAGAACGCCGAGAACTCATCGACCGGGCAACCCAGGTCCAGCGAGCAGGTCGCGTCCAGCGTCGGCATCAGCACGCGTTTTTCCGGGTTGAGAATCTTCGCGGTCTCGCCCATGAACTTCACGCCGGCCACCACCACGGTTTTCGCCGGGTGGGCGTTGCCGAAGCGGGCCATTTCCAGGGAGTCAGAGACACAGCCACCGGTTTCTTCGGCCAAAGCCTGAATCACCGGGTCGCAATAAAAGTGGGCCACCAGCACCGCGTCCTGAGCCTTCAGCTCGGCGGCAATGGCGGAACGGTAATAAGCCTCTTCCTCAGCGGTCAGCGGTTTAGGCTGTTTGGCATCGAGGTGGGCTTGAACCAGAAGGCGTTCGGAAATCTGCGTCATGTTCGCAAGACCTGCAGGCGCGTTCGCGCGAAAGTCGAGTATACACCCGGCTCCGGACCGCTTGAGGGTACCGCCGGGAGAGTGAGTATTATCAGGCACGGACAGCATTGAAGCTGCGCAAGGCTACAGAATATCCCGTTGATACAAAAGATGATTCTGACCTGCGTCAGCGCTGCCGGTACTGAAACAACGCATAGCGAAATTGCAGGCAAAAAAAAACCCGGAAATCCTCACTTTCGTGGGCCTTCCGGATTTTCTAAACCGCCAAATATGGTGGGTCGTGTGGGATTCGAACCTACGACCAATTGGTTAAAAGCCAACTGCTCTACCAACTGAGCTAACGACCCGCTGTGTGGTGGCGCGTATAATACTGATTTTTAAGGACTATTCAACACCTTTTTGAAAATAATCAAAAATAAGGTGTCGGGTCGTCCACACCAGCGGCCGCGAAGCCTTCTGCGCGCAGGCGGCAGCTGTCGCATTTGCCGCATGCGTGTCCGTCATCGTCGGCCTGATAGCAGGAAACGGTGAGGCCATAATCGACACCAAGCTTCACGCCCGCCTGGACGATCTGCGCCTTGCTCAGATTCTGCAACGGCGCCTGAATGCGGAAACCGTTGCCTTCAACGCCAGCCTTGGTCGCCAGATTGGCCATGCGTTCGAACGACTCGATGAACTCCGGACGGCAATCCGGATAGCCCGAGTAATCCACCGCATTAACACCAATGAAGATATCGCGAGCGCCGAGCACTTCCGCCCAACCTAATGCCAGCGACAAGAACACCGTATTACGCGCCGGCACGTACGTCACCGGAATGCCTTCGCCCAGCTCTTCAGGGATATCGATACTGCTGTCGGTCAGAGCCGAGCCGCCCATGCCGTTCAGGTTCAGGCCAATCACCTTGTGCTCGACCACGCCCAAGTCGCGGGCGACGCGGGCAGCGGCGTGCAGTTCAGCGTGCGAGCGCTGACCGTAATCGAAGCTCATGGTGTAGCAGCTGTAACCTTCGGCACGTGCCATGGCCACGACGGTCGCCGAGTCGAGGCCACCGGACAGCAAGATGACCGCGCGCTTTTCGAGAGTGTTCAGTTGTTCGGTCATTGTCAGCGCCCCGGCTCGTCATTCCACAGATATTTATGCAACTGCAACTGCAACCGCACCGGCAGGTTGTCCGCCACCACCCAGTCCGCCAGATCCCGAGCATTGAGGTCATGGTGACTTGGGGAAAACAGCACTTCGCCGGCACGCCGATCGAGACCGTACTGAATCAGTTTGGAGACGGCCCAGTCATAGTCTTCCCGCGAGCAGATGACAAACTTCACCTGATCGTTGGGGGTCAGCAGTTCGATATTTTCGTAACGGTTGCGATGGGCTTCTTTCGAATCCGGCGTCTTCAGGTCGACAACGCGACTGACCCGCGGATCGACCGCCGAAATGTCGAGCGCACCGCTGGTTTCCAGCGAGACCTCATAACCGGCATCACATAGCTGTTTGAGCAAAGGAATGGCATTCGGTTGTGCCAACGGCTCACCGCCGGTGACACAGACGTAGCGCGGACGAAATCCGGCCACTTGCTCGAGGATGTCGTCGAGGGTGCGAATGGTGCCGCCACTGAATGCATAGGCGCTGTCGCAGTATTGGCAACGCAAAGGGCAACCGGTCAGGCGCACAAAAACCGTGGGCAGCCCGGCAGTCCGCGTTTCCCCCTGCAACGAGTAGAAAACTTCGGTGATTCTCAATGTGTCTTGCATAGTCGCCACGGGCGTAACAGCTAAACAGGCTGTCCGCCTCCGTCAGGCACTTCAGGCAATCCCGCCAACGCGTAGACCGCAAGAAGCGTGTTTCAGAAAAAGGGCGTGAATTCTAACGAAAAAACCCGCGACAAGCGCGGGTTTCTTCCAAACGGGTCAAGCGTGCTTACATGCGTTGCAGATCGCGTTGAGCCAACTGAGCGGCGGAGGTGCCCGGGTATTGGGCCACCACCTGCTGCAGAATGCCTTTGACCTTGTCGGTATGACCGAGGCGGCGTTCTACATCAGCCAGCTTGTACAGCGAGTCCGGCACTTTGGCGTGCTTGGGATAAAGCTGCGAAACCTTGGCAAAAGCCTGACCTGCACCTTGCAGATCGCCTTTGGCCAGATTCACTTCACCCAACCAGTACTGGGCGTTGCCTGCGTACTGGCTGTTCGGGTATTTGCGCAGGAAAGCGGCAAAAGCCTGGCTGGCCTTGTCGAAATCCTTGGCCTTGATCAGGTCGAAAGCGGCATCGTAATACAGCTTTTCCTTGGCCGGATCACCCGGTTCGCTGCTTGCAGCAGGTGCCTGGGCAGCAGTCCCGGCGCCAGCGGCAGCACCGGCAGCAGCACTTGCATCGCCACCGGCAGAAGAATTCTCAGGAGTCGCGGCAGGTGCAACGCCGGATCCTATGCGCCGATCAAGATCCTGGTATCGCTCCAGGGATTCCTGCTTCATGCGCGCAACCTGATTCTGCAGTTCTTCAATCACACCTTGCTGGCGCGATATCTGATCCTGCATTTGTTGCAGTTGGTTGAACAGCATGCCTTGTGCCGAGGCAGGGGCCGAAGCCGCTCCCCCGGCATAGGCGCCGTTCGTACCGTAACCCGCAGGCGGATAACTGCTCCCGCTATTGTTATAACCGGAGTTGTCATCGACCACAGGAACCGCAGCCCACGCCGCAAGCGGCGCGAGGCTGAGAGCCAGAACAGTTACAGCACGACGGCACGTTCGCATATCGAATTACTTACGCAGTTCGACGCGACGGTTTTGAGCCCAGGACTGCTCGTCGTTGCCGGTAGCAACTGGACGCTCTTCGCCGTAGGAAACCAGTTCCAGCTGAGCTGGGGAAACACCTTGCAGTACCAGGTAGCGCTGAACGGCTTTCGCACGACGCTCGCCCAGTGCCATGTTGTACTCACGAGTACCACGTTCGTCGGTGTTGCCTTCCAGAACAACGCGAGCGCCGTTTGCTTTCAGGTCTTTGGCGTGAACGTCCAGAGCGCGCATGGCTTCTGGCTTCAGGTCCGAGCTGTCGTATTCGAAGTAGAAGGTGGTGATTGCGCGCAGAGCAGCTTCTTCGCTCAGGGAACCGTCAACGGCACCAGTGTTTGCGCCGTAACCAGCGTTTGGATCAACAGCGCCTTCACCGGCGTTGTCGCCGCCTTTGGACGAGCAACCTACAGCTACAGCCATGGCCAGAGCCAGCGCAGCAAATTTACCAAACTTCAGCATTTCCATCGTGAAACTCCTAATGAACCCCAGTGTGTTAAGTAAAACGTGTAGCGCCCGCTCACTTCAGGTAAGGGGACCAGGACGGTTCTCTGACTTCGCCTTGAGCGGTAGGAAGCGGGAGCCTAACGCGTCCATTAATGGACACGAGCATCAAGACTCCCCGGCCCTGTTGGCGGGTGGCGTAGATTACCATGGTGCCGTTGGGCGCAACAGTAGGTGACTCGTCCAGAGTGCTATCAGTGAGGATCTTTACACTACCTCGCTGCAAATCCTGGGCTGCCACCTTGAAATTGGTGAAGCCATCCTGACGGTGGATCATCACCAAAGTCTTTTCATCTGCCGAAAGTTTCGGGTTGGCGTTGTAGTTACCTACAAACGTCACACGCTCGGCACCACCGCCACTGGCGCTGGTTTTGTAGATCTGAGGCTTGCCGCCGCGATCCGAGGTGAAGTAGATGGTCGAACCATCCTTGCCCCAGTACGGCTCGGTGTTGATGCCAGGACCTGCAGTCACGCGGGTGATCTGGCGCGAAGCCAGGTTCATCACGTAGATGTCCGGGTTACCGTCTTTCGACAGCACGAACGCCAGGCGATCACCATTCGGCGACCAGGCTGGCGCGCCGTTCAGACCCTCAAAGTTGGTGATCTGCTCGCGGCGACCGGTGTCGATGTTCTGCATGAAGATGCGCGGACGCTTCTGCTCGAACGATACGTAAGCGATGCGCTTGCCATCCGGAGCGAAACGCGGCGACAGGATCGGTTCACGCGATTGCAGCAGAGTTACCGCGCGGGCACCGTCGTAGTCCGAACGCTGCAGGGTGTAACGGGTGTTCTTCTCGGAGAAGCGCTCAGCTGTCACGTACAGCAGACGCGTCGAGAACGCACCTTCAATACCGGTCAGTTTCTGGAACGACTGGTCGGAGATGAAGTGCGCCATGTCGCGCAATTGCTCGGTGGTACCGGAAACACTGCCGTCTGCCACTTTTTGCTCGGTGGCCACGTTGAACAGTGCCCACTGCACCTGCAAGCGACCGCCGGCTGGCGCAATGCTGCCGACCATCATGTATTGAGCACCCACCGCCTTCCAGTCACGGAAGATGATTTCGCTCGGCTGGCTCGGCTGGCTGATCATGTTTTGCTTTGGAATCGGCGAGTAGTAGCCCGAGTTGCGCAAATCGTTACCAATGATTTCAGCCATGTCGTCCGGCAGCACGGCACCGCCCTGCATACCGAACGGTACAACGGCGATCGGGGTTGCCCGATCGCTGCCGCTGGTGACCAGAATGTTCTTTTCATCTGCCATCGCGATCCCTGCCATGCAGCAGATCACGACCAGCATTCCTCGAAGAAGGTTTCTCACAAGGCTAGATCCTCAGGTGTGAATGTCATCTTGAATGAACGATACGGAGCGAAATCGCTCGGCTTCATTCCCTGCATTTCTGTCAAACGTCCAATATTCTTGACTGCCGCCACTGCCGAAGCATCGAACGGACCATCGCCACTGGACTTGGCCACGCTGACCGAAGTCACCGTACCGTCCGGCAACATGCCGATCTGCAGCACAACCGTCATGCCTTTGCGTGCCGAAGGAGGACGGGCCCAACCTTCTGCCGCTCGCGCACGAATCAGATCATCGAAACTGCCCGCGACTTCGTCACCCTGCTCATCGGCCAAGGCCTGCTGGCGCTGCGGCGTGTCGGAAAGCAGATCGGCCAAGGCCTGAGCCTTTTTGTCTTCGGTCGATTTACGTGCCGCATCCTGCGCTTTCTTCTTCGCAGCATCGGCAGCAGCTTTCTTCTTCGCTTCGTCGGCGATTTTCTTCTTCGCCTCTTCAGCTTCAGCTTTCTTCTTGGCGTCTTCGGCGGCTTTCTTCTTCGCGTCTTCGACGATCTTTTTCTTGGCTTCTTCAGCGGCCTCTTTCTTGGCCTCTTCCTTAGCCTCTTCTTCAGCCTTCTTCTTGGCTATATCAGCCAATTGTTTCTCTTCGGCCTTTTTGGCTTCGGCTTTCTTCGCGTCGTCAGCTTTCTTGGCTTCATCAGCCTTCTTCGCTTCGTCCGCTTTTTTAGCCTCATCGGCCTTCTTGGCTTCCTCGGCCTTTTGAGCCGCTTCTTCTTTCTTTTGTTCCGCAGCCTTCACCGCTTCCTGCTCGACCTTCTTCTGTTCCATCTGCTCGACTTCAGTCTGGCGTGCGGCGGATTTCTTCGCCTCACCCGCAATCTTCTGATTGGTCTGGGTCGTTGCCTGACTTTTCGATTTCAGCTGGTACAAGGTCGCCTGGACAATCGGCTTGGCCGGCGGCAACTCTGGTGTGAAGGCAAAACTGACGAACAGCATGCCGAACACCAGCACGTGCAGGACAATTGCCAGAACACTAGGCCAGAAGTAGCTTTCCGAGGCGGACGGCTCTCGCTGTTGCTGCATCAGGGGGCCTCGGTAATCAAACCAACATTACCGACCCCGGCTTTCTGCAACCCGCCCATGGCGCCCATGACGGAACCGTAGTCGACGGTCTTGTCACCGCGGATGAAGACCTGGGTACGCTTGCCGCCTTCAGTGCCGGCACGAATGATCTTGGTCACCGCGTCGGTCATTTGCGGCAGGGTCATGGCCCTGTCCTGTTGCTTCTCGGTATCGACTTCGCTGCCAAGGTTCCAGTAATAGGTCTTGTCAGCCTTGATCGAAATGGTCAGGACCTGGGTGTTGTTGTCCTGCGGCAAGGCTTCGCTGGAAACCTTGGGCAGATCAACTTTCACGCCCTGATTGAGCATCGGCGCGGTCACCATGAAGATGACCAGCAGTACCAACATCACGTCGATGTAAGGCACCACGTTCATCTCGGCGACCGGCTTGCGCTTTTTGCGAGCTCGAGCGATTAAAGCCATTGGAAATTACCTGCTTATTCTTCGCTGGTGTGCACTTTGCGGTGCAGGATCGCCTGGAATTCATCGGCGAAGGTGTAGTAGCGGCCCAGCAAGGTTTCGCTGCGAGCGGCGAAACGGTTGTAAGCGATTACGGCAGGGATCGCGGCGAACAGACCGATCGCGGTGGCGATCAGAGCTTCGGCGATGCCCGGGGCTACGGTGGCCAGGGTCGCTTGCTGGGCGCTGGCCAGACCGCGGAAGGAGTTCATGATGCCCCACACGGTACCGAACAGACCGATGTACGGGCTGACCGAACCGACGGTGGCGAGGAACGGCAGGCTCTGTTCCAGCTTCTCTTCTTCACGGGAGATGGCGACGCGCATGGCACGGGCCACGCCTTCCATGACCGCTTCAGGGTCGACACCTGGCTGCTGGCGCAGACGGGAGAATTCCTTGAAGCCTGCACGGAAGATCTGCTCCACACCCGAATCCGGGTCCGGGTTGCTGCCCGCCTGACGATACAGCTTGGACAGGTCGATACCCGACCAGAAGCGCTCTTCGAAGCTCTCCAGGGCGCGTCGACCGGCGCGCAGCAGATTGCTGCGCTGAAAGATCATGATCCATGAGGTCACCGATGCGGCCACCAGGGTCAACATTACCAACTGCACCACGATGCTGGCATTGCTGACCAGGCTCCACATGGAGGAATGGTCGACGACGTTAGCTTCCACGCTTTATCTCCTGCTTTGAGTGTGTACCCGGGCCGACCGCGTCGGCGAAGGCCGCACGCAAGTCTTCGGGAAGGGCCCGGGGTTTCAAACTGTTAGTGCGCACACAGGCCACCAAAAACTGCCCTTCACAGAGCAGCACATTATCCGTTGCCCGCCTGACCTGCTGTTTGAAGCGCAGGCTGACCCGGTTCAATTCAATTACATCAGCGCTTACCAGCAGTTCGTCGTCCAGTCGCGCCGGCGCGTGATAGCGCGCTTCGCTGGAATGCACGACAAACAACAGGTCCTCCCCGGCAAGCGCAGATTGGGCAAAGCCCAGCTCGCGAAGCCGCTCGGTTCGAGCCCGTTCCATAAACTTGAGGTAATTAACGTAATACACGATGCCGCCCGCATCGGTGTCCTCGTAATAAACGCGACAACGATGTGCGAACGGCTCAAGCCCGTTTTGCGCGCGCATACTCTAGTGCTTACTCCTCAGGTTGCCAATCCGGCCAGGCAACTGTTTTTCATGGTTTCAGGGCATTACCGCAAAAGTACCGTCCTCTGACAGTACAAACCCTGAATAAATCGACAACAAATGTGTATCAGTCGTCCACGGCATCGAGAAACTCGTCTGCCACGGGCATTTCGCCCATTCGTGACGGAATGTTTAAACCGAAGTGCAGGTACGCATGCCGCGTCACCACCCTGCCCCGCGGTGTGCGCATGATATAGCCCTGTTGAATCAGGTACGGCTCCAGTACATCTTCAATGGTGTGGCGCTCTTCGCTGATGGCCGCTGCCAGACTGTCGATGCCGACCGGGCCGCCATCGAACTTCTCGATCATGGTCAGCAGCAGACGCCGGTCCTGATGATCGAAACCGTGTTCATCGACATCCAGCAGGTTCAGCGCCAGATCCGCCACCGCTTTGGTGATATGGCCCTTGGCGCGGACTTCGGCGAAGTCACGCACCCGGCGCAGCAGACGGTTGGCGATTCGCGGCGTGCCACGAGCGCGACGGGCGATTTCGAACGACCCCTCCGGATCCAGCGGCAGGCCGAGAATGGCCGCCGAACGACTGACAATCGTCGCCAGATCGGCCGTGCTGTAGAACTCGAGGCGCTGGACGATACCGAAGCGGTCACGCAACGGGTTGGTCAACATGCCGGCGCGTGTAGTCGCCCCCACCAGAGTGAATGGCGGCAAATCAAGCTTGATCGAACGCGCGGCCGGCCCTTCACCAATCATGATGTCGAGCTGGAAATCTTCCATCGCCGGGTACAGCACTTCCTCAACGATCGGCGACAGACGATGGATTTCGTCGATGAACAGCACATCGTGCGGCTCAAGATTGGTCAACAGCGCAGCCAGGTCCCCCGGACGCTCAAGCACCGGCCCGGACGTGCTCTTGATCGACACCCCCATTTCCTGGGCAATGATGTTCGCCAGGGTGGTTTTACCCAAGCCCGGCGGGCCGAAGATCAACGTGTGGTCGAGGGATTCGCTACGACCCCGGGCAGCCTGAATGAACAGTTCCATCTGCTCGCGCACGGTCGGCTGGCCAATGTAGTCGGCCAGACTGACCGGGCGAATGGCCCGGTCCTGGACTTCTTCGCGCTCGCGCGGGCTTTGCGCGGCGGTGATCAGACGATCAGCTTCAATCACTTAAATCATTCCCTTCAGGGCGCGGCGGATCAGGTCTTCACTGCTCAAATTCTTGTCCTTGATGGCGGTAATCGCTTTGCTCGCTTCCTGCGGCTTGTAACCCAGGGAAATCAGCGCGCTGACCGCATCGTTCTCGGCGGTATTGACCGGCGCCGGGCCGTCCGGCTGATTCGGCACCAGCGCGAACATGGCTGGAGAAGTTTCCCAGGCCTTGAAGCGGTCTTTCAGTTCGACCAGCAGACGCTCGGCGGTTTTCTTGCCCACGCCCGGCACCTTGGTCAGCGCCGACGTGTCCTGCGACTGCACGCAGCGGATCAGCTCGTCGACTTCCAGACTCGACATCAAGGCCAGGGCCAATTTAGGCCCGACACCATTGAGACGGATCAACTCGCGAAAAAAGTCTCGCTCACGCTTACCGGCAAAACCATAGAGTAACTGCGCGTCTTCGCGTACGACCAAATGGGTATGCAGGGTCAGCGGTTCACCGACCGACGGCAGACGATAAAGGGTGGTCATGGGCACTTCCAGCTCATACCCGAGGCCGTTTACATCCAGAATCAGGTGCGGCGGCTGTTTCTCAGCCAGGGTGCCGCGCAAGCGTCCAATCACGTTTCAGATCCTTGAGCGTTGGCCAGCCGAGGGCTGGCGACAATCGGAGCGACGGACTCGGGCCGACAACACAGGCGCGAAAGTCCACACTCCATAAATTTGATGCTGATGCTATCAGAGACGCAGGCGCCCGCCACGACTGCGTGCCGTTCCCAAGCCGTGCGGCAGCAGACTGGAGCGTGTGTGCGCATGGCAAATGGCAATGGCCAGAGCGTCCGAGGCATCGATTTGCGGTTTGCTGGTCAGTTTGAGCATGTGCATGACCATCATCTGCACTTGTTCTTTATTGGCGGCGCCGGTGCCAACCACCGCCTGCTTGACCTGAGTGGCCGTGTACTCGGCGATCTCCAGGCACTCTTCGGCGCCCGCCACGATCGCCGCTCCACGGGCCTGCCCGAGCTTAAGCGCCGAATCGGCGTTTTTCGCCATGAACACCTTTTCGATGCCCATGGTCACTGGGCCGTAGGTCTGGATGATTTCGCGAACGCCGCGATAGACGATTTGCAGACGTTCGTGCAGCTCGCCGGCACCTGTGCGAATACAACCCGAGGCCACATAAATGCAGCCACCGCGCCCGGTATCGCGAACAATCCCGTAACCGGTGATACGCGAACCGGGGTCGATACCAAGAATTAAAGTCATAACGCCTGCAGATTCGGTAAAAGCACGATTTTCAAATCAACCCATAACAAATGTGGGAGCGAGCCTGCTCGCGAAAGCGGTTTCATCATCAGCAACGATGTTGCCTGAAAATCCGCCTTCGCGAGCAGGCTCGCTCCCACATTGAATCGTAGCCGCTCTTAACCGAGCTGAGCGGCCACGTCTTCCGGAATATCAGCGTTGGAATAGACGTTCTGCACGTCATCCAGGTCTTCAAGCATGTCGATCAGCTTGAGTACCTTCTCCGCGCCTTCCAGATCCAGTTCGGCGCTGGTGGTCGGCTGCATGACGATTTCCGCGTCATCACCCTTGAACCCAGCGGCTTCCAGCGCGTTACGCACGGCATAGAAACTGGTGAACGAGGTGAACACGTCGATCGAGCCGTCTTCGTGGCTGACCACATCATCGGCATCGGCTTCCAGCGCCGCTTCGGTCAGCGCGTCTTCATCCACGCCCGGCGCGAAGCTGATCTGGCCTTTGCGTTCGAACAGATAGGCAACCGAGCCGTCGGTACCCAGGTTGCCGCCACATTTGCTGAACGCATGGCGAACGGCCGCCGCAGTACGGTTGCGGTTATCGGTCATGCACTCGACCATCACCGCCACGCCGCCCGGGCCGTAACCTTCGTAGGTCAGCTCTTCAACGTTATCCGCTTCGGTGGCACCAGCACCGCGCGCGACGGCACGGTCAATGATGTCGCGGCTCATGTTCGCGCCCAGCGCCTTGTCCAGCGCCAGACGCAGACGCGGATTGGAACCCGGATCACCGCCGCCCTGACGGGCCGCAACAGTCAGCTCACGGATCCACTTGGTGAAGATCTTGCCCCTTTTGGCATCCTGACGTTCTTTGCGGTGCTTGATGTTCGCCCACTTGGAATGACCAGCCATAACTCGCTCCGAATTCTCTTTGAAACGTTGCCCGCCCTGCTCATGCAGCGGCCAGCACACAAAAAATCTCGACCTGCTCTCTATAGAAAGAAAAAAGGCGCATCCGAAGATGCGCCTTCAGGCCCGTCTTACTCAGCCTTTGGCGTTTCGCGCAAACGAATATGCAGCTCGCGCAATGCCTTGGCATCCACCACACCCGGCGCTTGCGTCATCACGTCGGCAGCACTCTGGGTTTTCGGGAAGGCGATCACTTCACGGATCGACTGGGCGCCGGTCATCAGCATCACCAGACGATCCAGACCGAAGGCCAGACCACCGTGCGGCGGTGCACCGTACTTCAGCGCGTCGAGCAGGAAGCCGAATTTCTCTTCCTGTTCCGCTTCATTGATACCCAGCAGACGGAATACCGCTTGCTGCATTTCCTTGCGATGGATACGGATCGAACCGCCACCCAGCTCGGTGCCGTTCAACACCATGTCGTATGCGCGGGACAGAGCGCCGGCCGGGTTGGCTTCCAGCTCTTCAGGAGAGCACTTCGGCGCGGTGAACGGGTGGTGCAACGCGGAGAAGCTGCCGTCGTCGTTTTCTTCGAACATCGGGAAGTCGACGACCCACATTGGCGCCCACTCGCAGGTCAGCAGCTTCAAGTCGTGACCGAGCTTGATGCGCAGTGCGCCCAAGGCTTCGCTGACGATCTTGGCCTTGTCGGCGCCGAAGAACACGATGTCGCCGTCAACTGCACCCACGCGATCGAGGATGGCGTTGAGGTTTTCCAGCGGGATGTTTTTCACGATCGGCGATTGCAGACCTTCAACACCGGCTGCACGCTCGTTGACCTTGATGTACGCCAGGCCCTTGGCACCGTAGATGCCGACGAACTTGGTGTAGTCGTCGATCTGCTTGCGCGGCATGCTCGCCCCGCCTGGAACGCGCAGTGCGGCGATACGGCATTTCGGATCGTTGGCCGGGCCGCTGAACACTTTGAAATCGACTTCTTTCAGTTGATCGGCAACGTCGACCAGTTCCAGCGGGTTACGCAGGTCTGGCTTGTCGGAACCGTAGCGGCGCATGGCTTCTTCGAAAGTCATGTGCGGGAAGTCGCCGAATTCCAGACCCAGCACTTCCTTGAACAGGTTGCGGATCATTTCTTCGGTCAGGCCCATGATCTCTTTTTCATCGAGGAAGCTGGTCTCGATGTCGATCTGGGTGAATTCTGGCTGACGGTCGGCACGCAGGTCTTCGTCGCGGAAGCACTTGGCGATCTGGTAGTAACGGTCGAAACCGGCCACCATCAGCAGTTGCTTGAACAGCTGTGGCGATTGCGGCAGGGCGAAGAACGAACCGGCGTGGGTACGGCTAGGCACGAGATAGTCACGCGCGCCTTCAGGAGTCGCACGGGTCAGGATCGGCGTTTCAACGTCGAGGAAGCCGTTCTCGTCGAGGAAGCGACGGATGCTGGTGGTCATGCGCGAGCGCAGACGCAGCTTCTCGGCCATTTCCGGACGACGCAGGTCGAGAAAGCGATAACGCAGACGGGTTTCTTCACCAACGTCGGAGAACTCGTTCAGCGGGAACGGCGGGGTTTCCGACTCGTTCAGCACTTCCAGTTCATAACCCAGCACTTCGATCATGCCCGACGCCATGTTGGCGTTGGTCGCACCGGCCGGACGCAGACGCACCTTGCCGGTGATCTTCACGACGTACTCGCTGCGCACGCGATCGGCAGCGGCGAAGCTCTCGGCGCGATCCGGATCGAATACCACCTGGGCCAGACCGTCACGATCACGGATATCGAGGAAAATCACCCCGCCGTGGTCGCGGCGACGGTGAACCCATCCGCAAAGGGTAATTTCCTGACCTTCCAGGCTTTCGTTCAGTTGGCCGCAATAGTGGCTGCGCATCATGATAATGGTTCGCTTCTCGTCATTCGATATTCGGTGGAGATCCCGTTGCTTCAAAGCAATGCGGAAACTCACGCGTGTCGTTCAACCTGGGGTTGAACCCTATTCAGATTTGTCGCCACCGGCCAGATTCTTCTTGGCGCCGGTCTTGAAATCGGTTTCGTACCAGCCACCGCCACTGAGGCGAAAGCCTGGCATCGACAGCTGTTTCTTGAGCTCAGGCGCCTGACAGGCAGGGCAGTCGACCAGCGGTGCCTCGCTGATCTTTTGAATGGCTTCCAACTGATGACCACAGGAAGCACATTGGTAATCGTACATCGGCATGGGGGTGTCTCGGCGATCAGATTGCCACCGCGCGCAGGGCTTTGCGGCGAAAGAGCGGGATTATATCGATTAAATGCGGCCTGTGCAGCCGTAAGACTGCACAGGCCGCACCCTTGTTTGCAACCGCCGTTTCAGAGCGATTCGGCAGGTGTTGCTTGCTTGATGCCGTTCATGACGCACACCACCCGCACCAGCGCACTGAAATTTTTCACCCCGCCGTGACGCAAATGCACTTCACGGTCGACATGGGACAGCAGCGAACTGATCGAACAGCAGTTGTCTGCTGCCATATTGCCGAGGATGTTCCAGTAGACCCGCTCCAGCCGCAGACAGGTTGCGTAACCGTTCAGACGCACGGATCGCGACGATGGCTGAACCAATGCCATGTCGAATTCGTTGACGAACGGGTCGACTTTAAATTCATGTGGCAAGCTGACAATCCTGTCACCTCGCCTGTCTCCCTCTACCATATCGGTGACACTCCTTTGCCATCTCTGCTTGTTTGAAAAGTCACATCCTGTGGCTTTCATAAAAGCGCAGACACAAAGTTATAGCCAGACGACTTATTGACCGTCTCCGTAGGATAAGCCAACGATACAAGTAAGATTTCGGACAGCGCGCGAGCCTGACACCACCGGCCCGCGCGTCCGGCTACTTATGCTTCCAGTAGCGCGCGCAACATCCACGCGGTTTTCTCGTGAACCTGCATGCGCTGGGTCAGCAGGTCTGCGGTCGGCTCATCGCTGACCTTGTCGAGCAGCGGAAAAATGCCGCGCGCCGTGCGGGTCACGGCTTCCTGACCATCGACCAATTGCTTGATCATGTCTTCGGCACTCGGCACCCCCACCTCCTCCTTGATGGAAGAAAGGCGTGCGTACGTGGCATAGGCGCCCGGTGCCGGAAAGCCCAGGGCGCGAATCCGCTCGGCGATCGAATCCACGGCCAGCGCCAGCTCGTTGTATTGCTCTTCGAACATCAAGTGCAGCGTGCGAAACATCGGGCCGGTGACGTTCCAGTGGAAGTTGTGGGTTTTCAGATACAGCACGTAGGTGTCCGACAACAGACGGGATAGCCCTTCAACGATGGACTTGCGATCTTCTTCACTGATACCGATATCGATTGCCATGTTTACCCCCTAACGGCGATTGAATTCATCCAACAGGTACAGACCCACTCTAGCAAGGCAACCGACACCCCGCAGCCCTGATTGGCTGCAAGCGCTGCGACAAATCGACCGACGCCATGCCGCTGGCCGGGCTGATTTGAGTAGCCGCAGGCTTTGCTGTTAAATAGGCAGTGTGTCGCCATGCCCCAATTTTCGGGGTGTTGCGCATAGGCTGATGTCGTGAACGTGTCCACCGCCTCTTATTTGTTCCGAAGCGAACCGTGCGCCTTCAGCTCTTCCTTGTGAGCCGTCATAAACGTGAGCCAATCAAAATGTTGAAAATCGTCCACCTGCTAATGGGCGCAGCAGCATTGCTGCTGTCGTTCATACCCAGCTTGAAATCCGAAGCCGTTCCCTACCTGCAACAACCCGATGCACTTTACCTGGCCTTTTTCGGCCTGCTGAACCTGGTGATTGCCCCAGTGATTCCTTACTGGAACAAAGGTCCTCGTCAGCATCTGCAAAACCTGGTCAGCGCTCTTCTGGTACTGACCGTCGTCCTGCAAACCTTGACCCTGATCGCCCCGATGCCCGTGATCGCCGGCCAGCCAGCCGTGCTGTTCACCCTGGTGATCGCACTGGTTGCCGTGGTCTTGCATCTGGCTGTGAGCTTCTATCGTTCTTCACCTGCTGCCGCTCCAGCCAGCTATGACATGGCCAATCGCGATACCGGTACCGTCAAGTGGTTCAACACTTCCAAAGGCTTCGGTTTTATCTCCCGGGATTCCGGCGATGATATTTTCGTGCACTTTCGCGCGATCCGTGGCGAAGGCCACCGCGTACTGGTCGAAGGCCAGCGCGTGGAGTTCTCGGTGATGAACCGCGACAAAGGCCTGCAAGCCGAGGACGTGATCGCCGCTCTGCCGCGACGCTGATCCAGGCATAAAAAAACCGCGAGCAGCCTGCTGTTCGCGGTTTTTTTACGCCTGCTGAAAAGTACCTGCCTCAGTAGTGCGGCGGTGGCGCCTCATCCTCAAAGGACTCGAACTGGCCAACCATCTCTTCCTGACGCTTGAGCAGGGCCGCCATCTGCAATTGCAGACGCTCGACCACACGCTGCTGGGCCACCAGCACGTCGTTCAACGCCTGAATGGTGTCATCCTGAAACGCCAGGCGGCTTTCCAGATCGGTAACGCGTTCTTCCAGACTCATGACTCAGCCCTCCACAAAGGTGAAATGCTCGGTCAGGACCAGCCGCAACCGTTCGCGAATGGCAGCGACCTGCTCGGCACTATATGGCTTGGCCGGGTGCTTGCCCCAGACCGGTGCCGGCCAGGCTGCGTCGTCGCGTTTGCGCACAATCACATGCATGTGCATCTGGCTGACAACGTTACCCAAGGTCGCGACGTTCATTTTGTCGGCATCGAACAGGTCCTTGAGCAGCTCCGCGAGCGCGGTGGTTTCCTGCCACAGCTGCTGTTGATCGGCGACATCCAACTGAAACAACTCACTGATATCGTCGCGACGAGGCACCAGGATGAACCAAGGGTAGTTAGCGTCGTTGGACAGCAGCAGTCGGCAGAGCGGGAAATCACCGATCGTCAGCGTGTCCTGTTGAAGTCGTGAATCTAAAGCAAACACTGCGCGTACTCCCGGCTGATGTTCATTATTCAGCTTAGCGGCGATCCTTTGGGACAGCGCACCAAGCGACAGGACGGCAGCATACCTGCGAATGCGCCAGCCTTCACGACGACGGTGAACCCCGTCGCTCTGACAACGCCCCGAGATGTGACATTTGTGAGCGGGACGCACCAGCACGGAACCAACATCGATGCTCAACCCGAAAAAATGACCGGAATCAGCAGCGACGTGCAGCGTCATGCCTTCTGCAAGCTGTATGAATTCAGAACAGCTGTGAATTTTTTTGCACCAAAACCGCACAGTGCGTCTACGCTCACTGCGTCGGGCATCCGCCAAATACTCACTGGAGGGGTGAACCGGTAACGTTTTTGGTTGTCACGCTCGTTCCCCGGCGTGGCAACACCATAGGAGGAATGGCGTCAAGCCCTGAGCCAAAGGGGCTTGGCGTCCAGTATTTATAAGGTTTTTACAGACACAGGCATGCGTTCAGAAAAATAACCGCAGCGAAATTGCGGTTTGAGCACGCTTGTTGCATTCGTACCCATATGGACTATAAGCGCACCACTGGAAGTGGATGCCTTAAGCCCCATAAGAACAGTGGCAGGGTTGCCCGATGGAGATTCAAGTGTTTTGCCAGGGACTCTTTTTTAGCGATGCAAACGGCTAAAAAAACAGCGAGAAAGTTGTAGGCCCGATTGCATCGGCTCTGTGAATTTGCGACATCTACACAACCGTTTGCGACAGCGTCGTAAAGAAGGTGAAAGGTTAGATTCGCAAGTATCGCCAACATTGTCGGCGTGATATAAGTTTGCGCCGACACAAAAAGAAAGAGCCGCCCAGATAATAAAACAGGTGGGACGGCAGTACTCTTCTAAAAACCAAAGGAGCAAATCACGATGCGCGTGATGAAGTGGAGCATGATCGCCCTGGCTGTTGCAGCAGGCACCTCGCAGTTCGCAATGGCGTCTTCTCAAGACGAGTCCAAAGGTTTCCTGGAAGACCAGAGCCTGAAACTGAAGACCCGTTTCGAATATATGAACCGCGACTTCAAAAATGGCTACGGCAACACCACTCGTGCCAACGGCAACAAAACCACCACTAACGTGCCGGGCGATCGAGAAGCCGGTTACCGTCAAGACAGCGGCATCAGCCAGCTCCTGAGCTACGAGTCGGGCTTCACTCAAGGCACCGTGGGTTTCGGCCTTGATGCAATGGTCATGGGTGCTGCCAAGCTCGACGGTGGCAATGGTCACGCCGGTAACGGTCTGTTCGCCACCAATGGCGATGGTGATCCGGAAGATACCCAGTCCCGCGCTGGTGGTGCAGTCAAGTTCCGCGTCTCCGACACCGTACTGAAATACGGTAACCAGTTTGTTGCCAGCCCTGTATTCGCCACAGACGACAGCCGTCTGCTGCCTGAAATTGCCACTGGTACTCTGATCACCTCCAAGGAGATTAAGGGCCTGGAAGTCAACCTCGGTCGCTTCACCGCGCTGAGCTCGCAGACCGGTATGGGTCGCGACAGCATCAACGGCAAGGGCGCCAAAGGGCTGACCAGCGCCAACATCGGTGGTGCTACCTACCAGTTCACCGACAACTTCGTTGCCGGCTTCGCGGCGTCGGACATTGATAACTACTTCAAGAAGCAGTACATCAATGCCAACTACACCCTGCCGATCAACGATAGCCAATCGCTGAACTTCGACTTCAACGGTTATCGCACCAAGGGTGACGGCCAGGAACTGGCAGGCGCCGTCGACAACAAAATCTGGTCCCTGGCAGCTGCCTACAGCATCGGCGCACACAAGTTCACCCTGGCGCACCAGCGCTCCAGCGGCGACAACGGCTACTACTACGGTGTAGACGGTAACGGCACTGTTTTCCTCGCCAACTCCATCCAGATCTCCGACTTCGTTGGTAAGGATGAGCGCTCGTGGCAGGCTCGCTACGACCTGAACATGACCAGCTATGGCGTTCCAGGTCTCAGCTTCATGACCCGCTTCGTGAAAGGCGACAACATCAGCACCAGCAGCAACACCGAAGGCAAAGAAAACGAAGCCAACTTCGAAGCCAAGTATGTTCTGCAGGAAGGCCCAGCAAAAGATCTGTCCCTGCGTGTACGTTACGCCGTTTACCGCGCCAACGGCGCCTACAACGCTGACTACGCAACTGACAACAACGATCTTCGTTTCATCGCCGAGTACCCGCTGAACATCCTGTAATCAGGGTGTAATTCGGTAATACTCCAGAGCTCTGCTCTAACAAAAACCGCTCACCTGATTCAGGTGGGCGGTTTTTTATGTGCGAAGAAAACAGCATTCAAACAACAAACATTAGCCAGCTATCTATTAGCTGGCAAACTTTCACGGTAGACATAAAAAAACCCAAGAGTGCGAACAGCTCTTGGGTCTCGCATTAATTAACTGACTGCGAAGCCAAGTAACAATACTGTTACTGCGCAGCCGTTTCCTGAACTACGCGAATCACCCGCTGCGGAAAAGGAATATCAATCCCTGCAGTCTTTAAACGATCACGCGACTGTTCGTTAAACATGAACATCACGTCCCAGTAGTCTGCAGTTTTGACCCACACACGCAGGGAAACAGTGATCGAACTGTCACCCAAGGTCGAAATCACGGCCTGTGGCGCCGGATCCTGCAATACGCGCTCATCCTTGGCCAGATCCAGCAGCACCTGACGGGCCTTCTGCAGATCCGCTTCGTAATCAACGCCTACATCAAAGACTACTTTGCGAGTCGGCTGACGGTTGGTGTTGGTGATGATGCCGTTCGACAGGTTGCCGTTTGGCACGATGATGGTCTTGTTATCGCCGGTACGCAGCACCGTGTGGAAAATCTGGATGCTGTCGACAGTCCCCGCCACACCCTGCGCTTCAATCCAGTCACCGATACGGAACGGACGGAACAGCAGAATCAACACGCCACCGGCAAAGTTCGCCAGGCTGCCCTGCAAGGCCAGGCCGATCGCCAGACCGGCCGCACCGATTGCCGCGACGAACGAAGTGGTTTCAACGCCGATCATCGACGCGACGCTGACAATCAGCAGCACTTTGAGAATGATGTTCGCCAGGCTGCTGATAAAGCCTTGCAGTGCCAGATCGGCATTACGCAGAGCCAGCAGGCCGCCGAGCTTTTGCGTGACCTTGTTGATCAGCCACCAGCCAATGGCCAGGGTAATCACCGCCAGCAGTACGCGGCTGCCGTATTCCATGATCATCGGGATCCACGCCTGGGATGCCTTGACCAGGTTGTCCACCTCAGCATTCAAATCCATGTTCTATCTCCTGATTTCCGGCCATTCGGCACGCGAAAAATAAGCGGCAGAAACCCGCCGGGTGTACACAAAACAATGTGGGAGCGAGCCTGCTCGCGAAGGCGGTGTGTCAGTCAACTCATTGCTGAATGACATACAGCTTTCGCGAGCAAGCTCGCTCCCACAGGTCATCTGACCGAGCTTAGTCGCGGAAGTTGTTGAACTGCAGTGGCATGCCGAACTCTTTGGCCCGCAGCGCCGCGATGGCCTCTTGCAGGTCATCACGCTTCTTGCCGGTCACGCGCACTTGCTCGCCTTGAATGGCCGCCTGTACTTTGAGTTTGGCGTCCTTGATGTGGCCGACGATTTTCTTCGCCAGTTCCTTGTCGATGCCTTCCTTGAGGATCGCATCCTGCTTCATCAGCTTGCCCGATGCGTAGGCGTCTTTGACCTCAAGGCACTGCACATCGATCTTGCGCTTGACCAGCGCCAGCTTGAGGATTTCGATCATCGCTTCCAGCTGGAACCCGGCTTCAGCGGTCAGGCTGACGGTGAGGTCCTTTTCCTTGAACTCGAAGCTGCCTTTGCCTTTCAGGTCATAACGACGATCGAGTTCCTTCACGGCGTTCTCGACCGCGTTGGTGAGTTCGTGTTTGTCCAGTTCGGATACCACGTCGAACGACGGCATGTAATCTCTCCAATAAAAAGGCGCGCTCGATGTGGATGGAGCGCGCTTGGCTTGCGGTTAAAATCGGGCTCATTATAACGGGTCTTTTCCCACCGACACGGCGAGCCGCACATGCCTGTACGCAATCGAGCAAAAAACTGATGGCCACCACCTGGCATGTATTGGGCGCCGGCAGCCTCGGCACGCTGTGGGCCACCCGCCTGGCCCGCGCCGGTCTGCCGGTCAGACTGATCGTGCGTGATGCCGAGCGCTTGCACAGCTATGTGGCTGCGGGCGGGCTGACGCTGGTTGAACAAGGCCAGGCCAGCACCTACGCGGTGCCGGGGGAAACGCCCGACAGCCCCGAGCCGATTCGCCGCTTGCTGGTCGCGTGCAAGGCCTACGACGCCGAAAGCGCCGTCGCCCGCCTCGCCCCACGGCTGACAGCGGACGCCGAACTGATCCTCCTGCAAAACGGCCTCGGCAGTCAGGACGCCGTCGCCAACCGTGTGCCGCTGGCACGCTGTATCAGCGCTTCAAGTACCGAGGGTGCCTTCCGCGATGGCGACTGGCGTGTGGTGTTCGCCGGTCACGGTTTTACCTGGCTGGGCGATGCCGGGCATCCGGTCGCGCCGATCTGGCTGGATGATCTCGACGCCGCGAAAATCCCCCACGAGTGGAGCACCGATATCCTCACCCGGTTATGGCGAAAACTCGCGCTCAACTGTGCGATCAATCCGCTGACCGTGCTGCACAACTGCCGCAATGGTGGCTTGCAGGCGCATCACTGCGAAGTCGCCACGTTGTGCGCTGAACTGGCCGAATTGCTGGAACGTTGCGGCCAACCGGCCGCCGCCGACAATCTGCAGCAGGAAGTCGAACGGGTGATCCACGCGACCGCCGCCAATTACTCATCGATGTATCAGGACGTGGCCAACCAGCGCCGCACGGAAATCAGCTATCTATTGGGCCACGCCTGCAAAGTCGCCGCGCGCCACCAGCTGAACCTGCCGCACCTCAGTCAATTGCAGCAACGACTGGTCGCTCACCTGCGCAGCCTCGGATTGCCCAGCGACTGAGCAGCGGCTACGCTGGCCACTTGTTCCTCTTCTGCGATAAACCTGATGCCATTGCGCCAGCGTCTCGAAAACCTGCCGGTCGGCCAGAAACTGCTGGCGGCCCTGCTGGTGCTGTTGACCACAGTCCTGCTGGTCGCCAACCTGACCTTTATCAGCGCCGCCTATTACATCTCCCAGGAAAGTATGGCGCCGCAGGCCTTGCAGACCATCGGCCGGCTGATTTCCAACCCGAGCCTGGTCAGCGAAGCCCTGCAATCCCCGCAAAGCGCCGAGCGCCTGCTCAAAGAACTCGACAGCTATTCACCACTGCGCGCCGCTGCCCTTTATGACGGCAAGGGCGAACGCCTGGCGCAAGTGCAGCGCGGCGACAAACTCAGCCTGCCGGAACGTTACCGGCATATCGAAGCGTGGCAACTGACCGAATTTCGCAGCAACCAGTTGATCACCCTGCCCCGCCCCGGCACTGCTCCGGGCCATCTGCTGCTGGTGGCGAGCAGCGAACTGCCGATGGCGTTCTACACCGGCACCCTGACCGCGAGCCTTGGTATTCTGATTTTCAGCGTGTTGTTGTGGCTGGTGATTGCCCGGCAGATCAAACGCCTGATCACCCGACCGATTCATCAGTTGGAAGAGCTGTCTCGCCAGGTGACCCGCGAAGAGAACTACGCCCTGCGCGCCTCACGCGGCAATCATGACGAAATCGGCAGCCTCGCCGAGGCGTTCAACACCATGCTCTCGCGCATCGAAGCACGCGAGCAGCAGCTCAAGCGCGCCCGCGATGACTCGCAAGCGGCTTACGATCAGGCCCAGGGGCTGGCCGAGGAAACGCGCCACACCAACCGCAAACTGGAACTGGAAGTCCAGGTGCGCAGCAAGATCGAGAAGAAGCTCACCGGTTTCCAGAACTACCTCAACAGCATCATCGACTCGATGCCCTCGGCACTGATCGCCCTCGACGAGCAGCTTTACGTCACCCAGTGGAACCAGGAGGCCAGCGCCCTCTCCGGTACACGGCTGGACGAGGCACTGAACCAGCCGATCTTCCTCGCCTTCGAACCGCTCAAGCCGTTTCTGCCGCAACTCAAGCAGACCGTCGAGCAACACACCGTAGCGAAAATCGAGCGAGTAACGTGGTTCAAGGACGATGAACCGAAGCACTACGCGCTGACCTTCTACCCGTTGATGGGCGGCGCCGGGCGTGGTGTGGTGATCCGTATCGACGACATCACCCAGCGCCTGTCACTGGAAGAAATGATGGTGCAATCGGAAAAAATGCTCTCGGTCGGTGGCCTCGCCGCCGGCATGGCCCACGAAATCAATAACCCGCTGGGGGCGATCCTGCACAATGTGCAGAACATCCGCCGACGCCTTTCCGCCGATTTGCCGAAGAACCTCGAAACCGCCGAGCAATTGGGCATCGAGCTGGACACCGTGAATCGCTACTTGCAGGGCCGCGAAGTGCCGCAACTGCTCGACGGCATCCAACAGGCCGGCGCTCGTGCGGCGAAAATCGTCACGCACATGCTCAGCTTCAGCCGGCGCAGTACCCGGCAAATGGCGCCGTGCGATCTGCCGGCATTGATCGATCAAGCGGTGGAAATCGCCGGCAACGACTTCGATCTGGCCATCGGTTTCGACTTCAAGGGCCAGGCGATCATTCGCCAGTTCGACCCGGCGCTCGGCCCGGTGCCGGGCACTGCCAACGAACTGGAACAGGTGCTGCTCAACCTGCTGAAGAACGCCGCGCAGGCCATTCACCAGCGTGAAGACGACAGCGAGCCGGGACGGATCATCCTGCGCACCAAACTCAATCCACCGTGGGCCGAAATCCAGGTCGAGGACAACGGCATCGGCATGAGCGAGAACGTGCGCAAACGCACTTTCGAGCCGTTCTTCACCACCAAGGAAATCGGCCAGGGCACCGGGCTGGGCTTGTCGGTGTCTTATTTCATCATTACCAACAATCACAAAGGGCAGATGGAGGTGCAGTCAGCACCGGGCCAAGGCACGTGTTTCACCTTGCGCCTGCCGTTGTCCCAACCGCTGCCCATCGCTGCCGAAACCAATCAATTATCGAGGTAACCCATGGGCTTTCGCCTGTCGAAAATCTACACCCGCACCGGCGACAAAGGTGAAACCGGCCTGGGCGATGGCCGCCGCGTGCCCAAGGATCATCCGCGCATCGAGGCCATCGGCGAGGTCGATACGCTGAATAGTCAGGTCGGCGTGTTGCTGGCCGGGTTGCTGGCCGAGCGCGACACGTTTCCGGGGCTGAATGAACTGATCGAGGTGTTGGCGCCTTGTCAGCACCGGCTGTTCGATCTGGGTGGCGAGTTGGCGATGCCGGAGTATCAGGCGTTGAATTCGGCGGAAATCGAACGACTGGAAGCCGCGATCGATGTGTGGAACGAAGAGTTGGGGCCGCTGGAAAATTTCATTCTGCCAGGCGGGTCGATGCTGATTGCCCAAGCCCATGTGTGCCGCAGCCTCGCGAGAAGTGCCGAGCGGCGTTGTCAGCATTTGAATGCGCTGGAGCCGTTGGCCGGGGTTGGGCTGGCGTATATCAATCGGTTGTCGGATTTGCTGTTTGTCGCGGCGCGGTTGATTGCGCGGCGGCAGGGGGTTGCGGAGATTTTGTGGCAGCCGGCGGTCAAGCCTGCAGAACAGTAGCGCCTGACAGGCCGCCTTCGCGAGCAAGCTCGCTCCCACAGTTGATTGGGTTCATCCAGTTGGAATGCCGTCAAATGTGGGAGCGAGCTTGCTCGCGAAGAAGCCAGCAGCCTTTACAGAGAATCCGGCCAGAATGCGCGAATCCCCGCCACGCCTTGCGCACCGACGCCCCAGGCTTTTTCGCGCTCCGCCGGGCCTACCCCGCCCAACAAAAACACTGGCTTACTGAAGCCTTCGATCAACATCGAAGCCTGCTCCCAGCCCAACGGCTGCGCATCCGGGTGCGTCAAGGTCGGCTGCACCGGCGACAGCGTCACAAAATCCACGCCCATCTGCTCGGCCAGCGCCAATTCCTCAGCGTTGTGGCACGACGCCGCCAACCAGCGCTCCGCCGGCAAAGGACGCCCCGCCGCTGCGTATTTGCGCAATTGTGCAGAGGTGATGTGCCAACCGGCAGACGGGAAATCGCCGAGCCATTCGAACGGCCCCTTGATCATCAACTGCGCCTTGCCCGCACAAAGACCGGCCGCATCGACCGCCAGATCGCGATACTTGGGGTCATAGCCATTCGGTGCGCGCAGCTGGATCAGTTTGATCCCGCCGGCAATTGCCTTCTGGATACCGCGCAGCAGTGCCGGGGTTTCCAGGTCTTCCGGGGTAATCAGGTATTGTGCTGGCAAACGCGCTGCGGCAACGATCGGCTGATTGGCCGCCGGGAACTCGTAGTTCGCCAGTTCCTTTGCAGTCACCCAGGCCAATGGCTGGCCTTCGGCACCGTGCGGTTCGCCGGTGAAGGCCGATACTTCCCAGACATCCAGCAACACTTGCTTGTCCGGGTAATCGTGGCGCACTTTGATCAGCGGTCGGGCGGCGCCAACGACGATGCCCAACTCTTCGTGCAGCTCACGGGCCAGCGCCGTTTCGACCGACTCGTCAGCCTCGACCTTGCCACCGGGAAACTCCCACAGACCGCCCTGATGCTGGGTGTCGGCGCGGCGGGCGATGAGGATTTTGCCGCTGTCGTCACGAATGACGGCAGCGGCGACGTGTACACGTTTCACGGATTCAACTCCTCCAGTCCAGCCTTTTGCCACGCCTTGAAGGCGGGCCATTGGTAGACGGTTTCAACATAGGCTTCATCGACGGCCGGCAGCTGCACTTGGTAGGTGCGCAGACGCACTGCAATCGGCGCGAAGAAGGCGTCGGCCAGACTCACACGACCGAACAGGTACGGCCCGCTCTCAGTCGCGGCGGCACGGCATTCAGCCCACAACGCGAGCATGCGCTCGATGTCGACCTTCACTTCTGGCGGCACCGGATTCAGCGGCGCGTCATGGTTGAGGTTGAACGGCATGTGATTGCGCATGGCGAAGAAGCCGCTGTGCATCTGGGCGCAGGCGGATCGTGCCTGGGCACGGGCGAAAATGTCGGTGGGCCATAGTTGCTCGGACGGGAACGTCTCGGCGAGGTATTCGGCGATGGCCAGCGAATCGGCGATGGTGCCGCGCGCCGTTTGCAGCAGCGGGACCTTGGCGGTCGGCGAGCGCTTGAGCAGCAGTTCGCGGGTGTCGGGCTTGCCGAGTTTTATCAGTTCTTCGGTATAGGGTGCGCCGGTCAGCTCCAGTGCCAGGGCGGCGCGCAGGGACCAGGAGGAAAGCAGTTTGTCGCCGATGATCAGGTGCAGGGACATGGTGTGGCGCCTTTTCGTCAGAGGAAGTTTCTAAACCTGTCGTGTCTGAACCATCGCTTTCGCGAGCAAGCTCGCTCCCACAGGTTCTTGGGTGTACACAACATGTATGAACGGCCGAAACCACTGTGGGAGCGAGCTTGCTCGCGAAGAGGCCTGCGGCCCGCTCCCACCTTTTGGATCAGGTGCGGTATTCGGCGTTGATCTTCACATACTCATGCGACAGGTCGGTGGTCCAGATGGTTTCGCTGCAATCGCCGCGACCCAGCTCGATGCGGATGGTGATCTCTTCCTGCTGCATCACCGCCGAGCCCTGGGCTTCAGTGTAGGTCGCCGCACGGGCGCCACGGCTGGCGATGCACACGTCACCGAGGAAAACGTCGATCTTGCTCACGTCCAGATCCGGCACGCCGGCACGGCCGACAGCGGCGAGAATACGGCCCCAGTTCGGGTCGGAGGCGAACAGTGCGGTCTTGATCAGCGGCGAATGCGCCACGGTGTAGCCGACGTCGAGGCATTCCTGATGATTGCCGCCGCCATTCACTTCAACGGTGACGAACTTGGTCGCGCCTTCGCCGTCGCGCACGATCGCCTGGGCCACGTCCATGCACACTTCGAACACCGCTTGCTTCAACTTGGCGAACAGCTCGCCTTCGGCGCGGGTGATTTCCGGCAGTGCTGCCTTGCCGGTGGCGATCAGCATGCAGCAGTCGTTGGTCGAGGTGTCGCCGTCGATGGTGATGCGGTTGAACGACTTGTTCGCGCCGTCGAGCATCAGGTTGTGCAGAACGTCACGGGAGACTTTGGCGTCGGTCGCGATGTAGCCGAGCATGGTCGCCATGTTCGGGCGAATCATGCCCGCGCCTTTGCTGATACCGGTGACGGTGATGGTCACGCCGTCATGCTCGAACTGGCGGCTGGCGCCCTTCGGCAGGGTGTCGGTGGTCATGATGCCGGTGGCGGCCGCTTCCCAGTTGTTTTCCGACAGATCGTCCAGCGCGGCTTGCAATGCGCCTTCGATCTTCTCGACCGGCAGCGGCTCACCGATCACACCGGTGGAGTACGGCAGGATCTGGCTGGCATCGACGCCGGTCAGCTCAGCCAGCTTCGCAGTAGTGCGTTCAGCGGCGGCCAGACCAGGCTCACCGGTGCCAGCGTTGGCATTGCCAGTGTTGGTCAGCAGATAGCGCACAGCGTTCTGCACGCGTTTTTTCGCCAGGATCACCGGTGCCGCGCAAAACGCGTTCAAGGTGAACACGCCCGCAACTGTCGAGCCTTCGGCGCAGCGCATCACAACGACATCTTTGCGCCCGGGGCGCTTGATACCGGCCGAGGCGATACCGAGTTCAAAACCGGCAACCGGGTGCAACGTTGGCAAAGGACCAAGACCAACAGCCATGAATGCGCTCCTTACTCAATGATGTCAGCACCGTCACACGCAGCGACGGTGGTTTAAATGGCAAAACGCCGCGACGGCAGGAGCCGGTCGCGGCGCGGGTATTTCAGCGATTGAAACGGGTTTTACTGGATCTGCCCGTGGCAATGCTTGAATTTCTTGCCCGAACCGCAGTAGCACAGTTCGTTGCGGCCCAGCTTCTGCTCATTGCGAACCGGGGCGGTGGCGAGGGCTACATCGACCTCTTCACCGAGCACTTCCGGCTGCTCCAGACCTGGCGCTTCGGCGTGTTCGAACTGCATGCGGGCGGCCAGTGCTTCGGCTTCCTGACGCAGACGTTGCTCCTCGGCTTCCGGATCTTCGCGGCGCACCTGAACATGCGACAGCACACGGATCGAGTCGCGCTTGATCGAATCCAGCAGCTCGGAGAACAGCGTGAACGACTCGCGCTTGTACTCCTGCTTCGGGTTCTTCTGAGCGTAACCGCGCAGGTGGATACCGTGACGCAGGTGATCCATGGTCGACAGGTGGTCTTTCCACAGGTCGTCCAGTACGCGCAGCACGATTTGTTTTTCGAACGAGCGCAGTGCTTCGGCACCGGCCTGATCTTCTTTCTCGTTGTACGCCGCCATCAGCTCGGTCATGAGCTTCTCGCGCAGGGTTTCTTCGTACAGGTGGTCGTCTTCGTCGAGCCATTGCTGGATCGGCAGTGTCACGCCGAAGTCGCTGGCAATCGACGCTTCCAGACCGGCCACGTCCCACTGCTCTGGCAGCGATTGCGGCGGAATGTGTGCGCTGACGGTGGCGTTGAGCACGTCCTGACGGAAATCGGCGATGGTTTCACCGATGTTGTCAGCGGCCAGCAACGTGTTACGCATGTGATAGATCACTTTACGCTGTTCGTTGTTGACGTCGTCGAACTCGAGCAGTTGCTTACGGATATCGAAGTTGCGGCCTTCAACCTTGCGCTGTGCCTTCTCGATCGCGTTGGTCACCATGCGGTGCTCGATCGCTTCGCCCGGCTGCATGCCCAGGGCTTTCATGAAGTTCTTCACCCGGTCAGAGGCGAAAATGCGCATCAGGCTGTCTTCCAGCGACAGGTAGAAGCGGCTGGAACCGGCGTCACCCTGACGACCGGCACGGCCACGCAACTGGTTGTCGATACGACGGGATTCGTGACGCTCGGACGCAATCACCTGCAGACCGCCGGATTCCAGCACTTGCTGATGGCGCTTCTGCCAGTCGGCCTTGATCTGGGCGATCTGCTCAGGGGTCGGGTTTTCCAGCGACGCGACTTCAACTTCCCAGTTACCGCCCAACAGAATGTCGGTACCACGACCGGCCATGTTGGTGGCGATGGTCAGAGCGCCCGGACGACCGGCCTGCGCGATGATCTCGGCTTCTTTTTCGTGGAACTTGGCGTTCAGAACCTTGTGTTCGATGCCTTCCTTCACGAGCAATGCGGACATGTGCTCGGAAGTTTCGATGGTCGCAGTACCCACCAGCACCGGACGACCGGCAGCCATGCTTTCCTTGATGTCTGCAACGATGGCCGCGTACTTCTCTTCGGCGGTCAGGAACACCAGGTCGTTGAAGTCTTTACGCGCCAACGGTTTGTTCGGCGGGATGACCATCACTTCCAGACCATAGATCTGGTGGAATTCGAACGCTTCGGTATCAGCAGTACCGGTCATGCCGGACAGCTTGGTGTACAGACGGAAGTAGTTCTGGAACGTGGTCGAGGCCAGGGTCTGGCTCTCGGCCTGAATGTTCAGGCCTTCCTTGGCTTCGATGGCCTGGTGCAGGCCTTCGGACAAACGACGACCCGGCATGGTACGACCGGTGTGTTCGTCGACCAGAACGACCTGGCCGTCCTGCACGATGTATTCGATGTTGCGATTGAACAGCTTGTGCGCACGCAGACCGGCATACACGTGGGTCAGCAGGCCCAGGTTGTGTGCCGAGTACAGGCTCTCGCCCTCAGCCAGCAGGCCGACGCGGGTGAGCATGTCTTCGATGAACTGGTGACCGGCTTCGTTGAGTTCGACCTGACGGGTCTTCTCGTCAACGGTGTAGTGGCCAGCCTTGGTGACTTCGCCCTCGACTTCTTCAACGTGCAGTTCCAGCTGCGGGATCAGTTTATTGATCTCCATGTACAGCTTGGAGCTGTCCTCGGCCTGACCGGAGATGATCAGCGGGGTACGCGCTTCGTCGATGAGGATGGAGTCGACTTCGTCGATCACGGCAAAGTTGAGTTCGCGCTGGAATTTTTCTTCCATGCTGAACGCCATGTTGTCGCGCAGGTAGTCGAAACCGAATTCGTTGTTGGTGCCGTAGGTGATGTCGGCGGCGTACGCCTGACGTTTCTCTTCCGGCGGCTGGAACGGCGTCACGACGCCGACGGTCAGGCCGAGGAATTCATACAGCGGACGCATCCAGTTGGCGTCACGACGCGCCAGGTAGTCGTTCACCGTCACAACGTGCACGCCCTTGCCGGACAGTGCGTTGAGGTAAACACCCAGGGTCGCCACGAGGGTTTTACCCTCACCGGTGCGCATTTCGGCGATCTTGCCTTCGTGCAAGGTCATGCCGCCGACGAGCTGCACGTCGAAGTGGCGCATACCCATGATGCGCTTGCCGGCTTCGCGGGCGACCGCAAAGGCTTCTGGCAACAGCTTGTCGAGGGTTTCCCCTTTGGCGATGCGAGCCTTGAACTCATCGGTCTTGGCGCGCAATTGATCGTCCGAAAGGGCCACCATTTGCTCTTCGAAGGCATTGACGAGCTGCACCGTCTTGAGCATGCGTTTGACTTCACGCTCGTTCTTGCTTCCAAAAAGTTTCTTTAACAAAGGCGCAAACATATCGGCAGGATCTTCCACACTAAAGGGATGGAGGGCGGCCCCGTGAGCGTCGCCCGTGCAGCCCTCATGGCCGCATGCGAACGAGCATTCTACCCGGAAACGGAAGTGAGGAAAGTGGCGATGTTCCACGATGCTGGCACTGCGCTTTGACGGGGCTCACTTAAAATAGGGGCGTTTTGCTCAACTTCAAGTCGTACAAGGAAGAAGTTAGTCGTTGATTTAATGGGTAAAGCGGGGGCAAAAGCAATGGGCGAGTGAAACAGTGCTTTCTGCTACCATGGCGTTTCTGTTACTTCAGGTGTTCGATCATGGCATTTCGCCCTCTTACGGCCAGAGCACCCGCCGTTCTCCTGCGCGAAGCCAAGCCGCTCAAAGCCATCCTCGGCCATGCCCAGCGATTGGGGCATTTGCAGCGCCTGCTCGAAAGCCAACTGCAACCTGCGGCCCGCGAACACTGCCATGTGGCGTCGTGGCGTGAGGGTAGTTTGCTGTTGATTGTCACCGACGGCCACTGGGCCACACGCCTGCGCTATCAGCAAAAACGCCTGCAGCGGCAATTGCAGATGTTTGACGAGTTCGCCAGTCTGACGCGAATTCTGTTCAAAGTGCAGCCGCCGACGGTTCAACGCGGCGCGACCGGGCATACGATGGACTTGTCCACGGATGCGGCGGCGACGATTCAGGAAACGGCCGACGGCATCAGTGATCCGAATCTGCGTGCGGCGCTGGAACGCCTTGCGGCGCACGCCAAAGCCAAAACCTGACAAATTCCCTGTGGGAGCGAGCTTGCTCGCGAATGCGGACTGTCATTCAACCTATGTGTTGCCTGACACGGCGCCTTCGCGAGCAAGCTCGCTCCCACAGGTTTCAGCGGCGTTTGCTGCCGCCGAGCAGCGACCCCATCAGGCCGCGCACCAGTTGTTTGCCGAGGTTATTGGCAGCCTGACGCATGGCTGACTTCAAGGCCTGCCCTGCTGCCGTCCCCAGGAACTCCCCAGCCCTGTCCGCCAGACTCGGCTCTTGCGAAGCCGCTGGCGCTTCAGCCTCCGGCGCCAGCCCTTTGCGCCCCATCAGAATTTCATAGGCCGACTCGCGGTCAATCGGCTTGTCATAGCGCCCCTTGAATGGCGAACCTGCAATCAACACTGTGCGCTCGGTTTCGGTCAACGGCCCGATCCGTGATTGCGGTGGCGCCACCAGCACGCGCTGAACCATCTCCGGCGTGCCTTTTTCGGTCAGCGTACCGACCAACGCCTCGCCAATCCCCAGCTCCGTCAGCACCGACAGACTGTCGAACGCCGGATTCGGCCGGAAGCCGTCGGCCACCGCGCGCAGGGATTTCTGCTCTTTGGCGGTGAACGCGCGCAAGCCATGCTGGACACGCAGGCCAAGCTGCGCCAGCACGTCATCGGGCAAATCCGCCGGCGACTGGGTGACGAAATACACGCCAACACCTTTGGAACGGATCAGGCGCACCACTTGCTCCAGCCGCTCCTGCAAGGCCTTGGGCGTATCGCCAAAGAGCAAATGCGCCTCATCGAAAAACAGCGCCAGCAGCGGTTTTTCAGCATCGCCGCGTTCCGGCAACTGCTCGAACAGCTCGGCCAGCAACCACAACAGAAATGTCGCGTAGACCTTCGGCGCCTCGTGTACCAGACGACTGGCGTCGAGCAAGTGGATGCGCCCACGACCATCGGCGGTCGGTTGCAAAATGTCTTCGAGTTGCAGCGCGGGCTCGCCGAACAAGGCTTCGGCGCCCTGCTGCTCAAGGATCGCCAGGCGGCGCAACAGCGCCTGACTGGAACCGGTGGTCATCAGCGCCGCGTCATCGCCCAACAGCTGCGGATTGGCCTTGAGGTGATTGAGCAGCGCTTTCAGGTCTTTCAGATCCAGCAGCAACAGGCCTTCACGATCGGCGACCTTGAACGCTGCGTAGAGCGCCGACTGCTGACTGTCGGTCAGCTCCAGCAGGCTACCGATCAGCAACGGCCCCATTTCGCTCAACGTGGTGCGCAACGGATGACCGGACTCACCGTGGATATCCCACAAGGTCACCGGATACGCCTGCGGCTTGTGGTTTAGCCACGGCATCCCGGCGATACGCTCGGCAACTTTGCCCTGCGGGTTGCCGGCGGCACCGAGGCCACACAGATCGCCCTTGATGTCAGCGGCAAACACCGCGACCCCGGCGTCACTGAACGCCTCGGCCAAACGCTGCAAAGTGACGGTTTTACCGGTACCGGTGGCGCCCGCGACCAGTCCGTGGCGGTTCGCCAGGCGCATGGCCTGAGCGATCTGTTGGCCTGCGAGATCGGCGCCGATTACGAGTTGCGAGGAGTCAGGCATTTTGTCACCCAATGGTTAATCTTTGATTGCGCATGGCCGATACAGAGGCGTGAGAGGCCCGACCACCAGTCAGGCCGGACATTTCCCTAAGGAGAGACGGAAATATCAGCTTGCTTTCACCCTTGCCCATTTTGCGCGCCTCTATAAAAGCACGCCCTGGACATTAAGACCTTAGCGGAACCCCAAGCCATGAACAAAAATCTGCGCTTCAGCCATAAAATTTTGCTTGCCGCCGCCCTCATCGTCATCGCCGCCTTCGCCTCGTTTACGCTGTACAACGACTGGTTGCAGCGCAATGCGATCCGCGATGACCTGAACAACTACCTCAACGAGATGGGCGAGGTCACCGCCGGCAATATCCAGACCTGGCTCAGCGGCCGCATTCTGCTGATCGAGAACGCCGCCCAGAACATTGCCATCAACCCCGAACCTGCCAACGTCGCCAGCCTGCTGGAACAGAAAGCCCTGACGTCGACGTTCATGGCGTCCTACCTTGGTGACGCCACCGGTCACTTCACCATCCGCC
The DNA here is from genome assembly GCF_900582195.1 of Pseudomonas viridiflava. GTDB lineage: Bacteria > Pseudomonadota > Gammaproteobacteria > Pseudomonadales > Pseudomonadaceae > Aquipseudomonas. The sequence goes on from NZ_UTHA01000078.1 coordinate 81,294, forward strand.
CGGATGCGAAGATGCCGGACGGTTTCGATCCGCGCGTGCGCCCTTGGTATAAAGGTGCCGAAAGCAGCAGCACCTCGACCCTGACCGAACCGTACATCGACGCCGCCACCGGCCAGTTGATCATTTCCATCGCCACCGCCTCGAAAAAGGCCGGTCAGAGCGTGGGTGTGGTTGGTGGTGACCTGAGCCTGCAATCGCTGGTCGACACCCTCGCCGCCCGTGATTTCGACGGCATGGGTTATGTGTTCCTGGTCAGCGCCGACGGCAAGATCCTCGTGCACCCGGACAAGGCCTTGGTGATGAAATCACTGAAAGAAGCCTATCCGCAGGACACCCCGCGCATCAGCAGCGACTTCAGTGAACTCACCGTTGACGGCAAGACGCGCATCGTCACCTTTGCGCCGATCAAAGGCCTGCCGTCGGTGAACTGGTATATCGGTCTGTCGGTGGACAAGGATCAGGCGTTCGCGATGCTCAGCGAATTCCGCACCTCCGCAGTAATCGCGACCGTGATTGCCGTGGCGATCATCATCGCCCTGCTCGGCATGCTGATCCGCCTGCTGATCCAGCCGCTGCACGTGATGACCCGCGCCATGGAAGACATCGCCGACGGCGAAGGCGACCTGACCAAACGTCTGACGATCGTCAATAACGATGAATTCGGCATCCTCGGTACGGCCTTCAACCGTTTCGTCGAGCGTATTCATGGCTCGATCCGCGAAGTGTCTTCGGCGACCGGACAAGTCAACGAAGTCGCCCTGCGCGTGGTCGCGGCGTCGAACTCGTCGATGTACAACTCCGACCAGCAAGCCTCGCGCACCAGTAGTGTCGCTGCAGCGATCAATCAGCTTGGTGCTGCGGCGCAGGAAATCGCCCGCAATGCCGCCCAGGCTTCGAATCAGGCCAGCGACGCGCGTGGCCTGGCTGAAGACGGTCAGCAAGTGGTGGACCGCAGCATCAAGGCGATGAATCAACTGTCGAGCATGCTCAGCGCGTCGAGCAGCAATATCGAGTCGCTGAACAGCAAAACCGTGAACATCGGCCAGATTCTCGAAGTGATCACCAGCATTTCCCAGCAAACCAACCTGCTGGCGCTCAACGCGGCGATTGAAGCCGCGCGTGCCGGTGAGGCCGGTCGCGGTTTTGCCGTGGTGGCGGATGAAGTGCGTAATCTGGCGCACCGCACCCAGGAATCGGCGCAACAGGTGCAGACGATGATCGAGGAGCTGCAAGTCGGCGCCCGTGAATCGGTGAGCACCATGAGCGACAGCCAGCGCCACAGTCAGGACAGCGTGGAAATTGCCAACCTTGCCGGGGAGCGCTTGAACAGCGTGACGCAGCGCATTGGCGAAATCGATGGGATGAACCAGTCGGTGGCCACCGCGACCGAGGAGCAGACGGCGGTGGTTGAGTCGATCAACGTCGATATCACCGAGATCAATACGCTGAACCAGGAAGGCGTGGAGAACCTGCAGGCGACGTTGCGGGCGTGTTCGGATCTGGAGCAGCAGGCTTCGCGTCTGAAACAGTTGGTGGGTAGTTTCCGCATTTAAGATCAAGAGCTTTACCCCCTCACCCCAGCCCTCTCCCCCAAGGGGGCGAGGGGGAAAGGGAGCTGATCTTCGGGCTGTTCAAACCTGAGTTCGACTGAAGACCTTCAGGTCGATGCATTTAGCCCAAACACCTCGGTCAGTCCCCTCTCCCTCTGGGAGAGGGCTAGGGTGAGGGGCTTTTCAGCTGTTCAGCTCCACCGCGCATTCCCGACCGAACATCTATTCTTGATAAAGGTCCACCAAGGGAGAACAACGCAGCGGAGGGTTGATCACCGTGCATATCGCCGACATCACCATGTTCTACGCCCCGGCCAGCGGTGGCGTACGCACTTATCTGGATGCCAAACACCGGCGGCTCGGGGTCAAGCCGCGCATTCGCCACAGTCTGTTGATTCCCGGCGCGCAGTTCGGCGAACACGACGGTATTTACACGGTTCCCGCCCCTGCCCTGCCCTTTGGCAAAGGTTATCGCTTCCCGCTGCGCCTCGCGCCATGGCGAAATGTCCTGCGGGATTTGCAGCCCGATCTGATCGAAGTCGGCGACCCTTACCTGACGGCCTGGGCCGCACTGGATGCGCGCCGGCAGCTGGATGTGCCGGTGATCGGTTTCTACCACTCGGACCTGCCGCTATTGGTCGGTAATCGCATGGGCCATTGGCTCACGCCAAATATCGAGGCGTATGTCACCCGACTTTATGGCAACTTCGACCGGGTGCTTGCCCCCAGTCAGGTCATGGCCAACAAGCTGACGGGCCTCGGCGTGCGCAATGTCTTTGTGCAACCGCTGGGCGTCGATCTGCACACTTTTCACCCCAATGCCCGCGACCCGCAACTGCGCGCAGAACTGGGCATCGCCGAAGACACCCGGCTGCTGATTTTTGCCGGGCGCGGCTCGAAAGAGAAAAACTTGCCGGTACTGCTCAAATGCATGCAGCGTCTCGGCCCGCGCTATCACTTGTTGCTGGTCGGTTCGTCGATGCCCGCTGCTGTACCGGACAATGTCAGCGTGATCGATGAGTTTTGCCCCGCGCCGCGCGTCGCGCAGTTGATGGCCAGTGCTGATGCATTGCTGCATGCCGGCGATCAGGAAACCTTCGGTCTGGTGATCCTCGAAGCCATGGCCTGCGGTATTCCGGTGGTGGCGGTGGCCGCTGGCGCCTTCGAAGAAATCATTACCGAGTCTTGCGGCCTGCTCTGTGCGCCGAACAATCCGCAAGCGATGGCCAATGCCGTGCGTGAATTGTTCAGTCGCGGCTGTACGAAACTTGGCGCACAGGCGCGCCAGCATGTCGAAACACACTATGCGTGGGAGACGGTGGTCGACAGCCTGCTGGGCCACTATCACGCGGTTCTCGGACATACGCTGCCGCGGGTGGCCAATGGCTGAATCGATGAATAACCCCGCCGTCTTGTTGGTGCTGCACGATGTGGCACCGTCGACGTGGGCTGATTACCAACCGTTTATCGAGACGGTCGACGCACTGGGCAACGTGCCGATGACGTGGCTGGTCGTACCCGACTTCCACCGGCGCAATGCCCTCGACGATCACCCGGCATTTTGCCGACGGCTCGATACGCGTATCGCCCGTGGCGATGAGTTGGCGTTGCACGGTTATTTCCACGATGACCAGGAGCCCGGCCCGACAACACCACGCGACTGGTTCATGCGCCGGGTTTACACCCATGAAGGCGAGTTCTATCGTTTGTCCCGCGAAACCGCCCTCGCCCGCCTGCACGACGGCCTCGAAGTCTTCCAGCGCCACGATTGGCCGTTGCACGGCTTCGTCGCTCCGGCGTGGTTGATGAGCGACGGCACGCGCCAGGCCCTGCGCGAGTTACCGCTGAGCTATACCAGCGATCCGCAGCATCTTTACCGCTTGCCTGATTTCACTGCGATCGATGCGCCGGGTCTGGTCTGGAGCGCCCGCAGCGCCTGGCGTAGAGGTTTGTCGAAGATTGTCAGCGAGCAGCGGCAGCAGCGTTGGCGTCACGCGCCGGTGATACGTCTAGGCTTGCACCCGGTGGACATGCGCCACCGCTTCTCCCGTGATTATTGGCTAAATACCCTTGAACGCTTGTTGACCGAAGGACGCCTACCGATGACCAAAATGCACTGGCTCGCTCAACAGCGCGGTCAACTGGGGCGCGCCGCATGAGTCGCAGCATTCTGTTGCTGATTGGCCTGCTCGCGGCGGTGCTGATTCCGGTTCTGCTCGGTGGCGGCGAAACCTGGGTGCGCCTGCAAAGCTTTCCGTTGCAATGGCTGTTGGTGATGTTCGGCATGATCCTGCTGTGCTGGGGGATCAATACCCTGCGTTTGCGCTTGTTACTCGGCGATCAACGCGAGCGCGTCACGCCGCTGAAGAGTCTTGGCGTGGTCATGGCCGCCGAATTCGCCTATTGCGCGACACCCGGCGGCAGCGGCGGACCCTTGACGATCATGGCCCTGCTGGCCCGGTCAGGTGTGCGCCCGGCCCGGGGCAGCGCGGTGTTTGCCATGGATCAGCTCAGCGACTTGCTGTTCTTTCTCTGCGCCCTGAGCGGGATTCTGATCTATGCGCTGTTTCAGCACCTCAGCGATCGCCTGGAGTGGCTGCTGACGGTCAGCGCCGTGTCGCTGTTTGGCGGCCTGTTCAGTTGTGTCCTGGTCGCGCGTTATCACCGCGCCTTGATTCGCCTGAGCGGACGCCTGTTGGCGAGAATGGACGTCAAAGCCAGCACCCGGCGTCGTTGGGCGCGCAAGTTGCTGCATTTTCTCGCCGCGTTTACCGATACCCTCAAGTTGCCCTGGCAGACATTGATCAAAGTATTCGCCCTGACGTGCGTGCATTGGCTACTGCGTTACAGCGTGTTGTATCTGGCACTGCGCGGTCTGGGCGCGGACTTGCAGTGGGCCTGGAGTTTTCTGGTGCAGATGCTTTCGCTAGGCGCCGGGCAGTTCAGCCTGCTGCCGGGCGGCGCAGGGGCGGCGGAGTTGACGTCGGCAGCGCTGCTGGCGCCGATGGTGGGTAAATCCACCGCAGCGGCGGCGATTCTGATTTGGCGGGTGGTGACGTATTACTTCTATCTGGTGGTGGGTGGCCCGGTGTTTCTGTTGATGCTCGGGCGGCCGTTGCTGAAGAAACTGATGAATGTCAGGCAGGCTTCTCAGGGTCGTCCTGATCCTCTTTGAGTTGTTCCCACAACTCGGCGGCGCCGGGAAACTCGGTACCATCTTCCGGGCTCATGTCTTCCGGATCGTAGCGGCTCAGGCAACCTTCACCGAGGGTCGCCGGGGCTTTGGATGTGGCTTTGTCCAATGGATCGCTCATGAGCTTTTCCTCGATCTGAAACAGCGAAGGGCCTGGAACGATTGAACGCCCAGACCCTTCGTTTTTCAAGCCTGTGTGGTTTGAATCAGAACACCACAGTCTTGTTGCCATGCACCAGCACGCGATCTTCGAGGTGATAGCGCAAGCCTCGAGCCAACACCATCTTCTCGACGTCACGGCCGAAGCGCACCATGTCTTCGATGCTGTCACTGTGGCTGACGCGGACCACGTCCTGCTCGATGATCGGACCGGCGTCCAGCTCTTCAGTCACGTAGTGGCAGGTCGCGCCGATCAGTTTCACACCGCGCAGCGACGCTTGGTGATAGGGCTTGGCGCCGACGAACGACGGCAGGAAGCTGTGGTGAATGTTGATGACCTTGTGCGCGTATTCGCGGCACATGTCCGGCGGCAGGATTTGCATGTAGCGCGCCAGCACCACGACTTCGGCATCGTGCTGCTTGACCAGACGTGATACCTCGTCGAAGGCCGGCTGCTTGTCCTGCGGGTTGACCGGTACGTGGTAATAAGGAATGCCGTGCCATTCAACCATGCTGCGCAGGTCATCGTGGTTGGAAATCACACAGGAGATTTCGCAGTCCAGTTCGTCGCTGTGCCAGCGGTGCAGCAGGTCAGCCAGGCAGTGGGATTCGCGGCTGGCCATAAGGACTACGCGCTTCTTCTGCTCGGTGTCGGTGATGCGCCAGTCCATCGAGAACTCTTCGGCGATCGGCGCGAACTTCTCGCGCAATACTTCAATACCGAAAGGCAGCGAATCGGCACGAATTTCGTGACGCATGAAAAACCAGCCCACTTGATTGTCCGAGTGATGGCTCGCTTCGGTGATCCAGCCGTTGTGGGCTGCCAGAAAATTACTGACTTTGGCAACGATGCCAACGCGGTCCGGGCAAGATATCACCAGCCGAAAAGTGCGCATGAGGGGGGAACTCCAGAACTTCGCAAAGGCCGCCATTCTAGCGGCTGTGCAGGAAAACTGCAGTATTGATCAGCACGCGCTGGAGCGAGGCCGGGCGCTACGGCTTTTCGATGGAGTAACCGTGAGCCTGATGGTGATCCTGTGACATCGTTTGATCAGACAACTGTGAATATCTGTGATGACTGGATCACACTATTTAACTGAATATTCAATAGAGGGCTGTTTCTCGTAACTAATTTAAATAAAAACTCCGGTTAAATGTTTACTTGATGAAACAGCCTGACTATTATTGCGCCACTGTCCCCTGCCATTCAGCACTCTACTAAGGTAGTAATCATGTCCTTGATCAACGAATATCGCGCCACCGAAGAAGCTATCAAAGAGCTGCAAGCCCGTTTGAAGAACCTGTCCCAAGACGACAAACTGCAAGCCGAGCTGGAATTCGAAGGCAAACTGCGCACCCTGATGGGCGAGTACTCCAAATCCCTGCGTGACATCATCGCGCTGCTGGATCCGGATGCAAAAACCAAAGCTCCACGCGGCGGCGCAGTAAAAACTACCGGCACCAAGCGTGCTCGCAAAGTTAAACAATACAAAAACCCGCACAACGGCGAAGTCATCGAAACCAAAGGTGGCAACCACAAAACTCTGAAAGAGTGGAAAGCCAAGTGGGGCGGTGACGTGGTTGAAGGCTGGGCTACCCTGCTGGGCTAAGCCGCAACGCCTTCGCAGAGCGATCCGCGAAAAAACAAACGCCAGCGAATGCTGGCGTTTTTTTATGCCCGGGATTTAAGCCCGGTCATGTTCGATTTCAAAGACTCAAACGTTTGCGCAATGCCTGGACATAATTCTTCCATTCATTGAGCACTTCACTCTGCGTCGGCGTGGCATTAAGCGCCCATTGCTCTGCCGCCTCGGTAAAAGAATTCAAGGTATTGGGTGCGCCACATTCAGGTGCGGACAAGCGCTGCTGACAAAATAGTCTCCAGCGCTCTTGCTCTTCGAAATTCAACGTTTCGGGAAAGTTACGTGCGCGATATCGAAAGAGTAATTCGGGCAAACGTTCGTCATCGAAAGGCCATTGCTCTTGCGCTAGTTGTGCCGGGTCAGCGCTTCTCACTTGCTCACATAGACGTCGGTCACGGTCACCAATAAATCCGTCGTACAACTGTTGTTCCGGATCCTCGCTCGGAATGAAATCTTCGCTGACATAAATCTCCGCTACTTTATCTTTCCAAACTTGTTGTGCGTCAGTTAGCCGCAGTGCCCGCTGTTGATACAGCGCCATGTCCAGCCCCAGACGTTGCTGATCCTGCGCGCGCAAAACCGCTAGCGGCGCCACCACCGGACAACGGTTGACGTGAATCAGCTTGAGCGGCACCGGCAACTCACCTTCCAGCAAAGCGTCGCGACGCGTGTACAAACGCTGGCGCAGGGTTTGCGCGTCCAGATCCAGCAACCCCTGCGGGTCGAGGTGCAGGTCGCAGACAATCAGGGCATTACGGTTTTTCGGGTGCCAGGCCAGAGGCAGCACCACCCCGACATAACTGCGCGCCGCCGAAAAACGCCCGGAGACATGCACCATGGGTTGCAGCAGACGAATCTGGTCCATGACTTTTTGCTTGCTGCGCAACTGGAACAGCCAGTCATACAGTTTTGGCTGCTTCTCGCGGATCAGACGGGCCAACGCAATGGTCGCGCGCACGTCTGACAACGCTTCGTGGGCGTGCCCGTGATCGATGGCGTTGGCGGCGGTCAGGCGTTCGAGCTTGAGCGTCACCCGGCCTTCGTCATCGGTGGGCCAGACCAGGCCGTCGGGACGCAACGCATAGGCGGCGCGCACCACATCAATCAGATCCCAACGACTGTTGCCACCCTGCCACTCCCGCGCGTACGGGTCGAAGAAATTGCGATACAGGCTGTAGCGGGTCATCTCGTCGTCGAAGCGCAGCGTGTTGTAACCGGCGCCACAGGTGCCGGGTGCCGCGAGTTGGGCATGCACCCGGGTCATGAAATCAGCTTCGCTCAAGCCCTTTTCGGCGAGCTGGCTCGGGGTGATACCGGTGATCGCGCAAGCCGCCGGATGCGGCAGGATGTCTTCGCTGGGCTGGCAATAAAGGTTGACCGGCTCGTCGATCTCGTTGAGCGCATGGTCGGTGCGGATCCCGGCCACTTGCAACGGGCGGTCGTTACGCGGATTGATGCCAGTGGTTTCGTAGTCGTACCAGAAGATTGAAGTCACGGGCGGTTCCTGAACTGAAGATCGGCAAAGTCTAGGCGCTCGACCGCGCTCGCGGCCAGCCTCGTGTCATTCAAACACTTCGCGCTTAACGATGTGCAATACATAGTTATGTCGTTTTCCCCCGAGAGGCTGCTAGCATCGGCCTCACTTGCCCCCCCGAACAGGCGAACATCAGGTAGCCCATGCTCGAGCCCACAGCACCGCCAAGGAAAGCACCGCTGCCCCCGCCGCTGGATACGCGGCATCAGGTCGAAACGCCGGAAGGCATCGACCTGCCGTTGCGTCCCGCCGGGCTGATGGTGCGTGCCGTGGCCTTCGCGATCGATCTGGGCATACGCGGCCTGATCATGGGCGTGTTGTTCATTGCCCTGGCGTTTCTCGGCAAGCTCGGCATGGGCCTCGGTTCGCTGCTGCTGTTCGCGATCAGTTGGTGGTACATGGTGCTGTTCGAAGTGCTGCGTCAGGGCCGTTCGCCGGGTAAGCAGTGGATGGGCCTGCGCGTGGTGCACGACGACGGCACTCCGATTGGCTGGTCGGCCTCGCTGCTGCGCAATCTGCTGCGCTTTGTCGATCTGCTGCCTTTCGGCTACTTCCTCGGCACCCTCAGTTGCCTGCAACACCCGGCCTTCAAGCGCCTGGGCGACATCGCAGCCGGCACATTGGTGGTCTACAGCGAACGCCCGCTCAGTCGTCCACTACTGCCTGATGCCGAACCTCGACGCTCACCAGTCCCCCTGACCCTCACCGAACAACGCGCCGTTCTGGGTTTTGCCGAGCGCCAAAGTGAATTATCGCCAGCGCGTGTCAATGAACTGGCAGCTCTGCTCGCCCAGCCACTGCATATTTCCGCGCCCAAAGCTGTCGTTGAACTCAATGGCATCGCTCGCGGCTTGTTGGGCCCGACATGAAGCAGAGCCTTTTCGAAGCGCGTCACAAGGCCGAATGGGAGCGTTTTGCGCTGGCCCTCGAACGCCTTGAGCGCGGCAAGGACACCTCGCAAGTCGCCGGTTTCCCCAAGGCTTATCGACGGCTTTGCCAACATCTGGCGCTGGCTCAGGCACGTGGTTACAGCAGTTTCCTCATCGATTCGCTGCAACAACAAGTGTTGCGCGGGCATCAACAGCTGTACCGTCACCGCAGTCGGCTCGGCGCCAATCTGCTGAGTTTCATCCTCGCCGACTTTCCCAGACTGGTACGCGCCGAATGGCTTTTCGTGCTGGTCGCCAGCCTGCTGTTTTTCGGCAGCCTGATCGGCGTCGGTGTGTTGGTATATGTGTTTCCCGAACTGGTCTACAACCTGCTCCCCGCCGATCAGGTACGAGAGATGCAGGGCATGTACGACCCGGTCGCCGGCCATCTCGGGCGCCCCGCCGAACGCGCGGCCAGCGAAGACTGGGTGATGTTCGGTTACTACGTGATGCACAACATCGGCATCGCCTTTCAGACCTTCGCCAGCGGTTTGCTGATGGGTGTGGGCAGTGCGTTCTTTCTGTTCTACAACGGCATGGTCATCGGCGCGGTCGCCGGGCATCTCAGCGAGATCGGTTTCGGCCAGACCTTCTGGTCATTCGTCATCGCTCATGGCGCCTTTGAACTCACCGCCATCGCCCTCGCCGGGGCTGCCGGCCTGAAACTCGGCTGGGCTTTGATCGCGCCCGGGCGGCTGCCTCGCAGCGAAGCGCTGAAACGCGCCGCACGCAAAAGCGTGTTGCTGGTCTGCGGCGTGATGTTGTTCCTGTTGATTGCCGCGTTTATCGAAGCCTATTGGTCGTCGAAAACCAGTGTCACACCTTTGACCAAATATCTGGCCGGCACCGGGCTTTGGGCGTTGGTCGCACTCTATCTGGTGTTCGCCGGAAGGACACGTCATGCGCCTGAGTGACGCCACCGTGGTGATCCGCCCGCGCACAACCTGGGAAGCCATGGACCTCGGTGTGCTGATGAGCCAGCAACATCGGCGCCTGCTGATGACCAGTTGGGCGATCGTCACCCTGCCACTGTTCACCTTGCTCAGCCTTTTGTTCTGGGACTCGCCGTCGCTGGCGGTGTTTATCTTCTGGTGGCTGAAACCGGCGTATGAACGCCTGCCGCTGTACATCCTGTCGAAAGCGCTGTTTGGCGAAACACCTACGCTAAAACAAGCCTTGCGCGAATGGCCGCGCCTGCTCAAACCGCAACTGCTGGCCAGCCTGACCTGGCGCCGCCTGAGTTTCAGCCGCAGCTTCCTGCTTCCAGTGGTGCAGCTTGAAGGCCTCGACGGCAGCGCCCGGCAACAACGCCTGCACGTGCTGCTGCAACGCAACGCCGGCGCCGCGCAATGGCTGACCATCATCGGCGTGCATCTGGAAACGGCGTTGTGGATCGGCCTGATGGTGCTGTTCTACATGCTGTTGCCGCAACAGATCGAAACGGATTGGGACTGGCAGTCACTGATCTTCGCGGCGGATCACGACTGGCGCTGGCTCGAACACCTGACCAATGCCTTCTACGCACTGGTGCTGGTGGTGTGGGAGCCGGTCTATGTCGCCTGCGGTTTCAGTCTTTATCTGAACCGGCGCACGCAACTGGAAGCGTGGGATATCGAACTGGTGTTCCGCCGCTTGCGCCAACGTCTGAACAACAGTGTGTTGGGATTGCTGCTGGCGGCCTGTCTGGTGTTACCGAATATGCCGTCGACCTGGGCGGCCGGACCGGATGACAGTCCGCAGGCGCCGCGCCTGTTGAATCAGCCGCTGACCAGTCAGGCCTCCCGGGACAGTATCAAGGCGCTGCTTGAACAGCCGCCGTTCAAGAACGAGGAAGTCGTCACCCGCTATCGCTTTGGCGAAGACCCGGCGAAACCTGCCGAAGCGCAAACACCCGGTGAAGCGCCGCAGTGGCTGAAAACCCTGCTGGGCTGGCTCGACGGACAACACTTGAATGGGCTGGCGAAGATCATCGAAGTGCTGTTGTGGGCCACGGTCATTGCTGCGCTGGGCTGGCTGATCTGGCGGTATCGCGAGTTTCTCCAGGCCTTTGTCAGCCGTCGTCCGCAACTGCCAGCCAAGGCAAAACGAGCGTTGCCGCAGCAAGCCTTCGGTCTCGATCTGAACCGCGACACCTTGCCTGACGACATCGCCGCCCATGCCGAACAACTGTGGCAAAGCCAACCCCGTGCAGCGTTGGGCCTGCTCTATCGAGGGTTGCTCAGCCATCTGCTCCATGACTTCGATCTGAGCCTGAAACCCGCCGACACCGAACTCCAGGTGCTGGAACGTGTGGCGCAGTTACAACGTCCCGAACTGCTCGCGTTCAGCCGCAGCCTGACCACTCACTGGCAGAACATGGCCTACGGGCATCGTGTGCCGGCGGCGCCGCTGCAACAGGAATTGTGTGATGGTTGGCGCGCCTTGTTCGGCCCTGGAGCCGTCCGTTGAGTCGCCGGACATTGTGGTGGGTTGGCGCGTTGATCGCCCTGTTGCTGGGCGCGTTAAGCGCTTTCCTCTATCTCAAGGCCAAGCCTTATCAGGAAGAAGTCGATCACGGCCCTGCACCTGCTGCGCAAGCCAATCCTTATCTGGCGGCCGAGCTGTTCTTGCGTGAGCGCGGCCTCACCGTCAGCCATGCGGAAAGCCTCGCGGTGCTCCCGGACATTGATCCACGCCGTCATACGTTGCTGCTGTTCAACGACCGCTCCCGCATGACCCCGCGTCAGGTCGATCAGGTGTTGAACTGGACGCGCGCCGGCGGGCGACTGGTGTTCGTCGCCGAATCGCTGTGGGATGAACAGACGAAGCAGAGTAACGATCTCTTGCTCGACCGCGTGCAACTGCATCAATCCCTGAGCAAGGACCTGAAAGACTTGCCCGCCGACGTTGAGCCAGACCGCTTCCCGAAACTGACCAAACTCTATCTGGAAGACGAAGACGCACCGGCCTACGCCGGTTTCGATACCGACTTCCACCTCGACGACCCGAAGAATCTGGCGCAAGCCTGGGCCAACAGCGCCAAGGCTACGCACATGATGCAACTGCCCTACAGCCTTGGCTCGATCACCGTGGTCACCGACGCCGAGTTGTGGAAGAACAACACCATCAGCCAATACGACAACGCCTGGCTGCTCTGGTATCTGAGCGCCGATACCGACGTCACGTTGATCTACAACACCGAGCACGACGGCCCGCTGACCTTGCTCTGGCGCTACTTCCCGCAAGCCATCGTCGCCCTGCTCGCGCTGATCGGCCTCTGGCTCTGGCACGTCGGGGTACGCCACGGCCCGCTTCAGCTACCCGCCCCGAGCGGGCGTCGGCAGTGGCAGGAGCACCTGCGCGCCAGCGCCGATTTCCTCCTGCGCCACAACGGTCAACACGCGCTGCTGCAAGCCCTGCAACAGGATGTGCTGCGTCGCGCCCGTCGCCGCCACCCCGGCTTTGATCAATTGAACGTTGCCGAACAGTGGCTGGCATTGTCGCGCCTGACCCGGCAACCCACCCGCGCTATCAGCCAGGCCCTGAGCCCGGTGCCGAACCGGCGGCTCTCCAGCGCCGATTTCTGCCGCCAGGTCGCCCACCTGCAAACCTTGAGGAACACGCTATGACTGAACAGATCGAGCCCGGCAGCGCCAGTCACGCCGCCCAGCAACGCCAGCGTGCCAGCCAGTTGGCGCAAGCGGTGCGCGGCGAATTGCACAAAGCCCTGATCGGCCAGAACCAGGTGATCGACGACGTGCTGACGGCGCTCATCGCCGGTGGCCACGTGTTGCTTGAGGGCGTGCCGGGGCTGGGCAAAACCCTGCTGGTACGGGCATTGGCCCGTTGCTTCGGCGGCGAGTTTGCGCGGATTCAGTTCACTCCGGATCTGATGCCCAGCGATGTCACCGGCCACGCCGTGTATGACCTGCAAACCGAGCAGTTCAAATTGCGCAAAGGCCCGCTGTTCACCAACTTGCTGTTGGCGGACGAGATCAACCGTGCCCCGGCGAAAACCCAGGCCGCCTTGCTCGAAGCGATGCAGGAGCGTCAGGTCACGCTCGAAGGTCGTGCCCTGCCCATCGCGCAACCGTTCATGGTTCTGGCCACACAGAACCCGATTGAACAGGAAGGCACCTATCCCCTGCCGGAAGCCGAGCTCGACCGCTTCATGCTCAAGGTGCGCATGGACTATCCCGACGCCGATCAAGAGTTGAACATGGTGCGACAGGTCTGCCGCTCGACCCGCGCCGACATGCTCGACGTGCAACCGCTGCGCACTCTGTTGCAAGCCAAGGACGTGCAAGCCTTGCAGCGTATCGCCAGTGATTTGCCGCTGGACGATCAGGTGCTCGACTACGCCGTGCGCCTGGCGCGCAGCACGCGCACCTGGCCGGGGCTGACCCTTGGCGCCGGGCCGCGCGCCTCGATTGCGTTAGTGCGCTGTGCCCGCGCTCGCGCCTTGCTGCGTGGCGGCGAGTTCGTGATTCCCGACGACGTCAAAGGCTGCGCACTGGCGGTGCTGCGTCATCGGGTGCGCATTGCCCCGGAGCTGGATATCGAAGGCCTGCAGGTCGATCAAGTGCTCCAGCAACTGCTTGAGCAGATTCCGGCGCCGCGTCTGTGAAACCCTCGCGCCTGCTGTTGATCTGGCTGGCCTTGTTGCTGGCCATCGGCATTGTGCTGGGCACTTTGCGCGCACTGGAAATCGACATCCCGGCCAGCCTGATCTCAATCAACTGGGGTTTGCTGCTGGCTCTGCTGGCCCTGGCGATGCTCGATGCGCTGCGCCTGCAACGCCTGCCAACACCGCGCGTCACTCGACAGATGCCCGGCAGTCTGGCGCTCGGCCGTTGGGGTGAGGTGCGTCTGGAAGTCGAACATGACTTCAACGAGCCGATGCACATCGAACTGTTCGACCATCCGCCGGCAGGCCTGAGTTTCGAAAACCTGCCGCAGACGATTGAGTTGCATCCCGGCCAGCGCAGCCTGCTCGGCTATCGCCTGCGTCCACTCGAGCGCGGCCATTTCGGTTTCGCCCACTGCGAAGTCAACCTGCCCAGCCCCCTGGGGTTATGGTCAGGCAAACGTCTGCTCGATGTCTGCGACCAGACCCGCGTCTACCCCGACTTCGCCCGGCTCTACGGCGGGGAGCTGCTGGCGGTGGATAACTGGCTCAGCCAGCTCGGCGTACGCCAGCGGCAACGTCGCGGTCAGGGCCTGGAGTTTCATCAACTGCGCGAATTCCGTGAAGGCGACAGCCTGCGCCAGATCGACTGGAAAGCCACCGCGCGCCAACGCACACCGATTGCCCGTGAGTATCAGGACGAGCGCGACCAGCAGATTATCTTCCTGCTCGACTGCGGCCGACGCATGCGCAGCCAGGATGATGAACTGTCGCACTTCGACCACGCGCTCAATGCCTGCCTGCTGCTCAGTTACGTCGCCCTGCGCCAGGGCGATGCAGTGGGCCTGAGTGCGTTTGCCTGCGAACAGCCACGCCATCTCGCGCCGGTCAAAGGCAGCGGGCAACTGAACGTGCTGCTGAACACGGTTTATGACCTCGACAGCACGCAACGCCCTGCCGATTATCAGGCCGCCGCCAATCAACTGCTGACGCGACAGAAACGCCGGGCATTGGTGGTGCTGGTGACCAACCTGCGCGATGAGGACGACGACGAACTGCTGAGCGCGGTCAAGCGCCTGAGCGTGCAGCATCGGGTATTGGTGGCCAGCCTGCGCGAAGCAGCGCTGGACACGTTACGCCAGGCACCGCTGCAAACACTGCCCGAGGCGCTGGCCTACTGCGGCACGGTGAGTTACCTGAATGAACGGGCAGAACTCCATGAGCGGTTGAGCGCTCATGGCGTTCCGGTGGTGGATGTCCGGCCCGCCGAGTTGGGGGCCGAACTGGTGACGCAGTATCTCAATTGGAAGAGAAGTGCGGCGCTTTGATCATCTCTCGATCCGCACGAGCACAGATCCGCTGCTTGAGGTGCCGTCAGGATTCTCGACTTTGACGTCAAGGGAAACGGTTTCCGACAGGTCCATCACCCTCCAGGAGGTTTGGAATTTACCATTGCCATCTGTACTGGACTCAATGAATGGCCTCCCGTTAATGGAGACAAGAATGCTCCTTTTCGGCATCGGCTCTCCAGAATCCTTGTCTACGATCAACGCAGTCATGTTTACCCAGTCCATTACGAAAGCCGGATTCGGTGCAGCGACCACGGACTTCACAGCCGCAGGACGCTCATTGACAGTCAACCGCAGCGCTTTCACGTCCCAGCCAGCCAAGCCGCCCTTCACCGACGCCCACAACGCCGCCTCACCTGCTGCGCCCAAGACAAAGCGCACCGTTGCCATGCCCTCGGCATCCGTCAATGTCGCCGGTAAAGTTGCATTGTCGTATTCCCACATCACTTCGACATTGGCCAGAGGCTCTCCGGTGTTGGCTGACACCACCCAGGTCCGCGCTGTTATTTCCTGCCCGGGATAACCGGCCAAATCCTCACCGACCAGTTCCTTGATTTCCCGGGGCTCGTGGAGGAAATACGGCACCGAAATCGACTCCGAATACTGCGCATCCCCTACGGTCGCCGTCAGTTGCGCCGCTCCGGGAGTCTTGGGCACGAAACGGATCCGCGCCTCGCCGTAGAAGTTAGTGGTCGTCGTCACCTCGCCAAGATCCGGAGCGCGCCAGACAACTTTCATCCCCGCCATCGGCCTGCCGCTGATAGCCGAAACAATGGTGATCTGCTCGGACACAGCTTCGCGCCAGAACAGCGTCTGACTAACCCGCGAACGCTCGGCGATTTTCACCACTTGCGCGCCTTCGCCCACCGACATTGCATTGACAGGTGACCATCGAGCCAGGCTTTCGCAGGCCAGAAACAAGCCGAAACTGCCGTTACGCTGGTCATCAACCGTGAAGTGATCGGTGAATCCCGTCTCGCCATGGAAAACCCTTGGCAAACCAAGTACTGGCTGAGCAAAGCGGATACCCAGTGCCTCCGGGCCGGTACCGACCATCCCCAACGTCAATTTGCGCCCAGACAGGAAAGTGTCACCCGGGGCGTTTACATCGATTCTATGGGTCAGTTTGCGACGCGCAAAACCGGTGTCCTGGCCAATAGGTTGTGCCGGGCTGGAGTCCATACTGAACAGCAATCGAGCCCAAGGATCGCTGGCCAGCGAACAGACCTCCATCGAACGTGCATCAGTACCATTGTCATACGGACTGGTCACAGAAACTTCAACCGTTGCAGTCCCCTCCTTCGCCGCCTCATAGGCATAGCGAACCCATCCCTCTTCATCTGTAACAAGCTCTTCTGTATTGCCGTTCACCGTCCACAGTGTTCGTACTTGAACCATCCCGTCTTCCGAGAAGTCCGAACGGACCTTCGCCCACATCCATGCCGGGTCCTGACCCACGATCGGAAAAACGGCAGACTCACGCACGGTTTCAATGCTGAGTTTGTTGTGGCCCAAGTGCATTCTGGTGACATCCGTGAAGCCGCCCCCAGTCAACAATCGCAGACCGAAAGCCCCGCCCTCCCGACTATCTGAACAATCGAGTGTCCAGGTCATGCCACTTTCATCAATATAATTGATGCTCCCCTCTGGAGGATTACGCACGATCCCCAGATCTTCCGCCGTGCTACCGGACCATTGCAGCTCTATGTCAATACCCACTAATGGGCTCAATGCATTCGTTCTGAAAATATATCGGTGCACAGCGCCGATGCAGGGATACAGCGACTGGCCTTTGTCAGTGCTTATTTGATCCAGAACAAGTGTGAACTCATCGTAAATATCCGGCGATGACAAACGACCGAGCAACTCCCGATCCTCCAGTGAATCGGTCAACAACCGAAGTCCGAACATACTGCTGCGGCTCGTTGCGAACTCAGAACTCAGGGTCCAGATCAGCGGTTCATCTGCGCGCAATATCCTCGGTTCGCCAAGTTCACTTACCGCCAGCCCGATGTCTGGATCGTCAACGCCCCATGCCAAGGTAATTTCCTGGTCGATAAGAGGACTTCCAGCAAGCGCCGTAACCTCCAGGGAATGGGTTTGACCTCGTCGGCAGAAAAGCCCTCGAGCACTGTCGATGTCGCCACGATCAAACGTGATGTTGACTTTGTCTTTCCACGAACTCCTGGCAATCGCGCTCACGGTAAATTCGCACTCATGCGGCAGAGCAAATTCATGGGCCCGGACCGTGGCGGTGATCGCATGAGTCCCGGGTTCACTGGCGTTGAACTTCAGGCTCCCCCAACCACCACTTCCCGTCTGGCTGCGTAAAAGGCCGCTGCCGGTTTGCCACTCGATCTTCGCATCGATCACCGGCTCGCCGTCGCCCTGATCGGTAACATGCACCACTTGCAATCGCAGGTACGCACTGTCGCGCTGCTCCACCACCGGACTGTTCTCTGCCTGGCGTACCTCCTTGATCCTGATCCTGTTGCGCGCCAGCGACATGCGCTTCCTGGGCGACGGCAACAACAGCTTCGAGCAGACCAGTGACAATTCGAACATGCCGTCGCGCCGGTCTTCACAACTCAGCCTCCAGGAGGCCGTCTCGTCGCCATCGATCGGCATGGGCACTGCCGTTTCCAGAGGTGGGCTGACAACGACACCCAGTTGCTCATGCCTGTCACCGTGCCAGTGCAGATAGAAGTCGCTGCCTCGCAGACGACTGTTTGCCGCCAGCATTACATCAATGGAATGGGTGGCGCCCCGGTTCGGATAACTGTTATCGATCCAGTTCCTGATTTCGCTGTTTTCAATGACAGTCAACTGTGCCCACGGATCCTCGCCCAGTACCAGCACGTCAAACGTCTGGGTCCACACACCCTGCTCGTAATAAAGGCTGACCACAGAGGCTTCAATAATAAACTCCCCCGCTGCCTTCGCCTCATAATCGAAGTAGGCCCAACCTTGTTCATCCGTAACGGCAGCCGCCAACACCCGTTGCTCGGTCGACCAGTTCACCGTAAGCCCGGCAAATGGCTGGCCGGTGTAGTACGACGCTACTTGCACACCCAGGCGGACACTTTGCTCGATCAACGGGTAGTAAGCGGCCTCGACCACCTCACGAAAAATCAGTCGATGATGCCCCAGCGATACGGGGATCTCGTAGGCCTGCGCCGTGTATCGGTTGCGCAAGCTCAGGGTGAACTCGTAATCCCGGTCATCAATCAACGGGCAATCGAGCGTCCATGGCACGTCCAGCGATTGCTGGGTGTCCCAGGCAGGCGTCGCGACAATCGCGCCCTGCGGGTTATTGTCGATGCTCAATGCAACCGGGGTATCGCCCCAAGGGTTATCCGGCACAGGTAGAAAACCGAGTACGTGGGGCGTGAGCACCGCGTCACTGCCAAAAGCTCCGCCGCTGCTGGCGCCCTGACACAGGTAAACCTTGCGCAAAGGCAGAAGCGACATGCCGTCCAGCTTTATTTCCTGCAACTCAAGCGGGGCGAGTTTCAACTCGACTTTGACGCGTGTAACCCAGAGTTCGCCAAATGGACTCGAAGACTCTGTCGAGCTAAATATTTCGATGCGCAGCGGCTTTGAGCCTGAGATGTCCGATGTCAGTTCCACCTCGTGCAGGGTCGGACTGAATCGCCTCTCTGGCCCTGATCCGGAACCCTCGCGCTGTGGCTGATCAGGTTTACCGGCGGGCTTGAGTTCGATGCGGTAATGCTCGGTGTCACCCTGAGAAATCCTCACCCAGCCTGATTGGCCGGAACTGCTTTCCCATAGAAAACTCAGCCAATAAGCACCCTTGCCATCGGGATCTCTGGGAAGTGTGACGTCCTGAGTGACACCCGCGCCCTTCGGCGCCTTGATGTGTTTGACAGGCGTGTTGTCGTAATACGCCGTGCCTATAGCAACCCTCCCCGTTTTTTCCCAACATTCGAACCCGTCTTCGAAATCACCGTTGCACACCAGGTTTTCATTCACCAGAACGACAGGGTCATTCATGACTGTGCACTCCCTTGCCCTTGCCGGCCCTCTTGCGCTGCTTTGACCAACTCCTTCACCGAATCGGTAAACGACTGATCTCCGCACTTGCACCGATAGCGAATGCGCAAGATGAAATCGCCCATCGAACTCAGCATGGCCTTCTGGGACGGCTCGTTATGCCATGGCAATTTCAGCTCCCAGCCGGACACTACACCGGTATTTTCAAAAGGATAGAGCAAACCTTCATCTGGCTTCGCCGCCGCCATGCCGTTGTCGGCAATCCCCACGGAAAGGGCGATCTGCTGGCCCGGACGCAGGTTGAAGAGCATATCGGAAGGCGCCACGTCCCCAGTATCAGGATTGTGCAAGTACTGCACTGACTGCACCGAAGCCCGGCTGGCGGTCATGCTGCCGACCTGCAGCAAGGTCGCGCGCACATCCTCGAAAGGGCCCGTCAGCACTGGCAAGTCGACTTCCACCGAACTGATCTGCCGGCAGTAATGTCCCGGATAATCCCGATCGAACAGCAATTGGGTGAGTTTGAACTCCAATGAGCCGGTCGCCTGCAATTGTTCCAATGCAGCCTCCCAACTGCCGATGCCGAGCTGAGGATCTGTTGCATCGTTGAACAGGCGACGCAAGGAGATGGTTTTTACCAGTTCAAGCCGTCGCTCGGTGCGCTGCAGGTACTCATACTCCATGCGCAGCAGAAACGCGCGCAGATGCTCGCCAGCGGTCAAACCGTGGCGTTGATCCTGCCAGACCTGCGGCAAGGGAATATTGGAATCATATTCGCCGGTTTCGGCATTCATCGCCGCTTGCGCGCTGAGGCACAGACTGACTACGGCGTCGTAAGCCTGATAGTGCAAGGCCTTGAGCTGGCCCAGCATCCAGCCGAACAATTCGGCATTGGTCGCGCGCTTTTTCAGATAGTTGTACATCGTCAACGCCTGAGCGTTAGCGCGCAGCGTTTGCGCGAGGTTGGTTCTGGCCGCATCAATCGCATGGTTCTGTGCGACGATCTGCGCATCGATGGCCGCGATTTCTGCCAGCGCCTGATCGCGTTGCAGCCCCCATTCATTGCGGCGACGGCGATAGCCTTCGGTGGTGGCTTGCTTGTCGGCATCGATCTGCAACATCGACGAGGCGATTTCCAGGCCAAAGCAGATGGCATCGGTGACTTTGTCGACCCGAAAACCACCGTTCGCCATACCAAAGATATTGGGCGCGGCCGCCACGGCTGCGCCTACCGGTTTGAGGACTTTGGCAGTCAGCGCCAGCTCTTTCGACTGGTCCAGGTTTGCCATGACCTGATATTCGACAGCCGACACGTTTTCGTCATAGCGGGCTGCGTAAGCATCAGCCCGTTCCCGCGCCACTGTCCGGCTCTGCTCAAGCGCGGTCAGGCTCGCTTCCAGCTGAGCGATGGATTGCTCCTGCACGGTTCTGGCGTAGTTGCCCAATTCCACCAGATGGTTTTGTTGCAGCTCTTCCTGCTCGGCACGATCTCGCCGCTCAAGCAGATTGAGTACCTGACTGCCATAATCCTGCAAGGCCTGCACCGCACGCAATGCAACCTCGAAGATCGTGCGCCAGCGAAACGCAATCACCACCAGCCGTCCTCCCATCGGCCTGGCGCCACCGACGCCACCCGCTGCCAGAGCACGCAGCAATTGGTTCGGGTCAGTCGGCGGGTTGAACAACGGCAGGAGCATGGGCTTGCCATCAATGGTCAGGTTGTTGCGCAAGTTGTTCATGCGGTACTGCGGCAGGTTGAACCAAGTGAGCAACTCATCATTGATCGGCGCCCTGAACGGCGCACACCCCAACAGGCCCAGCATAGGAGCCGTATCGGAGCCGGACGGAACATCTGCCAGGCTGTAATTCAATGTCTGCTCGAAAGTTTCCAGTGCCGTGCGCGTGCAACTTTGGGCCAGAAGGGTCCCCAGCGTCGCGGTCTGCCACAGGTTTACCGTTTGAGTCAGAGGTGGTTTGCCCATCAATGACCCCGCTTGCACATAGCACAACTTTGCCGCCACCAGACTTTCGCGGGTCAGTTGACGGTAATGCCAGTCCCCCCAGGCCATAAGGTTCTTCACATACTCGATGAACATCAGCATCCTCAAATGCACAGGCGCTGAATATCCAATCGCATCCGGGTCGGCGGGCGCCACGGCTTCACAGCCGGCATTGCCCAGATCGTTGAGCAACGGTCGGCAGCGCCAGTAATCCGGCTTCTCGGGTACCGAGCTGCTGTCGGCAGTAGCCCGGGGATCGAAGACGAAATGCAACCAGGTCTGCGCCTCGGCAAACCGCTCCTCATCACGCAAGCGCGTCGCGATCAAATGCGGCAAATGGAAAAACAGCTCCCAGAAGAACAGGCCGTTGGCACCATCGAAAGCGCCATTGCGTTCCTCGAAATCAACATCGGTAGGCGGCGGCTCTGACAGATGCTGGGAGTCCCAATTAAGCAGAGTCGCTGGAGAGACAGTGGAGCGTTTGACCAACTCGGGGCCGAACAGCGAATTGAGCCGAACGTATCGCAGTGCCCACCCGGAGCCCAGTTGAAAGTCGAGGAACTGGGCGGCATCCGTGGTGTTTTTCAGCAGCGTTGGCGGAACGAAATCCGAGAGATCGACAATCGTCAGGTCAAACTGTTTACCGCCAAAGCCTTCAGTATCACTCTTTAAAGTGAACTTGACGTTGCCCCAGGTCCCCTTTGGTCGAGTGAAGGTGCCCGCGAAACTCATTGTCCAACCGCCGGCTGTAGACACCAAACTCGTCACCGGCTTTGGGTCACTTTCGTTGGAATTCTCCAACTGCAAGGTAAAGTTTGTATTCTGGTTCTCTGACAAACCTGTGGGCCTGCAAAAACCCTCAACCGTCAGCACGTCGTGGTCATCCACTCGCATGGCGAAGACATTCAGACCCAGAAAAGCCGCCATGGAGCCTGACGGTGACTCACTTGCGACCGCCGTAACTTCAAGACCCAAGGGATGCTGAACCATCAAGGCAGAAACAAATCGCTTATCTTTGGCCAGCTCCAGCCATGTACCCGTGTCTTCGACAACGGGGCGCATCAACACATCGATGATCGCGGTCTCTTTCAAGGCACCGGTGTCGTTTTTATCATTGTCCAGCAATACCCCGAGCTTGCCTTTGGGATTCTGCGAGTCGACCCATACGGTTGCAATCAGACGAGCACCTGCCGAGAGATCCTCATCGAACTCGCTATGGCGCAGATTCAAAGGCGCCGACCACTGGCCGTTCTGCCTCATGAAGGCCACATTGATATCCAGTTGATGGGGCACGAATCGGGACCTGTCCTCCTCTTGGGAATCCGGAGGATCGGCTTTGATGATCTCGCCGACCTTGTCCCGCCACTCCGCCCAGACCAGACACAGCCGGCCGTTCCAGACCACCGGACGCATGTCCAGTACCCGCCCGGCGGGTTGAACATCCACCGCTTTCCATTCACTCCACGCCGCCGGGTTGACGGCCAGGCAAGTAGGCGTGATTTCGATTTGCGCCTTGCGCCAGAAGTACTGGAACGGCGGCACCCGCTGACGCCCGACAAAGTAATAATCGGCGCGCTCAGGGCTTGTACCGTTCATGAAGCCACTGACGACATCCAGATCGCAGATCTGCTCGAAGGCTTGCAAGTAATCCAGCAGCGCGGCTAGAACCGAATCGATGCTCAAACGGGCCTGGTTGAGGTAGTTTTCAAGGATCCTGAACAGATCCGTCTTGCGTTGACGCACGCACGGATTGATGTAGTTTTCCGGGTAGAGCGCGATCATCTGCACCGCCGCCCAGTCCGAGTAGTTGTCGTACAGCGCCCAGTTTTCCAGCTGTTCAGGGGGAAACTCGTGGTTTTCGAAACCGGGCTCCAATTTGTTGTACACCGCACTGATGTATTGCTGCGCACAACTGATTGCCTCGGCCACCCCCGACGTCTGCACCCGAGCACTGTCCAGCGGGTCGATGCGCAGCAATTCGAACACGTCCTCCGGGGTCCGCAAGGGCGGGTAACGCTCCGCCCTGACTTGCCCGATGCAATACTCAAGCAACGCGGTACGACGTTTTTCCTGCAACAGACCAATGTTGTTCGATGTCATGATCCTTGCTCCGTGGAAGAGGTTCCCGAGTCACTGGCAGAAGGCGGTGACGCTTGTTCAAGCGAGTGGCTGCGGCCTTGCGTTTCCCCAAACCTGATGGGTTCGAAGAGAACCCCCTGCCCGCTTGCCAGGCTGCGTATACCGACTTCGAATTCACCGCTGAAATCGCTGGCGATATAAACCGTGGTTTGACCTTGCTGATTGGTGAAACCCTGTGCCGGACGGATCCTTGGCCGTTCTTCGGGATCTGCTTCGTTTTCCCAGGCCCAGTCCACCAGCATGTTGGCCCCAAGGTTTCCGTACTGGTCCACCATCGTGGCGTAGAGTGTGATTTCCTGACCAAGCGGCACGACCTCCGTTGGCACCGGAGACATTAGATCGACCGGGAAACTCATGCTGTTCGCGTCGGCGAGCACCTCGATGCTCACTGCCCGCTCAGGCTCAAGCAGGCTCATGGAAAAATACAGGCTGTCCAGGCCCAGGACGTTGCCCGGAAAATATTCAGCCGTAAGGACTCCTTTGGTATCGGTGATACCCGACTTGATGGTCCCCAGCTCGGAGTGCCAGTCAACAGCGACACCTTTCAACGCTGCGCCTTGGGCGTCGGTGAGCGTCATCGTAATGATCGCTTTCTCGCCTGGTTTACCCGCGAAGACTTCTGTAGGCGTTATGGTGCAAGTCATCCTGACCAACTGCTTCAGTTCCCCCGGTATTTGCACGACCGGCACACGCGTCTGGGTCTGACTGAGCAAAGCCAGTTCCGCCGCCTGGGCATAGGCCTCGCTGGCATCGGTAGTCTCCGGCAAGGTACCGATGCGCAAAATGGTCCGGGCATCCATACCGGTCTGCATCGACAACTGGTAAACGCGCATCAGCAGATCCAGTTGTTCCAGGGTTTTCAACACTTGGGTTTCAGGATCGATATGGCGAACACATTCGCTGACTTCCTGCGCGCTCCAGGCGAAGAATTCAGCCAGTTTGATGGCCGCTGCCTGCTGCACCACGCGTAATGCATCGGCGCTGAGCCTGGACGGTAGCGAATGGACCTGACGCAGATAGTCCAGCAGTTTCTGCTCCGGCTGTTCACTCATGCTGAACGCGCGGATCAGCGTGGTCATCGCGTAAAGTATGCGCACCGAGAACACATATTTTTGAGAGGGATCGATGATGATGATGCTTTGGTCGACCCACACCTCATATCCATAATCCAGATAATCCCGGACCAGGGCCGCACTCAAACCCAGCATTGAAACGACTTCAGCGCGTTGGCGCACAACAGCCAGCAATTCGAGTAACGAATCTGAAGGCTCGTCGCGCCTGCGCTCCGTCGCTGGCGATTCGAGGTCGGTGCGGTCATGCACCTGGCGCAACAGGCGGTACACCGAAGCATCGACCCATTTCAGCACCAGAAGGGCCAATTCGCCCTCGATGCCGGCGTAGACTGCCAGCGACTCCCTGACCAGTGACACCTGAGCGTCTCTGGCCTGCAGAAGAACGGCGAGCATGATCTCGGCCAGGACGCTGACCTGGGTTTCCTCAATGTCCAGGCCGTTCCTGACGGCCCATTCGAGCTTCTCGCGGGCAAAGTCTGAATAATCTTCCGGCGTCAAGGCAGTGGGCAGTATCAGGCCATTGACGTCGACAACCGGTGGCAGCTCCCCATCCTTGATCGAGAGTAAATCCAGCCAGTCGCTATTTCCGGCCGGCGGAATACCGGCGATGAGAAAAGAACTATTGGATAAGAGCGCGCTGGGCAGGAGGGTGCCGATCTTGTCGAAGAACTCCTGATCCTGCCGGGAGAACTCGCTCAGACGCAGTGGTGCACTCACGTGCTGCAACATCCACAGCACCGATATGTTGCTTTGCTCACACCATTGCACACAGGCCTGCATGGCTTCGATCAGGCTCAGCACACCCGGCCTGTCAGCCGTGTCTTCGTTACGGCTGTCCTCATCCACCATGCTGACAATACGCGGTTTGCCTGCCAGCCCGTCGAGCCAGGATTCATCCCCCGGCACACTCAGCACTCGCAACATGAGCACGCCTTCGACCGGTGTGATATTCAACAGCCGAGACAGCCTCACCAAGCGGTAAAAACTGGAGACGACCGCCGAACTGCGCTCCAGCTTGTCGGTCAGGCCATGAGCCTGGGCTATGGCCAGCGCCAGATAATGGTAAGTCTGAAGATCAATGCCCAAACCACCGCATAGCTGGCTGACCGTAAGATTGTCTTTTTCCGATATCGGAATCAGCGCAAACGCGGTGCCGTCGAGTTTCAGCGGCTCGCGATAATTGTCCTGATTGTTGAAGACCTGGTCGAACTGCGACAGTGCATCACCACGACCGTAGAGTGACATTTCATCGAGAAACACGGCGAAATCCGCAGCCGTGCAGTTGTAGCGTTCACGCAATCGCTGAAACAGACCCAATGCGTGGATCACGTTTACCGAAATCGCCCACACCTCAGGCTTTTCGGCACCACGTGCTTCAGCCCTGATCGCCGCCACCAACAAGGCGTCAGTCTGCTCAGGGGGCAGATTCAGCCATTTGTCCAGGCGTAACTTGCGATTGAGTCGATCAAATGTATTCAAGCCTTTCGGGGTAATGGGATTAACGATTATCCGATGAAAACTAATCCCCGACTGCGTGGTGATACCGATAGCGGGGTGAGCATTATCATTGATGAAAACCGAGCCGGATCGGCCGCCTTCCGGGACGTCGGGTTCACTGGAATATTTCACATTGGCCGAACGCCGTGGCGCGTAGTCCCCAACTGAAAAAAGCCTTGTAACCTCTTCGGCGACAAGATTTGTACGTTCAGCCAAATAAAATATCTGATTGAGATTTATAAACTCCAGGCCTTCGGTGCCAAAGTTCTCCAGATAGAACTGCGACCTATCCTCGTAGTTTTTATATTCCTCGGTCAGCAACTGCTGCTGGTACGGGCCAAGCCGAGAGGCATGAGCCAGGGCAGCAGCGGCAAGACTGGTCAGGGAACCGGAGTGCAAGAAGTTGGGGAATTTCCCGTCAACGATGTTGGCAAAATCCCCCACTGATCGGTTGTTGAAACCGGCAACACCATCGACCGTGACCCAATGCTGGTAATACGGCAGACCGTTGGGATAGCGCGCTTTGATCAATGCCTGTTCAATTGGAAGCGTCGTGTTCGCAGCGATGAATGCCTGTAGTACGCGTACGATCACATCGACTGATGACTCCGGCGCGTTCACCGTTTTGCTGTCGATCGTCAACGTCATCAAATCCGTGCGACGTTCATGCAACGGCAGCTTGGTATCGTCACCCACCGATTCGATCAAGTCGCGAATCAAGCGATACAAAAAGAGCAGATAGGCCACAGGCCCGAACATGGACTCCAGAGAATCCGATGGGCACTTGGCTCTCAATTGCAGATCGAATATTCGTTCCAGTTGCGGCCCGTCAACGAGCGACATCAAACCACTGGACGGTCCTGTCGACCCGACTTTGTCCCACTGCACGTGATGTTCAATAAACCGACGCCGCACATAGGTCGCCAGGCTGTTGGCCCTGCGCAAAAAGCGCCGGGCCTCTTCCTGCTCAAGTCCGTACTCGCCGACCAGCACCGCAAGACCCTTTTCGACCAGAGGAAAAAATGATCCGCCCTGCTCGACGTAACTCCGGAGTTTCGAAAGCCGGTCTTGCGCAGTGGACGTTTGCTCACCAAACAGCTGAATGAATAACTGCACAGCGGGACGGAGTGAATCAGCCATGGTCACATTCCTTGAGTCGATAACGGGCCCGGTCCGCCTGACTGTGGTGTCAGGCGGACCCAGCGTTCCATATGGATTTAGCGCTTGAACCCGGCATCTGCCAACTGTCAGAAATGACAGTCTTTATGACCGTTCATCGGAAATTTACATGCGTGTTTTATCCGCTGGCGCTGGTTCAATTTCAAACCGCTCACTGACGACCCAGTCAGAACCCATCGGATCACTGACGCTCGGCGGCTGCTTGAAACGACACCAGTTGCCACCCAACGGTAGCGTTCGGTCAGACAGGCCTTGCCAGTCAGGGTCGACCTGAACCGACGCTAGCCATGTCTTGTCCGGGTTGAACGGGTCGACCAGAACACCGACACCTTGACGGCCCTTGCCGGCAAACAGCACCGGATTGCTGACCCAGCGTCCGGGCGCTGGTATCTCAATGGTGGGCAGATAAGTTGCCAGCTGAACCGTGCGTTTCGCGCGATCGGATGCAAACCCCTCGCAAGCCGCCACAGCGTCCAGTTCATGACTGCCCTCGCCTTGCCCGGGTTCCAGCGTTACCGACCACGTCCGGTTTTCCC
The DNA here is from genome assembly GCF_900582195.1 of Pseudomonas viridiflava. Taxonomy (GTDB): domain Bacteria; phylum Pseudomonadota; class Gammaproteobacteria; order Pseudomonadales; family Pseudomonadaceae; genus Aquipseudomonas. The sequence goes on from NZ_UTHA01000078.1 coordinate 108,695, forward strand.
GCACCTCGACGCTTGCCTGGTCGCTACCCAGCCTCACGGTCACGGTGTCGCCGGGCGTCGCGAAACCCGACACCACGACCCGTCGGCCGACAGGGTCATCGGCAGTCGGGGTTTCGATAAACGGAGCGGCCGGCACGACCTTGTAACGCAAACGCTCATTGGGCTGAGAGCGTTGTGGAACGCCATTGTGGACGAAGGTTTGAAAAGCCCAGATGGTTGTGTTGCCCACCGGCAAACTCACGTCGGCTTCCCAGTTGCCTGAGGCGTTCACCTCGATAGCCGTCAGCAATGGCTCAGTGGCGCCTTCCAGCCAGACCTCCACCTGCGCGGCAGGTCTGCCAGTGCCAGCAATCTTCGAGGTGCGCGGCGCGTTCCCGCCAGGGATCGGCGTCGTGAAACGAGGCGGCGGCACTACCACCTTGAGCCTGTGCTCAGCGCTGCTTGCCGAATCTCGCCCGTTGAGTGTCTGTTGCGCGTGGACGAAATAATGCCTCAGCTCCAGATCGCGTAGTTCGATCGACCACTTGCCCTCCTCAAGCAGTTCGAGCGGAGCACCCAGCTTTCCTCCCATCTGGCTGTCATGCAGTTGCATGATCGCGCCCTGCATGCCGTTGTCACCTTCAAGGGTGACGTCGTACCCCACTTCCGAGCCGGATACCGGCGCGACGATAAGCGGTTGCAACATGACTCTGTGGACAGTGAAGGTTTTCGATGCCGACACGGAAGGGAGATCGACAACGATCTGGGTAACGGTGACGCGGTGGAGGACTCCCGGCTCAAATGCTTTGGTTCGCTGGAACGTCCAGCGTTCGCCCTCCACATCCGCCTCGTACTCCATGTCGTCGTCGCTGAACCGGAGCTTCACCACCGCTTCAGACCAACAAGTACCGCTGAATATCGGCTCCAGCCCCTCCTCGGAAGGATCATCCAGGCCTGGCGCCAGCGGTGGAATCGTGACGCACAGGATGAAAGGACGTTGCGAGGGGTGGTCTCCCAGTTGCTGTGTAATGCGCACTTCCCGCGTTTTGGTTGGCCCCCACTTCACCAATGCCGGAGTCGACCATTGGCCGTTCACGACCACTACACTTCGTGCAACCTCTTGTGTATTGGGGTCTCTGAGCGAGACGGTAGCGTCTGAGTAACCTGTGCCGCTGAAGACGGGTAGATACTCCTCGGTGTAGCTCGCCTCGGTGATATCCGGCATGTCGTTGTGGACTTTGAACTCAAGAGGCTGCGATTCGATCCAGCCACTGGCGTTGTCGGCGATCTTTTGAATCACCTTCACATCGTAGCTGCCCAGAGGCCAGGCCACGGGGGCCGTTTCCCACTGGCCTTGGGCATTCACGCGGACGTTGGGAGGCACAGGCAGCGAGCTGTCGCTGGCAGAGAACTGGATTTCGGTCCGCAGATTCTTGTCGTAATGGCCGGCACCGGAGAACTTCACAGTCGTATCAGGAAGAAAGGTGACGTCAGGTTTTTCCAGTTTGGGAGGGCGGATACGGAAAGAACGTGGCGCGCTTCTCTTGGACGGTTCGTTTTTCAATACCTGCAACGCGACAAGTGAAACCGGTCCAGGCTCGACCGTCACAGGCAAACGCCAGTCAGTCGCAGTAACGGCAACCTCTCCCAGATTTTCCGATGTCAAATCTTTATAGATATAAAGAGTTGCGTCCACGACGCCATCGATACCTGCCAACAGGAAGTGGCGTTCCTGCAAGTCAATAACCGGGAAAGTAATGATCGGAACGCGAATTCCCGGCGAATAGGTTTCGGGGTCGGATTCATCGGAGAGAAACACTTTATCGTCGATCGAAAAGCGACTTCTTGCTACGTATACATATTCTCTTTCTTCCGGTTCAAAGCCTTCGAGCCACTTGGGAATCCACTTTCCATCAATACCAACATCAGCACTCCCGAACACACTTTGTCCATCTGAGTCCTGACCATATATCAGTATGCTGGTCCCTGAAACTCCGGTTCCGCCCACATCGATACCGGTGCCATTTTGAGGTGCAATCTTTGGCGGAGGCTGAGTAGACGTGAAAGAGTTCGAAACCTCATAGATAACGCTGCGCGCCGTAACCTGCAGGCTGCCTGTGGGCATGAAGTGCGGCAGGGTATAGCTCCAGACACCCTGCTTGGCAGACACCTCGAAATTCAGAGAGATAGTAGGTCCACTGATGTGAATGTAAACCTTCTCATTGTGGATCAGGCCTCTACCTGAAACGGTATTACTTCTGAAATCAATATCCGATCCCTCTGCGGGCTCATCAATGATTAAAGTCGCTGCCTCAGGATTCTGGTGGGTATCGTTGTTCATGCATCACCTTCGGACACAGTGACAAAGAAAGACAGAAAGCCACAGCAGCCGGATTATTCCTACCTGTAAAATCTGACAGTCCCGACCAACGGTAACGCTAGTTGACAAGGCGCTTCGATACACCGGGTTTTGTTAATGGCCGCGAGGCGCGAGATGGCCGAAAAAAACAAAACGCACCATCTGGGGATCGCGTTTGATCCGTGAGTGAAGTGGGAATGTGGCTAGCCGAAAAGGCTGGATAACGAACGGGAGAATGGCCCAGCCCGAGCGTTGGAACTCTTTATTCCAATGGGGACGCTCACGCGGGCAAGCCCGCTCCCACAAGATCTGCTACAGACCAGAAATCAAAGGTAGGAGAGACCTGCTCACAAAGCTTTTAGCGGGTTGAATCAGGCAGACGCCGGCAACGGCTGAAAACTGAAATAACGCTGCAACGCCTGCACCAACTGCCCGAACTCCGGCGGGGCGCGCTGCAGGACGAAGCCGGCGTCGTAGTGCAGTGGCGTGGCGTCTTCATGGCACCACACGCAGCACGCGGTGAAGTCGATCAGCTGTTGGCAGCCATCGCTGGCGGGAATTTTCAGACGCAACTGGAAATCCACGCCGACCATCATCGGCAATTGGCTGATCAGCATCAGCCCGTCTTCGGAGAGGTTGCCGAGAAAACCGATGGGCTTGTCGGTGACGCTGTTGAACACTCTGAGGAAATACGGCAACTGATGCCGTTCGATCCGTTCGGTAAACATGCGCAGTTCGCCATGCAAGGCTCCGTCACAGAGCCGCACCTTTGCTTCGGAACGTGCCTGTGTCGCAGGCCCGCTCTCCCCGCTTCCGGTGTGACAGTCGCTACGTCGCCGTCACCTGACCACTTGCCAGTCGCAGGTGTTGCTCCGGATTTACAGATTCAGCTCTAAACCCGGGTTATTCGACTATAGCTCAGCTTGTACACACGGCCAGAATTTGTATGACAACTGTCATCAGAAACGGGTCGGGCGCACCACGGCAGCAGCGCTGCGCGTCGGGTAATGGCCCAGGCTCTGCAAGGTTTCCAGACGGGCGCGGGCGCGGTAGGCGTATTCGCTGTTCGGGTACGAGGCAATGATGAACTGGTAAGTCTGCGCCGCGTCGACAAACATTTTCTGCCGTTCCAGGCACTGGCCGCGCATCATCGACACTTCCGGCCACACATACGGGCGGGCGCGGCTGGCGCGTTCGACCTTGGACAGTTCGAGCATGACTTGCTCGCAGTTGCCGCGGTCATAGGCGCTGTAGGCGTTGTTCAAATGATGGTTCATCGACCAACGGGTGCAGCCCGTCACGGCGAGGACGCTGAGGGCAAGGGCGGCAATGGGCAACAATCGCATGGGGGTTCTCCTGTCTTGTGCTCTGTATCGACCCCTGGTCGGAAATCTTCAGGCGCGTTTGTCCCAAAGTTGCCGTGTTCAATAAAGAAACCATTAAGTAGTGCAAACGAACAATGACTACACCCTTCGAGCATAGTAGCCTTCGCTAGCGCTTGAACTCAGGAGTCTTTGCATGTCCGTCCGTCGTACCAAAATCGTCGCTACCCTTGGCCCGGCCAGTAACTCGCCGGAAGTTCTCGAACAGCTGATTCTGGCTGGTCTGGACGTTGCCCGTCTGAACTTCTCCCACGGCACCCCCGACGAGCACAAGGCTCGCGCGAAGCTGGTGCGTGACCTCGCTGCCAAGCACGGCCGCTTCGTCGCCCTGCTGGGTGACCTGCAAGGCCCGAAAATCCGTATCGCCAAATTCGCCAACAAGAAGATCGAGCTGAAGATCGGTGATCAATTCACCTTCTCCACCAGCCATCCGTTGACCGAAGGCAACCAGCAAGTGGTCGGCATCGACTACCCGGATCTGGTCAAGGACTGCGGCGTGGGTGACGAGTTGCTGCTCGACGACGGCCGTGTGGTGATGCGTGTCGATACCGCCACCGCCACGGAATTGCACTGCACCGTGACCATCGGCGGCCCGCTGTCCGACCACAAAGGCATCAACCGTCGCGGTGGCGGCCTGACCGCGCCGGCCCTGACTGAAAAAGACAAGGCCGACATCAAGCTCGCTGCCGAAATGGAAGTCGACTACCTCGCGGTGTCCTTCCCGCGTGACGCTGCCGACATGGAATACGCCCGTCAACTGCGCGACGAAGCCGGCGGCACTGCCTGGCTGGTCGCGAAGATCGAACGCGCCGAAGCCGTAGCCGACGACGAAACCCTCGACGGCCTGATCAAGGCCTCCGACGCGGTGATGGTTGCCCGTGGTGACCTCGGTGTGGAAATCGGCGACGCCGAGCTGGTAGGCATTCAGAAGAAAATCATTCTGCACGCACGCCGTCACAACAAGGCCGTGATCGTCGCGACCCAGATGATGGAGTCGATGATCCAGAACCCGATGCCGACCCGCGCCGAAGTGTCCGACGTGGCCAACGCCGTGCTCGACTACACCGACGCCGTGATGCTCTCGGCCGAATCCGCCGCTGGTCAGTACCCGCTGGAAGCCGTGCAGGCGATGGCGCGCATCTGCGTCGGCGCTGAAAAGCATCCGACCGGCAAAACCTCCAGCCATCGTATCGGCAAGGAATTCACCCGCTGCGACGAAAGCATCGCGCTGGCGACCATGTACACCGCCAACCACTTCCCGGGTGTGAAAGCGATCATCGCCCTGACTGAAAGCGGCTTCACCCCGCTGATCATGTCGCGTATCCGCTCCTCGGTGCCGATCTACGCGTTCACCCCGCATCGCGAAGCCCAGGCCCGCGCGGCGATGTTCCGTGGCGTGTACACCATTCCGTTCGACCCGGCCTCACTGGAACCGCACGAAGTCAGCCAGAAAGCCATCGATGAACTGACCAAGCGCGGCGTTGTGGAAAAAGGCGACTGGGTCATTCTGACCAAGGGCGACAGCTACCACACCACCGGCGGCACCAACGGCATGAAGATCCTGCACGTGGGCGACCCGCAGGTCTGAGTGACCGGTTGCTGAAAAACCAAAGCCCCGGCATGTGAGTGCCGGGGCTTTTTGTTGTCTGCTCTGGAAGATGTATCGACTGATCTGTCCTCTTCGCGAGCAAGCTCGCTCCCACAGGGAACGCATTCCGATGTGGGAGCGAGCTTGCTCGCGAAGAGGCCGCAACAGTCAGCGAAGATTCAATGCCGCTTGATGAATCCGGTCAACGCCGCCAACGCTTCCGGAGAACGCAGCCTCTGAGTAAACAGAACGCCCTCCTCCTCGATCACCTTACGAATCAACTCGCGATCCGGCGCCTTCATCAACTGCTTGCTGATACGCACCGCATCTGCCGGCAGTTCGTCAAAGCGCAGCGCCACTTCCCGCGCCTTGCTCAACGCCGCAGCGCCGCTGCCCAGTGCTTCGGTCGCAATCCCCCATTGCGCAGCCTGTTCACCGCTGAAGCTTTCGCCCAGTAACAACAACTCCGCTGCTTTGGCCTGTCCAAGCAAACGCGGCAGGATCAGGCTGGAGCCGAACTCCGGGCACAACCCCAGATTGACGAAAGGCATGCGCAACCGCGCATCGCGGCTGACGTAAACCAGATCACAATGCAGCAACAGTGTGGTGCCGATGCCCACCGCCGCGCCGGCTACAGCGGCAATCACCGGTTTGCGGCACTCAAGCAGATTGAGCATGAAGTGAAACACCGGGCTGTCGAGGTCGCTCGGCGGTTGCTGGATGAAGTCGGCGATGTCGTTGCCGGCGGTGAAGCACTCGGCGCTGCCGGTGATCAGCACGGCGTTGATTTCAGGGTCGCCATCGGCCTGCTTCAGCGCCTCGGCGAGACGGCTGTACATGGCCCGGGTCAGGGCGTTTTTCTTGTCGGGACGGTTGAGGCGCAGGGTCAGCAAACCGCGTTCGCGTTCCAGCAGGATGGCATCAGTCATGGCGTGTCTCGCGTCTGAAATTCAGCGCTCAACCACGGCTCAAAAATACGTCGGCCAGCAGTTGATTGCGCGGCAATCCAGCCAGATACAGACGCCGGGCGAAGGCGTCGACGCTGGCCGTCGAGCCGCAGACTAAGGCCAGGGTTTGCCGGGAAACAAGGCGCAGTTGCGCCAAAGCGGCGGCTGACTCGGCCGCTGTCCACAGCTCGACGCTAAGGTTTTCCCGCTGTGCGGCCAGCGCTGCCAAGGGTTTGGCCAGATAGTGCTGCTCGGCATCATGAGCCACGTGAATGACACGAATGGCCCCTTGGTGATCCTGGCGCAAGGCTTCACGCAGCACGCCGAACAGCGGGCCCAGACCGGTGCCGGCGGCCAGCAGCCAGAGCGGCCGGCTGTGCCAGTCATGGTCGTAATGCAAGGCGCCGCCACGCAGTTCGCCGAGGCGGATCTGATCGCCGATCTGCAATTTTCGCGCGGCGTCACTGAATTCACCGGGCTGGCGGCAATCGAGATGGAATTCGAGAAAGCGGTCTTCTTGCGGCAGGCTCGCCAGCGAATACGGCCGCGCGATGTGTTCGATCCACAACACCAGGTGTTGCCCGGCGCTGTAGCGCAGCGGCCGTTGCGGGATCAGACGCAAGCGCAGGACGCTATCGCTAAGCCAGTCCAGTGCCTCGACCACTGCCGGGCGACCGTCGGTGATCGGGTCGAACGTATGCACCTGCAAGTCTTCGACGACCTGACACTGACACGCCAGGCGCCAGCCCTCCTGACGCTGCTCGGCGCTCAAGGCGTCCGGCCGATTGTCAGCGGGCAAGCCTTGCACGCATTGCACCAGGCAGGCATGGCAACTGCCGGCGCGGCAACTGTAAGGCACCGCGACGCCATGCTGATTGAGGGCATCGAGCAGATTGCTGGCCGGGGCCACCGACCACTTTTGCTCACCGACGCGTAGTTCAGGCATCAACGTTCTCCCACGCGGCCGCGCAACGATTGCGCCCGTCGCGCTTGGCTCGATACAACGCCTGATCGGCGCGCTGCAAGGCGTCATCCAGATCATCGCCCAACGCCAACAGCGTCATGCCGGCCGACAGGCTGAGGTTGCGCACATTCAGGCCGACCAGTTCAACATCGGTGAAGGCGATACGCAGGCGCTCGCAGCACGCGGTCAGCCGTTCGGCGTCGCAATCGGGCAACAGCACGACGAATTCCTCACCACCATAACGCGCCAGCACATCGCCGTCGCGCAGACACGCCTGAGCGACGCCAGCGAAGGCCTGCAACACCTGATCGCCCGCGGCATGACCGTGCAGATCGTTGATACGCTTGAAGTGGTCGAGGTCGATCAGCGCCAGGCCGTGCACGATATCGTCGTCCATCGCGTTCAGCTCACGGGAGGCCAGACGCAGAAAATGCCGACGATTGAACAGCCCGGTCAATTCATCGGTGGCGACCAGATCTTCGAGCTGCCGCATCATCCCGCGCAGGGTGTCCTGATGCGCCTGCAAGGCAAACCGGCGCTGGCGCTGGCGTTGTCGCGAAACCTGTACGAAGCGTGCATAGAGCACCAGCCACGCCAGCACCATCGCCAGAATGCACACCTGCAATGCCGCGAGCGCCGGCTCGCGCAAGCGGAACTGGTAGCCGTCCCACAGCGTGATCGCACAGAAACTGAAGAACACCAGCAGCGCGCAACGAATAAACGCCCGTCGACTGAGGTGGAACAGGCCGAACAGCAGGATCAGCACATAGAACACCAGAAAGGCGCCGCGCGCCTCATCCAGATGGGCGATGAGCCAGGTCTGCCAGCCGAGTCCGATCAAGACCTGCGCCTCGGTCAGACTGGGATCGGCAAAGCGCAGGTTACGCCCGCTCCAGAACAGCGCGAACAGCACCGACTGGCTGATCACCACCAATGCACTGCCGACGGCCACAGAAGTCAGGGACTGCTCGTAATGCCCCGTGAAAAAAGCCAGCCACAGCAGCAGCAAAGCCAATCCATAGGTGGCCGCAGCGAGGGCAAAGCGTTTGAGCAAAAGACGTTGAATGGCGTTATGGGTCAATCGTTGACTCACCGTGCGATAAGAGGCTGACCGAGTGTCCTACTCTACAGACCGGCTGCCACTTTAGAGGCGTAGTCGATAAATGACCACCGATTTTCGGGCTCGAAATTTGACGTCAAAAGTGTGGCCTGCGTATACCGCCAAAAGCCCCTCACCCTAGCCCTCTCCCAGAGGGAGAGGGGACTGACCGAGTCGGTTGTTGGCGATACGCCGACCTGGAATACCGAGCCGAACTCAGGTTTGAACAACATGAACATCGCCCCCCTTTCCTCAGTCGAACCCAGATCTGAACAGCATGCACATCGACCCCTTTCCTGAGTCGAGCTCAGGTTTGAACAGCATCAAGATCGGCTCCCTTTCCCCCTCGCCCCCCTGGGGGAGAGGGCTGGGGTGAGGGGGTAAATCTTGACGTGCAAACCCGCTGTCCGATATTCGCCCACCCATGCGACCAACGAATGACTGCCGGCGCGTGTACGCCCCATCGAGGCGCGGTATACTGCCGCGCCTTTTTAGCGTCGCGCCAGCAGCCCCGGCGTGCCTTGAAAGGTGCTTGCGACCGACCGATGCACCCAAGCCGCAGGCACCTTATTGAATGTTCCCGTCTTTTAGAGGAGCGCGACTCATGACCGTGATCAAGCAAGACGACCTGATTCAGAGCGTTGCCGACGCCCTGCAGTTCATTTCCTATTACCACCCCGTGGATTTCATCCAGGCGATGCACGAAGCCTACCTGCGCGAAGAATCGCCAGCGGCCCGTGACTCGATGGCGCAGATCCTGATCAACTCGCGCATGTGCGCCACCGGCCACCGCCCGATCTGCCAGGACACCGGTATCGTTACCGTGTTCGTGCGCGTCGGCATGGACGTGCGTTGGGATGGCGCCACCATGGGCCTGGACGACATGATCAACGAAGGCGTGCGTCGCGCCTACAACCTGCCGGAAAACGTCCTGCGTGCTTCGATCCTCGCCGACCCGGCGGGCGCTCGGAAAAACACCAAGGACAACACCCCGGCCGTGATTCACTACTCCATTGTCCCGGGCAACACCGTGGAAGTGGACGTGGCGGCCAAGGGCGGCGGTTCCGAGAACAAGTCGAAAATGGCCATGCTCAACCCGTCCGACTCGATCGTTGACTGGGTATTGAAGACCGTTCCGACCATGGGCGCCGGCTGGTGCCCACCGGGCATGCTCGGCATCGGCATCGGCGGCACCGCCGAGAAAGCCGCAGTGATGGCCAAGGAAGTGTTGATGGAATCCATCGACATCCACGAACTGAAGGCCCGTGGCCCACAGAACCGCATCGAAGAAATGCGTCTGGAGTTGTTCGAGAAGGTTAACCAGTTGGGCATCGGCGCCCAGGGCCTCGGTGGCCTGACCACCGTGCTTGACGTGAAGATCATGGACTACCCGACCCACGCCGCCTCGCTGCCGGTGTGCATGATCCCGAACTGCGCCGCCACCCGTCACGCACACTTCGTGCTCGATGGTTCCGGCCCGGCCTCGCTGGAAGCGCCACCGCTGGACGCCTACCCGGAAATCGTCTGGGAAGCCGGCCCGTCGGCGCGTCGCGTCAACCTCGATACCCTGACCCCGGAAGACGTGCAGAGCTGGAAGCCGGGCGAAACCGTTCTGCTCAACGGCAAAATGCTCACCGGTCGCGACGCGGCGCACAAGCGCATGGTCGAGATGCTCAACAAGGGTGAAACCCTGCCGGTAGACCTCAAGGGTCGTTTCATCTACTACGTTGGCCCGGTTGATCCGGTCGGTGACGAAGTGGTTGGCCCGGCTGGCCCGACCACCGCAACGCGGATGGACAAGTTCACCCGGCAGATCCTCGAGCAGACCGGCCTGTTGGGCATGATCGGCAAATCCGAGCGCGGCCCGACCGCGATCGAAGCGATCAAGGACAACAAAGCCGTGTACCTGATGGCCGTCGGCGGCGCTGCTTATCTGGTGGCTCAGGCAATCAAGAAGTCGCAAGTGCTGGCCTTTGCCGAGCTGGGCATGGAAGCGATCTACGAGTTCGAGGTCAAGGACATGCCGGTCACCGTTGCGGTGGACAGCAAAGGTGAGTCGGTGCACATCACCGGTCCTGCGATCTGGCAACAGAAGATCAGCGAAAGCCTGGCGGTCGAAGTGCAGTAAGCCCTTCGCCCCCTGAAAACGGCCGGCTCATCCGCAACGATGACCCGGCCGTTTTTGCATGTGCAAACCGATCGCGATAAAAAAGCTGCCAATGCATACAAAATGATCTTGCGCACCTGTCAGATCTGACAGGTTCATTTCAACGCCGTTCTTGCTAGCGTCAAGCCATTCACGCCCACCCCGTGCGCAATGGACTCGACCATGCCTGATCAACAAGACCTGAGCATCACCACCCCTTCCATCGCCAAAAGCGCATCGATCGCCACCATCGGCAAAAGCTGGGGCGCAGTGGGGCCGACCGGAGCGGCATCGTTTGAACTGCCGATTCCAGCGTCTGCCGGGCGGGGCTGGGATCCGCAGTTTTCGCTGAGTTACAGCAGTCAGAGTGGCAACGGTCCGTTCGGCCTGTCCTGGCACTTGGGTGGCGTTGGTCAGATCACTCGCAGAACTCACAAAGGCGTGCCGCGCTACACCGATCACGACGAGATCATCGGCATCGATGGCGAGGTGTGGATGCCGGAGCTGGATGAGCACGGTGAACTCAAATACTGCGAGGAAAGCGTCTACAACGGCGTCGACATCGGCCCGCACAGAGTCGTGCGCTACTGGCCTCGAGTGGAAAGCGACTTCGCCCTGCGCGAGCGCTGGCAGCGCCAGACCCGAGAGGCCGACCCACCGGTATTCTGGCTGATACACGGCGCTGACGGCTCGCTGCACCTTTACGGCAAAACCGAAGCCGCACGAATCGCCGATCCCGACGCTCCTGGACGAATCGCCACATGGCTGCCGTGCGAAAGCATGAACGCGCGAGGCGAACACATCTGCTTTGAATACAAGGCCGATGATCAGGATCCCGACCCCCTGCGTGACTATCGCGCCCAGCGCTATTTGCGCCGCGTGTGTTACGGCAACCGCACGGCCAGCAGCGATCTGTACAGCTGGACAACGGACAATCCCGCCGAACTGGACTGGCACTTTCATCTGCTGTTCGATTACGGCGAGCGCAGCACGTCACTGACCGATATCCCTCCGTACGACGGTGACACCCTCAAACCCTGGTCCGTCCGCCCAGACAGTTTTTCAACCCACGGTCAGGGTTTTGAACTGGGCACTCGTCGACTCTGCCAGCAGGCATTGCTGTTTCATCATTTCCCAGAGCAATCGACTGACCAACCGAAACTGGTGCGCCGCCTGCTGCTGGAATATCACCAAACGCAAAATATCGCGCAGTGGGCCTACAGCCAGATCAGCGCGGCGCACTATCAGGCATTCGATGCGAGCGGGATTGTCGAAAACACGCCGCCGGTCGAGTTCGACTATGCCCCCTTCGACATCAATAAAACCCCGGCGCGCTTCTTCGAACCCGATGTACAGCCGGGCATAGAGGACGGTGGTTTTTACCAGTGTGTGGATCTTTATGGCGAAGGCGTGCCGGGTTTCCTCTGCCGTTATGACCAGGCCTGGTACTACCGCGAACCACGGCGCGCGACCAAGGGCACCGATGAAATCGGCTATGGGCCATGGACCGCACTGGACAGGACTCCGGTGGCCGATCGCAACCGTCCGGCACAGCAACTGCTGACCGACCTGACAGGGGACGGCAGGCTCGATTGGGTCACCGCGCAACCGGGTATCAGTGGTTTTCGCACCCTGACAGAGCAACGCAGGTTTGCTGACTTTGTCCCCTTCGGCCAATTTCCACCGGAGTTTTTCAACACCCTCTCGACACTTGGCGACTTGAGCGGTGACGGCTTGAGTAGCCTGGCATTGATCGGGCCGAACTCCGTGCGGCTGTATGCCAACGAGCGCGAACATGGCTTTGCCGCGCCTGAAGAGGTCGCTCACCAACCCGACGACGACCGCTTGCCACTGTTCAGCAATTCACGCACAGAACTGGTGCTGTTGGGCAACCTGCTGGGCAGCGACATGCCCGATCTGTGCCGTATTCGCCACGACGAAATCCGCTGCTGGCCAAACCTGGGCCACGGCCGCTTTGGCAAGGGGCGCAAGATCAGCGAATTGCCCTTCAACTACGAACAGTTCGATTCGTCCCGGGTGCGCCTTGCCGACCTCGACGGCTCCGGTGCCGCGTCGCTGATTTATCTGCAATCGGAGTCCTTCGAGATCTACCTGAATCGCGGCGGCAACGGCCTGGAGCAGATTCCGATTAGCGTGCCGTGGCCCGACGGCGTGCGCTACGACCGTTTCAGCCAGGTAAGTTTCGCCGACCTGCAAGGTCTGGGCTGCGCGAGTCTGATCCTGACGGTGACGCACATGCAGCCGCAGCATTGGCGCTACGATTTCGTTTCGGCCAAGCCGTATCTGCTGACCGGCAGCAACAACAATATGGGTTGCAGTGCCTGCGTGGTCTACCGCAGCTCGGCACAGGAATGGCTGGATGAAAAACACCGCTTGCTCACCCTCAAGCGCTTGCCGGTCTGTCATCTGCCGTTCCCGGTGGCGGTGGTCAAGACGCAGCAGCAACTGGATGAAATTACTGGCAACTGTCTGACGCAGATTTTCACCTGGCGGGAAGGTTACTACGACAGCCGTGAGCGTGAGTTCCGCGGTTTCGGCCTGTTGCAGCAAACCGACAGCGAGAGCGCCAGCGGGATTGAGGACATCGGCTTCAGCGAGCCGGTGCGTGTCGTTACCTGGTTTCATACCGGGCAATCGATGGACCGGCCGCGCGATGCCTATTTCAATCAGGACCCACAGGCCGTCGCCCTGGGTAGCACCCTGTTCAGCCGACATCACTTACAAGATGACGCAGATGAAATCATTCCTGCGCACGATGAAGACACCCGATACCAAATATCCCGAGCGCTGGCTGGCTCGGTAACGCGCATCGAGACCTATGCCGATGCAGACGTTGACGCTCCCGGGGTCGCCACGCCGTACGCGGTCCAAGAGCTGCGTTATCTGGTGCGTGAGGTACGCGAGCAAGGGCCTTATGCTGCAGCCGTGTTGCTGCCACTGGTGGCGGAAAAGCTCAGCTATCAGTACGACGGCTTCGTCGATGATCCACTCTGTCGCAATGAAGTAGTCCTGCGCTGGAACAGCCACGGTCAGCCCACACACGCCATCACAGTGAGCTACGCCCGACGGCTTACCGACACGGATACGCCACCGTTCGAGGATCCTGATGAAAAGCAATGGTGGTACGACGCCCATGACCCGGCGCAACAATCGTTCTACCTGAATGAAAGCCGTGCAGCGTTCATCGATCTGGACAAGGACCTGCAGCATTGGCGTCTCGGTTTGCCTTTTCAGCAGCGTGGCAATGCACTGGTCTTGCCCAAAGGCACCCTGCCCTCCGGGCTTGAGGCCGCGCAAGTGTCCTATGAGTGCCTGATGGCACATGAGGATTCGGCGCACTGGAATGCCGAGAGGGTACTGACCACGCAGTCCGTGCAGCGTTACGTGAGTACCGACGGCAAACTGCTGGACGACGGCATTGCCGGCTTCGAAGCCTTGGTCGGTCCACTGGAAGTGGCACAACTGGACAAGACTGCGCTGGACGCTTACAGCGTGCTGCCTGCGCCCTTCAACGTGCGCGACGAACTGAAGAAGATCGGCTATCTGCCCATGCCGTTTCTGTTCTGGGTAAACCCCTTGGGCAGCACGGAGCATGACCTGTGGTCGGCGAATTTCGGCTACGCCGAATACGCCGGCCTCGACGGGTTCTACAAAGTACTGCGTTATCGCGAAACCCTCAGTTACGGTTACACCCGCGCCGAGTACGACGCTCATGCGCTGGCCGTGACCCTCGTGGAACTGCCGGATGGCTGTACCACGCGCATCGAGTACGACTACCACGCGCTGCAACCGCTGAGCATCATCGATGCCAACGCCAACACTCACGAAGCGATCTATGAACCTTCCGGTCAGCCCTTGACCAGCAGTTTTCACGGCACCGAAAACAACGAGACTGCGGGGTTCAAACCGCTGAGCGAATATTTGCCTCCGCAGGATCGGCGCCCGGCTACGGCGATTGCCGCTCCGGGCGCCGCCGTGCAAAAAGCCGCCAGTACCCTGCGCAAGGATCTGTTCAGCTGGATGGGGCAGATCGCCAACGGCGCCAGCGCATGGATTGCCCAAGGTTATCTCCTGCCCAGCGGCCACATCAGGGCCAGTGCGCGGCAAAAAATCGCCCGGCGCAGCGCAGCTTTGACGCCCGATGAACAGGCACTGCACAAGGCCATCGGTGCGGTGCATCGAGAACCGGTTCACAGTGTGATCCTCACTGCCGACCGCTACCCCGATGATCCGTTGAAGCAGATCCAGATCGTCAAAGCCTGTGTCGATGGCTTTGGCCGCCCCCTGCAAACCCAGCAACTGGTCGACCCGGGCAAGGCCTATGCGGTGGACGCCGACGGCTCGCTGATCGTCGAGAATGGCCAGATCAAAGAGGTCGATGCCGACCCGCGCTGGCGCATCAGCGAGCGGGTCGAATACAACAACAAGGGTTTGCCGGTCCGTCAGTTCCGGCCGTTTTTCGCCGATACCCACGGCTACGTCAACGATCAGTCCCTGCGCGAAATGGGCTTCTTCGATCAGGTGTTTTATGACGCCCTTGGCCGACAGATCAAAGTGGTCAACGCCAAGGGCGACTTCTCTCGAGAAACCTACCATCCCTGGTATCACACCAGCGAAGACTTCAATGACACCGCCGAGCCATCTTCGCCAACGCAGGCGCCACGGTCGTGAGCGCCAACTTACATCGCCGTACGCCAGCGCTGGCCGTGAGCGATGCGCGAGGCTTGCCGGTGCGGCAGATCGGGTACTTGCGCAGTGTGACGGCCGACAGCCTCGTAGCGCTGGTAACCCGTCAGCAACATGACTACGCCGGGCGTCTGGTCGAGCAATGGGATTCGCGCCTGCCGGCACCCAGCCTGACCACGGTTTACAGCCTGGACGGCTCAGTATTGAAGTCCGACAGCGTCGACGCCGGCTGGCGCCTGACCCTGTCGGGGTTGGCCGGTGAGCCCTTGCAGCGTTGGGACCAGCGCGAACATCACTGGCGCACGACCTTCGATGAGCAGCTGCGGGTGATCGCGGTCGAGGAAAATGGCGAACCCGGTGTTGATGTTTTCACCTACGCCGATGCCTCGGCAGAGATAGGGTACAACCAGCGCGGCCAGTTGCTGGAACAGAAAGATCGCTCCGGCTCACTGCTCACGGACAGTTTTTCCCTGGCCGGCCAGCCGCTGAGGGAAACCCGCACCTTCCACGACGGTGAGACGTTTACCACTCACCATGCGTTCAGCCCGCTCGGCGCGCTATTGGAACAGACTGACGCCGGTGGCCATCGGCGACGCTCGCGCTACGGCCTGGCCGGGCAAATCAAAGAGGCGGACCTGCTGATCAATGACACCTCTGAGTGGCTACCGACCCTGCTTGATGCGCAGTACAACGCCAACGACCAGATCATTGAGCAACTGGCCGGCAATCGCGTACTCAGCAAGTGGACTTACGACCCGGCGAACGATCGTTTGCACACCCGGTCCAGCCACAAGGACGGCGGCGCTGTCCTGCAAAACCTCGAATACTTTTATGACCCCGTCGGCAATATCACCCGCATCGAAGACCACGCTTTTCAGCCACGCTACTTCGCCAACCAATTGATCGACGGCCACCGCAGTTTCACCTACGACTCGCTTTATCGGCTGACCAGCGCCACCGGCTACGACGACGCCCCGCCACCGGACATTCCCGGTCTGCCGCAACCGGGCGATCCGAACGATCGCCTCAACTACACCCAGACTTATAAGTACGACAGCGGCAACAATCTGATCGAGCTTTGCCATGTACGGGACGGTAACAACTCAACCCGGCACATGCGCATCGACCCGAACAGCAATCGCGGAGTGCGCTGGAGACCGGGCGATCCGGAGCCGGTGTTCGACGAACTGTTCGACCCGCACGGCAATCAACGGTCCGTGCAACCAGGCCAGCCGCTGCAATGGAACGCTCGCGATGAGCTGGAGAAAGTGACCCTGATTTCGCGCGAAAACGCCCGCAGTGATGCCGAACATTACCGCTACAGCCAGGGCGTGCGCGTATTCAAACGCCACGAAACCTTCGCGGCCAACGCCGAGCACTTCCACCAGGTGCGCTACCTCCCGGGACTGGAAATCCGCACCCGCGACAACGGCGAAGAACTGCACGTGATCACGCTCGGCAACGCCCGTTGCCTGCATTGGGTAAAGAACAAACCCGATGGAATCGACGTGGATCAACTGCGCTACAGCCTCGAAGATCACCTCGGTTCCTGTGTGATGGAACTGGATCAACAGGGCGATCTGACCAGTCAGGAGGGTTATTACCCCTTCGGCGAAACGGCGTGGATGGCCGCACGCCACGATGTCGAGGTGCGCTACAGGTTTATTCGTTATTCGGGCAAGGAGATGGATGTCAGCGGGCTGTATCACTACGGAGCACGGTACTACGCGCCGTGGTTGCAGCGCTGGATCAGTGCGGATGCAGAGCAAGCCGATGGGCTGAATCTTTATGCGTTTGTGGGCAACAACCCGATGCGCTACGTCGATCCTGACGGCAACAAACGTGCTGAAAGCGTGATTTTGCTGACGTCGGAATTTGTTTCAGTCGTCAACAATTACTCCACGGAGGTGGTGAATCAGCTGCATAACATTCTCCATCCGATTGGACTCAACAGAAATATGGTGCTGAGCTTAGTCGTCGAAGGCGGTTATTGGTATGCCGCAACCACCCACGGGGGAAGTATCGGTAACGGATTTGTCGATAAAATTATCCCCCCTCCCACTGAAAACGCCGCTTATCCGACAGTAGGGAACGTGTTCGGCGGCAACGCCGCTGGCGATGTCGCCACGAAAATTATAGATCCGGTAGCGCAAAGTTTCGGAATCAATTTGGGTCCGCTGATTCCTCAGACCTCGAAAATGTCTGTCAGCGCCATTGACAAAAGTTTGGGCATCGAAGGTCCCGTCAAGGAGATCAAATCGTGGAAAGATGTAAAAAGCGAATTGCGCGACCCTGCCCTCAACGCCGTGTTGAACCCGGAACTTATTATCGGCAGAGTGCTTGGCGCAGTCATATCGCTCGTCCCCCACTTTCTTAATCTGTTTAAAAAGGCAATGGATAACGAGGACATCAAGAATCGCCTGGACCCAGCGAAAATCGAAAAAATCGAAAACATGCTTGATGAATGGAAAGCCGCCGTAGAACAACGCGCTGGCTGGGCAGAGAATGCGTTTGACGCTCTGGGCACCGACGTCATTTCGCCCGCCGAGATATTGCCCAACATTACTCATATGACCTCCGCGCAAAGGCTGAAACCGATCACGCGCTCGGCCATGCGTGAACAAACCAACGCCGTCCTGGGCAATATTTCACGCGCTCAGGCCATGGTCGGCTGGTACAAGGAAATGGGCACCACGGACAATCAGTTTTTGCATAAGCAGAAACATACCAACAAGAAAAAGGCTGCCTGAGATGACGGTCCGTGCGAGTGTCTGGGCATGAATCAGTCAGTACACTGGCATACGCCAACGCTGCGCGTTCATGACCCCAGAGATCTACCGCTCAGCAATGTCACGTACCTGCGTACAGTGCCCGACGCGCAAGTTGAGCGCCAGATCACCCGTCAGCAGCATGACCACGCCGGGCATCTGGTCGCGCAATGGGACCCGCGTCTGTCGGCACCTTGCCTGACTACGGTTTACAGCCTGAACGGTGCGGTATTGAAGTCCGACAGTGTCGACGCCGGCTGGCGTCTGACTTTACCGGGGCTGTCCGGTGAGCCGTTGCAGCGTTGGGACGAGCGCGGCAGCCATTGGCGCGCGACCTTCGACAAGCAATTACGAGTGATCGCGGTCGAGGAAAATGGCGAGCCAAATGTGGATGCGTTCACCTACGCCGATGCCTCGGCCGATGCGGGGCACAACCAGCGTGGCCAGTTGCAGGAGCAGAAAGATCGTGCTGGTTCGCTGCTCACGGACAGTTTTTCTCTGACCGGCACGCCGCTGTGCGAAACCCGCACGTTCCACGACGGTGAACCGTTCACCAGCCACCAGGTGTTCAGTCCGCTCGGCGCGTTGCTGGAACAGACTGACGCCTGCGGCCATCAACGACGCTCGCACTACGGCCTGGCCGGGCAACTCAAGCAAACGGAACTGCTGATCAGCGGCACGCTGGACTGGCAACCGCTGTTGCGGAACGCGCAGTACAACGCCAACGAGCAGATCATCGAACAACTGGCCGGCAATCGCGTCCTCAGTACGTGGACGTACGACCCGGCAGACAGCCGTTTGCACACTCAGTCCAGCCGCAAGAATGACGGGAGCGTCCTGCTGGCCCTTGCATGTTTCTACGACCCCGTCGGCAATATCACCCGCATCGAAGACCACGCTTTTCAGCCACGCTACTTCGCCAACCAGTTGATCGACGGCCACCGCAATTTCACCTACGACTCACTCTATCGGCTGACCAGTGCCACCGGCTACGACGACGCGCCGCCATCGGACATTCCCGGCCTGCCGCAACCGGGCGATCCGAACGATCGCCTCAACTACACCCAGACCTATCGGTACGACAGCGGCGGCAACCTGATCGAACTGTGTCATGTCCGCGCGGGCAACAACTCGACCCGGCAAATGTTCATCGACCCGAACAGCAATCGCGGGGTGCGCTGGAAAACCGGCGACGAGCCGCCGGATTTCGATGAGCTGTTCGACAGTCACGGTAACCAGAAAGCGATGCACCCCGGCAAGCCGCTGACCTGGAATGCCCGCGATGAGCTGGAGAGCGTGACGCTGATCCAGCGCGAGGGCGGTTCCAATGATGCCGAGTACTACCGTTACAGCCAGGGCATACGCGTATTCAAACGCCACGAAACCTTTGCTGCCAACGCCGAGCACTTCCACCAGGTGCGCTACCTGCCGGGACTGGAAATCCGCACCCGCGACAACGGCGAAGAACTGCACGTGATCACGCTCGGCAACGCCCGCTGCCTGCATTGGGCAAAGAACAGACCCAAAGACATCGACGACGATCAACTGCGTTACAACCTCGACGATCATCTCGGCTCCAGCGTGATGGAACTGGATCAAGACGCCGTGATGATCAGCCAGGAGGGCTATTACCCCTTCGGCGAAACCGCGTGGATGGCACCGCATTCGGAAACCACGTACCGCTTCATCCGTTATTCGGGCAAGGAAATGGACGTCAGCGGCATGTACTACTACGGCGCACGCTATTACGCGCCGTGGTTGCAGCGCTGGGTCAGTGCCGACCCTGCAGGGGATGTGGATGGGTTGAATCTCTATGCGATGGTGTCGAACAACCCGATGATCTATGTCGATACCGATGGGCGCGGACGGTTCGATTTTTCCCGGCTCATCGGCGTATTTCGCACCACGGCCAACGTCGCCAGCCAGGCCCATGATGCAGCAACCGAATTTGACGGTTCCGATGACGAAGCCAATGTCAGCCAGGAAACCCGTGCCGCGATGACCTTCCGCCGCTACCTGTTCAGTAAAAACGGATTAGGAGCGTTCGGGCTCGGTTTCACCATCGGAGCCGCTGTCGGCGGTGCAGCCGGGACATTCGCGCCGATAATTGGCAATACGATTGGTGGTTTTGTCGGCGGTCTGCTTGGCGGATTAGGCGCTGCCTACATTCGCTACCGTTTTTTCAAGCGCGGCATTCGCGTCACCGAAGCGTTGCATACGGCTGAAGTCCGCGACGCCACACAAACCCTTGCGCAGGGTGCAAATGACCTGGCCAATGGCACGCTGCCCCAGTCGATTCAGGACGGGATCAACCAGCTCCGGCAAACTGCCACAGAGGCCATTCTGCAAGAGGTCCAGACGATGGCTCCCCTCGATCAGCTTGATTTCGCAAAAATGGTCGACGAGGGCATTTCAGTCGCTGACGCTTACCGCACTATAACGGCTCAAACAACCGCGCTCATCAACAACACCCGGAACGCACTGGAAACGACTCAAGACCTGCTTGATCACCTCAGCGAAGCCGACGGTGTGACTGAACGCCTGCAACAACTGGCACAGTCAATTGCTGACGAGCCACGCCCCAGACCCGTGCCGAAACCACGGCTGAATCTACAGCGTCGACGTCAGGTGCAGGAAACGGCCGTATGACCCGCGCGGCCCGCGCGAACAGAACGCCGGGCCACCTCGGCGCATGCTATCGTGCCCGCCCGTCCTGCCGACCCTGCGCCCAGCATGCTGCCGACTTCCCGTACCCTGCGTCTGTCGTTGTATACCCTGCTGATCATCGCCGGCGCGGCGCTTGCCGCCACGCTTGCGATCCGCCATGCCGAACGTCAGGCGCAGGAGGAAGACGCCGCCCGCGCCAACCAGCAATTGGCGTTGTACGCCAATTCGCTGCACACCCTGATCGACCGCTACCGCGCCCTGCCCGCCGTGCTGGCGCTGGACCCGCAATTGCGCTCGGCGCTCGCCGGACCGGTCGATGTCAACGAACAGGCGGCGCTGAACCTGAAACTGGAAAAGATCAACGGTGCGGCAAAATCGTCGACCCTTGAATTGCTCGACCACACCGGCCTCGCCGTAGCGGCGAGCAACTGGCGCTTGCCCAGCAGTTACGTCGGCCACAATTACGGTTTCCGCCCCTACTTCAGCCAGACCCGTACCCAAGGCACCGGGCGTTTTTACGCGGTGGGCGTGACCAGCGGCATTCCCGGCTATTTCCTCTCCAGCGCGGTGCTGGGTGACAACGACGAGTTCCTTGGCGCGATGGTGGTCAAGCTGGAATTCCCCGAGCTGGAACGCGAGTGGAGCCAAGGCAGTGACACGCTGCTGGTCAGCGATGCGCGCGGAATCATCTTCATCGCCAATCAGCCCGGCTGGCGGTATCGCTCGTTGCAGCCATTGAGCGCCCGCGACATGGATGAAATCAAAGCCACCCGGCAGTACGACAAACAGTTGCTGCTGCCCTTGACCCATTTGTCGCTGCGCCGCTTCGATGACAGCAGCGATCTGCGTCGCGTCGAAGGCCCGCAAGGCACAGCGGACTATCTCTGGGAGTCACTGCCCCTGAGCGCCGAAGGCTGGACCCTGCACCTGCTGCGCCATCCGCAAGTGGCGTTTGAAGACCTGCGCAACGCCGGGCTGGCCGCCGCCGGAGTATGGCTGGCGCTAGTGTTTCTGCTGCTGTTTCTCAACCAGCGCTGGCGCCTGTCGAAAATCCGCCAGCGCAACCGTGAGGAACTGGAGCAGTTGGTGCAAGAGCGCACCCGCGACTTGCGCACTGCGCAGGACGGTCTGGTGCAATCGGCCAAACTCGCCGCGCTCGGCCAGATGTCCGCTGCGCTGGCCCATGAAATCAATCAGCCGCTGACCGCTCAGCGCATGCAACTGGCGACCCTGCGCCTGCTGCTCGAGCATGGCCGGGTCGACGATGCCTACAAAGCGCTGAAACCGGTCGACGAAATGCTCACGCGCATGGCCGCCCTCACCGGCCACCTCAAGACCTTCGCGCGCAAAAGCCCCAGCGGCTTGCGCGAACGGCTCGATCTGGCGACGGTGGTCGATCAGTCGCTGCAGTTGCTCGACGCACGGCTGCGCGACGAACAGGTCAGTCTGGTGCTGCACCTGACGCGTCCGGCGTGGGTGCGCGGTGATGCGATTCGACTTGAACAGGTGTTGATCAACCTGCTGCGCAACGCCCTTGATGCGATGCAAGGCAAAACGTGCAAGCGCCTGGAAATCCGTCTGGAAGCCGATGAACAACTGTGGCGCCTGAGCGTCAGCGACAATGGCGGCGGGATTGCCGAAGACCATTTGGGCCAGGTGTTCGACCCGTTCTTCACCACCAAACCGGTGGGCGACGGTTTGGGCCTCGGGCTGGCAGTATCCTTCGCCATCGTGCATGAATCCGGCGGCCGCCTGAGCGCCGAGAATGACGACAGCGGCGCGGTGTTCAGCCTGACTTTACCAATCGATCTGGAGGCACACATCTGATGCTCAATTCAGTGATGGTGGTCGATGACGAAAGCAGCATTCGCAGCGCCGTCGAGCAGTGGCTGAGCCTGTCGGGGTTCGAGGTGCAGTTGTTCAGCCGCGCCGAAGAGTGCCTCGCCGCCCTGCCCGCGCACTTTCCCGGAGTGATCCTCAGCGACGTGCGCATGCCCGGCATGGGCGGTCTGGCGTTGTTGGCCGAAGTACAGAAACGCGATGCCGATCTGCCGGTGATTCTGCTCACCGGTCATGGCGACGTGCCGATGGCGGTCGAGGCGATGCGCGACGGTGCCTATGACTTTCTGGAAAAACCGTTCAGCCCGGAAACCCTGCTCGGCAGCTTGCGCCGGGCGCTGGACAAACGCCGGCTGATTCTGGAAAACCGTGCGTTGCACGAGCAGGCCGATAACCGCGCGAAACTCGATGCGACGTTGCTCGGCGTGTCCCGTGGCTTGCAGACGTTGCGTCGGCAAGTGCTGGATCTGGCGGCGTTGCCGGTCAATGTGTTGATCCGTGGCGAAACCGGCAGCGGCAAGGAACTGGTCGCGCGTTGCCTGCATGATTTCGGCCCGCGCGCGGCCAAGCCGTTCGTGGCGCTGAACTGCGCGGCGATACCTGAGCAATTGTTCGAGGCGGAGTTGTTCGGTCATGAAAGCGGCGCGTTTACCGGCGCCTCGGGCAAGCGCATCGGCAAGCTGGAATACGCCGATGGCGGCACACTGTTTCTCGATGAAATCGAAAGCATGCCGCTGGCCCAGCAGGTGAAACTGCTGCGGGTTTTACAAGAACAGAAGCTTGAACGGCTGGGTTCGAACCAGAGCATCCGCGTTGACTTGCGCATTGTCGCGGCGACCAAACCGGATCTGCTCGATGAAGCCCGGGCCGGACGCTTTCGCGAGGACCTGGCCTATCGCCTCAACGTCGCCGAACTGCGTTTACCGCCGTTGCGCGATCGCCGCGAAGACATTCCGTTGTTGTTCGAAACCTTTGCCCACAATGCCGCTGAACGCCTGGGCCGCACCTTTCCACCCTTGAGTGGCGCGCAATTGAGTCATCTGCTCAGCCACGACTGGCCGGGCAATGTGCGCGAACTGGCGAACGTTGCCGAGCGCCAGGTGTTGGGGCTGGATGAGCCGGTGCAGGGCATCGACCCGGGACAGTCCCTCGCGGCGCAGCAAGAAGCCTTCGAAGCTCAATGCCTGCGTGCCGCGCTGACCCGGCACAAAGGCGATGTGAAAGCGGTGCTTGAAGAACTGCAACTGCCGCGCCGCACGTTCAATGAAAAGATGCAGCGGCATGGGTTGAGTCGGGAGATGTTTTTGAGCGAGTGAGGCTGGGTCGGGATTTGATCGTTCCCACGCTCCGCGTGGGAATGCAGCCCGGGACGCTCTGCGTCCCCTCCAGAGCCGAACGCGGAGCGTCCGTTGAAGCGTTCCCACGCAGAGCGTGGGAACGATCGGAGTAAGCGATATTTCGCTCACCGATACTCTGCGATAAGCGGATTTCCGCTCACCCGATCCCGCCACCCCCTCTAGACCGGCCCTCTCCCCGTTGGCACACCTCCTGCTATAGCCCTCGCAGGCTGCGTTCCAACGCGCTCCACAAAAACAATTAAACGAAGGATCCTTCAATGGATAACTCCAACGCCCTGCCACTTGGGTCGGCTGCCGCGCCCGCCAAAGAAAGAACCACCGCCAGCCGGATCAAATCGATCTTCAGCGGTTCCGTCGGCAACATGGTCGAGTGGTACGACTGGTATGTGTATGCCGCCTTCTCCCTGTACTTCGCCAAAACCTTCTTCCCTGCCGGTTCCACCACCGCTCAACTGATGAACACCGCCGCGATTTTCGCCGTCGGCTTTCTGATGCGTCCGATCGGTGGCTGGCTGATGGGCATGTACGCCGACAAGGTCGGTCGTAAAAAAGCCTTGATGGCCTCGGTCTACCTGATGTGCTTCGGCTCGCTGCTGATCGCCCTCAGCCCGAACTACGAAACCATCGGCATCGGCGCGCCGATCCTGCTGGTGTTCGCCCGCCTGCTGCAAGGCCTGTCGGTCGGTGGCGAATACGGCACCTCGGCGACCTATCTCTCGGAGATGGCGACCAAGGAACGTCGCGGCTTCTTCTCCAGCTTCCAGTACGTGACCCTGATCTCCGGCCAGCTCATCGCGCTCGGCGTACTGATCGTGCTGCAGAACGTGCTGACCACTGAACAGCTGTACGCGTGGGGCTGGCGCATTCCGTTCGCCATCGGTGCGCTGTGTGCGGTCGTGGCGTTGTACCTGCGTCGCGGCATGGAAGAGACCGAGTCGTTCACCAAGAAAGAAAAGTCCAAGGAAAGCGCGATGCGCACCTTGATGCGCCACCCCAAAGAGCTGTTGACCGTGGTCGGCCTGACCATGGGCGGCACCCTGGCGTTCTACACCTACACCACCTACATGCAGAAGTATCTGGTGAACACGGTCGGCATGAGCATCTCCGACTCGACCACCATTTCTGCCGCCACGCTGTTCCTGTTCATGTGCCTGCAACCGATCATCGGTGGCCTGTCGGACAAGATCGGTCGTCGTCCGATCCTGATCGCCTTCGGTGTACTGGGGACGATCTTCACCGTGCCGATCCTGATGACCCTGCACACCATCCAGACCTGGTGGGGCGCGTTCTTCCTGATCATGGCGGCGCTGATCATCGTCAGCGGCTACACCTCGATCAACGCCGTGGTGAAAGCCGAACTGTTCCCCACTGAAATCCGCGCGCTGGGCGTTGGCCTGCCGTACGCGCTGACCGTATCGATCTTCGGCGGCACCGCTGAATACATCGCGCTGTGGTTCAAGAGCATCGGCATGGAAACTGGTTACTACTGGTATGTGACGGCGTGCATCGCGGTGTCGTTGCTGGTGTACATCACCATGAAAGACACCCAGAAGCATTCGCGCATCGTCACTGACTGATCGGGTGTGCACAGCCACTGCAACGGTGGCTGTATTGGCCGCTTCGCGAGCAAGCCCGCTCCCACACTGGAATGCATTCCTCTGTGGGAGCGGGCTTGCTCGCGAAGGGCGCACCCCGGTTCCAGATCCATCAGGACAACTCGGCAGCCCTCGCTTGCCAATCACAAGTATGAAAAATCCCTCACCTACGGGTAACAGCGATTAATCGCTAATTAATGCTGCCCCTGCATTCTGCAATCACCTGATCGATGACCTGCGCGGCGCTCGCTCCGACGACGAAAGCGAATTGAATGCTTCGCCCTTAATATCAAGTTAATCGATCTTTTTTAGCATTATTTTGCGCTTTTCAATCAACTTAATTGGCGTAGCATTAAACCCATGCAAAACACACCCGCCAACAAATCTGGAGTAAAGAACATGAAAACCAAACTGATCCTTGCCCTCGCCCTGTCCATACTGGCTGCCAACACCTTCGCCGCCGACGGTTACGACCGCACCGGTTCCGCCGTTGCTGCTGATGGTTATGACCGCACCGGTTCTGCTGCTGTCGCTGAAAATGGCTACGACCGTACCGGCTCCGCGACCTTCGCTGAAGACGGCTACGACCGCACCGGTTCCGCCGTTGCCGCTGATGGTTATGACCGCACCGGTTCTGCTGCTGTTGCTGAAAATGGCTACGACCGCACTGGTTCCGCGACTTTCGCTGCCGACGGTTACGACCGCACTCAATCGGCTGCCATAAGCTAATCCCTGCTGTAACGCGCACAGCCCGGCTTCGGCCGGGCTTAGTCATTTCTGGGGGATGACAATTCTGAAATCGACACACAATCCTGTGGGAGCGAGCAGGCTCGCTCCCACAAGGGAATTTCATCGATCGGAATATCGGTGTCTGGCTAGAAATATGCGGCGTGTACTTGCACTATTGGCCACCTGACTCAGCACTCTCCAGGACCACCCGCCATGCCCGATGACATCCACTTTTACGAACCCGCCAAAGGCCACGGTCTACCCCACGATCCGTTCAACGCCATCGTCGGCCCGCGCCCGATCGGCTGGATTTCCTCGCAGGATGCCAACGGCCAGTTGAACCTGGCGCCGTACAGTTTTTTCAACGCCTTCAACTACATTCCGCCGATCATTGGTTTTTCCAGCGTCGGGCGCAAAGACAGCCTGAACAACATCGAGCAGACCGGCGAATTCGTCTGGAACCTCGCCACTCGCCCGCTGGCCGAGCAGATGAATCAGAGCTGCGCGATGGTCGCACCTGAGGTCAACGAATTTGAATTGGCGGGATTGACGACGGTGGCGTCAAAAGTGATTTCGGTGCCACGGGTGGCCGAAAGTCCGGTGTCCTTCGAGTGCAAGGTTACGCAGATCATTCAGCTGCAGCGTGCCGACGGCGAGACGGTGCCGAGCTGGCTGGTCCTCGGCGAAGTGGTCGCCGTGCACATTGCCAAGTGGCTGTTGAAGGACGGCATCTACGACACCGCCGCGGCAGAACCGATTCTGCGCGGCGGCGGGCCGGCGGATTACTTCCAGCTGGGGCCTGAGGCCCTGTTCAAGATGTGGCGTCCGGGCGCCAGCAAGTAACGCGTTACCAGATCAACTCGGCGTCTTCAGTGACGCCCTTGAGGTTATCCAGCTCATTGATGGCCGCTTCATCGGCAGCAATGGCGCCGGGGAAGATCTGGTCATTCAGCAGTTTGTGGAAGCGTGGTGCACCGCCATCGACCAGGGCCTTGACCGCGATTGCCGCGTGATAGCCCTTGTTGCCGCCCAACTCGACAGGGACGACTGCGGAAACTGCTTCGAAGTGTTCGAACTCTTTACGTGCCATGTCACATTTCCCGGCTCAGACAAACAAGCCGGACATTAAACCCTCAACCGACGAGTTTGTGTACCGGCGCCGGGCATTGGCCGAGGGCTTGCGCCGCCGACACGTCCTTGAAGGTGTGGAAGTCGAGGCTGTTGACCACCAGCTCCTGCACCAGCTCGGCGAAGATTTCCATCGACGGGCTGTTGAAGTAGTTGGTCATCATTTGCTGGCTGCTCCAGAACCCGGAGACCAGCCACAACTCGGGATCACACTGCGAATGCTGCAAGGCAAAACTCAGGCAACCGGGGGCAGCGCGGGACGGCTCGATCAACGCGCTGAGGCGCACACCGAGTTCCGCCGAACGCCCGGCGCGCGCTCGAACGAAGGCCATATGACTGACGGGAATCTGCTTGGACATGTTCAACCCTCCCAGGGAGTCGCGTGGCAGCCGGGGGACGGGCTGCGACAGGATCAAAGGTTAAGGGCCGCACGCCAGCCGCCGTTAGTCGATTCCTGCCGCCGCGTTGCACAATCCTGCGAGACTGCACACGGAAGCTGTAACAACCTGTAAAACGGCGTCACACGGTTGTCATACGGCGTATCAAGCAAGTTTGCCGCTCTGTGTCCTGCTATGGCTGGGCGTGCACACAAGCTCAAGCAGAATCAGGCAAGCATTTCGCAGGATGTGTCTACCGCAGGCGCTTGCACAAACATATGCTCTGCTCCATTCCACCTCCCCTGCCGAGGATGCCGTGCATGACGTCATTCGATCGTTTTCAAGCCGAACCCAGCGCTGACATGGAAAAACAGCGCGCGGAACTGGCGGCGATCATCCGCCGCAACACCACCGACGATGGCAGCTACCAGACCGCCATCGGCTCGCTGTACATGTCACGCCACACAAAATCCCACGACTTTGCCCCGGTGCTCGCACAACCGGCGCTGTGCATCATGGCCCAGGGACGCAAAGAGGTGCGCCTGGCCGATGAGTACTTCAATTACGACCCGCTGAATTATCTGGTGGTGTCGGTTTCGATGCCGCTGAGTGGGCGCGTGGTCAACGTTTCGCCGGAGGATCCGATCCTCGCCGTGCGCCTGGATATCGACCCGACAGAAATCACCGCACTGATCGCCGACGCCGGCCCCATGGGCGTGCCGACCCGGCCGACCGGACGCGGCTTGTATGTCGAGCAGATCGACAGCTCCATGCTCGATGCGGTGCTGCGTCTGGCGCGCTTGCTCGATGCGCCGAAAGACATCGCCATGCTCGCACCGCTGATTCGCCGGGAGATTCTCTATCGCCTGCTGCGCAGCCCGCAGGGTCATCGCTTGTATGAAATCGCGATTGCCAACAGCCAGAGCCATCGCATCAGTCAGGCGATCAAATGGCTCAACGGCAACTTCGAACAACCATTGCGCATTGATGATCTGGCCAGAGAAGTGAACCTCAGCGTTTCGACCTTGCATCATCGTTTCAAGGCGATGACGGCGATGAGTCCGCTGCAGTATCAGAAGCAGTTGCGCCTGCAAGAGGCGCGGCGTTTGATGCTGGCGGAGGGGCTGGAAGCGTCGGCGGCGGGGTATCGGGTGGGGTATGAAAGTCCGTCGCAGTTCAGCCGTGAGTACAGCCGTTTGTTTGGTGCGCCGCCGCTGCGGGATCTGGCGCGGTTGCGGCTTTCGGTGTGACCGTTAGAAGCCCCTCACCCTAACCCTCTCCCGGAGGGAGAGGGGACTGATTGGGGGATATTGAAGAAGTACACCGACCTGAAAGCACTTCGCTGAATCCATAATCGATTGGATCTAGCAGGTCGATGAACAGCGCCAGACACCGCGGTCGGCCCCCTCTCCCTCCGGGAGAGGGCTGGGGTGAGGGTCGGCTTTTACACGGCCCGAATCACATGCTTGATCTCCTGAAACGCCGCCAATCCCCACGGCCCTAATTCTCGGCCAATGCTGCTCTGCTTGTATCCACCCCACGCCGCCTGCGGGAATATCACTTGCGGCGCATTGATCCACACCATCCCCGCCTGCAAGGCATTGGCCACGCGGTCCGCCGCAGCGGCATCACTCGTCACTACGCTCGCCACCAATCCAAACAGCGTGTCATTGGCCAAGGCAATCGCCTGCGCTTCAGTGGCAAAACTGCGCACACACAGCACCGGCCCGAAAATTTCTTCACACCACAACGCGCTGTCCAGCGGTACGTCGGTGAACACGGTTGGCTGCAAAAAGTAGCCGCGCGGCAGATCCGCTGGACGATTGCCGCCGCAAAGCAAACGCGCACCCGCGCTGAGTCCACGGTCGATGTGCCCGAGCACTCGCTGGTACTGCGCCTGATTGACCAGCGCGCCCATTTCCACCTCCGCCTCGAACGGATCGGCTACACGAATGGCCTGCGCACGCTTGTGCAGACGGCGGAGAAATTCCTCTTCCAGCTCATCCGCAACCAGCACACGACTGGTCGCCGAACACATCTGCCCGGCATTGAAAAACGCGCCACCACAGGCCAGCTCGACTGCCAGATCGAGATCAGCATCCGCCAATACCAGCAGCGAAGATTTGCCGCCCAGCTCCAGGCTGACGCCTTTCACCGTTTCCGCCGCACGCTGCATCACCTGCACGCCGACCGCATTGCTGCCGGTAAAGGAGATTTTGGCGATGCGCGGATCCGCCGACAATGGCGCACCGACCGCCAGCCCGGTGCCGCAGACGAGGTTGAACACACCGTTTGGCAGACCCGATTCCGCGATGATCGCCGCCAGTTCCAGCTCCGGCAACGGCGTTACTTCCGAAGGCTTGAGCACCACGCAGCAACCGGCCGCCAGCGCGGGTGCAAGCTTCCATGCAGTGGTGACCATCGGGAAGTTCCACGGCACGATCAGCCCGACCACACCGCACGGCTCGCGACGCAAGCGTGCGCTGAAATCATCGCTGGGCAGCGGCACGTTGCCGTCCTGCTGGGCGTCGAGGCCTTCGGCGAGTTCGGCGTAATACTCGAACGTGGCGATCACATCGTCGACGTCGATCGCTGCTTCGAATTGCGGTTTGCCATTGTTGCTCGATTGCAGTTTCATCAAGTGCTCGCGACCGTTGCGCACACCATTGGCGATGTTGCGCAGAATCGCGCCGCGCTCGGTACCGCTGGTTTGCGACCAGCTTTTGAACGCTTCGCTGGCGGCCGCGACGGCTTGATCGACGGCGTGCTCGTCACCGCCATTGACCGTGGTCAGCAACGCTTCGGTGGCCGGGTTGATCACCCGCAGATGTTCACCGCCGGCAGACCATTGGCCGTTGATGTAGAGGCCGTCGAGTGTGGTCGGGAAACTGATCATTGCGCCACCGCCTTCATCCATTGGGTCTGATCGATTTCAATCAGGGTCGGACCCTGACGATCGCTTGCACTACGCAACGCGCTGCGCAGTTGTTCGATGCTGCTGATCGCTTCAGCCGCACAACCGAGCCCCTTCGCCACCGCGACAAAATCCGGTGTGTAGATGTCGACGCCGACCGGTTCGATGGCACGGTTGACCATGTACTTCTTGATCTCTTCGTAACCCTGGTTATTCCACAGCAGGACGATCACCGGCACCCGCGCCTCAACAGCACTGGCCAGTTCCGGCAGGGTGAATTGCAGCCCGCCATCGCCGATCAGGCACACCACCGCAGGCCGTGCGCCTTGGTCGAGTTGACCACCGAGCCACGCACCGATCGCTGCCGGCAAGGCGTAGCCGAGGGTGCCGTAACCGGTCGAGGCGTTGAACCAGCGGCGCGGGTGATCCGGGTTGAACGTGAGGTTGCCGGTGTACACCGGTTGCGTGGAATCGCCGACGAATACGGCGTTCGGCAATTCATCAAGCACGGTGTCGAGGAAACGGGTTTGCGCGAGGGTCGGTGCATCCCAGCTCGCGGCCAGTTCGGCGCGCAGTTTGCCAGCGCGGGCCTGACCCCAATCGCTGCTGCGCGCGGCAAGTTTTTCCTGCGACAGCATGTTCAACAGAGCTTGCGCGGCGTTGCGCGCATCGGCCACTAGCGCCAGGTGTGGCGGGTAGTTGCGCACGGTCTGATCGGCGTCGATATCGACGCGCAGCAGTTTGCCGGGAATCTCGAAACCGCCAGCGAACGTGACGTCGTAATCGGTCTCGGCCAGTTCGGTGCCGATGGCCAGAACCACATCGGCATCGGCGACCAGCGCACGGGTGGCGACCAGCGTCTGGGTCGAACCGATCAGCAGCCGATGGTTGCCCGGCAGCATGCCTTTGGCATTGATCGTCAGCGCCACTGGAGCGTCGAGCAACTCGGCAAGTTTGCTCAGTTCCGGCGCTGCGTCGATGGCACCGCCACCGGCCAGAATCAGCGGACGTCTGGCTTCAGCCAGCAGCTTGCTCATGCGTTTGACGGCCGCTGGCGCAGCGCCGGCGCGGTCGATATTGACCGGTACGCTGGCGAGCAATTCATCGGCATTTTCGACCAGCACGTCCAACGGAATTTCGATGTGTACCGGACGTGGACGGCCGGCCTGGAACAAAGCGAATGCGCGAGCGAGCACACCCGGCAATTCCGCCGCCGACATCAAGGTGTGAGAGAACGCCGCGACACCGCCGACCAACGCGCTCTGGTTCGGCAACTCATGCAACTTGCCGCGTCCGCCGCCCAACTGACTGCGCGATTGCACGCTGGAAATCACCAGCATCGGGATCGAGTCGGCGTAGGCCTGGCCCATGGCGGTGGTGATGTTGGTCATGCCCGGGCCGGTAATGATGAAGCACACACCCGGTTTGCCAGCGGTGCGCGCATAGCCGTCAGCCATGAAACCGGCGCCTTGCTCATGCCGTGGGGTGACATGGTTGATGCTCGAACGGGCCAGCCCGCGATACAGCTCCACGGTATGTACGCCAGGAATGCCGAACACCTGCTCGACCCCATAACCTTCGAGTAACTTGACCAGTACTTCGCCACACGTCGCCATGTCGATTGCCCTTCATATTTGATCGATACGCCGAATCAAATGTGGGAGCGAGCTTGCTCGCGAAAGCGGTGTGTCAGCTAGATCAATGCTGAATTGAAAACCGTATTCGCGAGCAAGCTCGCTCCCACAATGATTCCGGGAATGGCTTCATTGGAACGGTCGGCAGGTAGCGGCAACAATCGATTAAAAGTCATACTAGCCATGTCCTCACGTCATGCCTTGGATCCCCATGAAACGCCTGCCTCCCCTACCCGCCCTGCACACGTTTCTGGTCACCGCGCAGTGCTGCAACTTCACCCGCGCCGCCGAGCAGTTGCACATCACCCAGGGCGCAGTGAGCCGGCAGATCGCCGGGCTGGAAGCCCATCTCGGTTATCCACTGTTCATCCGCCTGGCCCGTGGCCTGGCGCTGACCGCCGAAGGACGTGAATGGCTACCGCGTGTGGAAAAAGTCTTCGGCCTGATCAGCGAAGCGACCGAGCAAATCGGTATACAGCGCGAAAACCTGCAACTCAAAGCGCCCAGCTGCGTGATGCGCTGGCTGCTGCCGCGCTTGCTGCAATGGCAAAAAGAGCGCCCGGACGTGCCGGTAAAACTCACCGCCTCGCTGCAACACGGCGTGGACTTTCAGCGCGAACAATTCGATGCCGCGGTGATCTACGGCCCGCCCCCGGACAACTCGCCGGGCGCACTGCACTTGTTCGACGAGCAACTGACACCGGTCTGTTCACCGGTTTTGCTCAAAGGTTCGCCAGCGCTGAATTCACCGGCAGATCTGCAACAGCATCTGCTGCTGCACCCCACTCACGATATTCAGGATTGGTCGGTGTGGCTGAACGCGGCCGAGCTGCGACTGAACAACCTCGGCAGCGGCCAGCATTTCGAAACGCTGGATCAGGCGATGTCGATGGCGTCACACGGGACGGGAGTGGCGATTGGTGACTGGTCGTTGATAGGCGATGACTTGCGCGCGGGGCGGCTGGTGATGCCGTTTGAGTTGAAGGTGAAGACGGGGTTGGCGTATTACGTCGTCGTGCCTGCGGGAACCGAGCCTTCGCCGCAGCTGGAAGAATTGATGATCTGGTTGGTTGAGCAGGCGCATTTGCGGTGAGGCTGTTTCCCCTCACCCTCTCCCAGAGGGAGAGGGGACTGACCGGGAGATGCTATAGACATACGCCGACGTGAAACTACTGCATTGAATCCATAATCGACTCGATCACTCAGGTCGATGTACAACGCCAGACACCTCGGTCGGCTCCCTCTCCTTCGGGAGAGGGCTGGGGTGAGGGGCGAGGATTGACTCAATACCCGACAGTCAACCGCTGACGCGAATGCTTCGGCGTTTCCACTTCGTCGATCAACGCAATCGCGTAATCGGCAAAGGTAATCCAGCTACGCCCTTCAGCGCTCACCAGCAAATGATCCTTGCCGGCTCGGTAGCTTCCTGTGCGCTCCCCTTCGACAAACTCTGCCGACGGCGACAGGAAGGTCCAGTCCAGATCCTGCTCCTGACGCAGCGCCTCAAGAAACGCCGCACCGGCGCTGGCCTCGGTTTTGTACTCGGCCGGGAATCCAGCGCTGTCGATCACTCGCGTATCGTCCGGCAGCAACAGCGAACCGGCACCGCCAACCACCAACAGACGCTTCACCCCCGCCTGCTTCACTGGCCCGACAATAGCGCTCGCAGGCACGGTAGCGAAATGCGCAGCGGTGATCACCACATCATGACCGGCCACCGCGTCTTGCAGCGCTGCGGCATCCAGTACATCGACATTCTTGCTGACCACACCGGCACGGGCGCCGATCTTCGAGGTGTCGCGGGCGATAGCGGTCACGCTATGGCCACGACGCAGGGCTTCTTCCAGCAGTTGGCTACCGGCGCGGCCGGTGGCACCAATAATTGCAATCTTGCTCATGACATTCTCCAGTTGGCTTGAGAGTGCTGCGTTTTCAGAATCGGCTTACCACTGCATTTCGCCCTTGGCGACTTTCGCGCTCAGCTCCAGCGAACTTTCTTCGCCGAGTGTCGGGTAGCGCTTTTTCATCGCGGCGATCAGTGCGGCGGAATCTTTGGCCTTGGCGGTTTCAACGTCGAAGGCCTTAATGTAGTCGGCAGTGAACTTCACGCTGGCCAGCGAACGGCTGCTGTTGCCAAGGTAATGACCCGGCACCACGGTGTTCGGCTTTAGGGTTTCGATCGAGTGCAGGTTTTGCAGCCAGTCGGCGTGGGATTGCGCGGTCTGGGTATCAGCCATCCACACATGGATGTTCTCGGCGACAACCACACCACCGACCACGGCTTTGAGCGACGGGATCCACACAAAGCTGCGATCCGGCTGTTTGCCTTTAAGGCCGACCACCTGCAATTTCTGCCCTTCGAGCATCAGGCTGTCGCCCTTGAGCACACCCGGCACGATGGTTTTCGCCGGAACGTCAGCGCCCATTTTCGGCCCCCAAAAGGCCAGTTTGCCGGCGACGGTTTTGTTGATGTGGTCGACGGTCGGTTGCGAGGCGAGCACCTTGGCGTCAGGGAACGCCTGGGTCAGGGTGTCGAGGCCGAAGTAGTAATCCGGGTCGCCATGGCTGATGTAAATAGTGGTCAGGTGCTTGCCGCTGGCGCGG
Source organism: Pseudomonas viridiflava (assembly GCF_900582195.1). Lineage (GTDB taxonomy): Bacteria > Pseudomonadota > Gammaproteobacteria > Pseudomonadales > Pseudomonadaceae > Aquipseudomonas. Next base: position 143,479 of record NZ_UTHA01000078.1, read on the forward strand.
ATCTTTTCCACGACCTGTTCAGCCTGGGATTTGCCGAACTGGGCATCGACGAGGATCGCGTCTTTCTCGCCGCTGACCAGTACCGAAGTCACCGGAAAAATCGCGTTAGTCCCCGGGTTATAGACGTCGAGGGTCAGGTTGGCAGCAGCGGCATGCGCGGCGAAACCCAAGGCAGCGGTGGCGAGCAGAACGCGTTTGAGTGTGGTGAAGCCGATCATCTGTTGCTCCAGTGTCCAAATGCCGTGTTTGGCGATGGGACAGAGCTTAGTTGCCTGACTCAGTACAAAAAATGCGATGCTTGAACATAGTTTGTTTCTGAAAGCGGGCAAATCATGGATCGTCTCCAAGCAATGCGGGTGTTTGTCACCGTCGTGGATCTGGGCAGCCAGTCGGCAGCGGCCGATCATCTGGACCTTTCGCGGCCGGTGGTTTCACGTTATCTGGCGGAGCTGGAAGACTGGGTCGGTGCACGTCTGATGCACCGCACCACGCGCAAGTTGAGCCTGACCGCCGCCGGCAGCGAAATATTGCCGCGCTGCCGGCAGATGATCGAACTGTCGACGGACATGCAGGCTGCTGTCAGCGAACCTCACGATGCCCCGCGCGGCTTGTTGCGGATCAGCGTCAGCACTTCGTTTGGTCAGGCCCAACTGGCGGATGCGATGGCCGCCTACGTCAAACGCTATCCGGGTGTGGGCATCGATCTGCAAATGCTCGATCGCACGGTGAATCTGGTGGATGAGCGCATCGATCTGGCCATTCGTACCAGCAACGATCTCGACCCCAACCTGATCGCCCGCCGCCTGACCGTTTGTCGTTCGGTGGTCTGCGCCGCGCCGGCTTATCTGCAAGAACACCCGGCGCCGTCACGGATCGAGGAACTGAGCCGACACAACTGTCTGACGCACTCGTATTTCGGCAAGAGCCTGTGGCATTTCGAGGAGGATGGCGAACCGGTTTCGGTGCCGGTGCAGGGCAATATCAGTGCCAACGAGGCCAGCACGTTATTGCGCGCGACGCTGGCCGGCGCTGGGGTGGCGATGCTGCCGACCTATCAGGCCGGGGTGCATATTCACAGCGGTGAGCTGGTTCGACTGCTGCCCCATGCCGAGCCGCGGCAGATGAGCATCTACGCCGTCTATGCCTCGCGCAAACACATGCCGGCGGCGCTGCGCAGCATGCTGGATTTTCTGGTGCTCAGATTCCCCGAGAACCCCGAATGGGATACCGGCCTGTAAACCCGATCCACTGTGGCTATCGATAGGCTGAATGGCCAGTTACAACCCGGAGCGCACTCGCTGGCAACTCCGCGCCGCTGACCTATGCTGAAAGTAATACCGCAGGGTATGTCGTTCAGAGGTCAACGCCATGAACATCAAAACAAGAAGGTACGTCGCGATTTTCATCACCTGCGCCGCCACGCTGGCGCTGTACGGCACCGCTGCCTGGCGGGTCGAGCAATTGCGACAGCTACCGCGCGAGTATGCGAGCTGCAATTTCGAGCGGTGCATTCCGCACAATGCCACGCTGAATGCGTTGCGCTGATTCATCTGGGCTGGAATGCGACCCTGTGGGAGCGAGCTTGCTCGCGAAAGCGGTGGGTCAGTCAACACTTGAGTCGAATGACAGGACGCCTTCGCGAGCAGGCTCGCTCCCACAAGGGTTTTGTGGTGTCAGTGATTACTATTCGGCTTTCAGGCTGTCGCGAAAAGCCTTGGGCGATATTCCCACCCGACGCCGGAACAGGCGCGTGAAGTTGGTCGGATCGGAAAACCCCAACAACTCCGACATCTCGTAAATCGTCATGCTGGTGTACGTCAGCAAACGCTTGGCCTCCAGTAACTGACGTTCATGCATGATCTGCAACGCCGGTTGCCCCGCCAGCTCACGGCAAGTGCCGTTGAGGTGAGATACCGAAATCCCCAGTCGATGCGCCAGGTCTTCGACCTTGACGTGCTGGCGATAAGTCTCCTCGACCAACTGAATAAAGCCATTGAGGTATTCGCGCTGACGTTGCGGCCGCTGACTGGCCTTGTGCCGCACGATCGCCTGCCGGCTGACCCAGACCATGATCACGCTGACCAGCGAATGCATGAGCATTTCCCGCGCCGGTTGATGACCGTTGTATTCGGCCTGCAGCGCCGAGAACAGGCTGTTGAGGTAATCGCCGTCGTGGCCGGCCGGGTAGTTTTCCGCGCTGGCCAGCGCATGTACCGAATCGCCCAGTTGCGCCTGCAAGTGATTGATCAGCGGGGTGGCGAGGGTCACGATGAACCCTTCGACGTCTTCGGAAAAACGAAAGCCGTGCACCGATAACGGTGGCAGCACTTGAATGGCCGGGGTGTCGAGTTGCGTGCGTTGCCCTTCGATCTCAAGCTCTGCCTGACCTTTGAAGACGAAGAGTAACTGGCACAAATCAGCATGGCGGTGGGGTTTGATTTCCCACTCATGTTCGCGACTGCGGGAGGAAATGGTTTCGCAGTGCAGCAAGTCAGGGGTCGGCCAGTCCAGGCTTTCACCGTAGAGCTTGAACACTGGAATCGAAGGCAGCTCAGGCTTGTTCATCACTTCAATCCAGGCCTCGGGGTTGTGGGCGATAATCGCACCGATTGGCAGAATGTACAGGTATCGGCTCAGTTTTCACCTTCAATTGACAGACCCGCAAGGGAAAAATGCAAGCACTCGATCCATAAAAATCATTCACCGGTCCTGGCCGCGTGAAGCTTGCGAGTCATAAAAACAATGAAAACGCTGAAAACCCAAGTCGCCATTATCGGCGCCGGTCCGTCCGGATTGCTCCTCGGCCAGTTGTTGCACAATGCTGGCATCGACACCCTCATTCTTGAACGTCAGACCCCCGATTACGTGCTCGGGCGCATCCGTGCCGGTGTACTTGAACAAGGCATGGTAGAGCTGTTGCGTCAGGCTGGCGTGAGTCAGCGCATGGACGCCGAAGGTTTGGTACACGGCGGTTTCGATCTGGCCCTGGACGGGCGTCAGGTGCACATCGATCTGCATACATTGACCGGCGGCAAGAGCGTGATGATCTATGGCCAGACCGAAGTCACCCGCGACCTGATGGCCGCTCGTCGGGAGGCTGGTGCGCCGACGATTTACCAGGCGAGCCATGTCGTTCCTCACGGCATGAAAAGCGACGAAGCGTTTGTCACCTTTGAAAAGGATGGCGAAACCTGGCGTGTGGACTGCGATTACATCGCCGGTTGCGACGGTTTCCACGGCGTCGCGCGGCAGTCGATTCCGGCCGATAGCCTGAAGGTCTTCGAGCGGGTTTATCCGTTTGGCTGGCTGGGCATTCTCGCCGACACGCCGCCGGTGCATGACGAATTGGTCTACGCCCGTCATGAACGCGGCTTTGCCTTGTGCAGCATGCGTTCCGCCACCCGCACCCGTTATTACCTGCAAGTGCCGGCGGATGAAAACGTCGATGACTGGAGCGATCAGCGCTTCTGGGATGAATTGAAAAATCGTCTGCCGGTGGCGCTTGCCGAGAAACTGGTTACCGGTCCGTCGATTGAAAAAAGCATCGCACCGCTGCGCAGTTTTGTCGTGGAGCCGATGCAATACGGGCGGATGTTTCTGGTCGGCGACGCCGCACATATCGTTCCGCCCACCGGCGCCAAGGGCTTGAACCTGGCCGCCAGCGACGTCAGTACGTTGTTCAATATTCTGCTGAAGGTTTACCGCGACGGCCGCACCGAGTTGCTGGAGAAGTACTCGGAAATCTGCCTGCGCCGAGTGTGGAAGGCCGAACGTTTTTCCTGGTGGATGACCTCGATGCTGCACCGCTTCGATGATCACGACGCGTTCAGCCAGCGCATCAACGCTTCGGAACTGGACTACTTTGTCAGTTCAGAGGCAGGGCGAAAAACCATTGCAGAAAATTACGTCGGACTTCCTTATGAGGCTATCGAATAGCCTGCTACCGACTTACACTGGCGAGCATCCCCGCTCGCCTGACGATCTGCGGGACTCTCACTGCCCGCAGGTTTTGCCCGTGACCAATCTCAATCACCCCGAAACGCCCAAACCGGCCATTCGCAGCGTGCTGGTCGCGCTGATGATGGCGATCTTTCTCGGCGCGCTGGATCAAACCATCGTCGCCGTGTCGATGCCGGCCATCTCTGCGCAGTTCAAGGATGTCAGCCTGCTGGCCTGGGTGATTTCCGGGTACATGGTCGCGATGACGGTGGCGGTACCGATCTACGGCAAGCTCGGCGACCTGTACGGGCGACGCAAACTGATGCTGTTCGGCATGGGCCTGTTCACACTCGCCTCACTGTTTTGCGGCATGGCGCAGAGCATGGAGCAACTGGTGCTGGCGCGGATCCTTCAGGGTATCGGTGCTGGCGGAATGATCTCGGTAAGTCAGGCGATCATCGGCGACATCGTGCCGCCGCGTGAACGCGGGCGTTATCAGGGTTACTTCAGCAGCATGTACGCGGTGGCCAGTGTTGCCGGTCCCGTGTTGGGCGGGTACATGACCGAATACCTGTCGTGGCGCTGGGTCTTTCTGATCAACCTGCCACTGGGCCTCGGTGCCTGGTGGGTGGCGCGGCGCAACTTGCGCGGGCTGCCGATTCCCCAACGCAAACCGATCATCGATTACCTCGGCACCGTGTTGATGATCATCGGCCTGACCGCACTGCTGTTGGGCATTACCCAGGTCGGTCAGGGCCATGCGTGGCGCAGCGCTGAAGTACTCGGATTGTTTACTTGTGCCGTGGTGGTGTTGGCGCTGTTTGTCTGGCACGAACGCCGGGCGCGCGAGCCTTTGCTGCCAATGCATTTGTTTGCCAACCGCAACGCGCTGCTGTGCTGGTGCACGATTTTCTTCACCAGTTTCCAGGCGATTTCGCTGATCGTGCTGATGCCGCTGCGTTTTCAGAGTGTCACCGGTGCCGGGGCGGACAGCGCGGCCTTGCACTTGCTGCCGCTGGCGATGGGGCTGCCGATCGGTGCGTTCTTCGCCGGCCGTCGCACGTCGATCACCGGGCGTTACAAACCACAGATTCTGAGCGGCGCTCTGCTGATGCCGATCGCGATTCTCGGCATGGCGTTCAGCCCACCGGAGGCGACGCTGATCAGCGCACTGTTCATGTTGCTCTGCGGTATTTCCAGCGGCATGCAGTTCCCGACTTCACTGGTCGGCACGCAGAATTCTGTGGAGCAACGTGACATCGGCGTCGCCACCAGCACCACCAACCTGTTTCGCTCCCTCGGCGGCGCGGTGGGCGTGGCGTTGATGTCGGCGCTGTTGCTGGCGCTGTTGCAAGATTCGAGTTTCGCCCATCTGGCGAGCAGTTCGCTGATGAGCGAGGGGCATTCCGGCAACGTTCTGCTCGATGGTTTGAACGCCGCGCCGGGGGATGCGCAGGACGCCTTGCGGGCGGAATTGCTGGTGACGTTCCGGCATTTGCTGTGGGTGAGTGCGGCGGTGTCGTTGCTGGGTCTGGCGGCGGCGATTGCGATGCCGAACAACCTGCTGCGCGGGCGTGAGCACGGCGCCAAATAACCGTATTAAAGGGGATCCCTGTGGGAGCGAGCTTGCTCGCGAAAGCGTCGTGTCAGACGAAATATTGCTAATGACACACCGCATTCGCGAGCAAGCTCGCTCCCACAGGGGTAAGTATTTCACTCAGGGGCTGTAGTAACCCACCGCGACAAGGAAATGCCCGGCCTTCTTCAGGTAAGCATGCTTGTCTTCGACCTTGCCGGTCACCGGATTCTTCCAGCGGTATTCATATTCACCCTCATCCTGCTTGCCGATCAGCGCCAGAATCGGCTCGCCCACCGGTTTGCCTTCCGGATCCTTGACCTTGCCGAAGTCGGTGTTGATCAAACGCAGATTGGTGCCGTGGGCAACATAACGCTGGGTGTTCAGATCGACGACGAAAACATACAGGTCATCCTGCAAGTAGCCGCCCTTGAGCGAGTTGATCGCCGTCAGCGTGCCCTTCTCGTCTTTGCCCAAATCAGTCGCCGCTTTGTCGAGCAGCGCCTTGGCCTGCTCCGCCGACGCTCGCGGCAGGTAATAACCCACCGCCAGAATCCGCTGGCCGATGCGTTGGTAATACACGTGCTTGCGCTCGACCTTGCCATCGGCCCAATTCTGCCAACGGTACTCAGCCTGCTGGATGCCATTGCCTTCCGGCACTTTCAACGCGTCCTTGAAGGTTTTCTGCAGATCCGGGCCGAGCACTTCACTGACATCACGACCGATCAACGCCGATGAAGGCCCGCCGCTGGCGAGCATCACCCCTTTGGTGTCGACCACAAACACGTAGCGATCCTTGTCGACAAATTCGCCCTGGCGGCTGAACGCGGCGAATGCCTTGTCGCCGTTGTCGTGGTAATAGGCCAGGGCTTTTTCCAGCAAGGCGATGGCGGCCTGGCTGTCATCCTTGGCGGTCGTGGCGGCGCTGATCTGGCCGAGGCTGGCCAGTAACATCACGCCGAACCAGGCCACTTTATGCAAAAAACCCATAGCGCATCCCTCGTTCTTGTTGGTGTTTCAAGAGCGTAGACGGCTTGGGGTGATGTACGAGTATTCAGAATGATGCAGGGGATTACAGAGTCCCCTGCACTGACCAACAAAGCTTATGGGCGGGAATTGATCTGCTGCTGCAAGTTCTGAATCTGCGCCTGAAGGGTATTGATGTTGCGGGTCATCTGCGCACGGAAGGCGTCGAACTCGGCGGTATTGCCGCCACCCTGCGGTGCTGCCGGGCGGTTGTCCTGTTCGCTTTTGAGGACGACGATTTCCTGCTCAAGACGATCGATCGCCGCGCTCGGATTACCCTGCTTCTTCAACGCCGCTATATCGGCGCCGAGGCTTTTGAACTGCGCATCGAAGGCCTTCAACTGCGTGTCGACCTTGCTGGTGTCGGCCGGAGTGCTCTTGATGGTCGCCAGTTCCGCGCTCAGGGCTTTGACCTGCGCCTGCAACTGGATATTGGCGTTCTGTTGCTCGGTGGTCTGCGCGGTCATCTGTGCCAGACGCTTGTCCAGATCGCTGGCCTGCCCCGCTACGCCTTGCTGCTGTTTGCTCTGATCGAGCAGCTTGCCTTCGAGCTGTTTGATTTGCAGCTTCAGCGCCTCGCTGTCACTGGTGACGTTGGACTGGCTGGCGACGACCTTGCCGGAAATGTCCTGCAAGCGTCCGGCCGCCTCTTCGCTGATCCGCGCAAAGCTTTCCTGGGTCGCGACCAGTTGCTGCTCCATCAGCGAGATCTGCTGAAAGCTCCACCAGGCCAGACCGACGAAGGCGAAGAACAACGCACCGACCAAGGCCCACAACGGGCCGGTGCTGGCCGCCTTGACCTTGACCACGGGCGGCGTGCGCGAGTGCACGGACGTGCGGGCGGTGGTCGGAATGTCATCGTCGTCGAAGGTGTCGGCACGCAGGCTCGGGACATCATCGAAATCGTCGTGGGCATCATTACGCATGGACATTGAGGCAACCTTTGTGAAACGCGGTGATGGCTAAATGCTGCGAAGTATAACCGCCGCAGCCGCAGGGATTGACCCCCAAGCGGCTACACGGTTCATTGCCGCCCGGCCAATTCGTTTCAACGGATGTCCTGAGCTTTCCACCACCCGCAGAACTCGTCGAGCGCCGACCACAGGCTGACTTTCGGATCGTAGTCGAGATAATGCCGGGCGCGGCTGATGTCGAGGGTGAAATTTTTGTTCATGACCTGCATGCCCAGACGCGAAAGGGTCGGTTCCGGACGCCCGGGCCAGAGCTTGCACGCGCCCTCGTTGAACGCCGCGACGCTGTAGGCCAGACCATACGAACGGTACTTGGTGACCTGCGGCACTTCCATCTTGCGCATCACGTAATTGACCACATCCCACAACGGCACCGGCGCGCCGTTGCTGATGTTGTAGGCCTTGCCCAGTGCGGAGCCGGCGGCCAGCAAACTGCTGAGCATCGCTTCATTGAGGTTCTGCACGCTGGTGAAATCGACTTTGTTCAGGCCATTGCCGATGATCGCCAGCCGGCCCTTGCGCTGCATGTTGAGCAGGCGCGGGAAGATGCTCATGTCGCCGGCGCCGGTGACGAAACGCGGGCGCAGGGCGATGGTTTCAAGGCCGAACTCCTGCGCACCGAAAACCTTTTGCTCGGCCAGGTATTTGGTCGCGGCGTAATGATGTTTGAAGCGCTTGGGCACTTGCTCTTCGGTCAGGTTGAAATGATCACGGCCATCGAAATAGATCGATGGCGACGACAGATGCACCAGGCGTCGAACGCGCTGCTTCAGGCAGGCTTCGACGACGTTTTCGGTGACCTGCACGTTGCCCTGGTGGAAGTCCTGATAACGCCCCCACAGCCCGACGGCGCCAGCGCAATGCACCACGGCTTCAACGTCGCAGCACAGCTCGCGGACCAGATCGGGATCGGTCAGATCACCGGGGACAAACTCGGCGCCACGACGCACCAGATGCTCGACGCTCTCGGCCCGGCGACCGTTGACCCGCACGTCCAGGCCCTGCTCCAAAGCGAAGCGCGCAAAGCGTCCGCCAATGAAGCCGCTTGCGCCGGTGACCAGAATTTTCATGTAAAGCTCCAATGAAACCAGCTGCGAGCTTCAAGCTTCTAGCTGCAAGATTAAAACAGTGTGCAAGCGCTTTAACTTGCCGCTTGCAGCTTGACGCTCATGGCTGCTTCCAGGGCACCAGCCATTGCGCCGATGAACGCAGCAATTGCTCGGTCAGCAAGCCCAGCAGCTGACCGCCATTGCGCCAATGATGCCAGTACAACGGCACGTCGATCGGTTTATCTGGCAACAACTCGCGCAACATGCCGCGTTGCAGTTGATCGCGCACTTGCAGCTCCGGCACCAGCCCCCAACCGAGTCCGGCTTCAGTCAGGCGAATAAAACCTTCCGAGGACGGGCACAAATGGTGTTCGAAACCGCCATCGACGCCCAACGAGGCGAGATAGCGATGCTGAAGAAAATCGTCCGGGCCGAACACCAGCGCTGGCGTGCGCGGCAATCGTTCGGCGCGCACGCCATCGGGGAAATGCCGCTCGATAAACGCCGGGCTGGCCAGCGCGCGATACCGCATCGCCCCGAGCAACACACTGCGCGCGCCGGCCACCGGTCGTTCGCTGGCACAAAGGCACGCGGCCACTTCCCCGGCGCGCATGCGTTTGAGGCCGACCGTCTGGTCCTCGACAACCAGGTCGAGCAACAAATGTTGTTCAGCGCAAAAATCGCCAACCGCTTCGGCCCACCACGTGGCCAGGCTGTCGGCATTCAAAGCGATACGCAGACGTTCCGGCAAGCCCTCTTCGTCCAGCGCCGGCACCAGGGTTTGCAGGTCACGCTCAAGCAGACGCACCTGCTGCACATGGTTGAGCAGGCGCCGGCCAATTTCGGTCGGCGACGGTGGCGTGCCGCGAATCAACACCGGCTGGCCGACCCGCGCTTCGAGCAGTTTGATCCGCTGCGAGATCGCCGATTGCGACAAGCCCAGTACCTGCGCGGCGCGTTCGAATCCAGCCTGCTCAACCACGGCGGCCAGAGCAGAAAGCAATTTGTAGTCGAACATCAGTTTTCCTAATGAGCGATCAGCATTATTGGTTTTTCTTATACAGGTTTCGCCCGGAGAATAGCCAGCAAGCACTCTTTCTCAAGGAACACAGTTATGGCTGGCGAAACTTCACTCTCGTCTCTATTGCGAAGCATGAGTCCGCAACTCAACGCCGGCGAATACGTGTTCTGCACCCTGCACGACAGTGTGTTGCCGAGCGGTCTGGAGGTTATCGGCAGCTTCCGCGAACAGGAAGGCCTGACCGTGATTGTCGAACGTTCCCGCGCCGAACAGGCCGGTTTCAGTTTCGACTACATCGCCGCGTGGATCACCTTGAACGTGCATTCGGCACTGGAGGCTGTCGGCCTCACCGCCGCTTTCGCCACGGCATTGGGCAAGGCCGGGATCAGTTGCAACGTGATCGCCGGTTATTACCACGACCATTTGTTCGTCGGTCAGGCCGACGCCGAACGCGCCATGCAAGTGCTGCGCGATCTCGCAGCCAACGCGGAGTGAATCTTATGTGGCAAAGCTATGTGAACGGCCTGCTGGTGGCGTTCGGACTGATCATGGCGATCGGCACGCAGAACGCCTTTGTATTGGCGCAGAGCTTGCGTCGTGAACACCACTTGCCCGTGGCGGCGCTGTGCGTGGTCTGCGATGCACTGCTGGTGGCGGCCGGGGTATTCGGGCTGGCAACGATTCTGGCGCAGAACCCGACGCTGCTGGCGATTGCCCGTTGGGGTGGCGCGACGTTTTTGATCTGGTACGGCAGTCAGGCATTGCGCCGGGCCTGTTCGAAACAAAGCCTGGATCAGGGTGAGAACCAGACTGTGCGATCCCTGCGGGCAGTGATGCTCAGTGCGTTGGCGGTCACGTTGCTCAACCCGCACGTTTATCTGGATACAGTGCTGCTCATCGGCTCGCTCGGCGCCCAGCAATCGGTGCCGGGGGCTTATGTCGTGGGCGCGGCGAGCGCATCGCTATTGTGGTTTTTCACTTTGGCATTGGGCGCGGCGTGGTTGGCCCCATGGCTAGCCCGGCCGAGTACCTGGCGGATTCTCGATCTGGTGGTGGCGCTGATGATGTTCACGGTTGCAGGACAGTTAATTATTGCCGGCTGATTTATTCCAAACCGCTCTGGAACCTCTATCCCACACAGTTGTTGCGTGGTTATGCCGCAACCCCGGTGCTATGATCGAAACCCTGCGCCGCAAAGAGTAAAAACTCGCCGGTGCATTTCTGGCCGCCCGTGATCGGCCTTGCGCTCACCGCAACAGACCTGATTAGGAGAATCATCATGGCTTTCGAATTGCCGCCGCTGCCTTACGCACACGATGCCCTGCAGCCGCACATTTCCAAGGAAACCCTGGAATACCACCACGACAAGCACCACAACACCTATGTCGTGAACCTGAACAACCTGGTGCCAGGCACCGAGTTCGAAGGCAAGACCCTGGAAGAAATCGTCAAGACTTCCTCGGGCGGTATCTTCAACAACGCCGCTCAGGTCTGGAACCACACTTTCTACTGGAACTGCCTGGCGCCAAACGCCGGTGGTCAACCAACCGGCGCGCTGGCTGAAGCCATCAATGCAGCCTTCGGTTCGTTCGACAAGTTCAAGGAAGAGTTCAGCAAAACCTCGATCGGTACCTTCGGTTCCGGCTGGGGCTGGCTGGTGAAAAAGGCTGACGGTTCCCTGGCCCTGGCCAGCACCATCGGCGCCGGCAACCCGCTGACCAGCGGCGACACCCCGCTGCTGACCTGCGACGTCTGGGAACACGCTTACTACATCGACTACCGCAACGTTCGTCCGAAGTATGTCGAAGCGTTCTGGAACCTGGTCAACTGGAAGTTCGTCGCTGAGCAGTTCGAAGGCAAAACCTTCACCGCTTAAGCTGCGCGCCAGTCAAAAAACCCGGCTTTTGCCGGGTTTTTTATGCCCAGACAAAACCCCGGACGATGATCGTTCCCACGCTCCGCGTGGGCATGCAGCCCGTGACGCTCCGCGTCACTGGACGCAGAGCGTCCCTAGAGGCATTCCCACGCTGAGCATGGGAACGATCAATAGCGTTTCTCTCACGCTGAAAGCTGTCCGCCGCCCCTTGCTGCCATGCCACAGCGGGCTACCATCAAATCAGGGAAAAAATCTCGCGAACCGCTCAAGTTGAGGGCCAAAACTACCGACACAGTACAAATAGGGCTAATACTCCAGACAGCAGCATTTCGGCCAAGGCCACGGGCAAACCATCCCCGGCCTGATTGTCCCTTTGACTGCCAACACGGGATTGCCAATACTCATGGCTACTTGACGCTACCCGCACGGAACAAGGAATAACCCTTTGAAGCTGGAACTCAAGAACAGCTTGTCGGTGAAGTTGCTCCGGGTCGTGCTCCTGTCGGCATTGATCGTCGGCGTAGTCTTGAGCTGCGCGCAGATTGTTTTCGATGCTTACAAAACCCGTCAGGCCGTTGCCGGCGATGCCGAACGCATTCTCGACATGTTCCGCGATCCCTCGACCCAGGCGGTTTACAGCCTGGATCGGGAAATGGGCATGCAGGTAATCGAAGGCCTGTTCCAGGACGATGCCGTGCGTCAGGCCTCTATCGGTCATCCCAACGAAGCCATGCTCGCGCAGAAATCCCGCGAGTTGCAGCGCTCCAACAGCCGCTGGCTGACTGATCTGATCCTCGGCCAGGAACGCACCTTCACCACGCAGTTGGTAGGGCGTGGCCCATACAGCGAGTATTACGGCGACCTGAGCATCACCCTCGACACTGCCACCTATGGCGAGGGCTTTATTGTCAGTTCGGTGATCATTTTCATTTCCGGCGTGTTGCGCGCACTGGCCATGGGCCTGGTGCTGTATCTGGTTTATCACTGGCTGCTGACCAAACCGCTGTCGCGGATCATCGAACACCTCACCGAGATCAACCCGGATCGCCCCAGCGAACACAAGATTCCGCAGCTCAAGGGCCACGAGAAAAACGAACTGGGGATCTGGATCAACACCGCCAATCAGTTGCTCGAATCGATCGAGCGCAACACCCATTTGCGTCACGAAGCAGAAAACAGCCTGCTGCGCATGGCCCAATACGACTTCCTCACCGGTCTGCCGAATCGCCAGCAATTGCAGCAGCAACTGGACAAGATTCTGGTCGACGCCGGCAAGCTGCAACGCCGGGTCGCGGTGTTGTGCGTGGGGCTGGATGATTTCAAAGGCATCAACGAACAATTCAGCTACCAGACCGGCGACCAATTATTGCTGGCCCTGGCTGATCGCTTGCGCGCCCACAGCGGTCGCCTCGGCGCCCTCGCCCGTCTGGGTGGCGACCAGTTCGCACTGGTGCAGGCCGACATCGAACAACCTTATGAGGCAGCAGAACTGGCACAGAGCATTCTGGATGATCTGGAGGCGCCATTCGCCCTCGACCATCAGGAAATTCGCCTGCGCGCGACCATTGGCATCACCCTGTTCCCGGAGGACGGCGACAGCACCGAGAAGCTGTTGCAGAAGGCCGAGCAGACCATGACCCTGGCCAAGACCCGCTCGCGCAACCGCTATCAGTTCTACATTGCCAGCGTCGACAGCGAAATGCGCCGCCGTCGCGAGCTGGAAAAAGACTTGCGCGATGCACTGGTGCGCGATCAGTTTTACCTCGTCTATCAGCCACAGATCAGCTACCGCGATCACCGTGTGGTCGGCGTCGAAGCGTTGATCCGCTGGCAGCATCCGGAACACGGTCTGGTGCCGCCGGACCTGTTCATTCCGCTGGCTGAGCAGAACGGCACGATCATCGCCATCGGCGAATGGGTGCTTGATCAGGCCTGCAAGCAATTGCGCGAATGGCACGACCAGGGTTTCGCCGACCTGCGCATGGCGGTCAATCTGTCCACCGTGCAATTGCACCACGCCGAACTGCCGCGCGTGGTGAATAACCTGCTGCAAATGTACCGCCTGCCGCCGCGCAGCCTGGAACTGGAAGTCACCGAAACCGGCCTGATGGAAGACATCAGCACCGCCGCGCAACACCTGCTCAGCCTGCGCCGCTCCGGCGCATTGATCGCCATCGATGACTTTGGCACCGGTTATTCCTCGCTGAGCTATCTGAAAAGCCTGCCGCTGGACAAGATCAAGATCGACAAGAGCTTTGTGCAGGATCTGCTCGATGACGACGACGATGCGACCATCGTTCGCGCGATCATTCAACTGGGCAAGAGCCTCGGCATGCAGGTGATCGCCGAGGGCGTGGAAACCGCCGAGCAGGAAAGCTACATCATTTCCGAAGGCTGCCACGAAGGTCAGGGCTATCACTACAGCAAGCCGTTGCCGGCGCGGGAGCTGGGCGCTTATCTCAAGCAAGCGCAACGCACTAATGCGGCGATTCTCTAGAAGATCAAATAAGAAATATTTCCAAGCACTCCCTTTACACATAATGCGAAAGATTTGCATTATGTCGCAGTTTTGCGCACCCCCAGCGCGAGTCCACTCAACTATCGAAGCAGGATGTTCGCCATGATTCGTATGCCTCTGGCTACCGCCAGTCTGCTGGCCATCGCTATTTCCCTCGCCGGTTGCGGCGAAGGCAAGGACAAAGACAAAGCCTCCGAAATGACGCCGGCTTCCAGCAGCGCTGCTCCAGCCCCTGCCGCTACGCCTGCTCCTGCTACCGGTAAAGTCGACGAAGCCGCCGCCAAGGCTGTGGTCGCGCACTATGCCGACATGGTCTTCGCCGTCTACAGCGATGCCGAATCCACCGCGAAAACCCTGCAGACCGCCGTCGACGCCTTCCTCGCCAAGCCGAACGCCGACACCCTGAAAGCCGCCAAGGCTGCCTGGGTCGCCGCGCGCGTTCCGTACCTGCAGAGTGAAGTGTTCCGCTTCGGCAACACCATCATCGACGATTGGGAAGGTCAGGTTAACGCCTGGCCGCTGGACGAGGGTCTGATCGACTACGTCGACAAATCCTACGAGCACGCATTGGGTAACCCGGGCGCCAGCGCCAACATCATCGCCAACACCGAAGTTCAGGTCGGCGAAGACAAGGTCGACGTCAAAGACATCACCGCGGAAAAACTCGCCAGCCTCAACGAGCTGGGCGGTTCCGAAGCCAACGTTGCCACCGGCTACCACGCCATCGAATTCCTGCTCTGGGGCCAGGACCTCAACGGCACCGGCCCTGGCGCTGGCAACCGTCCGGCTTCGGACTACCTGGAAGGCGCCGGCGCTACTGGCGGTCACAATGATCGTCGTCGTGCCTACCTGAAGTCGGTGACCCAACTGCTGGTCAGCGACCTCGAAGAAATGGTCGGTAACTGGAAGCCGAACGTGGCTGACAACTACCGCGCCACCCTGGAAGCCGAGCCGGGCGAAAGCGGTCTGCGAAAAATGCTCTTCGGCATGGGCAGCCTGTCCCTGGGCGAACTGGCGGGCGAGCGCATGAAGGTTTCCCTCGAAGCCAACTCCCCTGAAGACGAGCAGGATTGCTTCAGCGACAACACGCACAACTCGCACTTCTACGATGCCAAGGGCATTCGTAACGTCTACCTGGGCGAGTACACCCGTGTCGACGGCACCAAGATGACCGGCGCCAGCCTGTCGTCGCTGGTGGCCAAGGCTGACCCGGCTGCCGACACCGCACTGAAAGCCGATCTGGCCGCTACCGAAGCCAAGATCCAGGTCATGGTCGATCACGCCAACAAGGGTGAGCACTACGACCAGTTGATCGCGGCAGGCAACACCGCTGGCAACCAGATCGTTCGCGACGCGATCGCCTCGCTGGTCAAGCAGACCGGTTCGATCGAAGCCGCTGCCGGCAAGCTGGGCATCAGCGACCTGAACCCGGACAATGCTGATCACGAGTTCTGATCACTGCGTCCGCGTCAAAAAGAGGCGGCCTTCGGGCCGCCTTTTTCATCTCTGCCCTACACAAAACCCTGTGGGAGCGAGCCTGCTCGCGAAGGCGTCACCAGGTACAACATCGTCAGCGCGGCGAACACCGCTTTCGCGAGCAGGCTCGCTCCCACAGGGTTTACATGGACTTCAAGGCTTGCGCTGTATCAAGCAAACGATAATTCCTCTTATTCAAACTCCCCGGCCCTGTTAGACTTTGCGCCTTTGTTTTCGCCCGTCCGCAGGATGTCTGATGCCCTTGCTGCCTCTTCGCTTGTCCGCACTGTTTCTGGCCCTCGGCCTGAGTGCCTGCGATGACGCCCCGCGTTTCACCAAGGCCGAGCCCGGTGAAGCACGTTCGGGCGGTGCAGCGACCGTGCGCAAGACCGATCAGAATGCGTTTTCCCTGCCCTCGGCGAATCTGCCGCCGTCGCGGCGGGTGGATTTCAGTGTCGGCAACAGTTTCTTCCGCAGCCCGTGGGTGATCGCGCCGTCGACCACAACCGCGCGTGATGGTCTCGGGCCATTGTTCAACACCAACGCCTGCCAGAACTGCCATATCAAGGACGGTCGCGGTCATCCGCCGACACCCGACGCGGCCAACGCGGTGTCGATGCTGGTCAGGCTGTCGATTCCCGATGCGCCGCAATTCGCCAAACTCATCGAGCAGGTCGGCGTGGTGCCGGAGCCGGTCTACGGCGGCCAGTTCCAGGACATGGCCGTGCCCGGCGTCGCCCCGGAAGGCAAGGTACGCGTCGATTACACGCCAGTGCCCGTGCGTTTCAAGGACGGCACCGAAGTCGAACTACGCAAACCGCTGTTGCAGATCACTCAGCTCGGCTACGGCCCGATGCACCCGGACACACGTTTTTCCGCACGCGTCGCACCGCCGATGATCGGCCTCGGCCTGCTCGAAGCCATCCCCGAAGAAGCGATCCTCGCCAACGCCACCGCGCAAGCCAAAGCGAACAACGGCATCCATGGCCGCCCCAATCAGGTCTGGGATGACGCGCTGCAAAAAACCGTCATGGGCCGTTTTGGCTGGAAAGCCGGGCAACCGAACCTCAATCAACAGAATGTGCACGCGTTTTCCGGTGATATGGGCCTCACAACCAGCCTGCGCCCCTTCGATGACTGCACCGACGCGCAAACCGCCTGCAAACAGGCGCCGAACGGCAATGGCCCGGACGGCGAACCGGAAGTCAGCGATAACATCCTGCGTCTGGTGCTGTTTTACAGCCGCAATCTCGCCGTACCCGCGCGCCGTGGCGTTAACGATGCAGATGTCATCGCCGGCAAGAACCTGTTTTTTCAGGCCGGCTGCGATTCCTGCCACACCCCGAAATACACCACCGCCGCCAACGCCGCCGAACCTGAACTGGCCAGTCAGGTGATTCGCCCGTACAGCGATCTGCTGCTGCACGACATGGGCGACGGTCTGGCCGACAACCGCACGGAATTCCAGGCCTCCGGCCGCGACTGGCGCACGCCGCCGTTGTGGGGGATTGGCCTGACGCAAGCGGTCAGCGGACACACACAGTTTTTGCATGACGGTCGCGCGCGCAATCTGCTCGAAGCGGTGCTCTGGCACGGCGGCGAAGCGCAAGCGGCGCAGCAACAGGTTTTGTCTTTCAATGCCGAGCAGCGTGCCGCGCTGCTGGCATTTTTGAACTCACTTTAAACACTGATAAAAGAATCGGGAGCCCGACATGTTCCGTCCCAAGCTACTGTTCACCAGCCTTGCCGCGCTCGCCCTCGGCGCCTGCTCGCCGCAGGATCCGCAAGCGGTCACCTCGGCGGCCATCGCCAAATCGGTGATCCTGCCGACCTACACCCGTTGGGTCGAAGCCGACAAGCAACTGGCGGTCAGCGCCCTCGCCTACTGCCAGGGCAAAGAAACCCTGGAAACCGCCCGCGCCGACTTCCTACACGCGCAGAAAGCCTGGGCTGAACTGCAACCGTTGCTGATCGGTCCGTTGGCCGAGGGCAATCGTTCGTGGCAGGTGCAGTTCTGGCCGGACAAGAAAAACCTCGTCGGCCGTCAGGTCGAGCAGTTGGTAGTCGCCCAGCCACAGATCGATGCCGCTGCTTTGGCCAAATCCAGTGTGGTCGTGCAAGGTCTGTCGGCTTACGAGTACATCCTGTTCGACGCCAAGCCTGATGTGGCCAACGCCGATCAGAAAGCCAAGTACTGCCCACTGCTGATCGCCATCGGCGAGCGTCAGAAGCAACTGGCTGAAGAGATTCTGCAGACCGACGGCATGCTCGCGCAGATGACCAAGTTTCCCAACCAGCGCTATGCCGACTCCCACGAAGCGATCGCTGACCTGCTGCGTGTGCAAGTCACCGCGCTGGACACCCTGAAGAAAAAACTCGGCACGCCAATGGGCCGCCAGAGCAAGGGCGTGCCACAGCCGTTCCAGGCCGACGCATGGCGTAGCCAGTCTTCCCTGACCGCGCTGGAAGCCAGCCTCGCGGCGGCGAAAACCGTGTGGGAAGGCGTCGACAACAAAGGCCTGCGTGGTCTGTTGCCGGCTGAGCAAAAGCCATTGGCCGACAAGATCGATGCTGCCTACGCCGCTTCGCTGAAGCTGTTCGACAGCACCCAGCGTTCGCTCGGCGAAATGCTTGAAGACGACGCCGGTCGTCAGCAACTGAACGATATCTACGACAGTCTCAACGTCGTCCATCGCCTGCACGAAGGCGAACTGGCCAAGGCGCTGGGCATTCAACTGGGCTTCAACGCCAACGACGGTGACTGATGAGGGCAAGTGCCATGCTGCGACGTCAGGTTCTGACTTTAGGTAGTGCACTGCTGGGAGCAGTGACGCTGGGCGGCTGGACGCTGTTCAAACGCAAGGATCAGAGCCCGCTGTTGCTGTCGGCGCGCGACGACACCGACGGCAAGCACTACGCCGTCGGCTATCGGCTGGACGGCACGCGGGTATTCGCCACCGAAGTCGGCCAGCGTTGCCACGACATCATCAACCACCCGACGCAGCCGATTGCGCTGTTCGTCGCACGGCGTCCGGGCACCGAAAGCTACCTGATCGACCTGCACGACGGTCAGTTGCTGCAGACGGTGACCTCGCAGCCGAACCGGCACTTCTACGGTCACGCCGTGGTGCACAAGGAAGGCGAATACCTGTACGCCACCGAGAACGACACCACCGATCCCGGCCGTGGTTTGCTCGGCGTTTACAAGTTCGAAGGTGCGCGACTGGTGCACACAGGCGAGATTTCCACCCACGGTCTCGGCCCGCATCAGGTGTCATGGATGCCCGACGGCGAGACGCTGGTGGTGGCCAACGGCGGGATTCGTACCGAAGCGGAAAGCCGCGTCGACATGAACCTCAACGCCATGGAGCCGAGCCTGGTGCTGATGCAGCGCGACGGCACGTTGCTGAGCAAGGAAACCCTCGCCCAGCAGATGAACAGCGTGCGCCATCTGGGCATCGCCAGCGATGGCACCATCGTTGCCGGCCAACAGTTTATGGGCGCATCGCATGAGCGTTCGGAGTTGCTGGCGATCAAGCGTCCGGGGCAGCCGTTCGTGGCGTTTCCGGTGCCGGAGCATCAGTTGCAGTCGATGGGGCACTACACCGCCAGTGTTGCGGTGCACAGCGAGTTGCGTCTGGTCGCGCTGACGGCGCCGCGTGGCAACCGTTTCTTTATCTGGGATCTGGACAGCGGCGAGGTTCGTCTCGATGCACCATTGCCTGATTGCGCCGGCGTCGGTGCGGTGAAGGACGGTTTTGTCGTGACCTCCGGTCAAGGCCGTTGCCGTTACTACGATTGCCGCCAGGATGAGCTGTTGGCCAAGCCGCTGGAATTGCCGGCGGGGCTCTGGGACAACCATCTGCATCTGATGGCATAAGCGCCCGCTTCATCTGCTGACATCACCTTAAGGGTGAGGAGGTTTTCATCCCCCTCACCCTTTTCATTCCCTGTAAGAACTGCCAGTTGGAATCACCCCTGTACTCGGAGTAATGTGCCCGCCTGTCTCACCTGATTTATCCAAGGAACTGGAAATATGCTGCGTCGCCGCATGCTGATCATGTTGGGTGTTGTTTTGCTGATCGTCCTGGTGCTGGGCGGATACAAAGCCTTTTCGATCTACACAATGATCCAGGGCTTTTCCAAGCCGAAACCGCCGATCAGCGTTGCCGTGGCCAATGCCACCGAACAGCCGTGGCAGATGCGTCTGCCGACCGTCGGCACACTCAAGGCATTGCAAGGTGTCGAGCTGAGCCTGGAAGTCGCCGGCACCGTCACCGAACTCAAGTTTGAATCCGGACAGAAGGTCAAGGCCGGACAGCCGTTGCTGCAACTCGACAGCGCCGTTGAAACCGCCCTGCTGGAAACCGCCAAGGCTGATCTGGGCCTGGCGCAACTGGACTTCGGCCGCGGCAGCCAACTGGTCGACAGCCGCGCCATCTCCAAAGGCGAGTACGACCGCCTCTCCGCCGTTCTGCAAAAGAACAAAGCCACGGTCAATCAGCTCAATGCTTCGCTGGCGAAAAAACGCATCCTCGCACCGTTCAGCGGCACCATCGGCATCCGTCAGGTCGACGTCGGCGACTACCTCGCCAGCGGCACTAAAATCGCCACCCTGCAGGATTTGAGCAGCCTCTACGCCGACTTCTACCTGCCCGAGCAATCGGTGCCGAAACTGGCCATCGGCCAACCGGTGCAAATCTCGGTCTCCGCTTATCCCGGGCAAAACTTCGCCGGCAAGATCAGCGCGATCAACCCGATCGTCGAAAGCACCACGCGCAACATTCTGGTCCGCGCCACCCTGGCCAACCCCGACGGCAAATTGCTGCCGGGCATGTTCGCCAGCCTTGAGGTGTTGCTGCCGGATCCGCAGAAACACATCGTCGTGCCGGAAAGCGCGATCACCTACACCCTCTACGGCAACTCGATCTACGTGGTCGGGCAGAAGAAAGCCGAGGACGGCAGCCTCGAAAAGGACGACAAGGGCCAACCGGTACTGATCGCCGAGCGCCGTTTCATCGAAACCGGTGAACGCCGCGATGGCCTGGTGATGATCAACAAGGGCGTGCAGAGCGGCGAACAAGTGGTGACGGCTGGCCAGATCAAACTGGACAACGGCGCCCACATCGCCATCAGCGACGACAAGACCCTCGGCGAGCAGAACAGTCCGCCCCGCGCCGACTGATCAAGGAACCCCCATGGCTTTTACCGATCCGTTCATCCGCCGCCCGGTGCTCGCCACTGTGGTCAGCCTGTTGATTGTGTTGCTGGGCTTCCAGGCCTGGAGCAAGTTGCCGCTGCGCCAATATCCGCAAATGGAAAACGCCCTGATCACGGTGACCACCGCTTATCCCGGCGCCAATGCGGAAACCATTCAGGGTTACATCACCCAACCGATGCAGCAGAGTCTGGCCAGCGCCGAGGGCATCGACTACATGACCTCGGTCAGCCGGCAGAACTTCTCGGTGATCTCGATCTACGCGCGCATCGGTTCCAACACCGACCGTTTGTTCACCGAGTTGCTGGCCAAGGCCAACGAGGTGAAAAACAAGCTGCCGCAGGACGCCGAAGACCCGGTGCTGAGCAAGGAGTCCGCCGACGCCTCGGCGCTGATGTACATCAGCTTCTTCAGCAAGGACTTGAGCAACCCGCAGATCACCGATTACCTGTCACGGGTGATCCAGCCAAAACTGGCCACGCTGCCGGGCATG
Source organism: Pseudomonas viridiflava (assembly GCF_900582195.1). Lineage (GTDB taxonomy): Bacteria > Pseudomonadota > Gammaproteobacteria > Pseudomonadales > Pseudomonadaceae > Aquipseudomonas. The sequence continues at coordinate 164,642 of NZ_UTHA01000078.1, forward strand.
GCCGAAGCGGAGATTCTCGGCAATCAGGTGTTCGCCATGCGTCTGTGGCTCGACCCGGTGAAACTCGCCGGTTTCGGCCTCAGCGCCAGCGATGTGACCAACGCCGTGCGCCAGTACAACTTCCTCTCCGCTGCTGGCGAAGTGAAAGGCGAGTACGTGGTCACCAGTATCAATGCCAACACCGAACTGAAATCCGCCGAGGCCTTTGCGGCGATTCCGCTCAAGGTCAGTGGCGACAGCCGCGTGCTGCTCAGCGATGTCGCGCGGGTGGAAATGGGCGCGGAAAACTACGACTCGATCAGTTCGTTCGGTGGTACGCCGTCGGTGTATATAGGCATCAAGGCGACACCCGGCGCCAACCCGCTGGACGTGATCAAGGAAGTGCGCAAACTGATGCCCGAGCTGGAGGCGCAGCTGCCGCCGAACCTCAAAAGCGAGATTGCCTACGACGCCACGCTATTCATTCAGGCCTCGATCGATGAAGTGGTGAAAACCCTGTTCGAAGCGGTGCTGATCGTCATCGTTGTGGTGTTCCTGTTCCTCGGCGCCCTGCGTTCGGTGGTGATCCCGGTGGTGACCATACCGCTGTCGATGATCGGCGTGATGTTCTTCATGCAGATGATGGGGTACTCGATGAACCTGCTGACGCTGCTGGCGATGGTGCTGGCCATCGGTCTGGTGGTGGACGATGCGATTGTCGTGGTGGAAAACATCCACCGCCACATCGAGGAAGGCAAGACGCCGTTCGATGCAGCGCTGGAAGGCGCGCGGGAAATCGCCATGCCGGTGGTGTCGATGACCATCACCCTGGCGGCGGTGTATGCGCCGATCGGCTTCCTCACCGGTCTCACCGGGGCGCTGTTCAAGGAGTTTGCGCTGACTCTCGCTGGCGCCGTGGTGATTTCCGGAATCGTCGCCCTGACCCTGTCACCGATGATGTGCGCGTTTTTGCTGCGCCACGAAGAAAATCCCAGCGGCCTCGCGCATCGCCTCGACCGCATCTTCGACGGCCTCAAGCGCCGCTACCAAAGCATGCTCCACGGCACCCTGAACACGCGCCCGGTGGTGCTGGTGTTCGCCGTGATCGTGCTGTGCCTGATTCCGGTGTTCCTCAAGTTCACCAAATCGGAACTGGCCCCGGACGAGGATCAGGGCATCATTTTCATGATGGCCACTGCGCCACAGCCAACCAACCTTGACTACCTGAGCGCCTACACCGACGAATTCATCAAGATTTTCAAGGAATTCCCGGAGTACTACTCCTCGTTCCAGATCAACGGCTACAACGGCGTGCAGGCGGGCATCGGTGGTTTCCTGCTGAAACCATGGAACGAGCGCAGCCGCACGCAGATGGAAATCCTCCCCGAGGTGCAGGGCAAGCTCGAAGGCATTCCGGGCCTGCAGATTTTCGGCTTCAACCTGCCCTCCCTGCCCGGCACCGGTGAAGGCCTGCCGTTCGAGTTCGTGGTCAACACCGCCAACGACTATGAACTGCTGTTGCAAGTGGCTGACCGGATCAAGAAACGTGCGATGGAGTCGGGCAAGTTCGCGTTCGTCGACCTCGATCTGGCGTTCGACAAACCTGAAGTCGTGGTCGATATCGACCGCGCAAAAGCGGCACAGATGGGCGTGTCGATGCAGGACCTCGGTGGCACGCTGGCGACATTGTTGGGCGAAGCGGAAATCAACCGTTTCACCATCGAAGGGCGCAGCTACAAGGTGATCGCTCAGGTTGAACGGCCGTATCGCGATAACCCGGACTGGCTGAACAATTACTATGTGAAAAACACCCAGGGCGAATTGCTGCCACTGTCGACGCTGATCAAGGTCAGTGATCGCGCACGACCACGCCAGCTCAACCAGTTCCAGCAGCTCAACGCGGCGAAGATTTCCGGTTTCCCGCTGGTCAGCATGGGCGAAGCCATCGACACGGTCTTGCAGATTGCCCGCGAAGAAGCGCCGGCCGGGTTTGCGTTTGACTATGGCGGTGCGTCACGCCAGTTCGTCCAGGAAGGCAGTGCCCTGTGGGTAACCTTTGCACTGGCTCTGGCGATTATCTTTCTGGTGCTGGCGGCGCAGTTCGAAAGCTTCCGCGATCCGCTGGTGATTCTGGTGACGGTGCCGTTGTCGATCTGCGGGGCGCTGATTCCGCTGTTCCTTGGCTGGTCGAGCATGAACATCTACACCCAGGTCGGGCTGGTGACGCTGATCGGGCTAATCAGTAAACACGGGATTCTGATCGTCGAATTCGCCAACCAGTTGCGCAAGGATAAAGGCCTGACGGCGCGTGAAGCCGTTGAGGAAGCGGCGGCCATTCGTTTGCGACCGGTGTTGATGACCACGGCGGCGATGGTGTTTGGCATGGTGCCGTTGATTCTCGCCACGGGTGCCGGTGCGGTCAGCCGGTTTGATATCGGTATGGTGATTGCCACGGGGATGTCGATTGGCACATTGTTTACGCTGTTTGTCCTGCCATGCGTTTACACCCTGCTGGCGAAACCCGATCCCAAACCAACCACATAACCCCTGTAGGAGTGAGCCTGCTCGCGATAGCGATTTGTCAGTTAAAAATGATTTGAATGACACACCGCTATCGCGAGCAGGCTCACTCCTACAAGGGATCTCTGTTGCTCAGGGCATAAAAAAAAGGCCTCGCAACTGCGAGGCCTTTTATGTGGGCTTCAATCGTTTCAACTCTGCGGCCTCATCCCTTGAGAAAGTCCGAACATGAACAACAACAGATCATGATCGGGTTGGGTCGCCACGGAGGCTTTCGCCACCCGTGGGACTGCGCAGTGGGCGTCGTCTACGGACGCCCCAACCACCTGCATGCGAGGCTGCTCCCAGGCAGCCACCGCCAATGAAGCAACTGCCAAGGCTCCAACCAAAAACAAACCTCGTGCAATTTCTAGTTTCATCGCTATAAACCTTTGATAGCGCTGCCAAACGCCGTCTCATAAAAATAGACGAGTTTTTTCCAGTCCGCGTCGCGGAACGACGAATGGCGGCGCAATTGCTTCATGTCATGGGAGGCGGCGCGATAGGCGGTCAGACGCTGGCGGCATTTCTCCAGATCGATCAAGGCAACTTCGACCTTGGCCGACTCGCCTTCGCCAGTCACCCGCACAAACACGTGCTTGATGTAGATGCAGCTATGCTGCCAGCGGCCCTTGTGCATGCGCGCCAGATTTTCGGCGAGGTCCTTGAGCACACGCTCATACACCACATCGCCACACTGATCGCGACCGCCGGCAGCCGCCAGCCAATGTTCCAGCTCCTGGAAACCGTCCAGGGACTTGGTCACCAGCAGTGCGCGCCATTTGTGCTGCGGATCAGGCTGGGCGCCACAGAAAACGATCTCCGGCACGCGCACACCGAGCTTGCTCACGCCGGTCAGCGCATCGAGTTCACGCAATACGGTCGGACGGCCAAACGGATGCAACCAGCTGCGATAGATATGGCCAGTCTGCCGCTTGGCGTACAGCAGTTGTCCGTCGCGCCCAACGATACGTTGCACACCGCTTTCGCCACCCCGGCGCACGTTGGGTTCTTCTACCCATTCACCGCGCTGTTCCCAGTAGTAGTCGAAGCGATCTCGCGGAGCGACATCCGTTTCTGCTGCAAATTGCACTGCCATCCTGTTACCTCTTGCGTAATACGTAAACTCGCCACATGGCGTAGAGCGGAATAAAGTCCAGTTGTTCCTGAATTCGAAAACCTGCCTCCTCGAACTCCTTTTCGACCGTAGCAGCCGGTAACACAAAGCGATTCTGATACTCGCGTTTGTCACGGTTGCGCTCGGCACGCTGGCGTTTCCAGGCCTTGAAATTGCCGTCGACCCACAGTGAAACAATCACACTGTCACGGGTGACACGCTCGAACTCGCGCAGAATCGCCCGGCGGTGCTCGGCTTCACCGATGTGATGAAGCAGACGCATGCAGAAGATGCTGTCGACGGCGTTATCCGGCAAGGCAATGTCGAACGCAGATGTGTGCAAGGGTTGTACCCGTTTCACCACATCGGCCGGTTGCGCCTGCATGGCCGTCTTGATCATCGACTCGGAATTGTCCGCGCCGATGATCACCCGGTTGGCCTTTTCGCCCAGCAATGGCCAGAAACGCCCGGCACCGCAAGGCAGATCCAGCACCAGCCCCGGCTCGCCGACCAGCGCCAGCGCCTTGCGAGCCAGTTGTTCATCACGCCAGTGAGAAAGCCGACGTCCAAGGCTTTCCTTGTGCTTGCGCAGATATTTCTGCGCGTGCTGATCGTCGTACTTCTCGGAAAAATCGAGTTTGATTGGACCGGCCATCACCAGGACTCCTGAATTGCTGATGGCACCACCTTAGGGAGCGGCGTGTCAGCGTCAGGTCATCCATTTGTGAAAAAAATGTCAGGTAAACAGACAAATTATTACAGCGTTATACAGGATTCAGACAGGTTAGAGGGAGTAGCCTTGCGCCACCCCCTGCGTCAGATTTAGCCCAGATCCACTTCGAAGCGGCAGCCATTCGGTTCCATCGTGCTCAGACTGACGGTCCAGCCCTGGTTTTCGCAGATCCGCTGCACCAGCGATAACCCCAATCCCAGACCTTCGCCACGCTTTTCGCTGCCACGCACGAAAGGCTCGAACATGGCTTCGCGCTTTTCTTCCGGAATGCCGACACCGGAGTCTTCTACCGCGAAGCCTTTGGCCGTGAGCGTCAGACGAATGAAACCGCTTTCGGTGTAATGCAGCGCATTGCGCAACAGGTTACCCATCACGGCATTCAACAGGGTCGCGTTGTAGCGATTATCTGATGGATTGCCCGGTTCGAAGATCAGTGCCAGGCCCTTGCTCTCGATCGGCCCGCGCCACAGACATAACAGGCTTTCGGCGACTTGCGAGAGGTTTTGCTGAAGTGCCATGCCGGCATCTTCATGCTGGGCACGCGCCAGCATCAGGAAGGTTTGCACCAACTCGCGCATTTCTTCACTGGCGCGGGCAATACGCTCGACCTGGGAACGACCGCGCTGGTCGATCCCCGGGTTTTCCAGCAGCAGTTCGCAGGAACTCGCCAGCACCATCAACGGCGTGCGCAATTCATGGCTGACGTCGCTGGTGAACAAGCGTTCGCGTGTCAGCGCCTGACGCAGGCGCCCCAATGTGGCATCGAAGGCCACCGCCAGTTCGCCCACTTCGTCTGCCGCGTAGTCCGGCGCCAGCGGCGGTGCCAGCCCGAGCAACTGATCGCGATGGCGCACTTGTCGGGCCAGGCGCACCACCGGCGCCATCACCTTGCGCGCCAGCACCCAGCCGAGGAATACCGCCAGGGCCAGACTGAGCACAAAGCCCACCAGCACCACGGCAAACAGCACGCGTTCGCGCTCTTCGAAATCGCTTTGATCCTGCAGCAATACATAACGTCGACCGTCGACGATCTCGACCATCGCGTGATACGACAGCTGCTCGCGGAACACTTCATGGAAACCCGAATCGAGGTGGCGCAGATCCTTGGGCAACTCGAAATCGCCCGGTCCGCCGCTGAAATAGAACAACTGATCCGGCTCCGGACGGTGGCTCCAGTCCGAGACGTTGTCCATCAGTAGCAGACGCTGCAAATCACCGCCCAGCCCTGCCGAAATCAGCTTTTCTTCGACAAGGTGCACGGTCGCGACGATGCCCATGGCAAAGGCACCGGCGACCAGGGCGCTCATCAAGGCGAAGGCGATGATGATCCGCTGGGAAAGGCTTTGCTTAAACTCCATTACACATCGGCCAGCCGGTAACCCACGCCGTGCACGGTGTGCAGCAATGGTTTGGTGAACGGTTTGTCGATCACCTGACGCAGTTGGTGAACGTGGCTGCGCAGGCTGTCGCTGTCCGGGCAATCATCGCCCCACAGCGCTTCTTCGAGAATTTCCCGACGCAGGACGTGCGGGCTCTTCTGCATCAACACCGCCAGCAACTTGAGGCCGACCGGGTTGAGCTTCAGCAGTTTGCCGTCGCGGGTCACCTCCAGCGTATCGAGGTCGTAGCTCAGATCGGCGACCTGCAACGCACGGCGGCCGCCACCCTGGGCACGGCGCATCACCGCTTCGACGCGCGCAGCCAGCTCGGACAGGGCAAACGGCTTGATCAGATAATCATCAGCCCCGGATTTGAAACCCTGCAGACGATCATCGAGCTGATCGCGAGCGGTGAGCATGATCACCGGCGTGTCGCGGCGGGCATCTTCACGCAGGCGTTTGCACAGGGTGTAGCCATCGATGCCCGGCAACATGATGTCGAGCACGATCAGGTCGTAATGCTCGGTGGCGGCCAGATGCAGCCCCGACAAACCGTCCTGGGCGCAATCGACGGTATAGCCTTTGAGGCCCAGATAATCAGCCAGATTGGCCAGGATGTCGCGGTTGTCTTCGACCAGCAGAATTCGCATGGGCACCTCCTCCGTACGGGGTAACGGCCGTCTTGGCCCGCGCAGCTTACGGCCAAGTGTGGCTCAGGGCTAGGCGTGTGTCGGGTTGTTTAGCGATAAAAACGCTCATTGCCCACGCCAACGTTTTTTTCACTTTCGGTTAACAAATCGGCGACGCCAGCACGCGCAGACTCCGCGCGGTTGCGCTCCTCAGAAACTACTTACCGACCAAGGAATTGCCCATGGCGTCGACTTCTGCCCGTCCCGTTTCCAGGCCACTGAATTTCTGGTTGTGTCTGGGAATACCCGCCGTCGCGGCGATCATTCTGGTACTGCTCGAATTGACCGATCTGGACATGGATCTGGCCCGACTGTTCTACGACCCGGTTGCTGGCGACTTTATCGGGCGGCACAGTTTTTTTCTTGAAGACATCCTTCACGATCGCGCCAAGCAGGTAGTGATCGCGTTCTCGGTGTTTGCCATCCTGGGTTTCATCGGCGCGTTTTTCCTCGCCAGACTAAAACCGTTCAAACGTGAACTGGGCTGTCTGGTGCTGTCGCTGGGCCTGGCGACCTCGTTTGTCACTCCGGTCAAAGCCGTGACAGCGGTGCAATGCCCGTGGAGCCTGGAGCAATTCGGTGGCCACGAAACCTATAGCAAGTTGATGGAGCATCGACCGCAGACCGACAAGCCTGGTCGTTGCTGGCCGGGTGGTCATGCGGCGACCGGGTTCACTCTGTTTGCGCTGTTCTTTGTACTGCGCGATCGGCGTCCGCGTCTGGCGCGTCAGGCATTTGTCTTTGCCTTTGCGCTGGGTTCGGTGTTTTCGATCAGCCGGATGATGCAGGGCGCGCACTTCTTCTCGCACAACGTGTGGACGGCGATTTTCTGCTGGCTGATTTGTCTGGGGTCGTATTACTGGGTGCTGTATCGCCCGGCGGACAAGGTTCAGCCGGTATTGGCATCAAACCCAGTTAGCGCCTGAAACAAAGAACCCAATGTGGGAGCGAGCTTGCTCGCGAATGCAGTGTGTCAAACAACCTATAGGTTGACTGACACGCCCTCTTCGCGAGCAAGCTCGCTCCCACAGTTGTCTACGGTGATGCTGAAATACGGGCAATAAAAAACCCCGCTGACTTTCGTCAGCGGGGTTTTTGCGTTACAGGGGTAAGGCTGGCTTACATCATGCCGCCCATGCCACCCATGCCGCCCATGTCTGGCATACCGCCGCCAGCAGCGCCGTCTTTCTTCGGTGCGTCAGCTACTGCTGCTTCGGTGGTCAGGATCAGACCGCCGATCGACGATGCCGCTTGCAGAGCGGAACGAGTCACCTTGGTTGGGTCCAGGATGCCCATTTCGATCATGTCGCCGTATTCGCCAGTCGCAGCGTTGTAACCGAAGTTACCTTTGCCGTTCTTGACTTCGTTGACCACAACGCTTGGCTCGTCACCGCTGTTGGCAGCGATCTGACGCAGCGGAGCTTCAACAGCGCGGCGCAGAACAGCGATACCGACGTCCTGATCAGCGTTGTCGCCTTTCAGGTCAACCAGAGTTTGCAGAGCACGGATCAGCGCAACGCCACCGCCAGGTACCACGCCTTCTTCAACGGCTGCGCGGGTTGCGTGCAGGGCGTCTTCAACGCGGGCCTTCTTCTCTTTCATTTCTACTTCGGAACCAGCGCCAACCTTGATCACTGCAACGCCGCCGGACAGCTTGGCCAGACGCTCTTGCAGTTTTTCACGGTCGTAGTCCGAGGAAGTTTCAGCAGCCTGGGCACGGATCTGAGTGATACGCGCCTGGATGTCAGCTTCTACGCCAGCACCGTCAACGATGATGGTGTTTTCCTTGGAGATGGTCACACGCTTGGCGCTACCGAGGTTTTCCAGGGTAGCGGCTTCCAGGCTCAGGCCGATTTCTTCGGAGATAACGGTACCGCCGGTCAGAACAGCGATGTCCTGCAGCATGGCCTTGCGGCGGTCGCCGAAGCCTGGCGCCTTGACGGCTGCGACTTTGACGATGCCACGCATGTTGTTCACAACCAGAGTCGCCAGGGCTTCGCCTTCAACGTCTTCGGAAACGATCAGCAGAGGACGGCCGGCTTTGGCAACGGCTTCCAGCACTGGCAGCATTTCGCGGATGTTCGAGATCTTTTTGTCGACCAGCAGGATCAGCGGGCTGTCCAGCTCGGCAACCATGGTCTCTGGCTTGTTGACGAAGTACGGGGACAGGTAGCCACGGTCGAACTGCATGCCTTCAACAACCGACAGTTCGTTTTCCAGGCCAGTGCCTTCCTCAACAGTGATCACGCCTTCTTTACCGACTTTTTCCATGGCTTCGGCAATGATGTCGCCGATGGAGCTGTCGGAGTTGGCGGAGATGGTGCCTACCTGAGCGATGGCCTTGGTGTCAGCGCATGGCTTGGACAGGTTCTTCAGCTCTTTGACGATCGCGATGGTCGCTTTGTCGATACCACGCTTCAGGTCCATCGGGTTCATGCCGGCAGCGACGGCTTTCAGGCCTTCGTTGACGATCGACTGAGCCAGAACGGTAGCGGTAGTAGTACCGTCACCAGCGTCATCGTTGGCACGGGAGGCAACGTCTTTGACCAGCTGCGCGCCCATGTTTTCGAAGCGATCTTCGAGTTCGATTTCTTTGGCAACGGAAACGCCGTCCTTGGTGATGGTCGGAGCGCCGAAGCTCTTCTCGATGATCACGTTACGGCCTTTCGGGCCCAGGGTCGCTTTTACTGCGTCAGCCAGGACATTGACGCCCTTGAGCATTTTTTTACGGGCGGAATCGCCAAACAGAACTTCTTTAGCAGCCATGATCGATATTCCTTGAATACTTTGTAGTAGCGGGAAAATGAACGGGGGTATCAGCCTTCGATAACAGCGAGGATTTCGTTCTCGCTCATTACCAGCAGGTCTTCGCCGTCGACTTTCACAGTGTTGCTGCCGGAGTAAGGACCGAACACAACCTTGTCGCCTTCTTTAACGGACAGTGAGCGCACTTCGCCGTTTTCCAGAGCTTTGCCCGGGCCTACAGCGAGAATCACACCGTGGTTGGCTTTTTCAGCAGCCGAACCTGGCAGGACGATACCGCCAGCGGTTTTCTTTTCTTCTTCGCTGCGACGGATAACGACGCGGTCATGCAGAGGACGAAGCTTCATTGTCGATCTCTCCTAATTGTGGTTTTCATCGGCCGGTGTAGTCCCGGCGGGTTTAACAAATCCGGCCTGCGCCGGTTGCGGTTCGTCGAGCGAACCGCGGAAGTCTGTCCGGTTCAATACCGGAAACCTTTCGGTGACCGATACATAAGGGCGCATAAGCTTATTACAAGGGCGAGGCGAAAAATTTTTCACCAATGTTCTGCATAAACGGGGTCCCACAAACGAACACGGCACCCGAAGGTGCCGTGCGGCTAATGCAGTTACTTGCTGTCGCGGTGTTCGAATTCGCCTTCGATCACATCACCCTCGCGGCCCAAAGGCTGACGCGGTGCAGGACCGCCACGGGGTTGCAGGTCATCGGCGAAGGCGCGTTGGCGCATGGCCTGGTCTTCGGCGCGCTGACGCATCTTGTTGGCCAGCAGGCGACGCGTGAACGGCAGCAGCATGACCAGACCGACCACATCGCTGATGAAGCCCGGCAGGATCAACAGGCCACCGGCCAATGCCAGCATCAGGCCTTCGAGCATGGTTTGCGCGGGCAGTTCGCCGCGGTTCAGGCTTTCCCGGGCACGCAGGGCCGTGGCCAGACCGGCGACGCGCAGCACGAACACGCCGAACATCGAGCCGAGAATGATCAGCAGCAGGGCCGGGAAAAACCCGATAGAGCCTGCCACTTTGACGAATACGAACAGCTCCAGCACTGGAAACAGCAGAAAGAGCAACAGAAAAGGGCGCATCAAAGTTTCCTCAACGCAAGAAATGCCTTGCAGTAAGCCTTAGATGACGTCGCCCTTTCGTGAATTCAAGCGTCGGCCACTGCATTTTTTGGCCAGACCTCGGCGTGAGCCAATGAAACCAGGGCTTCGCGCACTTGTGTCGGCGTATTACAAAGTGCCGGGAACGGCAGCCAGTACAGCGCCTGACCGATGCGCAGGTGCATGCCTTCGGTGTCGATCCCGGCCAGTTGTGCCGGCGCGGTTTTCGGCAGACCGGTGAGGTCGACGTAGTGCGCGATGGCTTTGGCATGGTCGCTGTTCATGTGTTCGACCATGCTGATCTCGGCTTTGCCGGCGAACGGATTGGCCAGCGTCAGTTGCTCGACCCAGTGAATCGCACCGAAACCGCCGATGTAGCGGTGACGCACCGGAGTCAGCACCCAGAAATCGAAATCATGGGCCTGGTGGTAGTTTTGCGAATCGGGGAAATAGCGGTAGTAGCGTTCGGCGGCGGCTTCAATGGCAGCGGCGTCTTCAAGCTTTTGCGCTTCGGCCAGATAGGTCAGGCGACCAACGGCTTGCACATCATCGGCCTCGCGCTCGCCGACGAGCAGCGAGCATTTCGGGTCTTTTTGCAGGTTGTGGGTGTGCTGGGCGATACGGCTGATCAGGATCAGCGGCCGGCCCTGCTCGTCCAGGCAGTAAGGCACCACGGAGCCAAAGGGAAAACCGGGCATCGATTTGGAGTGGGTCGACAGCACTCCACGGTATTCCTTGAGAAGCAATTCTCGGGCATTCTTCGCCACTTCAACGCTCAATTTATGACTCCTTAAATAGAATCCGTCGAAAAAACGGACAGGCGCCCGGGATCAAGTCCCCGTGACGCCGGCGGGCAATTCTCATGTGCAACCCAGCCACGGCCGGTGCAGATCGGGAGTCGCTGAAAATAAAAAACTACTCAGACCTGCTATCGGGGCATGCGAATGCAACTCAACGACAAAGTAATCATTATCACCGGCGGTTGCCAGGGTTTGGGCCGTTCGATGGCCGAGTATTTCGCCGGCAAAGGCGCCAAGCTCGCGTTGGTCGACCTCAATCAGGAAAAACTCGACGACGCGGTCGCGGCCTGCAAGGCCAAGGGTGTCGAGGCGCGCAGCTATCTGTGCAACGTGGCCAATGAAGAGCAGGTCGAGCACATGGTCGCCCAGGTTGCCGCCGATTTTGGCGCGATCCACGGATTGATCAACAACGCCGGGATCCTGCGCGATGGCCTGCTGTTGAAGGTCAAGGACGGCGAAATGACCAAGATGAGCCTGGCACAGTGGCAGGCCGTCATCGACGTCAACCTGACCGGCGTATTTCTCTGCTCCCGTGAGGTGGCGGCGAAAATGGTCGAGCTGAAGAACACTGGCGCGATCATCAACATCTCGTCGATCTCGCGGGCGGGCAACGTTGGCCAGACCAACTACTCGGCGGCCAAGGCCGGCGTGGCGGCAGCGACGGTGACCTGGGCCAACGAACTGGCGCGTTATGGCATTCGTGTGGCGGGTATCGCGCCGGGCTTCATCGAAACCGAGATGACCCTGGGCATGAAACCGGAGGCGCTGGAGAAGATGACTTCTGGGATTCCGCTCAAGCGCATGGGCAAGCCGGAAGAGATTGCGCACTCGGCGGCGTATATCTTCGAAAACGATTACTACACCGGGCGTATTCTGGAGATGGATGGCGGGTTGCGTATCTAACCCACACACCGAAAACCACTGTGGGAGCGAGCTTGCTCGCGAAGGCGTCGTATCAGACAACTGATAGCTTGAATGACACTCCGCTTTCGCGAGCAAGCTCGCTCCTACAGGGTTATCGGTGTTGCTGAGTAATCAATCGTCGCTGACGGTGATATTCGGCATCGCTGGCGTCGCCGCTTCCTGCAACACAATCCGCGCGCCAACGTGGCGGGCCAGTTCCTGATAGACCATGGCAATCTGGCTGTCCGGCTCGGCGATCACCGTTGGCTTGCCGCCATCGGCCTGTTCACGGATCAACATCGACAGTGGCAGCGAAGCCAGCAGTTCAACGCCGTACTGGGTCGCCAGTTTCTCACCACCGCCCTCACCGAACAGATGCTCGGCATGCCCGCAGTTCGAGCAGATGTGCACAGCCATGTTTTCCACCACGCCCAACACCGGAATGTTGACCTTGCGGAACATTTCCACGCCTTTGCGCGCATCCAGCAACGCCAGATCCTGCGGAGTGGTGACGATCACCGCGCCGGCCACCGGGACTTTTTGCGCCAACGTCAGCTGAATGTCACCGGTGCCTGGCGGCATGTCGATGACCAGATAATCCAGGTCGCCCCACGCGGTTTGCGTGACCAGTTGCAGCAGTGCGCCGGAAACCATCGGCCCGCGCCAGACCATCGGCGTATTGTCGTCGGTCAGGAATGCCATCGACATGACTTCCACACCGTGAGCCTTGAGCGGCACGAACCACTTCTGATCCTTGACCTCCGGGCGGGTGCGCTCCGGGATGCCGAACATGATGCCTTGGCTCGGGCCGTAGATATCAGCATCGAGAATCCCGACCTTGGCGCCTTCACGGGCCAGGGCCAGGGCGAGGTTGGCGGCGGTGGTCGACTTGCCCACGCCCCCCTTGCCCGAGGCTACGGCGACCACGTTCTTGACGTTGGCCAGCCCCGGAATCTGCGCCTGCGCCTTATGCGCGGCGATAACACTGGTCACTTCAACCCTGGCGATTACCACGCCGTCGAGGTTCTCGATGGCCAGTTGTAGCAGTTGCGCCCAGCCGCTCTTGAACAGACCGGCGGCGTACCCGATTTCCAGCTGCACGTTGACGCGGTCACCGACGATCTCGATGTGCTTCACGCAACCGGCGCTGACCGGGTCCTGGTTCAGGTAAGGGTCGGTGTATTGGCTGAGGACGGCTTCCACCGCTGCGCGAGTGACGGCGCTCATGGGCAACTCCGATAACAAGACTGGGAATAGATGGCGGGTATCCTACCCCTTCTATCCTCTGGACGGCATGCCCGGCAACGATTTGCAGGGGTGAAATATCTTGCCCGGCGCTTTATAGTGGCCGACCTCCGTTTCATCAAGTAGCGAAGCCCCACATGTCCGAACCACGCAAGATCCTCGTCACCAGCGCCCTGCCCTACGCCAACGGTTCGATCCACCTTGGCCATATGCTGGAATATATCCAGACCGATATGTGGGTGCGCTTCCAGAAGCATCGCGGCAATCAATGCATTTATGTCTGCGCCGACGACGCCCACGGTTCGGCGATCATGCTGCGCGCGGAAAAGGAAGGCATCACCCCGGAACAACTGATCGCCAACGTGCAGGCTGAACACAGCGCCGACTTTGCCGAGTTCCTGGTCGATTTCGATAACTTCCACTCCACTCACGCCGAAGAAAACCGTGAGCTGTCGAGCCAGATCTACATCAAGCTGCGTGACGCCGGGCACATCGCCCAACGCTCGATCACCCAGTATTTCGACCCGGAAAAGAAAATGTTCCTGGCCGACCGCTTCATCAAGGGCACCTGCCCGAAATGCGGCACCGAAGACCAGTACGGCGACAACTGCGAAAAATGCGGTGCGACCTATGCCCCGACTGACCTGAAGGATCCGAAGTCGGCCATCTCCGGCGCCACCCCGGTGCTCAAGGATTCCCAGCACTTCTTCTTCAAACTGCCAGACTTTCAGCAGATGCTGCAGACCTGGACCCGCAGCGGCACTTTGCAGGACGCCGTCGCCAACAAGATCGCCGAGTGGCTGGACGCCGGCCTGCAGCAGTGGGACATCTCCCGCGATGCGCCGTACTTCGGTTTCGAGATTCCGGGCGAGCCGGGCAAGTATTTCTACGTGTGGCTGGACGCGCCAATCGGCTACATGGCCAGCTTCAAGAACCTTTGCGACCGCACGCCGGAGCTGGACTTCGACGCGTTCTGGGGCAAAGACTCCACCGCCGAGCTGTACCACTTCATCGGCAAGGACATCGTCAACTTCCACGCGCTGTTCTGGCCAGCGATGCTCGAAGGCGCAGGCTACCGCAAGCCAACCGGCATCAACGTACACGGCTACCTGACCGTCAACGGCCAGAAAATGTCCAAGTCGCGCGGCACCTTCATCAAGGCGCGCACCTATCTCGATCACCTGTCGCCGGAATACCTGCGTTACTACTACGCGGCCAAACTGGGCCGTGGCGTCGATGACCTCGACCTGAACCTCGAAGACTTCGTGCAGAAGGTCAACTCCGACCTGGTCGGCAAAGTGGTCAACATCGCCAGCCGTTGCGCCGGTTTCATCCAGAAAGGCAACGCCGGCCTGCTGGTCGACACCAATGCCGCACCGGAGCTGACCGAGGCTTTCCTCGCTGCGGCGCCAAGCATTGCCGACGCCTATGAAGCTCGCGACTTCGCCCGCGCCATGCGTGAAACCATGGCCCTCGCCGACCGCGCCAACGCGTGGATCGCCGACAAGGCGCCGTGGTCGTTGAACAAACAGGAAGGCAAGCAGGACGAAGTCCAGGCCATCTGCGCCACCGCCATCAACCTGTTCCGCCAACTGGTGATCTTCCTCAAACCGGTGTTGCCGCTGCTGGCCGCCGATGCCGAGGCGTTCCTCAACGTCGCCCCGCTGACCTGGAACGACCACACCACGCTGCTGGCCAACCACCAGCTGAACGAATTCAAACCGTTGATGACCCGCATCGACCCGGTAAAAGTGCAAGCCATGAGCGACGCCTCGAAAGAAGACCTGACCGCCAGCCAGACCGACACCGGCGCCGCCGCCCCGGCCGGCAATGGCGAACTGGCCAAGGATCCGCTGTCGCCGGAAATCGACTTCGACGCTTTTGCCGCCATCGACCTGCGCGTGGCGCTGATCGTCAAAGCCGAACACGTGGAAGGTGCCGATAAACTGCTGCGCCTGACACTGGATATCGGTGACGAGCAACGCAACGTGTTCTCGGGCATCAAGAGCGCTTACCCGGATCCGTCCAAACTCGACGGTCGCCTGACCATGATGATCGCCAACCTCAAGCCACGGAAAATGAAGTTCGGTATCTCCGAAGGCATGGTGATGGCGGCGGGCCCTGGTGGCGAAGAGATTTACCTGCTGAGCCCGGACAGCGGCGCCAAGCCAGGTCAGCGCATCAAGTAACACTGGGCAGTCAATTGATCCCACAGGCGTGCCCGGCATGCCTGTGGGATTTTTCATATCTGGCCGGATAATGCCTAACCTTGAGAGACACCCGCCCGTTTCGCTGGCAGAACCATGACCGAACTTGTGCTTACGCTTATCAGTGCTGCGCTGCTCAACAACTTCGTGTTGCACTGGCCGCTGGGCGTCGATCCGCTGTTGGCGGGCAGTCGTCGCCAGGTGCATGCGTTGGGGTTGTCGACCTTGTGTCTGATGTTGCTCGTCGGCGTAGTCGGTTACGTGATCTGGCATTGGCTGCTGGTGCCGCTTCACCTTGAAGCCCTGCGGTTGTTCGTGTTTCTGCCGTTGAGCGTGTTGCTGATCGCGCCACTGCTGAAACTGTTGGCGCGCGGGCTGCCGAATCTGCCCTTCGAAGGTTTATGGCCGTTGTTGCTCGGTAACGCCGGTGTCCTCGGGCTGACGCTGATCAACGCGCAAAACGATCAGGGGCTGCTGCAGGCGATAGCGCTGAGCCTCGGTGCCGGGCTGGGTTTCTGGCTGGTACTGAGCCTGTTCCAGGATTTGCGTGAACGTACGGCCGACAACGACATTCCCCTGCCCTTTCGCGGCTTGCCGATCGATCTGATCAGCGCCGGTTTGATCGCAGTGATTTTTCTCGGATTCAGTGGACTGATCAAAACATGAGTCTGATTCAATGCATCGATGCCCTCCTGCCGCAGACCCAATGCGGCAAGTGCGGCCATCCCGGATGCAAGCCATATGCACAAGGCATCGCCGAGGGCGAGCCGATCAACAAGTGCCCGCCGGGCGGTGCCGAAACCATTGCCGCGCTGGCGGAACTGTTGAAAGTGCCGGTGCTGGAACTGGACATCAGTCGCGGTTCGGCGCCGCCGCAAGTGGCGTTCATCCGTGAGGCCGAATGCATTGGCTGTACCAAGTGCATCCAGGCCTGCCCGATCGATGCGATTGTCGGCGCGGCAAAACTGATGCACACGGTGATCATTGAAGAGTGCACCGGTTGCGATCTGTGTGTTGCGCCATGCCCGGTCGATTGCATCGAGATGCATCCATTACCGCCGAGCACGTTGCCGGTGGTGGGTGGTCTGGCATTCAGTCTTGAAGAACAGCGCGCCCGGACGGCCAAACGCGATCACGCGCGTCAACGTTTCGAGCGCCGAAACGAGCGCTTGCAACGCGAAGAACAACAGAAGCAGGCAGAGCGTGAAGCGCGGGCGAAACGGGCGGCGCAACCTGAAGTGAGCGCAACCGATCCGGTGCAGGCAGCGCTTGAGCGGGTGCGCGCGCAGAAAGCGGCGACCGCGGATGCGGCGCTGAAGAAAGCCAAGATCGATGTGGCCATGAGCCGTGCGCAACTGCACAAGTCGCTGAAGGCTTTCGGCCATCCGCCGACGTTCGAGCAGCAGGTACAACTGATCGTGTTGCAGCAGCAATTCGAAGCGGCCGAACAGGCTCTGGCTGCGGTTGAAAGCAGCGCTGCGCCGGCGCCCACCGTGCCTGCCCCTGCCAAAGACGCCGATCTGAAACGGGCGAAGATCCAGTTGGCTATGCGCCGCGCCGAACTGAAAAAAGCCCAAACCGCCGAAGCGGCGCCGGAGCAGATCGCCGCGCTGGAACAAGCATTAAGCGATGCCGAGCAGGCCCTGCACGCCGCCGAAGCCAACAGTGAGCAGCCGTTGCCTGACCTGGTACGCGTCGAAAAACGCCCGATCGACAGCCAGCTTCGCCAGTTGAAAACCGAATTGGCCTACGCCCGCGCGGACCTCAACAAACTCGAGCGTCGCGCCGACACGCCCAGTGAAACCCTCGACAAGGCCCGCGCCCGCCTGCAAGACGCCGAGCGCCAGGTGCAAGATCATGTCGCCCCTTGAAGCACCGGACGAGCGCCTGCTCCAGGCGATGAAACTGGTGCTGCTCGCCGCTTTGCCGGGGCTGCTGACGCTGTTCTGGTGGTACGGTTGGGGCGTGCTGATCAATCTGCTGCTGGCTATCGTCACCGCGCTGATGGTCGAGGCAGCTGTCCTCCGACTGCGTCGACAGCCAATGCAGCCGACGCTAAGCGACGGCAGTGCGTTGGTCAGCGCGACATTGCTGGCCGCCGCCTTGCCGCCTTATTGTCCGTGGTGGTTGACCGTCACGGCGATGGCTTCGGGTCTGTTGTTCGGCAAGCACGTGTACGGCGGCATTGGTAAAAATCCGTTCAATCCGGCGATGCTCGGGTTTGCCTTGGTCGTGGTGATGTTCCCGCAGCCGATGACCCATTGGCCGGCCCATGGCCTGGATCTGACGTCGAGCCTTCAACAGGTATTCGGCTTGGGTCAGACTCCGGATGCCTGGGCGCAGGCCACCGTGCTGGACAGCCTGCGCATCAACAAAAGCCTGACCATGGACGAGTTGTTCGCCAGCAGTCCGGCCTTCGGTCGCTTTGGTGGGCACGGCGTCGAATGGGTGAATCTGGCGTTTCTCGCTGGCGGGTTGTTTTTGCTGCAACGCCGGGTCTTTGCCTGGCACGCACCACTGGGCATGCTCGCCAGCCTGTTTGTCGTCAGTCTGCTGTGCTGGAATGGTTCAGGCTCGGACTCGCAGGGTTCCCCGCTGCTTCATCTGCTTAGCGGTGCGACCATGCTGGGCGCGTTTTTCATCATTACCGAACCGGTTTCCGGCGCTAAAAGCGCACTCGCTCGTCTGCTGTTCGGCGCAGGTGTCGGGCTGCTGACCTATTTGATTCGCACGTGGGGTGGA
This sequence comes from Pseudomonas viridiflava, assembly GCF_900582195.1. GTDB lineage: Bacteria > Pseudomonadota > Gammaproteobacteria > Pseudomonadales > Pseudomonadaceae > Aquipseudomonas. The sequence goes on from NZ_UTHA01000078.1 coordinate 182,860, forward strand.
TACCCGGATGGCGTGGCATTTGCGGTACTGCTGATGAACCTTTGCGTGCCGGCGCTGGAGCGATTTGCCGCAGGCCGTCAGGTTGAGGTAAGGCCATGAATCGTACGGCCAGCGCGCTTGTTGTGCTGCTGTTGGCGGTCATCGGCATCGGTGCAACGTACTTCGTACAGCGCATTAACGCACCACAGATCGTCGCGCAGCAGCGCTTGCTCGAAAGCCGCAAACTGCTTGATTTGCTCCCGCTCGGCTCCTACGACAACCAACCGTTGGAACAGCCTCTGGCGTTGACAGATATCACCTTGGGCCACAGCACTTTGTCGGGCGGCTATCGCGCGACCCGAGGCAGCCAGACCGTCGCGATATTGCTGCGCAGTCAGACCCAGGGTTATGCGGGTGCCATCGAACTGCTGATCGCCATCGATGCCACCGGCAAATTATTGGCTGTGAAAACCCTCGAACAGAACGAAACCCCGGCACTCGGTGGGCGTCTGGGGGACTGGCCGAATGCCTGGCTGCAAACGTTTACCGGTCAATCGGTCAATGAGCCGGGCGATGCAGGCTGGGCGCTGAAAAAGGATCAGGGACAATTTGATCAAATAGCCGGTGCAACCATCACCTCTCGCGCAGCGATCAGCGCAATCCATGATGCCTTGCGCTACTTCGATGAACACCGCACGGCATTGCTGGGGAGCGGAGCATGAACCGGTCGGCGAGTCTTTCGAACGCGTTGATGCTGACATTGCTGCTTGGCACCAGTAACTCCTTGGCCGACGCGCTGGTGGCATTATTGATGTTCGCCAGTGTCGTGGGTCTGTATGGCTGGTGCATGCCTGCTTTACGGTCGCGCCTCACGGGCACAAACGCATTGCTGGCCAGTCTTCTGCTCGCCGCGACCTTCACCAGTTGTGCAGACCTGTTGGCGCAACGCTGGTTTCTACCCTGGCAGCAGACTTACGGCCTCTATGTGAGCCTGATCGCCCTGCAATGCGTGGTACTGGAACACAATGGCTTCTGGCGCCAATCGCGGGTCGAGCGCTTGAAACTCTGCGGCACGTTCGGCGGATTGATGTTGCTGCTCGCCGGGCTGCGTGAACTCAGCGGTCACGGTAGTCTCGGCCGGGGGCTGTCTGAATACTGGCCAGGTCTTGTTGTATTTAGCCAAGGGCTGCACCTGATCACCCTGATCCCCGGTGCCTTTATTTTGTTGGCGCTGCTGCTGGCGGCGCGTAAGGCGATGATTCGCCCGAACTCGATATCCAAGGAAACGCATCGCCCATGAATGCTGCAAAACGTCTGGAGATCTTCCGCCGCCTGCACGAAGACAATCCGGAGCCGAAGACTGAGCTGGCCTACTCCTCGCCGTTCGAACTGCTGATCGCCGTGATTCTTTCAGCACAGTCGACTGACGTCGGCGTCAACAAGGCCACGGCAAAGCTGTTTCCGGTGGCCAATACGCCGGCTGCCATCCACGCTCTGGGGGTCGAAGGTCTGTCCGAATACATCAAGACGATTGGCCTCTACAACAGCAAGGCCAAGAACGTCATAGAAACCTGCCGCTTGCTGGTCGAGCGCCATGGCAGCGAGGTCCCGCAAACCCGTGAGGAGCTCGAAGCCTTGCCCGGAGTGGGCCGCAAGACCGCCAACGTCGTGCTCAACACGGCTTTCCGCCAACTGACCATGGCCGTCGACACCCACATCTTTCGGGTCAGCAATCGCACCGGCATTGCACCGGGTAAAAATGTCGTTGAAGTGGAAAAGAAGCTGATGAAGTTTGTACCCAAAGAATTCCTGCTCGACTCCCACCACTGGCTTATTCTTCATGGCCGTTACGTGTGTCTGGCTCGCAAGCCACGCTGCGGCAGTTGCCGCATCGAGGATTTGTGCGAGTACAAAGACAAAACTTCGGACGATTGACCGGCTATTGGAATAATTGATAAGTCGATTGAAAAAATCTTTTTTACCCGCCGCAGGAATGTCGATATAAGGAGCGCCAAAGGCATTCTTAGCCGGGAGTTAGCTGATGAGTAGCGACAAAGAGCCACTGGATGTAGATGACGATATCCCCGCGGAAACGGATGACGAACCTGTGGTCGAAGTCGCCAAGACCAATCTCAGCAAGCGCCGTACGATCGATAACCTGCTTGAGGAGCGTCGACTGCAAAAGCAATTGGCCGAATACGATTTTGATGACTGACATTTGAGAGCCTCCCGAACCGGAGGCTTTTCATTTTCTGCGGCTAGCTGAGTTTGATCGGCCCATGACCCTGTCAGCCATCGATACATTCATACCAGACCATTACGCTGCGCCAACTCGATCAGATCAACCAGAGAGCGCGCATTGAGCTTCAGTAAAAGGCGCGTTTTGTAGGTGCTGACGGTCTTGTTGCTCAAAAACATGCCATCGGCGATTTCCTTGTTGGTCTTGCCCCGCGCCAACTGCTGCAACACCATCATTTCCCGACCGGACAGACGATCAACCATGTCGGCTTCACTGGCATTGCCCAGACTGGTGCGCACTGTATGCAAAGCCTGATTGGGAAAATAACTGTAGCCGGACAATACCGCCTTGATTGCACTTAGCAATTCGGTCAGATCCTGTTGTTTACAGACATAACCCGCCGCACCCGACTGCATGCAGCGCATTGAAAAGTGCCCGGGCGCCTGGGAAGTCAATACCAGTACTTTAATAGGCATGGCGGTTGAGGTCAGGCGTGCAATAACTTCCAGACCGTCAAGTTTCGGTATTCCAATATCCAGAATGACAATATCCGGCAATTGTTCTCGAGCAAGTTGTAACGCATCTACACCATTATCAGTTTCTGCGATGACTTCGTAGCCATGACGTTCCATCAGCATACGTACCGCAAGACGAATGACAGGGTGATCATCCACGATCAGCACTTTATTCATGGGCAAGTCCAGTTTCGCTGTTCGAATTTTTAGAACACGCACAATAGCCCAGTCACTTGCTCGATGGCATGCCGGGGTTATGATGCACTTGCATCGAAAGACATCCCCTACAGTCATTGCGGATTAATCCTACAAAAAACCTCTACCTCTCTAAACATCCGACGTTATTCCCTTCTCTGCTCAAAGCAATAACGCACTGTTTACTTGTTACAAACTACGACTAACGCTCTCCGATTCGTCACTCACCGCCGACCAGCATCAGGCCGTAACGGCCTTAACATCTTCCTACTGCGCCCGCCGACGACATTGATTAAAAACTGGAAACACAAGGCAATTGCAGGCACACCATGTCGAAAACACCGCGCCCAATATAAACACTTGAAACAAGATATTTATACCTAAGCAAATGCTTTTGCTATAAATATAAAAATCCGAAACCCAACTACCAGACAACCAACCAAACAAATCAACCAACTATGAGAAAGACCAGACAAAAGAGTACAAGCATGCTGAAAATAAAAAAAAAGATCACTAACCCAATGACGGTAATTGCCATATTTGCAGCCATCTCGGAAACATCAGCCGCGATTTCCCTGCCATTTCTCGACAACAAGGACAGAGAGATATATGTGTGGTTTCTGATCAGCTTTCCGTTCTATTTACTATTTTTGTTTTTTATAACTTTAAACTTCAACTATCGCTCCCTCTACTCACCATCAGACTTCGGCAAGGACAAGAACTTCCTGAAAGTCATCGACAACAATGATCGCGAGACCAAACGACACGCATCAACTCAGGAGTCATCCGCGCAAGGTACGTTTGGACTATCAAGTTGTGTCGTGCCCAGCGAGTCAGGCACAGTGGAATGCAAAGACTCGTGCACAGTGCACACCGCGCCCGACCCGCCTGCGGACAGCAACACAAAGTCGAGCCTGATTGTTCAGCACAACATTCAGTTGCCCGCGTGGGTCAGCAGTCTGCACCTCATTGATGCGCGAGATGTCGATGCGTCGAAAGAGTTAGCCACGATTCTGGAAAACATCCGTAACCTCGACAGGAAAACTGCCCGTGTGGTGGTTTTTCTTTCCAATCACGTGTCGGACGTTGTATTGACAAAAAACGCGCTGCTGCAAATCAAACAGGTAAAAAAAGGCTCAGGCAAAACGCTTTGTATTGTTTATAACCTGTGCTCACAAGCGGTGACGCTACTGGGGCGGGCATGAAAGATGAGTCGTAGCCACAAGCGCGAAGACCAGCAACGCGACTCGATCACAGGCAGACAAAGAATTATGCAAAAAGGGCGACCTTGTCTCGATGACAAGGCCGCCCTTTTCATTACACTTCAGACCGCATCGCTTAGAACAACTTGCGGCCCTTGTTGGCAGCAATGCGCATGCGTAGCGCGTTGAGCTTGATGAAGCCCGCCGCGTCAGCCTGGTTGTAAGCACCGCCGTCTTCTTCGAAGGTCGCGATGTTGGAATCGAACAGCGAATCGTCGGACTTGCGGCCAGTGACGATCACGTTGCCTTTGTACAGTTTCAGGCGCACAACGCCGTTCACGTTGACCTGCGAAGCGTCGATCATCTGCTGCAGCATCAGACGCTCCGGGCTCCACCAGTAACCGGTGTAGATCAGGCTGGCATATTTCGGCATCAGCTCGTCTTTGAGGTGAGCGACTTCGCGGTCCAGAGTGATCGACTCGATGGCGCGGTGAGCGCGCAGCATGATGGTGCCGCCCGGGGTTTCGTAGCAACCACGGGACTTCATGCCGACGTAACGGTTTTCGACGATGTCGAGACGGCCGATACCGTGAGCACCACCGATCTTGTTCAGCGTCGCCAGCACGGTGGCCGGGGTCATTTCGACGCCGTCCAGTGCAACGATGTCGCCGTTACGGTAAGTCAGTTCCAGGTATTGCGCTTTGTCAGGAGCGTTCTCCGGGGAGACGGTCCATTTCCACATGTCTTCTTCGTGCTCGGTCCACGTATCTTCCAGCACGCCGCCTTCATAGGAGATGTGCAGCAGGTTGGCGTCCATCGAGTACGGGGATTTCTTCTTGCCGTGACGCTCGATCGGGATCGCGTGCTTCTCGGCGTAGTCCATCAGCTTCTCGCGGGACAGCAGGTCCCACTCACGCCAAGGGGCAATCACTTTTACGCCCGGCTTGAGCGCGTAGGCACCCAGCTCGAAACGCACCTGGTCGTTGCCCTTGCCGGTCGCGCCGTGGGAAATGGCGTCAGCGCCGGTTTCGTTGGCGATTTCGATCAGGCGCTTGGCGATCAGCGGACGTGCGATGGAAGTACCCAGCAGGTACTCGCCTTCGTAAACGGTGTTGGCGCGGAACATCGGGAACACGAAATCACGCACGAACTCTTCGCGCAGATCGTCGATGTAGATTTCTTTGACGCCCATGGCCTGAGCCTTGGCGCGGGCCGGCTCGACCTCTTCGCCTTGACCGAGATCAGCGGTGAAGGTCACCACTTCACAGTTATAAGTATCCTGCAGCCACTTGAGGATCACCGAAGTGTCCAGGCCGCCGGAATACGCCAGAACGACCTTGTTTACGTCCGCCATGCCATCACTCCACGGGGTTCTACGGAAAGCCGAGGAGTCTACCGCTCAAACGCGATAATTTACAGAGGCGCGACAGCTTAAGACGACAAAGCGACAGAATCTGTCGAGAGCGCGACGATGACCCACGGGTCAGGAAGTCGCTGCAGTGCTGGCTGGCGTGCTCGCTTGCGGTGCCGGAGCCGCGGCCGGTGCTACGCGCGCCAGTTTGACATTGACCCGACGGTTCTTCGCGCGATTGGCCGCATTGGTGTTCGGCACAATGGGATATTGCTCGCCATGGAAACGCACGGTGATCTGCGATTCCTGGATGCCGTTGGCCTTGAAGAAGTCGACCACTGCCAGCGCCCGGCGCCGCGACAGTTCACGGTTGGTCAGGCGATTGCCGCTGTTGTCGGAGTGGCCGTCGAGTTCGATGTGATTGACCGTCGGATCGGCCTTCATGAATTCGAGCATCACTTGCAGCTTGGCCTTCGCGGCAGCGTCGAGATCAACGCCCTCGCCGGGGAAGCCGATTTGCGACTGTTTGATCTGGTCGAAATTCTGCGGCAGCAATTTCGCCACACAGGTCTGATAGTCGTTAAACGCCTTGCTGAATTTCACCGGCAATAAACGCACTTCCGACACACGGCCATCGCCAGAGGCACGGCGCACGACCGGACTGCGTCCGTCCAGCAGGCCGCTGATCAAGCCGCCGGCCTGCGACTGCGAGCTGCTGAACAACACGTTGCCGCTGCCGAGCCGGACGCTGCCCAGATTGATGTCACCACGCCCTGGCTGCCAAGGTGCAGCTGCCGCGAGCAACGTCGCAGAACCGCCGCCAAGCATGGCGTTGTAGGCATTCAGACGGAAAATCGCCTGCTCGCCGGCCTTGCGCACGAACTCACCCGAGCCGAAATCAGTGATCGGTTGGGTCAGACGACATTCGAACTTGTCGCCGGCGACCGTCCACTCAATGTTCTCCAGACGAGTCTGGTACGTGAGCGCCATCGCCGGAAGGCTGGCAAACACACTGAGCAAGGCTAAATAACGCTGGCGCACGGGAGGCTCCATTGGCTTCTGAAACACAAAGACCGATTCACACTATGTTTACGGCATACCTACGGGATATCGGAAGGTTCCCGCAAAACTTGATAGCGAGTGCCTGCAAGAGTCTTTTCCGGTAGCATTCGCCTCAGTTTGACCCGCCTGGAATCCCCTCATGTCCGACCGCCTGACCCTGCTGCGTCCCGACGACTGGCACATTCATCTTCGCGATGGTGCCGTGTTGACCAATACCGTTGCCGATGTTGCGCGCACGTTTGGCCGCGCCATCATCATGCCCAACCTGGTACCGCCGGTGCGCAACGCCGCTGAAGCCGACGGCTATCGCCAGCGGATTCTCGCTGCCCGCCCGGCCGGCAGTCGCTTCGAGCCGCTGATGGTGCTGTACCTCACCGACCGCACCCAGCCTGAAGAAATTCGTGACGCCAAGGCCAGCGGATTCGTGTACGCCGCCAAGCTGTACCCGGCCGGCGCCACGACCAACTCCGATTCCGGGGTGACCAGCATCGACAAGATCTTCCCGGCGCTGGAAGCCATGGCCGAAGTCGGCATGCCGCTGTTGATCCACGGTGAAGTCACTCGTGGCGACGTCGACGTGTTCGACCGCGAAAAGATTTTCATCGATGAGCACATGCGCCGCGTGGTCGAGCGTTTCCCGACGCTGAAAGTGGTGTTCGAACACATCACCACCGGCGATGCCGTGCAGTTCGTCAACGAAGCTTCGGCCAACGTTGGCGCGACCATTACCGCGCATCACCTGCTGTATAACCGCAACCACATGCTGGTCGGCGGAATTCGGCCGCACTTCTATTGCCTGCCGATCCTCAAGCGCAATACACACCAGGAAGCCCTGCTCGACGCCGCCACCAGTGGCAGCGCGAAGTTCTTCCTTGGCACCGACTCGGCGCCGCACGCCCAGCACGCCAAAGAAGCCGCTTGCGGTTGCGCCGGCTGCTACACCGCGTACGCCGCCATCGAGATGTACGCCGAAGCCTTCGAACAGCGTAACGCGCTGGACAAGCTCGAAGCCTTCGCCAGCCTCAACGGCCCGCGTTTCTACGGCCTGCCGGCGAACACCGATCGCATCACCCTGGTTCGTGAAGAATGGACTGCCCCGACCAGCCTGCCGTTTGGCGAGCTGACCGTTATCCCGCTGCGCGCCGGTGAAAAACTGCGCTGGCGCCTGCTGGAGGAACACGCGTGAGTGAAGACCATTTCGACGACGAACTGGACGGTCAAAGTGGTGGCGGCGGTTCCCGTCACCCGATGGCAGCACGCTTTCGCGGCTATCTGCCGGTTGTCGTTGACGTAGAAACCGGTGGTTTCAACTCGGCCACCGATGCGCTGCTGGAGATTGCTGCGACCACCATCGCCATGGATGAAAAGGGTTTTGTTTACCCCGATCACACCTACTTCTTCCGCGTTGAGCCGTTCGAAGGCGCCAATATCGAAGCAGCTGCGCTGGAGTTCACCGGGATCAAGCTCGATCACCCTCTGCGCATGGCCGTCAGCGAAGAAACCGCGCTGACCGACATCTTCCGTGGTATCCGCAAGGCGCTGAAAGCCAACGGCTGCAAACGTGCGATTCTGGTTGGTCACAACAGCAGCTTCGATCTTGGCTTCCTGAACGCTGCGGTCGCGCGACTGGACATGAAGCGCAACCCGTTCCACCCGTTCTCCAGCTTCGACACCGCGACCCTGGCCGGTCTGGCCTACGGTCAAACCGTGCTGGCGAAAGCCTGCCAGGCCGCCGACATCGATTTCGACGGTCGCGAGGCGCACTCGGCGCGTTACGACACCGAGAAAACCGCTGAGCTGTTCTGCGGCATCGTCAACCGCTGGAAACAGATGGGCGGCTGGGAAGACTTCGGCGACTGATCCTGGTCGGGTAACTCCCGCGCATAAAAAAACCGGCTCAATGAGCCGGTTTTTTTTACCTCGACGTTGCGCCTTACAGGGCAGCAGCGTTCTCGGTCAGGTAAGCCGCAACGCCTTCTGGCGAAGCGTTCATGCCTTTGTCGCCTTTTTTCCAGTTGGCAGGGCAGACTTCGCCGTGCTCTTCGTGGAATTGCAGAGCGTCGACCAGACGGATCAGCTCTTCCATGTTACGGCCCAGCGGCAGGTCGTTGATGATCTGCGAGCGGACAACGCCTTTGTCGTCGATCAGGAACGCGCCACGGAACGCTACGCCGCCTTCGGACTCAACGTCGTAAGCCTTGGCGATGTCGTGCTTCATGTCGGCAGCCATGGTGTATTTCACCTGACCGATGCCGCCATTGTTAACCGGGGTGTTGCGCCATGCGTTGTGAGTGAAGTGCGAGTCGATCGACACAGCGATCACTTCAACGTTGCGTGCCTTGAAGTCGGCCATGCGGTTGTCCAGAGCGATCAGCTCGGACGGGCAGACGAAGGTGAAATCCAGTGGGTAGAAGAACACCAGGCCGTATTTGCCTTTGATGGCCGAGGACAGGGTGAAGCTGTCAACGATCTCGCCATTGCCGAGTACGGCCGGGACGGTGAAGTCAGGGGCTTGTTTGCCTACGAGTACGCTCATTGATATCTCCTGGTGTAAAAACTTGAAGTTCAGGGTCCGCGCCAGCCTGCCACCCTCAGGCGACAGCCCTGTGACACGAACCCCCTTCGCAAGGGCCGACCATCATACACTGCGAATTTGGCCTGTCCTTAACGGTTTTTTAAAGCAGCCGCAGAACGGCGCTGCATTTACGGGGCCAGGCAAATCGCCAGCAAATACCGTTCGTCAGTCATGGCTGAGAATCAGCAGAAGCCTTCCGAAAGCACTTTGACAATCATTCTCGTTAACATTAAGATCCATCGCAATTGAGTCACAACCAGCGACGGTTCTCACTTATGTATGTTTGTCTCTGCACTGGCGTCACCGACGGACAGATCCGCGAAGCGATCTATGAAGGTTGCTGCAGCTATAAAGAAGTCCGCCAGGCCACCGGCGTCGCCAGCCAGTGCGGCAAATGTGCCTGCCTTGCCAAGGAAGTGGTCCGCGAAACCCTGACCAAGCTGCAAACCGCCCAGGCCGCGATCTCCTATCCGGTAGAATTTACTGCTGCGTAATAACACCCCATTTCAAAGAACCGGACTTATGTCCGGTTTTTTTATGCCTGTAAATCAATTGCTTAGGCTCCAGACGCGGAACACAAACATTCTTATTCCGATTAATTTTCATATATTATTCAATAACTTAGGTTTGACACTTATAAGTACGAAGCTCAAACTCTGCCATATATACAGCTAATACAGGGCAGGACTCCGATCATGAAAGGCGACATTACAGTCATCCAGCATCTCAACAAGATCCTTGCCAATGAGCTGGTCGCGATCAATCAGTACTTCCTGCATGCACGCATGTACGAAGATTGGGGTCTGAACAAGCTCGGCAAGCACGAATACAAAGAATCCATCGACGAAATGAAACACGCGGACAAGCTGATCAAGCGCATCCTGTTTCTCGAAGGCCTGCCGAACGTGCAGGACCTGGGCAAGCTGCACATCGGCGAGCACACCCAGGAAATGCTGGAGTGTGACCTGCGTATCGAGAAGACCGGCCACGCTGACCTGAAGACCGCGATCGCGCATTGCGAAACCGTTGGCGACTTCGGTAGCCGTGAACTGCTCGAAGACATTCTCGAATCCGAAGAAGAACACATCGACTGGCTGGAAACCCAACTGGGCCTGATCGACAAGATCGGTCTTGAGAACTATCTGCAATCGCAGATGGGCGAAGAGTAAGTTAGCGCCCGCTAAACTCGAGACACTAAAAAGCCCCGCCCTCTTTCGAGGCGCGGGGCTTTTTATTGCCCGGATTGCGGTCAATACCGTAATCCCTGTGGGAGCCAGCCTGCTGGCGAAAGCGTCATGTCAGCCGACAACGTCGTCAGCGGCAGAAAGCATTCGCGAGCAGGCTCGCTCCCACAAAAGCCGGATCAGGCTTCGGACTTGTTCGCAGCTGCCGCTTCAACAGCCGCCTTGATGGTGCTTTGCAGCGAACCGTCTGCAGCCATCTCGGTCATGATATCGCTACCGCCGACCAGCTCACCGCCGACCCACAGTTGCGGGAAAGTCGGCCAGTTGGCGTACTTCGGCAGGTTGGCGCGGATTTCCGGGTTCTGCAGGATGTCCACATACGCAAACTTTTCGCCACACGCCATTACAGCCTGCGCAGCTTTCGCGGAGAAGCCACACTGCGGGGCATTCGGCGAGCCTTTCATGTAAAGCAGAATGGTGTTGTTGGCAATCTGCTCTTTAATCGTTTCGATGATATCCATGGAGCACCTCGGCTGAACTTTCCGACTCATGGGTCGGCACGGTGGCGCATTGTAACGGAATCCCGAGCGCCATGCTCGGTCTCCCCGACAGACCAGTTCAAGCCGCCGCCACCGTCACTGGCACACCATTGAGCGCCGCATTGCCGGACAACTCGTCGAGCTGGCATTCATCGGTCAGATCGTTTGCGCTAGAACCGGGCTGGCCACTGGCAATTGCCATTTGCACTCCCGGCCGCGCATGGCCCCAGCCGTGCGGCAGGCTGACCACACCTTTCATCATGTCCAGACTGCCGATTACCTCGACTTCGATCTGCCCAACCCGCGAACTGACGCGTACCAGTTGACCATCATTGAGGCCACGGCTGGCGAGATCGTCTGGATGCATCAGCAACTGGTGACGGGGTTTGCCCTTCACCAGACGGTGATAGTTGTGCATCCAGGAATTGTTGCTGCGCACATGGCGACGGCCAATCATCAACAGTTCATCGGCGGCCGGTGCCTGCAATGCGGCGAAACGCGCGAGGTCGGCAAGGATCTCCGGCGGAGCGGCCTGCACGTGCTGATCAGGCGTTTTCAGGCGCGGCGCCAGATTCGCTTTCAACGCGCCCAGGTCAATCCCGTGCGGATGATCGAATAACGTGGCCAGTGACAGCTTCTGTTCGGACGCATCACCGTACAGACCCATACGCAGGCCCATGTCGATCATCTTCGCCGGTGGCATGGTCGGTTTCAGCTCCTTGCCGGTCTTCTCGGCAAACGCCTTGGCCAGACCGACGAAGATCTCCCAGTCATGCAGGGCGCCCTCGGGCTTGGCGAGGATTGCGCGGTTGAAGCGGGTGACGTTGCGCACCGCGAACAGGTTGAACGTGGTGTCGTAGTGATCGTTCTCCAGCGCCGAGGTCGACGGCAGGATCAGGTCGGCATAGCGCGTGGTTTCGTTGATGTACAGGTCAATGCTGACCATGAATTCCAGGCCATCCAGCGCCTGCTCCAGTTGCCGTCCGTTTGGCGTCGACAGCACCGGGTTGCCGGCAACGGTGATCAGTGCACGGATCTGGCCCTCGCCTTCGGTGAGCATCTCCTCGGCCAACGCCGAAACCGGCAACTCACCGCCGTACTCAGGACGCCCGGAAACACGACTCTGCCATTTGTTGAAATGCCCGCCCGAGGTCGACGCCACCAGATCCACGGCCGGCTCGGTGCACAACGCGCCGCCAACCCGGTCGAGGTTGCCGGTGACCAGATTGATCAACTGCACGACCCAATGGCACAGCGTGCCGAAAGCCTGCGTTGAAACGCCCATGCGGCCATAGCACACCGCACTCGGCGCCGCAGCGAAGTCACGCGCCAGCTGGCGGATCTGCTCGGCAGGCACGGCGCACAGCGGGCTCATGGTTTCAGCGGTAAACGCGGCGACTGCCGCACGCACTTCGTCCAGACCATCGACCGGCAGATGACTGTCGCGGGTCAGGCCTTCACTAAACAGTGTGTTGAGCACGCCAAACAACAGCGCTGCATCGCCACCGGGACGCACGAACAGGTGCTGGTCAGCCATGGCCGCCGTCTCGCTGCGCCGTGGATCGACCACCACCACTTTGCCGCCGCGCGCCTGAATCGCTTTCAGACGCTTCTCGACGTCCGGCACGGTCATGATGCTGCCGTTGGATGCCAGCGGGTTGCCGCCGAGGATCAACATGAAGTCGGTGTGATCGATGTCCGGAATCGGCAGCAGCAAACCATGGCCGTACATCAGATAACTGCTCAGGTGATGCGGCAACTGATCGACCGAAGTCGCCGAGAAGCGATTGCGCGTCTTCAGCAACCCAAGGAAATAATTGCTGTGGGTCATCAGCCCGTAGTTATGCACGCTCGGGTTGCCCTGATAAACCGCCACGGCGTTCTGGCCATGACGCTCCTGAATGGCCGCCAGTTTATCGGCGGCCAGCGCAAACGCTTCGTCCCACTCGATCGGCAACCATTCGCTGCCAACCCGGCGCATCGGCTGACGCAGGCGGTCGGGGTCACTCTGGATATCTTGCAGGGCCACGGCTTTGGGGCAAATGTGGCCACGGCTGAAAGTGTCGAGGGCATCACCCTTGATCGAGGTGATCGCAACATTGCCATCGGTTTCGGTGGTTTCGATGGTCAGCCCGCAAATGGCTTCACACAGGTGGCAGGCACGGTGATGGAGAGTCTTGGTCATGGCCAGTCTCTGTCTTGTTCTGGGCGGGCAGTCACGCCCGCGGGAACAAAACTATGGCCCCGACGCAGGCCCGACGCCAGCGACGTTCGTCTTGTGAATCGACGCCTATCAGGTGCGCCGATAGACCAGCGCGCTCAACTCGATGGAAGCTGCGGCGGTGCTGCCAGCTGAATTTCCTGGATGGTTTCGATCTGCTCGTGGGCAACGTGCACGCCAGTGAGTTCGCCGATCAGCCGCCAATGCTCGTCGAGCCCCGCACTGATGGTGGCCATGCGATCGATCATGTGGCGACCGGCGGTCTTCACGACCTCGTCCTCGCTGCGCAGCAGTTCGAAAGACATTGAGGTGACCGACGCAGTGAGGTGAGTCAGAGAACGAGCCGTGTGGCCCAGCAATTCCATTAACAGTTTTTCTTTCGATTCCATGCGGAGGCTTCCTGCGTCGCTCGAAACTTATTTATAACCCAGCACTTTGCTTTAGCAAATGTTTCAGCCTGAGCATCCGACCAAGTGGTGGCATGGCGCCACGGTCGTAAAACGACCCAAGCGACCCGATCCCCGCCACGGCGCATTGCCAAGCCCCGCGAGGCCAGTGTAAAAAGGGACTCGCTGCTGTCCCGAACCGACTTCAAATGCGCGACTGCAACATCCAGTGCGCCCTTCGATTTCCGCAAAAACCGTAGCCTATTGGAAAAACGCGACATTTAGTGTCAATATCGCGCCTTCCCCTATTTCGTCGCCCCGTGCGGCTTACGCCGCAGGTCTCGCCCGTTGTTCCGTTAAACAAGGCTTTGAGCATCTGCGGCTTGTAGCAAAAAGGTAGTCAATGATGAGCGCAAGGCACTTTCTCTCCCTGATGGATTGCACGCCCGAAGAGCTGGTCAGCGTGATCCGTCGAGGCGTTGAGCTCAAGGACCTGCGTAACCGCGGCGTACTGTTCGAGCCTCTGAAAAACCGCGTACTGGGGATGATCTTCGAAAAATCCTCGACCCGCACGCGGATCTCCTTCGAGGCCGGCATGATCCAGCTCGGCGGCCAGGCGATCTTCCTGTCCCCACGCGACACCCAACTGGGCCGTGGTGAGCCGATCGGCGACTGCGCCATCGTCATGTCGAGCATGCTCGACGCGGTGATGATCCGTACCTTTGCCCACAGCACCCTGACCGAATTCGCCGCCAACTCGCGTGTGCCGGTGATCAACGGCCTGTCCGATGACCTGCACCCGTGCCAGTTGCTGGCCGACATGCAGACGTTCCTTGAGCACCGTGGCTCGATCCAAGGCAAAACTGTCGCCTGGATCGGCGACGGCAACAACATGTGCAACAGCTATATAGAAGCGGCGATCCAGTTCGACTTCCAGTTGCGCATCGCCTGCCCGGCAGGCTACGAGCCTAATCCTGAATTCGTGGCCAAGGCCGGCGATCGCGTGACCATCGTTCGCGATCCAGCCGACGCCGTGCGCGGCGCGCATCTGGTGAGTACCGACGTCTGGACTTCGATGGGTCAGGAAGAGGAAACTGCCAAGCGCCTCAAGCTGTTCGCGCCATTTCAGGTCAACCGTGCCCTGCTCGACCTCGCTGCCGAGGACGTGCTGTTCATGCACTGCTTGCCTGCGCACCGTGGCGAAGAAATCAGCCTCGACCTGCTTGATGACCCGCGCTCCGTCGCCTGGGATCAGGCAGAAAACCGTCTCCACGCACAGAAGGCCCTGCTCGAGTTCCTCGTCGAACCGGCATATCACCACGCATGAGCCATGAATTACTGCTGAACCTGCGCAACCTCGCTTGCGGCTATCAAGATCAACGTGTGGTGCAGAACCTCAATCTGCACCTCAACGCCGGTGACATCGGCTGCCTGCTCGGCTCGTCCGGCTGCGGCAAGACCACCACCCTGCGCGCGATTGCCGGTTTCGAACCGGTACACGAAGGTGAAATCACCCTCGGCGGCGAAACCATTTCCAGCGCCGGCTTCACTCTGGCGCCGGAGAAACGCCGGATAGGCATGGTGTTTCAGGACTACGCACTGTTTCCGCACCTGAGCGTTGCCGACAATATTGCCTTCGGTATCCGCAAGCACCCGCACAAAGAGCGCGTCACCGAAGAGCTGCTCGAACTGGTCAACCTGAAGAATCTCGGCAAGCGCTTCCCGCACGAGTTGTCCGGCGGCCAGCAACAGCGCGTCGCCCTCGCCCGCGCCCTGGCACCGGAGCCGCAACTGCTGCTGCTCGATGAGCCGTTCTCCAACCTCGATGGCGAGTTGCGCCGCAAGCTCAGCCATGAGGTGCGCGACATCCTCAAGGCCCGTGGCACCAGTGCAATTCTGGTGACTCACGACCAGGAAGAGGCTTTTGCCGTCAGCGATCACGTTGGCGTGTTCAAGGAAGGTCGACTGGAGCAGTGGGACACGCCGTACAACCTGTATCACGAACCGGCGACACCCTATGTGGCCAGCTTCATCGGTCAGGGTTACTTCATTCGTGGTCAGCTCGGCAGCCCGGAATCGGTGCAGACTGAACTGGGTGAGTTGCGCGGAAATCGCGCTTATACCTGGCCGATTGGCGGTGCAGTGGACGTGTTGCTGCGCCCGGATGACATCGTTTATGCGCCGGACAGCGCCTTGAAAGCACGGATTGTTGGCAAGACATTCCTTGGGGCTTCGACCTTGTATCGCCTGCAACTGCCGACCGGTGCGCAACTGGAATCGATTTTCCCGAGCCATGCGGATCATCAGGTGGGCGCGGAGGTGGGGATTCGTGTAGTTGCCGAACACTTGGTACTTTTCCAGGCCTCCGGCAGCACCGCTGCACAGATCCCAGCAGTGGAAAGCGGCGTGCGCCGCTACAGCACCGCCCTCTGATCCGCCCTGGATCATAACTGTGGGAGCGAGCCTGCTCGCGAATGCAATGTATCAGTCACAGATCATTTGACTGACCGACCGTATTCGCGAGCAGGCTCGCTCCCACAGGTGTTTTGGGCTAACCCAACAACAATGTACCGCTGGCAACCAGCGTCGCATTGCCGCCGATTTTTACTCGCTCACCCTCCAACCGACAAAACAACTCCCCACCCCGCGCCGAGCGCTGGCAAGCGGTCAGGCTCGACTTGCCCAGACGCTTTGACCAATACGGAATCAGGCTGCAATGCGTCGAGCCGGTCACCGGATCTTCATTGATGCCGATCGCTGGTGCAAAATAGCGCGAGACGAAATCGTGCTGATTGCCGCGCGCCGTGACGATCGCACCCAGCCACGGCAGCTTGGCCAGCGCGACCATGTCCGGCTTGCAATCGAGCACGGCCTGCTCCGATTCCAGTACTACGAACAGTTCGTTGGAGCCGAGTACATCAACCGCTTCGACACCCAACGCCCGCTCAACGTCGACAGTCACACCAATCTCAGACGGCACGATCGACGGGAAATCCAGCCACAACCGATCACCTTCCCGCGTGACACTCAGCGGACCGGATTTACAGGTGAAGTCGATACGCTCGGCGCTTTCCTTGTAGATCTCGAACAGCACATAAGCGCTGGCCAACGTGGCGTGCCCGCACAATGGCACCTCAGTGGTCGGAGTAAACCAGCGGATATGCCAGGCCGATCCCTCACGCACCACAAACGCGGTTTCCGCCAGGTTATGTTCGCCAGCGATCTTCTGCATCAGCTCGTCCGCGAGCCATGCATCCAACCGGTAAACCATCGCCGGATTGCCACTGAACGGCCGATCACTGAACGCGTCGACCTGATGAAACTCGAGCTGCATAACCTTCTCCCTGAGTCAGTCGGCAGAGCATGCAACCGCGATGCGCTCGCCGCCAGTGACAGAATGGACGAATTTTCTTCATACAGTGCAGGTGAACGTTACGCGCGACCAATGTCGGCAAATTTCGCCTGGGTGTGTTCGGCGAGCACCGCAGGTGCCAGTTCAACTTCCAGCCCGCGTCGACCGGCGCTGACATAAATAGTCGCAAAACCCTGAGCCGAGCTGTCGATGAAGGTGCGCAGGCGTTTCTTCTGCCCCAGCGGGCTGATGCCGCCCAACAGATAACCGGTGGAACGCTGCGCCGCTGCCGGGTCAGCCATCTCCACTTTCTTCACCGCTGCCGCATGCGCCAGACCTTTGAGGTCGAGGCTTCCGACGACCGGCACTACTGCCACCAGCAACTCGCCTTTTTCACTGGCTGCCAGCAGCGTCTTAAACACCTGCGCCGGCTCAAGCGCGAGTTTCTCTGCGGCCTCCAGCCCATAGGATGCAGCCTTGGGGTCATGTTCGTAACTGTGCACGCGATGTTCGGCACGAACTTTTTTCAACAAGTCCAACGCGGGGGTCATGGCAACTCCGGGTTCGGCAGTGACAGAAAAAGACTGCGTCGGATTCTAGGCGATCACATCTCAAAAGGCTCTACTGCAAGCCGCGATTGCCGTGGCTTACAGCCGTTTCAAGCGATCCAGTCTGCGAGAACCGCGAACGATCATTCACACAACGAATAGTTTTATTGTGACCGACGGTTCACTTTCGACCTTTGACAGGTTTGTTTCTTGTCTATATTTTTTCGAATCTGAATAATGTAAGAATTATCGACACCGCAGCACCCAGCAGTAAACCGGGAAAGGAATGGGGATTCCTGACCGGGGAAAATCGCGCCTTGCCCTGACGGCATCGCGCCAGACAACAACAAAAACCGAGGTTTTCAATGACAACTGCTTTACAGCAACCAACACTCTCAAGCCAATGCATGGCCGAGTTTCTGGGTACTGCCCTATTGATCTTTTTCGGCACCGGCTGTGTCGCCGCGCTCAAAGTCGCGGGCGCCAGCTTCGGTCTGTGGGAAATCAGCATCATCTGGGGCGTCGGCGTAAGCATGGCGATCTACCTCACCGCCGGTGTTTCCGGCGCGCACTTGAACCCGGCCGTGAGCATCGCTCTGGCAATCTTCGCCGACTTCGAAAAGCGCAAACTGCCGTTTTATATCCTTTCGCAGATCGCCGGCGCCTTCTGCGGCGCGCTGCTGGTTTACACGCTGTACAGCAATCTGTTCTTCGATTACGAACAAACTCACCAAATGGTTCGCGGTTCGGCTGCCAGCCTCGAGTTGGCCTCGGTGTTCTCGACCTTCCCGAACCCTGTACTGTCGACTGCGCAGGCATTCCTGGTCGAGATGATCATCACCGCGATCCTGATGGGCGTGATCATGTCGCTGACCGACGACAACAACGGTCTGCCGAAAGGCCCGCTGGCACCGCTGCTGATCGGCTTGCTGATCGCGGTGATCGGCAGCTCGATGGGGCCGCTGACCGGTTTTGCGATGAACCCGGCGCGCGATTTCGGTCCAAAGCTGATGACTTTCTTTACCGGCTGGGGTGAAATTTCCTTCACTGGCGGCCGCGATATTCCGTACTTCCTGATTCCGATTTTTGCACCGATTGTCGGTGCCTGCCTCGGCGCTGCCGGGTATCGCGGGCTCATCGCCCGTCACCTGACCGGCGCCACACCTGCTACAAAGGATGCAGAACCGGCCATTGACGGCAAACCAAGAACTTCTTGAAACAGTCGGCGCGGGTTCCTGCCCTATAGAGCCTGCGCCACGGCCCACTCTCCCTTATTTCGTCCAAGGCAATCGACATGACCGACATTCAGAATAAGAACTACATCATTGCCCTTGATCAGGGTACGACCAGCTCCCGCGCGATCATTTTCGACCGCGACGCGAACGTGGTCTGCACCGCGCAGCGCGAATTCGCTCAGCATTACCCACAGGCCGGTTGGGTCGAACATGACCCGATGGAAATCTTCGCCACCCAGAGCGCGGTGATGGTTGAAGCGCTGGCACAGGCCGGTCTGCATCACGACCAGGTCGCCGCCATCGGTATCACCAACCAGCGCGAAACCACCGTAGTCTGGGACAAGACCACCGGCCGCCCGGTGTACAACGCCATTGTCTGGCAATGCCGCCGCAGCACCGAGATCTGCCAGCAGCTCAAGCGCGACGGTCACGAAGACTACATCCGCGACAACACCGGCCTGGTTACCGACCCGTACTTCTCCGGCACCAAACTGAAGTGGATCCTCGACAACGTCGAAGGCAGCCGTGAACGTGCGCGCAACGGCGAACTGCTGTTCGGCACCGTTGATAGCTGGCTGATCTGGAAATTCACCGGCGGCAAGGTACACGTCACCGATTACACCAACGCCTCGCGCACCATGCTCTTCAACATCCATTCGCTGGAGTGGGATTCGAAGATGCTCGAGATCCTCGACATCCCCCGCGAGATGCTTCCGGAAGTGAAAGCTTCTTCGGAAATCTACGGTCGCACCAAGAGCGGCATCGCCATCGGCGGTATTGCTGGCGACCAGCAAGCCGCACTGTTCGGCCAGATGTGCGTCGAGCCGGGTCAGGCGAAAAACACCTACGGCACCGGCTGCTTCCTGCTGATGAACACCGGCGACAAAGCGGTGAAATCCCAGCACGGCATGCTCACCACCATCGCCTGCGGCCCGCGTGGCGAAGTTGCTTATGCACTGGAAGGTGCGGTGTTCAACGGTGGCTCGACCGTGCAGTGGCTGCGTGATGAACTGAAGATCATCAACGACGCCCACGACACCGAATACTTCGCCAATAAAGTGAAGGACAGCAATGGCGTGTACCTGGTGCCGGCCTTCACCGGTCTGGGCGCTCCGTACTGGGACCCGTATGCCCGTGGCGCATTGTTCGGCCTGACGCGCGGTGTGCGTGTGGATCACATCATCCGCGCCGCGCTGGAATCGATCGCCTACCAGACCCGCGACGTGCTCGACGCCATGCAACAGGACTCCGGCGAACGCCTCAAAGCCCTGCGTGTGGATGGCGGCGCGGTGGCGAACAACTTCCTCATGCAGTTCCAGGCTGACATCCTCGGCACCCAGGTCGAGCGTCCGCAAATGCGTGAAACCACCGCACTCGGCGCGGCGTATCTGGCCGGTCTGGCGTGCGGCTTCTGGGGCAGCCTGGAAGAGTTGCGCGGCAAAGCGGTGATCGAGCGCGAGTTCGAGCCGAGCCTGGACGAAGTCGAGAAAGAGAAGCTGTACAAAGGCTGGAAGAAAGCCGTCAGCCGCACCCGTGACTGGGCACGTGAAGACGCTGAATAAGCCAACCTGCTGCGACTGATAGGCAACTAACTGGTCGGGAGGAGATTCCTGCGGCATCATGGGCAAATTTTGCACGGCAGCCCAAAGGAAGCCCCATGAATCTGCCTCCCCGTCAGCAGCAAATCCTCGAGCTGGTCCGCGAACGCGGCTATGTGAGCATCGAGGAAATGGCCACGCTGTTCGTTGTTACCCCGCAAACCATCCGCCGCGACATCAATCAGCTCGCGGAAGCCAATCTGCTGCGTCGCTACCATGGCGGCGCCGCTTACGATTCCAGCGTCGAAAACACTGCCTATGCGATGCGCGCCGATCAGATGCGCGATGAAAAACAACGCATCGGTGAAGCCATCGCCGCGCAGATTCCCGATCACGCCTCGCTGTTCATCAATATCGGCACGACGACCGAATCGATTGCCCGCGCCCTGCTCAATCACAATCACCTGAAGATCATCACCAACAACCTGCACGTGGCGTCGATGCTCAGTGCCAAGGATGATTTCGATGTACTGCTGACGGGTGGCAATGTCCGTCGTGATGGCGGGGTTGTCGGTCAGGCGAGCGTGGATTTCATCAATCAGTTCAAGGTTGATTTCGCGCTGGTCGGGATCAGCGGGATCGATGAAGACGGCAGTTTGCTCGACTTTGACTATCAGGAAGTACGGGTTTCCCAGGCGATCATTGCCAATGCGCGGCAGGTGATTCTGGCGGCAGACTCGAGCAAGTTCGGGCGTAACGCAATGATCCGGTTGGGGCCGATCAGCCTGATTGATTGCCTGGTCACGGATCAGCAGCCTGTGCCGGCGCTGGCGCAGTTGTTGAGTCAGCACAAGATTCGCCTGGAAGTCGTCTAGTTACTCGTTCCCACGCTCCGCGTGGGAATGCAGCCCGGGACGCTCTGCGTCCCACCTCAAAAGCCGACGCAGAGCGTCAATGGATGCATTCCTTTGCTGCGCATGGGAACGATCTGCCTGTAAATGTTCGAAAATTTTCTTTTAACCGCCCTTCGATGAGTTTTTTCAATCGAACGTGACTGGCTGCGCGCGTGTTTATGGGCTACCATTTTCGTAAATGAACATTCATGTTCGATTTCCAATACAGAAAATCAAAAGAACCCGAGGCCAGCCGATGTCCACCTCTACCTTGCGTACGCCCCCAATCTCCGAGATCTACGACATCGCCGTTATCGGCGGCGGGATCAATGGCGTGGGGATCGCAGCGGATGCCGCCGGTCGCGGGCTTTCGGTGTTCCTTTGCGAAAAGGACGATCTCGCCAGCCACACCTCATCGGCCAGCAGCAAGCTGATCCACGGTGGCCTGCGCTACCTCGAACATTACGAATTCCGTCTGGTGCGTGAAGCACTGGCCGAACGCGAAGTACTGCTGGCCAAGGCGCCGCACATCGTCAAGCCAATGCGTTTCGTGTTGCCGCACCGTCCGCACCTGCGCCCGGCGTGGATGATTCGTGCCGGCCTCTTCCTCTACGACAACCTCGGCAAGCGCGAAAAACTGCCAGGTTCGAAAAGCCTGAAATTCGGCGCCGACAGCGCGTTGAAAAGCGAAATCAAGAAAGGTTTCGAATACTCCGACTGCTGGGTCGACGATGCTCGCCTGGTGGTTCTGAACGCCATGGCCGCCCGCGAAAAAGGCGCCCATGTGCACACCCAGACTCGCTGCGTCAGCGCCCGTCGCACCAAGGGCCTGTGGCACCTGCATCTGGAACGTGCCGACGGCAGCCTTTTTTCGATCACCGCCAAAGCGCTGGTGAACGCCGCCGGCCCGTGGGTCGCCAAGTTCATTCGTGACGATCTGAAGATGGAATCGCCGTACGGCATCCGCCTGATTCAGGGTAGCCACATCATCGTGCCAAAGCTGTACGAAGGGGATCACGCGCACATTCTGCAAAACGAAGACCAGCGCATCGTTTTCACCATTCCGTACCTGAACCACTTCACCCTGATCGGCACCACCGACCGTGAGTACACCGGCGATCCAGCGAAGGTGGCCATCACCGATGGCGAAACCGATTATTTGCTGAAAGTGGTCAACGCTCACTTCAAGAAGCAGATCAGCCGCGATGACATCCAGCACAGTTATTCGGGCGTTCGCCCTCTGTGCAACGATGAATCCGACAATCCATCGGCCGTCACCCGCGACTACACCCTGGCACTGTCGGGCAGCGCAGAAGAAGCGCCGCTGTTGTCGGTGTTCGGTGGCAAGCTGACCACCTACCGTAAACTCGCTGAGTCGGCGATGGCGCAGTTGATGCCGTTCTTCACCCAGATGCGCCCGAGCTGGACGGCCACCGCCACCCTGCCCGGCGGCGAAGACATGACCACCCCGCAAGCCTTGAGCGCACTGATCCGCGACAAGTTCGACTTCGTACCGACCGAGATTGCCCGCCGTTGGGGCACCACCTACGGCAGCCGCACCTGGCGCATGCTTGAAGGGGTAGAAACCCTGGCCGACATGGGCGAACACCTTGGCGGTGGGCTCTACACCCGTGAAGTCGATTACCTGTGCAGCGAAGAGTGGGCGACCACGGCGCACGACATTTTGTGGCGCCGCAGCAAGCTGGGGCTGTTCACCACTCCGGCAGAGCAGGAAAAACTGGCGGCGTACCTGGGTAAGGTCGAGCAGAACCGCAAAATTGAAGCCGCGTGATGTGAACGTTGCTTAAACGAAAAGCCCCTGATTTGAGAGATTCAGGGGCTTTTTGTTTTGTGGGTTCTGCAAAATTTGATTGGGTCAGTTAGATCTCTTCCCCCTCACCCCAGCCCTCCCGAAACGTCGGACCGCCCCCAAGGGGGAGAGGGGAAAGGGAGCCGATCGAGGTGCTCTGTAAATCCTGAGTTCGACTCGGTATTCCAAGTCGGTGTAACTTGCCCAAACAACGCGGTCGGTCCCCTCTCCCTCTGGGAGAGGGTTAGGGTGAGGGGCTTTTCGCTGTTCGGATTTCCGAACGCGACTTGATGGTCAATTCGGTAAACCGGATCAGATACGCCAAAAACCACCATCACAAAACTTTAATACTCTTAAAAATCAACAAGTTAACCTACAGCAACTGCTCTGGCACGACTCATGCTCTACACTCTCTCGACGAATGCTTGTTGTGCCAACACTTCAGGAGCCGTCAGGCATTCGAAGCACAAAAGGGCCGACAAACTGGCTCCATAAAAAAAACAATGTCGAGGAAAATTTGATGCGCATCGTTCCCCATATCCTGGGCGCAGCCATTGCTGCCGCTCTGATCAGCACGCCAGTTTTCGCCGCCGAACTCACCGGCACCCTGAAGAAAATCAACGATTCGGGCACCATTACGCTCGCGCACCGCGACAGCTCCATTCCGTTTTCCTACATTGCAGATGCTTCCGGCAAACCAGTGGGCTACTCCCACGACATTCAGGTGGCCATCGTTGAAGCCCTGAAAAAAGACCTGAACAAACCCGATCTGCAGGTCAAGTACAACCTGGTGACCTCGCAAACCCGTATCCCGCTGATCCAGAACGGCACCGCGGATATCGAGTGCGGCTCCACCACCAACAATGCCGAACGCGCCCAGCAAGTCGACTTCACCGTCAACATCTTCGAAATCGGCACCCGTCTGCTGGTCAAGAAAGACAAGGATGGCAAGCCGTCCTACGCTGACTTTGCCGACCTGAAAGGCAAAAACGTCGTGACCACCGCCGGCACCACGTCCGAGCGCATCATCAAAGCGATGAACGCCGACAAGCAGATGGGCATGAACATCATCTCCGCCAAAGACCACGGCGAATCCTTCAACATGCTGGAGAGCGGCCGCGCCGTTGCCTTCATGATGGACGACGCCCTGCTGGCCGGCGAAGAAGCCAAGGCCAAGAAACCGGCTGACTGGATCATCACCGGTACGCCGCAGTCCTTCGAAGCCTATGCGTGCATGGTTCGCAAAGACGACCCGGCCTTCAAGAAGGCGGTCGATGCCGCCATCGTTGGCCTGTACAAGTCTGGCGAGATCAACAAGATCTACAGCAAGTGGTTCGAGAGCCCGATTCCACCAAAAGGCCTGAACCTGAACTTCCCGATGAGCGACAAGGTAAAAGATCTGATCGCCAACCCGAGCGACAAGCCGGCGCCTGACGTAAAAATCTGATTCCTGACTAACCTTATCGCCTGAGGGAGCCACCTTCCCTCAGGCGTCTGTTACTACCTGCTGGCTTCACTGTGGAACACTCGACCTGGCGGTTTTCGAGCCGATCGCGTGTGCCTGACGTTCGACGTCGGGTGGGAAAGGATCTTCCCCAAGCGGGTGCTTGTACATCGATCGATCTCGAGGGGAGACCCTAATGAATTACAACTGGGACTGGGGCGTGTTCTTCAAGTCCACCGGCGTTGGCAGCGAGACTTATCTCGACTGGTACCTGTCCGGCCTGGGCTGGACCATTGCCATCGCCATCGTGGCGTGGATTATCGCCTTGCTGCTGGGCTCCATTCTGGGGGTCATGCGCACGGTGCCGAACCGCATCGTATCGGGTATCGCGACCTGCTACGTCGAGCTGTTCCGTAATGTGCCGCTGCTGGTTCAGCTGTTTATCTGGTACTTCCTGGTACCCGACCTGCTGCCGCAAAACCTGCAGGACTGGTACAAACAGGACCTCAACCCGACCACCTCGGCTTACCTGAGCGTTGTCGTGTGCCTGGGCCTGTTCACCGCCGCCCGTGTTTGCGAGCAAGTGCGTACCGGCATCCAGGCGCTGCCACGCGGCCAGGAATCCGCCGCCCGCGCCATGGGTTTCAAGCTGCCGCAGATCTACTGGAACGTGCTGCTGCCCCAGGCCTACCGGATCATCATTCCGCCGCTCACCTCGGAATTCCTCAACGTCTTCAAGAACTCCTCCGTGGCGTCCCTGATCGGCCTGATGGAATTGCTGGCGCAAACCAAACAGACCGCCGAGTTCTCGGCCAACCTGTTTGAAGCGTTCACCCTGGCCACGCTGATCTACTTCACCCTGAACATGAGCCTGATGTTGCTGATGCGCATGGTCGAGAAGAAAGTCGCGGTGCCCGGCCTGATCTCCGTGGGGGGTAAATAATGGACTTCGATTTCAGCGGCATCATCCCCGCCATTCCGGGCCTGTGGAACGGCATGGTCATGACCTTGCAGTTGATGGTCATGGGCGTGGTCGGTGGCATCGTGCTGGGGACAATCCTCGCACTGATGCGCCTGTCGTCGAGCAAACTGCTGTCGCGGGTGGCCGGCGCTTATGTGAACTACTTCCGTTCGATCCCGCTGCTGCTGGTGATCACCTGGTTCTACCTGGCGGTGCCGTTCGTGCTGCGCTGGATTACCGGCGAAGACACGCCGATCGGTGCGTTCACCTCCTGCGTCGTGGCCTTCATGATGTTCGAAGCCGCGTACTTCTGCGAAATCGTCCGGGCCGGTGTGCAGTCGATCCCCAAAGGCCAGATGGCCGCCGCGCAGGCGATGGGCATGACCTATGGCCAGACCATGCGTCTGATCATCCTGCCCCAGGCGTTCCGCAAGATGACCCCGTTGCTGCTGCAACAGTCGATCATCCTGTTCCAGGACACCTCGCTGGTTTACACCGTGGGCCTGGTGGACTTCCTCAACTCCGCCCGTTCCAGCGGCGACATCATCGGTCGTTCCAACGAGTTCCTGATCTTCGCCGGTGTCGTCTACTTCATCATCAGCTTTTCCGCCTCGCTGCTGGTCAAGCGTCTGCAAAAAAGGTTCGCCGTATGATCTCTATCAAAAACATCAACAAGTGGTATGGCGACTTCCAGGTGCTGACTGATTGCAGCACCGAGGTCAAGAAAGGCGAAGTGATCGTGGTCTGCGGCCCGTCGGGTTCCGGCAAATCGACCCTGATCAAATGCGTCAACGCGCTGGAGCCGTTCCAGAAAGGCGACATCGTCGTCGACGGCACCTCGATTGCCGACCCGAAGACCAACCTGCCGAAACTGCGTTCGCGCGTGGGCATGGTGTTCCAGCATTTCGAACTGTTCCCGCACCTGACCATCACCGAAAACCTGACCATCGCGCAGATCAAGGTACTCGGCCGCAGCAAGGAAGAGGCGACCAAGAAAGGCCTGCAACTGCTCGAGCGCGTCGGCTTGTCCGCTCACGCCCACAAGCATCCGGGGCAACTGTCCGGTGGTCAGCAACAGCGTGTGGCGATTGCCCGGGCGCTGGCGATGGACCCGATCGTCATGCTCTTCGACGAACCGACCTCGGCGCTCGACCCGGAGATGGTCAACGAAGTGCTCGACGTGATGGTGCAACTGGCCCACGAAGGCATGACCATGATGTGCGTGACCCACGAAATGGGCTTCGCCCGCAAAGTGGCTGACCGGGTGATTTTCATGGACGCCGGCAAGATCATCGAGGACTGCCCGAAAGAGGAGTTCTTCGGCGACATCAGCGCCCGCTCCGAACGCGCGCAGCACTTCCTCGAGAAAATCCTGCAGCACTAAAACCGAGTACTTGCGCCATCACACTGATCCCTGTGGGAGCGAGCCTGCTCGCGAAAGCGGACTGTCATTCAACATTGATGTTGACTGCTCCGGCCTCTTCGCGAGCAAGCTCGCTCCCACAGGGACAGCGGTGAGCCTGCAAGTGTGGTGGTTGACCCAAGGCAACTGTGATGAAATGCGACCCCAATCTCTATCGCGCAGCGCCGCCATCACTTGCCGTGAAGCCTCGTCTGATTCGTCATTTGTTTCTGCCGCCGCTGGTCATCATCCTGATGATCGGATTGGGTTTTATCGGCTTCTGGACCAGTGAACATTTCGGCATTCGCAGCCTCGGCGAGAACGGTCAGCGTCAGCTCGAACTGCACGCCCGTGCGGTCGAAAGCGAGATCAGCAAATACACCTATCTGCCCAGCCTGCTGGAACTCGAAACGAGTGTGTCGCAGCTGCTGGCCGATCCGACCCCGGAATACCGGGAAACGGTCAACGCTTACCTCGAAGGCCTGAACCGGCGCAGTCGCAGTCGGGCCATCTACGTCATGGACACCACCGGCCGCGTCATGGCCACCAGCAACTGGCGCGATGTCGACAGTTACCTCGGTGAAGACCTGTCCTTCCGTGCCTATTTCCAGAAAGCCGTACGCGGCGAACCCGGGCGTTTCTACGGCATCGGCAGCACCAACGGCGAACCCGGTTATTACCTCGCTCATGGCCTCGAAGAGCATGGCAAGATCATCGGCGTCGCCGTGGTCAAAGTGCGCCTGGAAGCCATGGAAGAACGCTGGCAGCGCGCGCGTCTGGAAGCCTTCGTCAGCGATGAAAATGGCATCATCATTCTCTCCAGCGATCCGGCCCGGCGCCTCAAAGCAGTGATTCCCTTGAGTGAAGCCACCAAGGAAAAGCTCGCCCGCAGCCTGCAGTACTACTGGTTTCCGCTTAACGAGTTGCAACCTCTGGCTCGCGAAACCCTGTCCGAAGGCGTGGAGAAACTCACCTTCCCGGCCAACAGCGAAGTGCCGTCCGGCGAGGACGACATCAGCTATCTGGCGCAGACCCGACCGCTGAGCGACACGCCGTGGAACTTCACCCTGCTCACGCCGTTACAGGACTTGCGTCGCGAAGCGATCAACCAAGGCATTCTCGTTGCCGTCGCGTTCGCCCTGGTGGCCTTCCTGCTGATCGCCTGGAACGAGCGGCGCAAGGTCATCGCCACTCGGCTCGCCGCCCGCGAAGCCTTGCAGGAAGCCAACAATCAACTGGAGCGTCGGATTACCGAACGCACCACCGACCTGCGCGCCAGCAACGAGCGACTGAAAAGCCAGATCCGCGAACGCCGCCAGGCCGAAGAGACCTTGCGCCGTGCGCAGGATGAACTGGTCCAGGCCGGCAAACTCGCCGCCATCGGCCAGATGTCGACCAGCATTGCCCACGAATTGAACCAGCCGCTGGCGGCGATGCGCACGCTGTCGGGCAACACCGTGCGCTTTCTCGAACGCGGTCAGCTCGACGTCGCCAGCACCAACCTCAAGACCATTAACGATTTGATCGACCGCATGGGCCGGATCACCGCCAGCCTGCGCTCGTTCGCCCGGCGCGGGGACAATCAGGGTCAGGCCAGCCTCGGCAAAGCCGTCGATGCCGCGTTGCAAGTGCTCGGTGCCCGCGTGGAAACCTCGGCGCTGGACGTGCATCGTCAGTTCATCGACGTACAAGTGCAGATCGACCAGACCCGCCTCGAACAGATTCTGGTCAACCTGATCGGCAACGCCCTCGATGCCATGCAGGCGCAACCACGGCCAGAACTGTGGCTGGAGGGCGAAGAGTTCAACGGCAAATATCGTCTGCGCGTACGCGACAACGGCCACGGCATCGACGCCGAAGCGCGCAAGCATCTGTTCGAGCCGTTCTTCACCACCAAACCCGGCGAACAAGGCCTGGGCCTTGGCTTGACCCTTTCCGCCAGCCTCGCGGCCGCCACCGGCGGGCATCTGGGTGTTGAACACCCGGCCAGCGGTGGCACCACCTTCGTCCTCAGTTTACCGTTGGTAAGCCCTACACCTGCCGAGCCAATATGACCCACGAACTCAGTGTGCTGATCGTCGAAGACGACCCCCATGTGCTGCTCGGCTGCCAACAGGCGCTGACCCTCGAAGACATTCCCTGCGTCGGCGTCGGCAGTGCCGAGGAGGCGCTGGAAAAGGTCGGCGATAACTTTGCCGGCATCGTCATCAGCGACATCCGCCTGCCGGGCATTGACGGCCTGGAACTGCTGACCCGCCTAAAACAACGTGATCGCAGCCTGCCGGTGGTGCTGATCACCGGTCACGGCGACATTTCCATGGCCGTTGGCGCGATGCAGAAAGGCGCTTACGACTTCATGGAGAAACCGTTCTCGCCGGAGCGTCTGGTTGACGTTGCGCGGCGGGCGCTGGAGCAACGCAGCCTTGCCCGCGAAGTGTCGTCGCTGCGCCGCCAACTGGCCGAACGTGATTCCCTCGAAGGACGCATCATCGGTCGCTCGCCGGCCATGCAGAACCTGCGCGAACTGATCGCCAACGTCGCCGACACTTCGGCCAACGTGTTGATCGAAGGCGAAACCGGCACCGGTAAAGAACTGGTCGCGCGTTGCCTGCACGACTTCAGTCGCCGCCACAGCAAACAATTTGTTGCGCTGAACTGCGGCGGCCTGCCGGAAAACCTCTTCGAAAGCGAGATCTTCGGCCATGAGGCCAACGCCTTCACCGGCGCCGGTAAACGCCGGATCGGCAAGATCGAACACGCTGACGGCGGCACGCTGTTTCTCGACGAAGTGGAAAGCATGCCGCTGCCGTTGCAGATCAAACTGCTCCGTGTGTTACAGGAACGTACCCTCGAACGCCTCGGCTCGAACCAGAGCGTGGCGGTCGATTGCCGAGTGATCGCGGCGACCAAGTCCGACCTCGACGAAGCGAGCAAGGCCGGCGAATTTCGCAGCGACTTGTACTACCGCCTCAACGTGGTAACCCTGGAATTGCCGCCACTGCGCGAGCGCCGTGAAGACATCCTGCAACTGTTCGAACACTTCACCCAACAGTCAGCTCTGCGCTTCGACCGCGCACTGCCGGAACTGGACAACCAGACCCTGTCGAACCTGATGAGCCACGACTGGCCGGGCAATGTGCGTGAACTGCGCAACGTTGCCGAACGTTTTGCCCTCGGTCTGCCGGCGTTCAAAAAGTCCGGCGCCGGCAGCGCTGGCCAAGGGCTGGCGTTTGCCGAAGCGGTGGAAGCGTTCGAGCGCAACCTGCTCAGCGACGCCCTGCAACGCAGCGGCGGCAACCTGACCCAAGCCAGTCTTGAGTTGGGCATGGCCAAGACCACGCTGTTCGACAAAGTGAAGAAGTACGGGTTGAGCCACTGATGGATCTGATTCTCAAAGCCGCCATCGGCGCCGCGGTGGTGCTGATCCTCGCGGCGCTGTCGAAGACCAGAAACTACTACATCGCCGGATTGGTGCCGCTGTTTCCGACGTTTGCGCTGATCGCGCATTACATCGTCGGCAAGGGGCGTTCGGTTGATGATTTGAAGACCACGATCGTGTTTGGGATGTGGTCGATCATTCCGTACTTTGTATATCTGGCGACGTTGTATGTGATGGTGGATCGAATGCGGCTGGAGGCTTCGCTGGCGGTGGCGGCGGTGGCGTGGTTGATGGCTGCTACGGTTTTGGTGACTGTTTGGGTTCGGCTGCACAGCTAAGGTCAAAAGCCACCCTCACCCCAGCCCTCTCCCACTGGGAGAGGGGGCCGACCGCTGAATATTGAAGATCTCCGCCGACGTGAAAGTGCTGTACCGAATCCATAATCGACTCAATGCATCAGGTCGGTGGATAGCCAAATACAACTCGATCAGTCCCCTCTCCCTCTGGGAGAGGGTTAGGGTGAGGGGCTTTTGGCTCCTGCCGATATCAGCTGACCGTCCCGCCCTTCGACTCAGCCATAATCCGCCGGATCGCCCCGACAAACGTCTCCACCGGCTGTCCACCCGTCACCGCGTACTGCCCGTTGAACACCACGGTCGGCACCGAACTCACCCCACGCTGCAGCCACAGCTGTTCTTCTTCACGCACCTCATCGGCAAATTCGTCGGAGGCCATAATCGCCTCGGCTCGCTGACGATCCAGCCCGACACTTTCAGCAATCTGCACCAGTTGCCGATGATCCGACGGATTGCCGCCATCGCTGAAATACGCCTTGAACAGCGCCTCTTTCAACAACAGTTGCACACCTTCGAGCCCGGCCCAGTGCAGTAAGCGGTGCGCATCGAACGTGTTGTAGATACGGCTGTTGCCGTCAGTACGAAAGGCAAACCCAAGTTCGGCGCCACGGGCGCGGATCGCTTCGCGGTTCTTCTGCGATTGCTCCGGGGTCGAGCCGTACTTTTGTTGAATGTGCTCAGCAATGTTCTGCCCATCGGCAGCCATTTTCGGATTCAGTTCGAACGGTTGAAAACGGATCTCGGCCTGCACTTCGTTGCGCAGAATTTCCAGTGCCTGTAACAGGCCACGCAAACCGACGACGCACCAAGGGCAGGAGACGTCGCTGACAAAATCGATTTTCAGGGCAGAACTCATCACACACCTCGCGGGGGGGAAATCGTGCGGGAAAGTTTGCACGATACACCTGCCCTGACCTTTGTGGTCACCGTAATGCCCCTTCGCGAGCAAGCTCGCTCCCACAGGGAAACGCATTCCAAATGTGGGAGCGAGCTTGCTCGCGAAGGGGCCATCACCATCACCACAAATCTTTCGGTTACAGCAGATTCCCGCCCACCACCGGCTCGATCTGCGCCCAATGCGAGGTGTCTTCACGATGCGCCTGCAAATAGGGCAGCACCGCCGCCAGCAACGGCTCCTTGAACGCCTCTTGAAAGCGATGCGCCAACCCCGGAATCAGCTTCAACTGACTGCCGCGAATGTGCGCCGCCAGATGCACGCCGTGCATCACCGGCAGCAACGGGTCCGCGGTGCCATGCACCACCAGCGTCGGCACCCGTAACTGGTTGAGTAACGCCACTCGGCTCGGTTCAGCGAGAATCGCCATGATCTGCCGTTTCACGCCTTCGGGGTTGAACGCACGGTCATACGACAGCGCCGCCTGATGCAGCAGGACCTGGCGATCATCGGTGATCGCCGGGCTGCCCAGCGCGGCCAGCAGATCGGCCTGCTGTTCCAGCGCCACCTGACGATTCGGCGCGCCGCGTCGCGACAGCAACTGCACCAGCGCTGCACTCGGTGCCGGCAAACCTTCGGCGCCAGAGGTGGTCATGATCAACGTCAGGCTCTCGACCCGCTGCGGCGCCATCGCCGCCATGTGCTGGGCGATCATCCCGCCCATGCTCGCGCCCAGCACGTGGAATTGCTCGACGTGCAAAGCGTCCATCAACCCCAGCGCGTCGTCCGCCATGTCGGTCAGGCTGTACGGCGCGGCCACGGGCAGACCAAGTTTGTAGCGCAACACTTCGAACGTCAGATTGGCTTCAGCCGGCGCCTGACGCCAGGTCGACAGACCGACATCGCGGTTGTCATAGCGAATCACCCGGAAACCCTGTTGACACAGCGCAACCACCACTTCGTCCGGCCAGTGAATCAACTGTCCACCCAGGCCCATGACCAGCAATAACGCCGGATCCGACGCGCGGCCAATGCTCTGGTAAGCGAGGCTCACCTGCCTTAGCTCGGCATGCTCGGTCGGCACATTCACATCGCAGCGCGCCGCCGCCGATGACGACGATCCGAAAAAAATCGCGGCCAACAAAGCCGCGACAGATAAAAAACCCTTAGCCATGAAAAACACCGAAACGCAGAACCCCAGTAGAGCGCGAGTCTGATGAAGTTTGTACAAGCGCGCTGCCACAGTTCCATGACAGTTTGATGAAGAGTGCCGAGCGGTCACGGCTGGTTGTTGCAAACAATATCTATCTACCGCCATCGCCTCGCGCGATCGCTCTTCAATGACCCGCTCAGGGACGGATTCCCCGCCCCGCCATGCGAGTCATGCCACCATGCCCGATCGCCTTATTCTGGATGAACTCCCCGCCGCTTCACCGTTGTCCGAAACCATCGAGCACCTGCCGAAAACGGTCGATGACAGCCTGTTGCAGCAGGCCAGCCACCGCTGGCGCGCCAGCCAGGAGGGTTTGCGCGAATTGTTTGCCCCCAGCCCTGCCCTGCGCGACAGCATCAATGAGCTGCTGCGCCAGCAACTGCAACTGGACGGCGAAAAAACCGGACTGCGCTTTGCTGCCACTGATGACCAGCCGGAACATATCGTCAGCCTCACCGATGCCTGTGCCTTTGTCGTTCAACAGCCGAAGCTGGAAACCGATCTGGATCAGCACTGTGACCTCACCGGTATCGACGCAGATCATCCGATGTACGCCTTGAAACCCCTGCAACTGCTGGCAAAACTCAAAGCCCTCGACCCACGCAAAAAACACGAGATTCGCTGGGCAGAATTCTGGGACGCGCGAGCGCCGCGCACGCCCGTGTCGCGACGTACCCGCGCCATGCAACTCTACCGCGCGCACTTCGAAGCCACCGCGCACACAGCCCTCGCCAACCGGGTCATCAGCGCCGCGCAATTCAAACCGCTGCAGCACATCATCGATTCAGGCGCAGGCGCGCTGTCAGTCGAGGGTCAACCCATCCACACGGAAAAACTGGCACTGGTGCTGAGCAACGACAGCAAAGTCAAACTCCCCGGTGCGTGGGTCGTCAGCGTCGGCGATCTGGCCACGGCGGCGCCACTGCTTTATCTGCCCTGCAACGCCACCTCGATCCTGGCCTTCAACACACGCGCAGAAATGCAAACATGGCTGACCCGCCAGATACAGATCCCCACCGGATTGCCCAAGGACATCCTGCGCTTTGACTACAGCGCAACGCTCGACCCGATGGCCACAGGGGCAAGCGATCTGTTCGCCGACCGCCACCACGCGCAACTCGATGCCTTGAGCAATACCAACAAAGGCAATCCCGGGATCAGAGCGCACGGCGCGCGATCGCTGGTGCATGTCGACCTGATCGATCATCAGCGCAGCAGTGCGATCATCGTGGCAGCCCCGCCAAAACCGCTCGCGCCTGCCAGTGATATCGAAACGGAGAAGAAACCGCTGTTCGGCAGCCTGTCGGCCGGTATTCCACTGGCCGTGCGCCAAGCGGCGCTCAAACGGGAACGCGAGGCGCTCGAGCGCTTGCAGGACAACGATGGCGACGGCTCTCGGTATCGCCAATGCCAGGACGCCCTCAAAGCGCTGGAGACTGCCGAACAAACCGGCGAGGCGGCCGCCACATCGCTGCTTCGCCGCGACAAAGCCCTCGACGTGAACGCTTTCAACACAGCGTTCTCGACCCTGCATCAGGCGCACCGGGACGGTTTGCATGCCGAAGGCAGACTGCAAGCGGCCCTGGGCCAACTCGACAGTGCCGAACACGATCTGCTCAAAGCCGTGCTGCAAACCCCCGTCGCGGCTGAACGCGACGCTGACATCACGGCTGCGAGCCTGACCTTGTCGCTGAGCGAAACCAAGGAAGGGATCAGCACAACGCAGAGCGAACCGCTCAAAGGCGCACTGGTCATCGGGCGGCAAGCGGCACTCTCGGACAGGGCTTCGAATTCCAGCCTGATGCTCTATTGGCCAGGCAATGGTGGTGGCCTGCAATGCTTTGCCGATCGCCGGACACTGGAGCGCGAAGTGTTCAGGATTGAGGACCCCGCCAGCGACGTGACCCTGCAACTGACCCCGCTCGCCACAGACCCGCTGCATCATTGCCTCAATGAGCTGGTGAGCGACTTCGAAACAAAAGCCACGCCCCTGCGCGGTAAACCCGAGCAGGCTGACGCCCTGGAGATTCTGCGCCTGGGCTGCCTCGCCAATGTCCAGGTTCCGGTGCATGCCGCCAGGAGCCTGGCCTTCGCTCATTCGCAGGAGCAGGAACGCAGCGGTACGCTCGCCGGCCATCTGCCGGACTGGCTGATCAGACTCAAGGAGCAAGAGCGTAACGGGCTGAAACAGGACATCGAGGCGTACATCGCGGCGATGCGCCAAAGCCACGCCCTCATGACACTCGCGCTGGAACCCCGTGACGACTTTACCCGCCGCCACCTGCACGCCCGGCTGCGCAAGGACTTTGCCCTTGACGGCCACTTTTCGGTACAGGTCGAACTGCCCGACTCGACCAAAACCGAACAAGCCTATGAGGCGGGTCCCGGTGGCGTCAGGAAGACAACGGTCATTGTGCCCGGTAAAACCCGCAGCAAAATGTCACTTGAGGACCTGGCCCAGCTCAATATCGACAACGTGCACTCAGTGCTCAATGACTCACTGTCGCAGCGTTTGATTTTCCTGCGTCTGGAGGTCACCGCGACGCTGAAAGAGGATCGCACGCGCCTGCTCAACGGCATCAACCTGACTTATCTGCGCAAGGTTCTGCCGGAACTCGACCTGCCCAAGGCCTATGAACAGAAGATTCACGATGCGTTCAGGGGCGCTGCCACCGAGTCGGAATTTGTCAAACAACACCGCCGGGAAAGCCTGATCGAGCCCTGGCGCCTGATGCTGAAAATACAAAGTGCAAATGCGCGCCTGCAAAAACACCTCAACGCTGACGAAGCCGCGCTGCTGAACATCGCCATCGATGCCAACACCGCAGAAGCGTGGCAAGCCCACGGCAAGCGTCTCGCCCTGTTGCCGGTGTCGCTCAAGGCCGGCGGCAAGGACACCCCCCGCGAAGGGCCGGT
Organism: Pseudomonas viridiflava; assembly: GCF_900582195.1. Taxonomy (GTDB): domain Bacteria; phylum Pseudomonadota; class Gammaproteobacteria; order Pseudomonadales; family Pseudomonadaceae; genus Aquipseudomonas. Next base: position 218,250 of record NZ_UTHA01000078.1, read on the forward strand.
GACCCTGTCCGGTGTCAGCTTCATCGAAGAACAGATCAGCGGCGTCACCCTGTTGTACCTGCCAGACAGCCACGACGGGCAGTTTTTCCGCCGCTATGACACGCTCGAAGCGGCGCGCAAGGGGCTGTTCAGGCTGTGCACCAGTGACAAGTGGATCGAGTATCTGGCGAACAGGGCCTTGCAAGGTAACGTCAGGTCCCATGTCAGCCGAATCGGTCAGGCGGTGGAAAAAAACTTCGATGCGATCATCGAGGTGGGCGTGCGCTGGCCGGCGACGACTTCGTTCGCCGCGCACCTGCTCGACACACACATGGGACGTTTGATCGAAGCTCATCGAGGCACTTCGCGCTCCAACGATGAGCTGTTCTTCGAGCGCTACACCTTGAAAGGCCCGCGCGCCTTCAACTACATAAAAATGGCGCTGGGCATGGTGCCCTTTGTCGGCACTGCGCTGGCTCTTTATCAGGCCTGGACCGCTGCCAATCAGGCCGCCGTAGCGTTTTTGCGTGGTGACGTGGCGGACGGTCTGGCGGAAATCGAGTCCATGTTGCTGTCGTTGATCGACGCCCTGATGGATCTGCTTCCGGGTGAAGCGGTGGCTTCGACCCTTTCGCGGACGACACGCGCGTTGACGCAGGCCCGACAGCTGCGCGCGGTGCTCGGCAATGTCGCGGCGCTGCACGGCAAGTCGCAGCGACAGGCCAGGCATGTTCTGGCGCGTTTCCAGGATTACGAATATGAAAAGCCGATTTCTCTGGCCGGCACTGAGCCTGCCAGCCATGGCCTCTACCGCGGAATCTACCGACATGCCGACGGCGACTTCATCGAACGTCAGGGGCGCCTCTATCAAGTGGAACTGAGCAGGGATTCGCGCAGCTGGCGTCTGTCTGGCAACTCGCGAAAAACCTATAAACAGCCGATCGCACTGGATGAAAACGGGCACTGGGACACCTGGTTCGGCGTCTACGGGACTGCCCTTGAAGGCGGCGTGCCGGGTGGGGGTAATGTCGCCGGGCACATTGTCGACACGCTCGACTCTTACTGGCCGTCGGTGATTCGGCAACGCTTGCCGCGCTGGCTGGTGGATCGAAACTTCCGCCGTCACCATCAACTGACCGCCGCCGCTGACGATCTGGCCGATCAATTGCAGAGCAGGGGAAGAAAAAGCGACCAGGTACTCAATGCCTACGGCGAAGCCACGGAAGTGCAGCGCATGGCCATGTGGCCAACGGTCGAAGCCGCTTGCGTTGGCGATATCCGGGTGGCCCGGCAGCGGTATGAGGTGTTGACCGAGTTGACTGCGCTGACCCAGGGCAGAAAGCGCAGGGATGTCGCCGAAATGCAAAGCAAGAGCGCATGGCTGTTGACTGATCGTTACCGGCGCCGCGCCATTCACCTGTCGCACAAGATTCTCGGGATGACACGAGCAGTCAAACGATTGAAGCAGCTACACAATGCGCTGCCGGGTGATGCGGTGGCTGAACGCTTGAAACACATTGAAGACATACACATGTTTCGTGTCGAGATCGTGAACAAGCTCGAACAATTGGGTGAACTCAGAGACCAGGTCAATCACTGGTATCAACGCATGCTTGCCAAAGACCGGCCGAAAATGTCGGCGCTGGTCAATAACACCAACACCCGCCACAGCGAACCCGTACTGCTCTACCTGAAAACCTCCCAACGTCTGGAAGTCGTCAAAAAAATCGGCAGTCCCGACGATGCAGCGTGGCGCTACTTTGCCACGGTGGCGGAGCCCCTGCGCAACATGATCGATGAGCGCCTGTACCGCCAGTACGACCTGCCGAACATTCAAAGCACTAACGCCGAACGTACCCGCATTCTTCAGGAAAGCATTGACACTTGCGTCGAGTTTCGTCGCGAGATGGCCGTCTGGACCGCCAGCTATCCGCAGTTCTTTCATCTGGACGTGGTCGAGCCCTTGCTCGAAGGCATCGATCGCTTGGCTGATCGAGCGCGTGCCGCTATCAACAAGCCACCCGAGCCCAAGGTCACAGGGCAACCTCTGCAGCGCGTATTCATCACTGATGACAACCAGTTACGCCATGGCGTGGAGCAATGGGACAACGTGACCAATACCCGTCGATATAAATGCACCGGATCTGGAGGCTATGAGGAAATCTATGAACAAGGTGCCGATGGCAGATTACGGCTGACCAACCCGCGACCCGCAACCGCCCGCCCACCCGCGGGGTTGAGTCTGGCCGAACTGGTCACGGGGGCACAGCAACGTCTGGATGACGTGGCGAATTACCGCGCCAAGGTCCAGAGAAACGCCAACAACGGCATGCTCCCCATCGACCTGGAACACATGATGGAAGGTCGGGCGGGTGAACTCACCACCCGCGCCGACGATATCGCTGCCAAGTCTGCCGAGCACCCGATCATCCAGCGACTGCGCGATCAGGCAAGCGAACTGCTCATCGAAGGGCGTGCCATCCGCACCGAACGATCATTGACCAGTCAGAAGCCTACCGACGGCATGCTGGATGACCTCATCGATCAACATGCCGTGGAGATCCGCAAAACCCGTCCGATCCAGCAATTGGCTGACCATCAGGGCCAAGGCAACTACTTGCAGGAATATGAAATCTGGAACCTCACGCTGGAACCTGCGCAATTGCTCTGGTACGTGCATTTCCATTACCGCTCGGCTACCCGGCCAATGCGCAAATTCGAAAGAGGCCACGTGAAACTGCCAAAGGATCGCTGGCTGACCCACGCTGACGACCCGACCCTGCTTGATTCCAGAATCACTCAACAATCGATTGTTCTAAGGCACTTCGAAGAAATCCCGGACGCGTCAGCCACAGGGAGAACTGCTGAGCCACAACCTGGTGGTTCTCCAGTAAAACCAGGAACGCCGTCGACTTCCGGGGCAACTTGAGACAAACTCAACGCTTTCTTGTTTATCACAAGTTTTCCTCATGGAGCCTTCGGTGCTTGAGATCCGCCACCTGAAAACCCTGCATGCCTTGCGCGAAGCCGACAGCCTGGTCGATGCCGCCGACCGGCTGCATCTGACGCAGTCAGCATTGTCCCACCAGTTCAAGGAACTCGAGGAACGCCTGGGCATGGCGCTTTTCGTGCGCAAGACCAAACCGGTGCGTTTCACCAGTGCCGGTTTGCGCTTGCTGCAACTGGCGGACGCAACCCTGCCGCTGTTGCGCGCTGCCGAACGGGATATCGGTCGTCTGGCCGGTGGCACCGCCGGGCGTTTGCACATGGCCATCGAATGCCACAGCTGCTTCCAGTGGCTGATGCCGACCATCGACCAGTTCCGCGATGCCTGGCCGGAAGTCGAACTCGACCTTGCTTCGGGCTTCGCCTTCGCACCATTGCCAGCGCTGGCGCGGGGTGATCTGGATCTGGTGGTGACTTCTGATCCTCTGGAAATCGCCGGCATCACGTATGTCCCGCTGTTCACCTACGAAGCCATGCTCGCGGTGGCCAATCAGCATGCGCTGGCGAGCAAACCGTACATTGTCCCCGAAGACCTGCTGACGGAAACGCTGATCACCTACCCGGTGGAACGCGACCGCCTCGATATCTTCACGCGCTTTCTGGAACCGGCCGATATCGAACCGGCACAGGTGCGCACTTCCGAGCTGACGGTGATGATGATGCAACTGGTCGCCAGTGGTCGTGGCGTCTGCGGCATGCCGCACTGGGCGCTGCACGAGTACAGCTCGCGCGGTTATGTGAAGGGCAAACGGCTGGGGGAAAAAGGCCTGTTCGCAACGTTGTACGCGGCGATTCGCACCGACATGCTCGATGCACCGTACATGCGGGATTTTCTGCTGACGGCGAAAGACACATCGTTCTCGACTCTCGACGGCGTCAGCGCCGTGCGCTGAACCCTGTGGGAGCGAGCTTGCTCGCGAAGGCGTCGGTTCAGTCAATCTGGTTGTTGAATGTTCTACCGCATTCGCGAGCAAGCTCGCTCCCACAAGGGCGGGGTGATCTCAGATTTCGCGCCACATGTGGATCTTGTCGAAATAATCCTCGCCCACCCGCACCGCCAGCGGCTCAAGTCCGAACTGGACGAAGCCGCAGCGCTGATAGAGATTGAACGCGGCGTCATTGCCGGCGGTGACGGTGAGCTGGAGCAGTTTCAGCGCCGGGTGGTGTTGCGCTTGCGCAATGGCCGCCTGCACCAGTTCATGGCCAAGGCCGTGCTGGCGAAAATCCGCCGACACGTACATGCCGAACAACGTGGCCTTGTGACGAGCCTTTTCGCGCGGTTCAAAGGCCAGGCCAACGATACCGGCAAGCGTGCCGCCGTCGAAGGCACCGAGCACCACGTCGAGCTTGCTGGTCAGGCGCCCTTCCCACCAGCTCAGCGGCATCACCGCTCGTTCGCGCACGCTGGAGGTGAAGGCCTGCGGATGGCGGTCATAAGCTTCGAGCATCAGTTCGCGGTAAGCCAGGGCATGACTGGCGTCCAGCCGTTCGATCCACATGTTCACGCCGCCCTGCGTTGCTCGAGCATCAGCCGTACAGCGAGGCCGCCCAGCACCAAGCCCATGAAGTAACGCTGCAGCGCCAGCCATGTCGGGTTGCGCACGAACCATGAAGCGATACCCGCCGCGAACAACGCGATCAGCAAGTTGACGCAAAAACTCACGCTGATCTGGGTCAGGCCGAGCACGATGCTTTGGGTGAACACCGAGCCGTGTTCAGGAGTGATGAACTGTGGGAATACAGAGAGATAGAACACGGCGATTTTCGGGTTCAGCGCGCTGGTGAGAAAACCCATGGTGATCAGCTTTCGCGACGAATCCGCCGGCAATTGCTGCGCTTCGAACGGCGAGCGCGCACCGGGTTTCACGGCTTGCCAGGCCAGCCACAACAGGTACAACGCGCCGGCCCATTTCAGCACTTCATAGGCCATCGGCACCGCGAGGAACACCGCCGTCAAACCGGCCGCCGCCGCAAACAAATGCACGAAGAACCCCGCCACTACGCCGAGCAACGACGTCACCCCGGCCTTGCGCCCCTGGCAGATCGAACGCGAGATCAGGTAGATCATGTTCGGCCCCGGCGTCAGTACCATCAGCAGGGCAGCAGCGGCGAAAATCAGCAGGTCTTGCAGCGGGATCATGGCAAAGTCCTTTGCGAGGATGATCAGGCGATGGCCGTCAGCGAATTGCGATAAAACGGCAGGATCAGGTCGCGTGTCAATGGCGCCAGATCGACAGCAGGATCAGTGGCCGGATCGACCCAGATCACCTCTTCGATTTCTGCTGCCGGCGTGACATCGGCCTCGATGGTCAATTGAAAGATCTCGGCCTGAACGACAAATCCTGGCTCGTTGGCCGCAGGCGCCGAGAACTGGCCAAGAAAAGACGCCTGCGCCGGATCGATCCGAAGGCCCAGCTCTTCTTGCAGCTCGCGGGCCAGAGCGTGCACCGGCAACTCGTGCGCTTCGATCTTGCCGCCCGGTTGCATGAACGCCGTGGTCCCGCGCTTGCGCACCAACAGAGTCTGGCCTGCGGGATTGAGCAACAGCGCGGCGGCTATACGAATCAGGTTTGCAGAGACAAGGGATACAGAACTCATGGGGCAGCCACCGGCGTGAAAAACCCCAAGGATCCCATGCGAGCGCCGCTGAGGTCACCCCGTAAATCATTCACCCTGAGCCTTGAGCGTGGCTTCAACCTCCTCCGGCACCTTGACGAAAATCGTGTACTTGCCGCCCTCCATGGCTTCGAACGCAATCAGCTTTTCCACCAACAGCGCGCTGAGCACCTTGCCGGCGTTGAGCAGCAGCATGCCGTTATCGGCATTGAGATTGCGCGCCAGAATCATCCCCGCCGCCAGATCCCGAGTGGACAGCACCTTGACCGACGGATCGGCCAGCGTCACGTCACTGAGAAATGCCGCGCACACCTGGATGAAATCTTCGACCAGATCGGGATCGTATAAACGCCCGGCGTACTGGCGCAGATACAACAGCGCTTCATCGCTGTTCATCTGTCGTTCGAGGATCAGACCGCGCTGCAACTCGACGAAATCCACCGCCAGTTTCAGCAAGCGTGAGCCGAACGGAATGCCCTCGCCCTTGAGCCGGTCGGGGAAACCGCTGCCGTCCCAGCGCTCCTGATGATGCAGGATCAGACGCGCCGCATCCTTCATCGGGTCGAGGGTCATGAGCAACGATTCGCTCTGCTTCGGATAACCGCGATAACGCTCGCGTTCGGTATGGCGCAGCAGATCCGAGGGCGTGGTCATCATCGCGTCGGTCCAGCTCAGTTTGCCGACGTTGTACAGCGCCGCAGCCATGGTCAGATCACGGCTGGTGGCCTCGTCCAGCCCGTGCTGTTTGCAGTAGCTGCGCACCAGTTCGATGATTTGCCGGTTGGTCTGCTTGGCAGGTGGCAAGCGCAGATTGGCCAGCAACGAAAACACTTCGGTGCCGGTGACATAGCTGTGCTTGAGCTCTTCGTACGCCAGATCGAGCATGTCGGCGGTCTGCTGCAGTTCGGCAGTGCGCGCCGCGACATGCTTTTCCAGGGTGCTGTTGAGCAGTTTGAGCTGCTCGTTCTGCACCTGGTTCAAGCGTTCCAGACGCTGGCGCTCCTGCTCGGAATGCTGGTGCTCGAGGGACTGGCGCAGAATCAGCAGCAGCTCCTCGTCATTCCACGGTTTGCTGATGTACCGGTGAATCTGCCCGTCATTGATGGCTTTGATGATCGCCGCCGGATCGGCATAGCCGGTGAGCATGATCCGCGCAGCTGCCGGATAACGCTCACGGACATGCGCCAGCAATGAAGCACCGTCCATGCCCGGCATGCGCGCATCGCTTACCACCAGGTTCACTGGCTGCTGCGCGAGGATCTCCAGCGCCTGGGCGCCGCTGGTCGCCAACAGCAGATCGTAGGGTTGGCCGCGCAACAGGCGACGCAGACTGTTGAGGATCGACTCCTCATCGTCGACCAGCAGCACTGTGGGTCGCTGCGCCGGCATCGGCGCGGATGGCTCTTCCATGGCATGGCCTCAAGCAAACAGGGAAATGACGACGCACCGACCCAACACTGCGTCGGTCCGCGCCTGAGTCCAAGGCTAGATGATTTTCGCCGGCATTCACGCCGATCTTTGTCCGGGGCCGAAAGCGCAGTGGCGTGGGGGCGACTATGCTGAAGACAGCGCAAGACTCCATCGGCTGACACGAACAGGCAAATGGCGAGGGAAAAGGATGCCCCGGATGACCACAACATGCCTCACCACGGGTGGCGCGGCATGACAGCAGCAACCGTGCACATCAATCGCCGCGTGCTGATCGTTGACGACAGCCCGGCGATCCATGGCGATTTTGCCAAGATTCTCAGCCCGGTCATTCCTGGCGACGATGGTTTGGGCGAAACCGAGAGTTTGTTGTTCGGTACGCCGTCCGCAGAGCAATCCCAGCACTTCGAACTGGACTCGGCCTTCCAGGGCCGCGAAGCCCTAGACAAACTCGAGGCCGCGCTGGCGCAAAACCGTCCGTACGCCATGGCCTTCATCGACATGCGCATGCCGCCGGGCTGGGATGGGCTGGAGACCATTGAACGGCTGTGGCAAGTCGACCCCAAGCTGCAAGTCGCGCTGTGCACGGCCTATTCCGATTACTCCTGGGAAGACATCGACCGGCGCCTGGCGCTGAACGACCGGTTGCTGATCCTGAAAAAGCCCTTCGACGCCATCGAGATCCGCCAGATGGCCAGCGCCCTCACGGTCAAATGGCAGATGACCGAAGACGCCGAACTGAAAATGAGCCTGCTGGAGCAAGCGGTGCAGGAGCGCACCCGGGAGCTGTCGGACGCCAACGTGATCGTGCAGAACAGCCCGACCATTCTTTACCGTTTGCGCGGCGAACCCTCGTTTGCGCTGATGTACATCTCCCACAACATCACCCGTTACGGTCATGTCGCCGCCGACCTGGTGGGTTCGCCCGACTGGGCGCAGGCACTGATTCATCCGGACGATCAGGCGAACGTCGATGCGGCCATGGCCCGGGTGCTGGACCGGCATGCGTCGGGCGCTTCGATCGAATTCCGTATGCGCACCGGCCAAGGCAGCTGGCGCTGGGTGGAAAACCGCTACATCCCGGTGCGCGATCAGGACGGCCGTCTGCTGGAAGTCGAAGGCATCATTCTCGACATCACCGAACGCCGTCTGGCCGAGGAAAAACTGGCTTTGCTGGCGCGCTCCGATGGACTGACGGGCCTGGCCAATCGCGCCACGCTGATCGAGCGTCTGCATCAGGCATTTGCCGCCGCGCGACGGGGCGCCATGCCGTTCGCGGTGTTCTACCTGGACCTCGACCATTTCAAGCGGATCAATGACACCCTGGGCCACCCGGTGGGCGATCTGCTGCTGCAGGAAGTCGCCCGGCGCATCAAGTTCGGCGTCCGCGAAAGTGACGTGGTGGCGCGCCTGGGCGGCGACGAATTCGCGATCCTGCAACTGGACGTCAGCGACCCGACCCAATCCGCCGCAATGGCCGCCAATATCCGCGACATGCTGCTGGCGCCGTACCAACTGGCCGGCAATGCGCTGCATATCTCGGTGAGCATCGGCATCAGCAGTTACAGCGACCTCAGCCTCGATGCCGACGCGCTGCTCGGGCAGGCCGACATGGCGCTGTACCGCGCCAAGGAAATGGGCCGCAACCAGTACCATTTCCACTCCGAGGAAATCTCCCGGGAGGTGGCCGAACGCATGACCCTCGTCAGCGAATTGATGACCGCGCTCGAGGGCAATGAGCTGATGCTGCAGTATGCGCCGGAGGTCGATCTGCACAGCGGCCGGATCCTCGGCATGGAGGCGCAAGTCCTCTGGCAGCATCCCCGTCGCGGCCTGCTGTCGGCCGCCGACTTCGTACCGATCGCGGAGAAAACCGGTGCGATCATTCCGCTCGGGCGCTGGGTGCTGGATCACGCCTGCCACCAGATGCATCTGTGGCGTAACGAAGGCGTCGCGCCGCCGGTGATGGCGATCAAACTTTCGCTGGCGCAACTCAAGAGCGGTCCGGAGCTGATCTACAACGTGCTGCGCACCACCGCCCGCTGGGAACTTGCCCCTTGGGACCTGCGTTTCGATGTCACCGAGGCCACCCTCGCCCAGACCAAGTGGACGCACAACGACGCGTTGCCACGCCTGCGTGAACTGGGCGTGAGCATCGCCATCGATGATTTCGGCACCGAATACTCCTCGTTCGACTACCTGAAAACCTACCGGGTCAATCACCTCAAACTGGCGCAGAGTTTCGTCGACAGTGCCGCCCACGATGTCGCTGGCGCCAACGCCCTGCGCGCCATCGTCAACTTCGCCCGGGATCTGGACATCGGCATCATCGCCGAAGGCCAGCCGTCGCCGGAACAGCCTGGCACGCCCTGCGCCGCAGCCCCGCTGCCGAGCGCCCAGGGCCTGTATTTCAGTGCAGCGGTCAACGCCGAACAGGCCGGGCATTTGCTCAAGGACAGTTCCCGCCTCGCACCGAAGGAGGACGAGGCATGAAAATGCCTTTTCCCCAGACCAACCGGCGCATCCTCATCATCGACGACACGCCGGCGATCCACGATGACTTTCGCAAGATCCTCACCCCGCAGGTTGATGACGCCGTCGATTTGCAGCAGCTGGAGCAAACGCTGTTCGGCAGCCAGCAGACGCCGCGCCTGAGCTTCCAGCTCGACTCCGCCTATCAGGGCCAGGAAGCGCTGGCGCTGGTCAACCGCGCACTGGCCAGTGGCAATCCCTACGCGCTCGCCTTTATCGACATGCGCATGCCGCCCGGCTGGGATGGCCTGGAAACCATCGAGCAACTGTGGCGGGTCGACCCGAACCTGCAAATCGCCCTGTGCACGGCGTACAGCGACTACAGCTGGGAGGCGATGGCCGAACGGCTGGAGTTCGGCGACCAGTTGCTGATCCTGAAAAAGCCGTTCGACAGTCTGGAAATCCGCCAGATGGCCAACGCCCTGACGTGGAAATGGCAACTGGCGCAGGACGCGGCGCTGAAGATGCTCAGCCTTGAGCGGACCATCGAGGCGCGGGTGCACGAACTGCTCAAAGTCTCGCACCTGCTGCAATACGACAGCCTTACGGAGCTGCCCAACAGCACCCTGCTCGGTGATCGCCTGAGCCAGGCCATGGCGGTGTGCCGCCGGCATGACCGACAACTGGTGGTGATGTTTCTCGGCCTGGATCGCTTCAAGCGCATCAACAATGCGCTGGGCCATCCGGCGGGCGACGAGATGCTCAAACGGGTCGCCCGGCAACTGTTGTCCTGCGTGCGCGATTCGGACTCGGTGTTTCGCTACGGCTCCGACGAGTTCGTGGTGATCCTCGGCGACATCAACCACCCTCAGCAAACCCACGGCATCGCGGAAAAACTCCTCGCCGCCATTCGCCAGCCGCAGGCGATTGTCGGCCACGATGTCAGCGTCACCGCCAGCCTCGGCATCAGCGTCTACCCCGATGACGGTCTCGAAGCCACCGAGCTGATCAAGAAGGCCGAGACCGCGATGCGCAACGTCAAGGATCAGGGCCCCGACAACATTGGCTTCTTTATCGAAGCCATGAACCAGCACGCCCGCGAACAGCACAGCATCGAGTCGGGCATTCGCCGCGCCCTGCAGGAACATGAGTTCGTCCTGCACTATCAGCCGAAAATCGACCTGCGCAGTGCCAAAGTGGTGGGTGCCGAAGCACTGCTGCGCTGGCAGAAACCGGGGCATGGCTGGGTCTATCCGTCGGACTTCATCCCGGTGGCCGAAAACAGTGGCCTGATCGTGCCGTTGAGCAAATGGGTACTGGCTGAAGCTTGTCGTCAGACCCGTGCCTGGCAACTGGCCGGACTGCCGCCGATCCGCATGTCGGTCAACACGTCACCCATCGATTTTCGCCAGCGTGACTTCGTTGCCGGCATCGAGCGCGTACTGCAACAGACAGGTCTGGCACCCGAGTGGCTGGAACTGGAAATCACCGAAGGCGTGCTGATGCAAAACGTCGAGGCGACGATGACGGCACTCAATCGCCTGAAGGCGCTGGGCACACGTCTGGCCATCGATGACTTCGGCACCGGCTATTCCAGCCTGAGTTACCTGCGGCGGTTTCCCATCGATGTGCTGAAGATCGACCAGTCGTTCATTCGCAACCTGTGCAACGACCGCAACGATGCCGCGCTGGTAAGCGCGATCATCAATCTGGGCAAAAGCCTGGAACTGGATGTCATCGCCGAGGGCATCGAAACCGCTGAACAACTGGCCTTTCTCAAGGCCCATCACTGCGAAGAAGGCCAGGGCTACTTTTTCAGCGAAGCCCTGCCCGCAGAGGCATTTGCGCGCTTGCTGGCCGGCACGGAGCCCGCACCGTGGACGATTGGACCAACACTGTGAAAGCGGCCTTGAGTCAGGGAGACAATTGCCAATGAAGTTTTTCCACCACGCCATGGCACTGCTGCTGTGCGGACTCTGCGCCGGGACCAGTGCCGAGCCGCTGGACGAGCCGCTGAAACCGTTGCCCGCAGTGCCGCCGCAGGATGCCCGGCACGTGGAACTCGGTCGACGGCTATTCCACGAGCCACGCTTGTCGATCAACAACACGCTGTCCTGCGCCAGCTGCCACCAACTCGACAAGAACGGTGCCGACAGCCGCGCCTTGTCGCTGGGCTTCGACGGCAAACCGGTGGCCGTCAACACCCCGACCGTGTTCAACGCAGTCCTCAACTTTCGCCAGTTCTGGGATGGCCGCGTCGAAACGCTGGAGGAACAAAGCAGCGTCGTGATCACCAGCCCCCATGAAATGGGCAGCGCCTGGAGCACCGTGATCGAACGCATCGGCAACGACCCCGACTACCGTCGCGATTTCGCCGCCACCTACCCGGACGGCGTGACCCAGGCCAATATCCAGCAGGCACTGGCCAGTTTTGAACGCACCCTGTTGACGCCCAACTCACGCTTCGATCAATACCTGCTCGGCAACACCGACATCCTCACTCTGGAGGAAAAGTACGGTTACCAGCGCTTCAAGGAGTATGGCTGCATTGCCTGCCATCAGGGGGTGAACATCGGCGGCAACATGTTTCAGAAATTCGGCGTGTTCGGCGATTACATTGCCGATCGCGGCAACCCGACCGTGGCCGATCAGGGCCGTTTCAACGTGACCGGCGACGAGGTGGACCGGGCCGTGTTCAAGGTGCCGAGCCTGCGCAATGTCGCGATCACCGCGCCGTACTTTCACGACGGCTCGGCACCCACCCTCGAGCGGGCGGTGGATGTGATGTTTCAGTACCAGTTGGGACGCATGCCCAGTGAAGAGGACAAACGGCTGATCATGCTGTTTCTCAAAACCCTGACCGGCCAACGGGAGGACAAGCCATGATCAACATCTCGCGGCGACGCAGTCTGTTGTTACTGACTTTGGTCGCCCTGGCGCTGGCCTCGATCCTGCTGTTCCTGTACATCAAATCCAGCTCCGACCAGACCATGACCTACACCGATTCGCGGGACCTGATCCGGCAGATCAAACAGCAGAACTCGCTGTGGGAAAACGAGCTCCTCAAGGCGCGAGTGGCGCTCACCCACAACTACGATCCGCTGGTGTCGCCGATGAACGAGATGAACCGGCTCTGGGCGCGCTTCGATGCGATCGAGTCCGGGCATGGGCGCAACGACTCGGCGCAATGGAGCGAAGCTCACGAGCGTTTCCGGCAGGCGATGCAGGAAAAGACCCGTCTGGTCGAACAGTTCAAATCGCACAATGCGCTGTTGCGTAATTCCCTGGCCTTTTTGCCCACCGCCGAAGACGACATCCAGCAGCAACTGGCCAACCTGTCGGACTTCGATAAATTGCAGCTGCAAAACATCATCACCGATACCTACGACTTGCTGCTCAGCGCCCTCGAATTCGCCCAGGTCACCTCCGACGACCGGGCCGCCGACATCGAGGTCGGCCTGAACAAGCTGAAGGTCAACGCGCAACGCCTGCCGCCGGCGTTTCAGACCCCGATCAAAATCCTGAGCAGCCATATCTCACTGATTGCGCGCGAGCAGCCACTGGTCAACCAGTTGCTCGAAAGCATCGAAGGCATTCCCGTGGCCGACAGCCTCGACAACATCACCACCATGCTTGATCACGACCAGCAGCGCGCCGATGAGGTCGACCGGCAATACCACTTCTACCTGCTGCTGTTTGCGGTGCTGCTGATGCTGTCGCTGGTGTGGCTGGCCATCCGCTTGATCGGCAGCTTCGCCGAGATCAACCGGGTCAACAGTGAACTGCAAACGGCCAACGATGCGCTGGAGCAACGGGTCGAAGCGCGCACCCGCGAACTCAAGGACGCCCAGAGCGAACTGCTCGACGCGGCACGTCAGGCCGGCATGGCGGAAATCGCCACCAATGTGCTGCACAACGTCGGCAACGTGCTCAACAGCGTGAACATCTCCAGCGACCTGATCACGCGCAAGCTGCGCAGCAGCAAGGCTCAGGGCCTGGGCAAGGCCATGCAACTGATCAACGAGCACCCGGATGACCTCGGCACGTTCTTCAGCGAAGACGCCAAAGGCAAATTGCTCCCCGGCTACCTCAACCAATTGGTGGTCGCGATTGCCCAGGAACAACAGGAAATGCTCGGCGAGTTGAACCAGATGAACAAAAGCGTCGACCACATCAAGGACATCGTCGCCACCCAGCAATCCTATGCCGGCGCCAACAGCATGACCGAACCGCTGTTCATCAACGAATTGCTCGAAGACGCGTTGCGCATGAACGCCGGGGCACTGACCCGACACCACGTCACAGTGGTCAGGGAATACGCCGACGTGCCGCAGGTAATGGGCGACAAACACCGCTTGCTGCTGATTCTGATCAACCTGATCAGCAACGCCAAATACGCCATGACCGACCTCAGCAACCGCCCCCGCACCATGACCCTGGCGGTCAGGATCGTCGATGACAGCTTCCTCGAAATCAGCGTCAAGGACGATGGCGAAGGCATCGCGCCGGAAAACATGACGCGGATCTTTGCCCACGGTTTCACCACCCGCAAGGAAGGCCACGGCTTCGGTCTGCACAGCTGCGCCCTGGCTGCCATCGAGATGAACGGCCACCTGACGGCGCATAGCGACGGCCCGGGCCAGGGTGCGTTGTTCACCTTGCAGATCCCCCTGATCAGCGTCACGGAGAACGCATGAGCGAGCTGTCGAACCGCCGCATTCTGCTGATCGACGACATGCCGTCGATTCATGAAGACTTTCGCAAGATTCTTGCGCCGCCGGCGGCGCAGTCGGTGGAACTGGACGAGATGGAAGCGGCACTGTTTGGCGCTCAGGTTCGCGCCGAACGTCCGCCGTTCGAGCTGGACTCAGCCTACGGCGGCGAGGAAGGCCTGGGCAAGCTGGTGCAGGCCCTGGCGGAACAACGCCCCTACGCGCTGGCCTTTGTCGACATGCGCATGCCCGACGGCTGGGACGGCGCGAAAACCATCGAGCATCTCTGGCAGCAGGATCCGCAGTTGCAAGTGGTGGTCTGCACCGCCTATTCGGATTATTCCTGGGATGAACTGCTGGAACGCCTGCAGGCGCATGACCGCTTGCTGATTCTGAAGAAGCCGTTCGACAACATCGAAGTGCAGCAGATGGCCAACACCTTGCTGACCAAATGGCAGATGACCGAACGCGCGTCATTGCAAATGCATCACCTGGAACATCTGGTCGATCAGCGCACGGCCCAGTTCAAGCAGGCCAGCGAAGAACTGCAGCGGGAAATCGATGAGCGCAAGCAGCTGGAAAGCCAGCTGGTGCAGTCGGAAAAACTCGCGTCACTGGGACAAATGGCGGCGGGCGTGGCCCATGAAATCAACAACCCGATCGGCTTCATCTCCTCCAACCTCGGCACCCTCGACGGCTATTTCAAACAATTGCTCAGCGTACTCGATGCCTGGCAGACGCTCGGCGCCACACCAGACAGCGAGTCCGTGGCGCGGCTTGAGCAATTGCGCAAAGACGCCGACCTGGATTTTCTTCTCGAAGACATCCCGGTGCTGATCCGCGAATCCAAGGAAGGCATTGGCCGGGTCGGGCAGATCGTCAAAGACCTGAAAGACTTCTCCCGGGTCGATAGCCATCAGCAATGGCAGTGGGCCAATCTGCAACAAGGCATCGAGTCGACCCTGAACATCGTCGCCAGCGAACTCAAGTACAAGGCCGACCTGATCAAGGAGTACCAGCCTCTGCCGGACATCGAATGCCTGCCGTCACAAATCAATCAGGTGATCATGAACCTGGTGGTCAATGCCGCGCAGGCCATGGGACCCGAACGCGGCACCATCACTTTGCGCACCGGGCAGCAACAAGACACGGCCTGGGTGGAAGTCGCCGACACCGGCGCGGGGATTGCGCCGGACATCCTGCAGAAAATCTTCGATCCATTCTTCACCACCAAACCGGTCGGCCAGGGCACCGGGCTTGGCCTGTCCCTGTCCTACGGCATTGTGAAAAAGCACGGTGGCGACATTTCGGTGCGCAGCGAACCGGGGGTGGGCACGACCTTTCGCGTCGAGTTACCGATGCGCCAGAACCGGCCCGCTGCCTGAAGGTGCCTCAGGTCGCCTCCTGAAAATCCATTTCCGGCGGCTGCCGACGGAAGCCCCCGGTGAGCACTGCGAGGTAAACCACACCCACCGCCAGCCAGCTCAAGCCCAGATAAATCGCCAGATGATCGAGGCTGACCATCAGCCACAAATCCGCGACCAAACCAATAAATGGAAAGAGCAGAAACAGCACCAGTTCACGCAGGCCTTTTTTCTCGCCGCCGATCCAGTAATGGAAGATCACCGAGAGGTTGACCAGACTGAATGCCAGGAACGCGCCGAAGTTGATGAACGACGTTGAAGTGGTGACATCGAGTTTCAGCGCCAGCAATGCCACCACGGCGCAGAGCAGGATGCTGTTGACCGGTGTGCCGAAGCGCGCGTGCAGCGTGCCGAAAAACGACTTTGGCAGAACGCCGTCACGGCCCATGGCGAACAGCAGTCGCGACCCGCTGGCCTGCGCCGACAGCCCCGAAGCGAACTGGCCGACAATCAAACCGATCAGAAAGATCGACACAAACAGATCACCGCCGATGTTGCGGGCGATTTCATAGGCGGCCGAATCGACACTGTCGAACTGGAACGACGGGTGCGCGATCTGCACGAAGTATGAAACGCCGACAAAGATCAGCCCGCCGATCAAGGTGATCAACATGATCGCCCGCGGTATGGTACGGCGTGGGTCGCGTGTTTCTTCGGTCAAGGTGCTGACCGCATCGAAGCCGAGGAACGAGTAGCAGGCGATGGCCGCGCCGCTCATGATCAGCGGCATTTGCATGTCGCCATTGAAGAACGGTTTGATCGACCACAACGGCGTGCTCGCATCGCCACCGATGTAGTGCACGCACAGCGTGACGAAAGCGATCAGCACCAAAAACTGCACCAGCATCAGCAAGGCGTTGATGCCGTTGGCCAGTTTCAGGCCAATGATGTTGATCGCGCTGGTGATGCCGATAAAGGCCAGCACCCAGATCCATTGCGGGATCGACGGGAATGCCGAGGCCAGATAAGCCGCGCCGATCAGCCAGATCGCCATCGGCAGAAACAGGTAATCGAGCAGCACCGCCCAACCGGCGATGAAACCGAGCTTGGGGCTGATTGCCTTGCGCACGTAGCTGTAAGCGGAACCGGCGACGGGGAATGCAGCGGCCATGCGCCCGTAACTCATAGCGGTGAAGAACATCGCGATCAGCGCCGCCAGATACGCGGCGGGGACCATGCCAGTGGTGGACTGGGCGAGGATGCCAAAGGTGCCGAGGACAATGATCGGCGTCATGTAGGCGATGCCGAACAGCACCACCGCCCCTAATGAAAGGGTGCGTTGCAAACGAGCCATGGGCGACTTACTCCGAATGTTATTGGATTTATGGCAGAGCCGGATTCGGCGAATGTTTCGGGTGTGGCTTTGTTGTTCTGGTGTTATTTGAGTTTTTTGTTCGGCTTGAAATCTTTTCCCCCTCACCCCAGCCCTCTCCCCCAGGGGGTAGAGGGGGAAAGGGAGCCGATCTGCATGGTTTTCAAACCCTGAGTTCGACTTGGACTCGCAGTTTCAAATCATGAGTGCGACTCGGTATTTCAGGTCGGCGTACCTCGGACAATCAACTCGGTCGGTCCCCTCTCCCTCCGGGAGAGGGCTAGGGTGAGGGCATCGGTCAATGGCGTGGAATCAACAACTCACGAACACCATCGCCGCGCTCCACCACCTCTCCCGGCAACTTCAACCGCTGATCCTCCAGATAGCGGTAATCCCTGCGCGCAATCTCCAACCGCGCGAAATCCAGTTCAACGCAGAACGTCCCTTCCTCACGCCCGGCCTCGAACAACAACGTCCCCAGCGGATCGACCAGCGCGCTGCCGCCGGCAAACACCAAACCGTCATCCCCGGCCTCCACACGATTGACCATCAACGCAAAGGCCTGATTCTCCTGAGCCCGCGCCATGATTGCGGTGCGGTGAGTCGGCGCGTACGGGTCCATGTTGCCGTTGGTTACGATCAACAGCTCGGCACCGAGTTGCGCGAGGGCACGGGCCGACTCCGGAAACTCGATGTCGTAGCAGATCAGCAAACCAACGCGTACACCGTTCCACTCGCAGGTGGCGTAGCGGTCGCCAGCCTCGAACACACCG
Organism: Pseudomonas viridiflava; assembly: GCF_900582195.1. Taxonomy (GTDB): domain Bacteria; phylum Pseudomonadota; class Gammaproteobacteria; order Pseudomonadales; family Pseudomonadaceae; genus Aquipseudomonas. Next base: position 235,972 of record NZ_UTHA01000078.1, read on the forward strand.
CGATCCGACGCCCACAAATGGCTCTTGCGGTATTTCAGGGCAATACCTTCGGGGGTAATCAGCAGCGTGGTGTTGTAGAAGCGACCGTTGTCGTTCTCGGCCATGCCGATCACCACGGCGATGTTGTGTTCACGCGCGGCGGCCCGCACCGCGCTGACGGTCGGGCCGTCGAGCGGTTCGGCGGTTTGCGCCACGGTTTCGGCCGTCGGGAAGCCCATCAGGTGGGTCTCCGGGAACACGATCAATTGCGTGTCGGCCGCACACGCGGCAATCGCTGCCAGTGCGCGTTCGAGGTTGTAGGCCGTGGCATTGTCACGGCCTGCCAATTGCGCGAGTTCGACTTTCATGGGAATTCCTTGTGATAAGCGGCGGGCGCAGAAAGATTGCCCGGTGGCTGTCTGTGGGCCAGTATGCGCAGCAAGCAGCCGGCCAGGGAATTACGCGGCCGGGGTAACCCGATAGGGGTAGATTGATGACACTTTCGTTTGACGACATCACCTGGCACCGCGCCGTCGGACAACTGATCGAGGCGCTCGACAAGCCGAATTTCTGGGCACAAATGGTGCGTCTGCTGGGGCAGTACGTGCCGTTCGATAGCTGGGTGGCGCTGCTGTTCAGCGCCGATCAACACCCGCAAGTCTTCGCCGAATGCCCGGGCGCAGACGGCAATACGGACCCGTTGTTTCAGGATTATCTGCGTGGCCTGTACCTGCTTGACCCGTTCTACATCGCCTGCCGCGAGCAAACGCGCACCGGTCTGTATCGCCTCTCGGAAGTGGCGCCGGAGCATTTCGAACTGACCGAGTATTACCAGCGATACTTTCGTCTGAATGTCGTGGCCGACGAAATCCAGTTCAATTGTCAGCTCGAAGGCGATCGCACGCTGTGTCTGTCGCTGGGCAGTGAAAAACGTTTCACTGGCGAACATATCGCCTTGCTGTCTTTGATTCAGCCTTGGGTGCTGGGCCTGTTGCGCCAGCGCCTGCCGTACGAGATCAACGAAACCGTGGCCCTCGCTACTGCCCCTGCCCGGGCTGACTGGCGGGTGCGACTTGAAGCGTCGGTGCAGCAACTCAAGGGCGCGCAGTTGACGGCGCGGGAGCTGGATGTCGGGCGTTTGATGCTCAGCGGTTGCTCCAGTAAAGAAATCGCCCGTAAGCTGGAAATCTCCGTAGAAACCGTGAAAGTCCATAAGAAACACATGTACAGCAAGCTGGGGATCAAATCCCAGTCCGAGCTGTTTTCGATTTTTCTTCAGGCACAAAACGCCTGACACAGCGCGACTGACGCTTTCTGTGGGAGCGAGCTTGCTCGCGAAGAGGCCATCACCTCCGACATTTATGTTGGCTGAGCCACCGCTTTCGCGAGCAAGCTCGCTCCCACAGGTATGCGCAGCGCTGAATATTCCGAGTCCGAACCAAGGAAACCGTATGAGCCTGTCACTCCTGAGCCGCTACGCCTTCTTTGCCGTCTGCGTGATTTTCACCCTCGCCAGCCTGCCTTTTCTCGACCACGACTGGCTGTGGCCGATCTCTGCCGTCACCGGCGTGCTGAGTCTGATCGGTCTGTTCGACCTGTTGCAAAGTCCCCACGCGGTGCGCCGCAACTACCCGATCCTCGGCAACATCCGCTATCTGGTTGAAGGCATCCGCCCGGAGATCCGCCAGTATTTGCTGGAGTCCGACAGCGATGCCCTGCCCTTCTCCCGCGCGCAGCGTTCGCTGGTCTATTCGCGAGCGAAAAACGAAACCGCCGACAAACCGTTCGGTACGCTGATCGATGTCTATCAATCCGGTTTCGAGTTCATCGGCCACTCGATGCGCCCGGCGCCACTGAGCGACCCGAGCAGTTTCCGCGTTACCGTCGGTGGCCCGCAGTGCTCGCAACCGTACTCGGCCTCGGTGTTCAACATCTCGGCGATGAGCTTCGGTTCGCTCAGCGCGAACGCCATTCGCGCACTCAACCAAGGCGCGAAACTCGGCAACTTCGCCCACGACACCGGTGAAGGCAGCATCAGCCCGTATCACCGTGAACACGGCGGCGACCTGACCTGGGAACTGGGCAGCGGCTACTTCGGTTGCCGCACCAGCGATGGCCGTTTCGACCCGGAACGCTTCGCTGCCCAGGCACAGAACCCGCAAGTGCGAATGATCGAAATCAAGATGAGCCAAGGCGCCAAACCCGGCCACGGCGGCATCCTGCCCAAGCACAAAGTCACCCAGGAAATCGCTGAAACCCGTGGGATCATGATGGGCGAAGATTGCGTCTCGCCGTCACGTCACAGCGCATTTTCCACGCCGATCGAAATGATGCAGTTCATCCAGCAACTGCGTGAACTGTCCGGCGGCAAACCGGTGGGCTTCAAGTTCTGTCTCGGCCACCCATGGGAGTTCATGGGCATCGCCAAAGCCATGCTGGAAACCGGCATCCTGCCGGACTTCATCGTCGTCGACGGCAAGGAAGGTGGTACTGGCGCCGCACCGGTCGAGTTCACCGACCACATCGGTGTGCCGATGCGCGAAGGCCTGCTGTTTGTGCACAACACCCTGGTCGGCCTGAACCTGCGCGACAAGATCAAACTCGGCGCCAGCGGCAAGATCGTCAGCGCCTTCGACATCGCCAGCGTGCTGGCCATCGGCGCCGACTGGGCCAACTCGGCACGCGGCTTCATGTTCGCCATCGGCTGCATTCAATCGCAGAGCTGCCACACCAACAAATGTCCGACTGGCGTGGCCACGCAGGATGCTCTGCGCCAACGTGCGCTGGTGGTGCCAGACAAGGCGCAGCGCGTATTCAACTTCCACCGCAATACCCTCAAGGCACTGGCGGAAATGTTGGCAGCGGCTGGCCTCGAGCATCCGTCGCAACTGTCGGCCAAGCACCTGGTGCGGCGTATGTCGGCGACCGAGATCAAACTGTTCTCGCAGTTGCACGTGTTCCTGAAACCGGGGGAATTGCTTACCGGGGAAGTGAATGGCGAGTTTTACTCGCGGATGTGGCAGATGGCGCGGGCGGACAGTTTCGAACCGCAGGAAGTCGCGGCCGCATAACGACCAATGCGCCGGTCTGCGCAACGGACTGGCGCGTTACTCCAGATGCTCGCGCAACAACACAAACCGGAAAAACAGGTAGCCCGCCAATAGATTGAGCAGCGTGAAAGACGCCACGGTGACCAATCCATGCCAGTGCCGCGCATCGGCAATCGAACCGATGGCAAAACTCACCCCGCCCATACCGACGATAAACAACAGATAGCCGAGCACCGACGTACTGCGCTCGAAGGTATACAGCACATTCACGTAAAACGAGAACGCAGCAGCCACGCAAAACGCTGCAAAATTACCCGCCGCCTGCGTCATTCCGGCAGCGGTGCACAGGACGAAAAAGATCTGCCAGTGAATCAATCCGTCGGCGAGGCCGATCACTATCAATGCAGAGAGTCCCTTCATCACGGATCCTTGACAAGGCTGTTTGGCCAACCTCCAACCTAGGTCATTAGTGATAACGCGTCTACTGTCAGAAATTACAGGTCGCGCGCTGAATCCGACCAAAGGTCCGTGCTTCACTTGCGAGCATCAAGGGCAACCAGCGGCGATGCGGCCCCGGCCCCCACAAAAAAGCCCCGGTCTCGCGACCGGGGCTTTGTTGATGCAGACGCTAAAACTTACGACGCCGAACGCGCCGCACCTTGCGCTACGTTGCTCGGTTGCAGCTTGAACACGTAGAACAACACCGTCAGCAGCACCAGAAACGCAGGGCCCACATACAGCGCCACGCGGGTGTCCGGGAAGTACGCCATCAGGCCCACCACCAGCACCAGGAACGCCAGGGCAAAGTACGAACTGACCGGGTACAGCCACATCTTGTACTTGAGGCCGGCACGTTCGCTAGCGCTCAGGCCTTTACGGAATTTCAGCTGCGCCAGCAGGATCATCACCCAGGTCCAGATCGCACCGAAGGTGGCAATCGAGGTCACCCAGACGAAGACTTTCTCCGGCACCAGATAATTGAGCATTACGCCCAAGAGCAACACCGCAATCGACAGCAACAGCGCTCGACGCGGTACACCGTTATTCGACGTCTTGGCAAAACCGGCCGGGGCCTGGCCATTCTGCGCCAGGCTGTAGAGCATGCGCCCGGTGCTGAAGATGCCACCGTTGCACGACGACAGCGCCGCAGTGATCACCACGAAGTTGATGATGCCGGCGGCGGTCTTGATGCCCAGACGTTCGAAAGTCATCACGAACGGACTGCCCTGGGTGCCGATTTCATTCCACGGGTAGATCGACAGAATCACGAACAGGGCGCCGACGTAGAACAGCAGAATCCGCCAGAAAACCGAGCCGATTGCATCAGGAATGGTTTTCTGCGGGTTCTTCGCTTCACCGGCGGTCAGGCCGATCATCTCGACGCCGAGGTAGGCGAACATGACCATTTGCAGGGACATCAGCACGCCGGTCACACCATTGGGCATGAAGCCGCCGTGGGCCCACAGGTTGGAAATCCCCAGCGCCACACCGTCATTGCCGAAACCGAACGCGATGATACCGACGCCGCCGATGACCATGGCGATGATGGTGACGATCTTGATCAGGGCGAACCAGAACTCGAATTCACCGAAGGCCTTCACCGCGATCAGGTTGATCGAGCCCATGCTGATCAGCGCCGCGAGCGCCCAGATCCAGCGCGGCACATCGGGAAACCAGATGCCCATGTACACCGCCACCGCGGTGATTTCCGCGACGCAGGTCACCAGCCACAGGAACCAATAGTTCCAGCCTGTGAGAAAACCGGCCAACGGGCCAAGGTAGTCTTGGGCGTAACGGCTGAAGGAGCCGGCGACCGGGTTGTGCACAGCCATCTCGCCGAGGGCGCGCATGATCACCAGGATCGCCAGGCCACCAAGAATGTAGGAGAGCATGATCGCCGGGCCGGCCATTTCGATGGCCTTGGCCGAACCTAAAAACAGACCGACGCCGATACAGGCACCGAGCGCCATCAGGCGAATATGCCGTTCGCCGAGTTCGCGTTTGAGCGGACCGCCCTGAGCGGTGTCGCCGTGAGGCAGGTGATTGCCGACTGGCATAGGGGTGCAACCTCGTCTTGTTATTGGATATGACCACCGAGTATCGAAGCGTCGGCCGATAAGCCTTGGCTGGTAATGAAACCGCGCCTGCTTTGTGGGCAGACGCGTCTTGCAGGGCAACCTGAAAGATCAGCGGGGCGTGCAGTATAAAAAGCCTTGGGCAGGCGATTTCACTCTATAAACCACAACATTCAGCGACAACTCTCGGTCAAGTCCCGGTTTGCGGAGAGGCATTACCTGCTTTATGTAGGAATATTCGCCACTGAAAAAGCCGCCGAGTATTGCACAGCATTGGTGCATCGTCATGTGTCCGCTTGACCAGCATTGCCCTACAGAGTGCTTTGACTTGCAGGTTTGGGCCCGGTACCAGCCGTTCAGATTTATTCAGCACCTACCCCTCCCTCATCCCGCACATTTTCTTCCCCGCCGCCAACCACCGTCTAAGCTTCAGACAAGTCCGATCAATCTGCGTGAATGGATCAATCGACTATGGGCGCTTTGTGGCAAACCGATTCGAGTGAAGCCGTGGTTCCGACTGACCGTGTGAATGAAGCGCCTGTCCCTGAAAAAACCCGCCGCAACCGGCATGGGTGGAAGGCTTTCTGGTTGTTGCTGCTGATTATCGCGATCGTGGTAGGGCTGGCTGCGTCCAAGGAAATGCGCACCTCGCGCTTTCAATCGCGCGAACTGAGCCAGTACGCTGCTTCGCTGACTTACCATCTCGAACCCGGCCCCAGCGAAGCGATTCGCTATCCAGGCAACGGTCCGTTCGATATGCGTCTGGGTTACAGCTCGCTGGACGAATTTCTGCCGCGCCTGCTCAAACGCAATTACGTCATCACCGAGCAGACGCGTTTTTCCCCGGCGCTGCTCAGCTACACCGACAAAGGCCTGTTCGTGCCGTACTCGGAGAAGATCCAGGCCGGGCTGTCGATCACCGATTGCCGGGCTGCGCCGCTGTACAAGTACAACTATCCGCAACAGCTGTACCCAAGCTTCGCGGCGATCCCGCCGGTGGTGGTCAGCAGTCTGCTGTTTATCGAAAACCGTTTTCTGCTCGACCCGAAACAGCCACTGGCCAACCCGGCTGTGGACTGGCCGCGCTTCGGCATGGCGGCGTGGTCGCAAGTGGCGAAATTGCTGCGACTGCCGGGCCAATCAGCGGGCGGCAGTACGCTGGCGACGCAACTGGAAAAGTACCGGCATTCGCCGGACGGCCTGACGGTATCGGGGGCCGAAAAGCTGCGGCAGATGATGTCCGCCAGCGTCCGTGCCTATCAGCCCGGCCCGGAAACCTTGGGGGCCCGCCAGAACATCGTGCGCGATTACCTCAACAGCGTGCCGCTGTCAGCCGTGCCGGGGCATGGCGAAGTGCATGGCATGGCCGAAGGGTTACGCGTCTGGTACGGCAGTGATTTCAAACAGGCCAACACACAGTTGAACAGTCCGGCTACGGACGCGAAAACCATGGCCGCCAAAGGTCTGGCCCTGCGTGAAATGCTCTCGCTGATGATCGCCCAGCGCCGCCCTTCGCATTATCTGACCAAGGGCCGCGAAGAACTTGCCGACCTCACCGACAGCCACTTGCGCCTGCTCAAACAGAACGGTGTGATCGACAGCGCGCTGGCCGATGCCGCCCTGACCAGCAAGGTCACCTATCGCGACTGGCAGACCCAGCCGACCATTCAACCGATCGAAACCAACAAGGGCATCAGCGTCGCCCGCAGTCGTCTGGCGAGCATGCTCAACCGGCCGCTGTACGACCTCGACCGCCTCGACCTCTCGGCCACCAGCACCCTGCAGGGCGACCTGCAAACCCAGGCCACCGCTTACCTGAAAAAACTCGCTGACCCGGCCTACGCCGCCGAAATCGGCCTGCTCGGCGAACGCTTGCTGACCCCCACCAGCACCACACAAGTGCGCTACAGCTTCACCCTCTTCGAACTGACCCCGGACGGTTCCCGCGTGCGGGTGCAGACCGACAGCACCGACCAGCCGTTCGACATCAACGAAGGCAGCAAACTCGAACTCGGCTCAACGGCGAAAATGCGCGTGCTCACCACTTACCTGCAAATCATCGCCGAACTGCATGACAAGTACGGCGCGATGAGCGTGCCGGAACTGAAGAAAGTCGAAGTCCCCGATCAGGACCGCTTGAGTCAGTGGGTCATCGATTACCTGATCCAGAACAAGGATCATGACCTGTCGAAGCTGCTCGGCGCAGCCCTCGATCGCAAATACTCGGCCAGCCCCGGCGAAGCGTTTTTCACCGGCGGTGGCTTGCACACGTTCCACAACTTCCGCAAGGAAGACAACGGCCGCATGCCGACCCTGCGCGATGCCCTCCGCGAGTCGATCAACCTGCCGTTCATTCGGCTGATGCGTGATCTGGTGCGTTACACCACCTATTCCGGCCCCAACAACAGCGCCGAATTGCTCAAGGATGATCGCGACCCGCGGCGCCAGGAGTATCTGGCGAACTTCGCCGACCGCGAAGGCACCTCGTTCCTGCTCAAGTTCTGGAAAAAGTACAAAAACAAAGACACCCGAGCGCGCCTCGACACCTTCCTCGACAGCATGCGCCCAACCCCGATCCGCATGGCCGCCGTGCATCGCTACCTGCTGCCCGACGCCAGTCAGGAAGACTTCAACACCTTCGTGCGCTCACACCTCAAAGGCGCCAAGCTCAGCGAAAAACTCACCGACGACCGCCTGATCCGCCTCTACGATTCCTACGGTCCCGGCAGTTACGATTTGCCTGATCAAGGCTTCATCGCCAAGGTGCATCCGCTGGACCTGTGGATGATGGGCTACCTGCTGAACCACCCGGACGCAACCTTCAGCGAAATCGTCAAGGCCAGCCATTTCGAACGTCAGGAAGTCTACAGCTGGCTGTTCAAGAGCAAGCACAAGGGCGCCCGCGACAGCCGGATTCGCACCATGCTCGAGATCGAAGCGTTCCTCGAGATTCACCAGCGCTGGCAGAAAGTCGGTTATCCGTTCGATCACCTGGTACCGTCGCTGGCTACCGCCATCGGCAGCTCCGGTGACCGCCCCGCCGCACTGGCCGAACTGATCGGCACCCTCCTCAATGACGGCGTGCGCATGCCGACGCTGCGCATCGACAGCCTGCATTTCGCCGCCGGCACGCCGTATGAAACGCGACTGGTCAACGACCCGCATGTCGGCAAACGGGTGATGCCATCCGAGGTCGCCACAGCCATGCGCGAGGCGCTGTCGCAGGTGGTCGACGCCGGTACGGCAAAACGTGTTTCCGGCAGTTTCAAACTGGCTGATGGCAGCCCACTGGCCATGGGTGGCAAAACGGGTACCGGTGACAACCGCATCGAGGCCATCGGTTCGGGCGGTCGCATCCTCAGCTCGAAGTCGATCAACCGCACAGCGACCTTTGTGTTCTACATCGGCGATCACCATTTCGGCACCCTGACCGCATTCGTTCCGGGTCGCTCGGCGGAGAACTTCAAATTCACTTCGGCCCTGCCGGTGCAGGTGCTCAAAGGCATGGCGCCGATTCTGACGCCGTACCTGCAACCGGGCAGCGACTCGCAATGCAAACCGACACAGACCGCCCACGTGGCGCTGCTCGAAGCGTCGCAACCTACGACGAGGTAACAAATCGTGTCGGTTCTTTCTGCATCAGAGTGACGAATTTTCGCTTCGGCGGGTGGTATTCATATATTTTTCAGATTCGAATTTCCGTCGGATTGGAGACCCGCAACGCCGTTTGCCTCCCGATCTTTGAACTTTTGTTTTACCCCGCCGTGGGTAGGCTGATCATTCCTCAACGATCAAGGATGATTGGCCATGTCTCTCTCTCCCCAGCCTGCGGAAAACGCGGACAAAGGACGGCACTACGAATTCATCAAATCCGCCGTCAACGACAATTTCAAGACCGCCACCGTCAGCCGGGGCCTCGCCTTGGCCGCCTCGCCCCTGAAGAATGAAGCCTGGTACACCACCGCGCCCGCCGCCTATCTGAACAAACTCGCCGCCGCCAACCTCAAGGCCTGGAGTTCGCAGAACCAGGTGGATCATCTCATGGCGAAAACCGATCTCCATGCTTTCGCCGAGCCTTTGCTCAAGGCAAAAATCAAGGCGCTGCACGGCATCGAGCCGGATGTGAAAAACACCTTTCTGCGCCTGTACCTGCCCAAGGAAAAACCGTGGTACACCATCGATGTTTCCGGGGGCGTCGTAACCCGCACGGTCTCGCTGCTGGATGCCGCCCTTCACAACTTTGCCAGCGGTGAAACAGTCGGGCATGGCTCGGACTACATCAGCAAACCCGATGAGCGCGGTTTGTTCGATGTACTGCCGATCAAAGGTGCAATGCCTGTCAGCCAGTTCCAGGCGCTGTGCCGCGATCTGGATATCGGTGCGCAATATAAAAAGCATCTGGAAAGCTACCTGCTTCCCGGCGAGCCAGTGGCCGAAGGCGTGCTGCAACACAAGGTGAACGAGAGCCAGAAAGATGCACTGGCTGTCGCAGCGCATCTGGCATTGATCAAGGAAGATATCCCGTACGACGCCTACAAAATGCTCTTGAGCCTGGCCGAAGACAAACCACAACTGCTGCTCAACGGCCACTCAATGCAATGCTCCGACCTGTCAATGCTCGGCACCCGGCTGACCGGAGTCCTGATGTTGACGCACGCCGTAACGGACAAGCGTGGCATTCGACGCCTGATCGTCTACATACCCCACGACCCGGATCATCCGCTCAAGGAGTACGACTCCCCCAAAGCCTTCCGCGATGAATTGGTACGCCAGTTTCGCGAAGACCGAAGCAACGCATCAACCGGCCAGACCTATCGCCAGTTCTTCAGCCAGTTCGTCGACCAGCAGCAGCGCGGCCACTTCTTCGCCGAGCTTGAGCAACGCCTGTTCATCGTCAGGTATCACCCGCGCCAGGACCCGACCGATCAGCGACCGCCGTGGCGCAAGGATCCGGTGGCCAACCCGAACCTGCAATTGAGTCGGGTGAAATTACAGGGCGATTACTGGCGCCACGCCTACCGGCAAAAGCTCAACAAGATTCTCAATGACGCCCGGGAAATCGCCGTTTCCACCGCTGACACCGACAGCAAGGCGCGCTGGGCGTGGTGGGACAACTTCAAGAAAATCGTCTCGGACATTTTCAATGTGGCGCTGTTGATCGCCACCCCGTTCGTGCCGGGGCTGGGCGAACTGATGATGGCCTACACCGCTTACCAACTGACCAGCGACGTCATCGAAGGCATCGTCGATCTGGCCGAAGGGCTTTGGCAGGAAGCCGCCGGGCATGTCATCAGCGTGGTCACCGACGTCATTCAGTTGGCCGCGTTCACCGCCGGCGCGCAGATCGGCGAAGCCTTTCGCGTCAAACTTTCACCGCTGGTCGATGGAATGAAACCGGTCAGGCTGCCCGATGGCAAAGACAGTTTATGGCACCCGGACCTGAGCCCGTACGAACGCAACGAGCTGATGCTCTCGCCAGGCGCCAAGCCCGATCGTCATGGCCTGCATCAGTACGGCAACGAAAACGTCCTGCCACTGGAGGGCAAGCTGTACTTCGTCGAAAAAGCCTCGACGGACGCGACGTCCACCACCCACCGCATCAAACACCCGAAGCGCACCAACGCCTACAAACCACAGATCGAACACAACGGCCACGGCGCCTGGGTGCATGAAGCCGAAACCCCGCAGGACTGGCCGAATGAAGCGCTGATGCGGCGTCTGGGCCACAGCGTCGAGCGTTTTTCCCCCACGGAGCTTGAGCAGATCCGCATCAGCAGCGGCACCGAACACAACGCGCTGCGCCAGATGCATATCGACAACAGTCCACCACCGCCCTTGCTGGCCGATACGGTCAAACGCTTCAGTGCTTACGACGACGCGCTTACGGCGAGTGCCGACATACGAAGCGGTCGCCCGATCGATCCACAGGCAGTCTGGCTGGAACCGATGCTGACCACTTTGCCGGGCTGGCCTGCCGGCAAAGCGCTGGAAGTCTATGCCGATGCCAGCCTCACCGGTCATTCGCGCAAGCATGGCAACCCGCTGGCTCTGCCCGCCGATACCTTGAGCATCAGTCTGGAGGATCTGAACGCAGGCAAGCTGCCGGAACGGGTAGTCAGCTTCCTCAACGATGAAGAACTCAACAATCTGCTGGGGGGTGAAACTGGCGCTGGCAATCGTGTCGCGGTTCTGCGCGATCAGCTCGCCAATGCCGTCGACCAGCGCCACGGCGCCATCTCACGACATTTCTATCAAGCCTTGGAAAGAACAGACAAAGCCGACGTCAGAATCGTCAAACAGACCTTCCCAGATCTGCCGCTGCCGCTTGCGGAAAAACTTTTGACCCAGGCCAAGGCCGACGAATTGCAAAGAATCGCCGATGAAAAACGCCTGCCGTTGCGCCTCAAGGTCCAGGCCCGGGAACTGGATTTCGAAGCGTGCGCCGCACGCGCATATGAGGGGTTTTACCGCGACGATCTGATGACTGCCGATACTGAACGACTGGCTCTCAACACCCTGAAAATCAACACTGACAGCTTCGCCGATCTGCGCATTGAAGTGCGCGACGGCACCCATGACGGGGTGTTGCGCTGCGATACCGGGCCGAAAGACGCCTCCACGGTCATGCGCCTGATCCGGGACGATAAGGGTCGTTATGAGGTGCTCGACGCCAATCATCGCCAACGGCATAAGGCCGACGGGTTCTACGAGTCGATCCTGCACGCTGCACCGGCTGACAAACTGTCGAAAATCGGCTTCAAACCCGGTCAGGGTCGCGAATTCCAGGTATGGCTCATGGAACAATCCGCCTCGGCGGCTGAACGCCGAACCGCACTGGCAGTGCCGCCCATTCGGCCGCAGGCGACGACTGCAACCGAAACGCTGGTACGCGGTTGGTCATGGCTTTGGGGGGAGCCGACGCCAGAGCAACGCGTCAGACGGCTCTATCCGAATTTGAACGCAAGAGCGAGAAACACCTTAATTGAAGCAATGAAGCGTAAAGGCGAGGGCAATGTGCCCGATGCCATTGCAAAGCTGGAAAGCGAACGCAAGGAATTGCGTAGTGCGCTGCAGAAATGGCGTGATAGCTATCACGCCGAACTGGACGACTCGGGACATCTGCCTTTGGGAACATCCAGGGATTACACGCAAAACGACGGACAATTCATCGAGGAAAGGTTGATTGATTGTTTCCAGCGCGGTAGCGATCCGTTCGATGAGCACAGCGTCCATCCCGAGCAAGGCTACACGCTTGACCTGACTACTTCGTTCGGAGGCAAGGATCTCGAACGCTGGTGGAAGGATTTGCGCCAGCGACCCGAAATGCAGAAACACCTGGACCAGATCACCTCGCTGAAGCTCAACAAGACACCCCTCTCGGCAGCTCCCGAGGGATTGCTGGGCAGCTTCCCTCATCTGCGCCAATTGAGCGCCCGCCAGTGCGATCTGAAAGAAATACCTTCAAGCATCGGCCAGATGAGCCAACTCGAGGACCTTGATCTGGTCGATAACCGCATTCGCTTGACGCCCCGATCCAGCGAGCGACTCAAGGGAATGGTGCGCCTGCGCTCGCTGAATCTGAACGGCAATCCCTTGCGAGTGCCCCCGGATGTCGGGCGGATGTACCGGCTGGAGGAGTTGAGCCTGGCCAACACCAACATCCAGACCTGGCCCGAAGGGCTGTTCAAGGTCGGCAATATCAACCGCCATCGACCACGCAGTTTCATGCTCGACATGCGCGGGGCACCGATCACTACCCTGCCCGAAGTCGCGAACGGCTCCGATCAGGCGTTCGTCCTCAGTCGCGCACGCTTCAAAACAGAAAATCTGACCAATGAGGACCGCGTCCGTTATGGTCGTTACAGAACGTCTTCAGGCATGGCTTTTGCGCTGGACTATCCGCAGGTGGACCGCACCGAGCTGGCTCATTGGCCGGTACCTGCCGATGAGTCTGCCGGTTTCGGCCCGTCCGCAGCGCTCAGCAAGTATCGCGAAGAAACGTGGCTTGACCTGATGGCCGAACCCGACTCCGCCGGTTTTTTCAGCGTCATTGCCAAACAGAGAGACAGCAAGGACTTCCAGTCGGAACCTGCACGGCGAAAGCTGACCCGACGCGTCTGGGACATGATCGAAGCTGCGGCACTTGACCCGCAACTGCGCGAAAAACTGTTCAAACAGATTGTCTCGCCGAATGACTGCGGGGATCTCGGTGCCCAGCTGTTCAATTCACTGGGGATGAAAGTGCTGGTGTCCAAGGCCTATGCAGAGCAGACCTCCGCCAAGGTCCTGGACGACAAACTCGTGCGCCTGGCCCGCAGTGCTGCGCGGCTGGACCTGGTGAGCGACGAGGCCCGCGTGGAGTACAGCCGTCAGGAACAACAGAACCTGATCGATCCGGACAATCCTGCCCCGGATGAAGTGGAAGTCCACCTGGCAATGGAAACCGGACTGGCTGAACGACTGGAACTGCCATGGCAGTCTGAAGGTATGCGCTATCAGGCTCGTTCCGGCGTAACTGATGAGGAGATCGAAACGGCATACAGGATGATCATGAATCGGGAGCGGGATGACGGCCTGGTCAACGCAATGATCAACCTCTCTTCGGACAACTTCTGGGAGCGCCACCTGCGCAAGACCCACCCGATTCAATACGAAAACAATGATCGCCTCTTCGAAGCCAAACCCGGGCTGCTGGATGAGTTGCGCGAGGCGCAGGCGCAATGGGCCAGCCTCACCGATCAGACACAGTTCAATGCCCTGACGCGAAAAATGGAAGACCTCGCGACCCAGCTCGGCATCCCCCACACGGAGGTATTCAGCGGCGAACCCATGAGTCAGCGACAGTACGAAAAGCTGCTCAATGACATTGGGTATCAGCGCAATGAACTGTCCCGGGAATTGACCCGCAAAGCGATGAAAACTGCCGGGATCTGACGGCAGGCGTTCAATCCGGCCAGCCCAGGACTGGCCGGACCGCGCGGACTAGCCGACTTCCGAATCCCAGATCACTGTGATATTGCCCCGGTAAGGTCGCCCCTGGGCCTTGTCGATCATCCAGTGGGTTTGTTGTTCATCCACTTCGAAATGCAGAGTCCCCGACTTGCGTTCGATGTAGTGGCCGGGTTGAAACGGCGCTGTCGCCTCGATACTCAATGGCTTGCGCTTGACCGCTTGGCCGGCGCTGTCGGTCAAGCCGTTGGGCAGCGTGACACTGACGTCCACCGCTCCGGCAAATCCCTGCCCGTCGGTAATGGCACAGCCCGAACCCCAGCCCAGCCGGTGCTCGCATTCAAGCTTCATGGTGAATTTCGACGACGCGGAAATATGGAATATCTGATCGCGATAAAGGCGCGAAGGCTTGCGTCCGCTGTCCAGCCAGCGCTGCCAGCCGCCCTGCGGTTCCAGCACGACTTTGTTGCCGCCAGGCGGAATATCCACTTTCAGGGTGTGCTGCACATCCAGGACGAAATCGAGGGTGAGGCTGCTGTCGTCCGGCTCGAACAATTTGCCCATGTCGAAATCACCGCCCGGCCCCAGGCTGTAAGTCAATGAACCGGTATAACGGCCAGTGGACATATTCAAAGGGTTGGGTGTGCGCAGCTCATAAGCGAAGTCCAGTTTTTCGAAATACATCGATGGAATATGAAAGGCCGGCACCTTGAAGCAGTAGGCCTCTTGCGTGGTTTTCCAGAAAAACCGAAAACTGTCTGCCCCGTAGGCGCCGTTGCCGCTGAACCAGCAAGGGGCGGGTATGCCTTCAACCCAATTACCCGTGGTCCATAACCGGCTATGGCCTTCAAGCGCGTTGCTGCCGCCTGCCAGGTGCGCCGCCGGGTGGCTCAGGACATATCTGGAGCCCATGCCCGTGATACGTATATCCACCTGTTGCGTTTCCTGCGTCTGGGCGTTGGTCACAGTCAGCCGCCGCAAATTGGCCGGTGCCTTGACTGCCGCCCAGTCAAAGATGCCTACATAACGAGTAGAGCTGAAACGCACGGGCAATTCGATGCTGAACATTCCGGCTTTTTCACACTGGCCCGGATATGTCGCGCAATAACCGCTGTTTGGCGTCTTGTTGACGAACGTTATCTTGTCCGGTCGGGAGGGATCCGGCTGAAACAACGCTCGGATCTCCTGATTGATTGCCTGCACCTGAGGTACATGCAACGCCGCCAGCAGAACCAGCCAGTCAAACCTTTTCATGTGCACCTCTGCCTCTGTAGGGCATTTTTAGTGTGCTTCATTCCGCCCCCGGCGCTCTGGCGGTGAACATCAGCACCACATTGCCGTGGTAATCCCCGGGTCGGTAACCGCCCGCGGGTTCGATCGGATCGATCTTCAACGCCACTCGCTTGCCTCCGGCAGCCTCTTCTTCGGACAACACCTGGCGCGGGGTAATGTGCGAACTCAACTCGACATCATTGAACGCGACCCGCAGATCGATCACTTCACCGGGACGGCCATTCTCCAGATAGGGATCGAAGGCCAGACGCGCTTCAATCGCGCTGCTGTCATGGCGCACATCGAAGTTGCGCTGCAGCCCGCTGAGGTTCGATCGCTGGTAATCCCACTCAAGCCGCTGCGGCCGGTGGATCCAGTCCGGCTCCGCCGGGATGATGTAAAACGGCCGGCTGGGAATGGTCAGGGACACTTCGAAGGTGTGCTCTTCGCGCGCGGCCCACGCTCCGGCGCCGGTCAGCGCAGCGGCGGCCAGCAGCGCGACGGCGGTGCATTGCTTGATCATGTTGGTTACCCGATGCGTCAATGGAAAACAAACCTAGCGACTGGCGATCTTCATGGTTTTCTTCTCACTGCCTTCGATCAGAAAGAAGCTGTACTGGCGGCCCTTTTCCTTGTCGAAGGCGAAGCTCTTGCCCGCCAGCACGTGATGTTTGGTGGTAGCGCCGCAGTCGCTTTCCTTGCTCAGTGAACAGCTCTTGAATTCATCGACGATCACCACCGTGTTGCCGTCGTTACGCAGTTCATAGCGGCTGTCGGTGTCGTTGACGACGGTGGCGAAACGCGCGTCCTTGGGCCGCACGAAGAAGATCGTGCCGAACCCGGTCATTACGTTGACCCCGGCTGAAAGCGAATTTTTGTAGTCCTCGCGCTCTTCGTTGCTGACCACGAATTCGTCTTCCTTTTCTGGCACCACCGGGACGAAACGCACGCGGAAATAGCGCTCGCGATCACGCTCGCCCATGTACAGCAAACGCGTGCCCTGCATGCCCTGAGCCGGGACGATCAGCCGCGCCGGGCTGGCCATCACGCCATTGCGCGAAGCGCCATCGGCGGCATTTGCTACGGGCACTTCCTGCGGCACGCCATCGGCGCCGTAGATGATCTCCAGCACGTTGATCTTGACGAAGGCCGTGGCATCGCCGCTGTTGAACACCCGTTTGAGATAGGTACTTTTATCCGCGTCGAGATAGTCGTAGACGGTGCCGACATTGATTTGCGGACCGGCCTGCGCCGTCAGGCAAAACACGCTGAGCACGCCCAGCAGAAAACCACGGTTCATCGCGTTCAACTCCATGAAAATCGAAAAGGGCCGGACTGGAGCACTCATGCGTCCGAGTCCCAGATAATGGTGATGTTGCCGCGCAGCCGATCGTTCTTGCCGGGGCGCAGGAGAAAGTTGATTGCCGCCGGTTCCAGCTCGAAATGCATCGCGCCGGGTTTGCGATCCACGTACATGCCCGGCTGGAACGGGCCGACCCAGTCGTTGAAGCGCAATGGAATCCTGTTGACCGGGCCATCTCCGGGACCGTTGATACCCGCCGGTAAACTCATCGCGACTTGAACCTGAGTGGTATCCCCCGATGGGCTGCCCAACGCGCAGGAGGCCCCCCCTTGAGAATTGCAAAGCAACATGACCTTGAAGCGCGACGACGCC
This sequence comes from Pseudomonas viridiflava, assembly GCF_900582195.1. Lineage (GTDB taxonomy): Bacteria > Pseudomonadota > Gammaproteobacteria > Pseudomonadales > Pseudomonadaceae > Aquipseudomonas. The sequence continues at coordinate 252,972 of NZ_UTHA01000078.1, forward strand.
GAGATATGGAAGGGTTGATCGCGAAAGATCCGCTTCGGCTTGCGCCCGCTGTCGATCCATGGTGCCCAGCCGCCTTCGGGTTCCAGCGAGACTTTGTTGCCACCCGGTGGCAGATCGACTTTGAGGGTGTGCTGCACGTCCAGCACGAAGTCCAGGGTCAACTGGTTGTCATCCGGTTGCATCATGTAGCCCATATGGAAATCGCCGCCTGGACCCATGGTGTAAGTGATCGATCCGGTATACAGACCGCTCGACATGCTCAACGGGTTAGGGGTCTTTAGCTCATACGCAAAATCCAGCTTGTCGAAGTACATCGAGGGAATACGAAAAAGGGTATTTTTGGTGCAGGACGCCTCTACCGGGGTATGCCAGAAAAAACGATAGGTAGTGTCGGAATACCCCGCCAGGTCGCTGCCGACACACGGCGTCGGGGCATAAAGCCAACCAGTTTCAGACCTCCAGAGCTTGTCATGTGCCTGCCCGCCGTTCGATATTCCGGTGAGTTCCTGCACCCGGTCGCTCAGAACATAGGTGGAGCCGATGCCGCTAATACGTACCTCGACGTTCTCCGTTTCCTGGGTCTCCTGATTCGTGATCGTCAACCGTCGCCAACCGGCTGGGACTTTCAACGACACACCGTCACCCGGTACGAGTGCGCGGTTTGAACTGTAACGAACAGGCAACTCGATGCTGAACATTTTGCCGTCAGCACATTTCCCGGGAAACGCCACGCAATAGCCGCTATTGGGTGTCAGGTTATCGAACAGGTTCTTGCCCGGCTGCGAAGGATCAGGCTGAAACATTGCACGGATCTCCTGATTGATTGCCTGGGCCGGCGACATGCTCAGCGCCAGCGCCAATGCACAGCCACCTGTAAATATCTTCATGGAATCAACCTGCCTTCTGTTCAGTGGAGGTGACGTCGGCCAGCGTGTCCGGCGTGCAGCGCAGATCACCGATCATCAACACGTTGTTTTCGCTGCGATGGCTGCCAGCATCGAGGCGGAACTGACACAGCAACTGATTGCCCTGACGCACTTCCAGGGTCGGTGAACCGGCGTTCATTTCCATTGAGAAGAACCCGTCCACTTCGGTCACCCCACGGCTGGCGTGGTTGATCACGTGATGGCCCTTTAGCGGCCGCCCTTGGCCATCCACCAGCCGGCCGAGCACGGTCAGGGTTTTCATCACGCGGACCTTGCGGTACTCCACGCCTCCCTTGTTCAGGTGATATCGAGTGCGCGCCGGTTCAATGGTGGCGGCCGGCACGTTATTGCCTTCGAAGTCGAAACTCACCGAGCTGTTCTGATACGCGGTAATCGGGATGAAATTGCGCCCCGGCTTCAACGCCGCCCCGCCCCCGCTGTAATCGTCGGCGCGCAGAACGATGTCGTCGATGTCCGACTCGACGTCGACAATCATCCCGGCGCCACGCACTTCACTCTGGCTGGTCATGAGCATCTGCTGCCCGCCGACCACCAAGGTGCTGTCGACGTTGAGGCCGCCGGTAAAGTTGCCGTTGTAGGAGGAGCGCTGGAGGAAACCATCGCCATTGACCGCGTCGGTGCGGAAGTTGGCGAGGCTGGCGACGCCCACCCCGTAAGTGTCCGTGAGTGCCGTGAGCGACACGTTTTGCAGGACGTGATCCTGAAAATCCTTGCGCCAGCCGAGCGAGGCGTTGTTGTCACGCGTGCCGTCGCGGGCCGTGCGCGAACCGATACTGCCGGTGATCTGCTGACCGGGTGCGCCGAGCGCCATGTTGATGCTCAGGTCGACCCCGCGATTGCGCGCATCGCCGCTGCTGAAACTGCCCGGCCGATCAAAAACCGACAGGCGCCAACTGGCATCGCTGCCCAGCACCATCGTGCGCTGGGTCCAGCCCAGGTCCACCCCCATGCCCTCGACATTGCCCTCACTGTGCGAGACCCGCGCGTTGACCGAGCTCTTGCTGCTGAGGCGATGGTTGAGCGCCAGCGATGAATTGCTGGTCTGCCCGATAAACACATTGCGCGGACGCACCCGGGTGCCATCGGGCAAGGTGTCGTAGGTGTTGGTGGTGTCGAGCCAACTGCGGTTGTGGCTGACGACGATACTGCCGGCGCCATAGTTGTAGAGGCTTTGCAGATCGAGACCGGTGCCGTAGTCCTCGGTCTTGTAGACGTTGGCATACAGGCTGATGTGATTGGCCAGCGTCCAGTCGATGGACGTGCCGTATTGCAGTTTTTCACGGATCTGCCGCGCCGACAGACCGAGAATCACCCGTGGGTGCAGCAGGTAATTGACCGAAGCGCCCGCCGTTGGACTACCGCTGGCCTGGGTGTCCCAGTTGCTCAGCAGTTTCTGTTCTTCACCAGCGAAGACGTTGTAGCGCCAGCGCTCGTCGAGGTTGCGCCAGTTGTTGGGTTTGTACACCAGCTCCTGGGTGCTGGAGGTGATCTGACCGTCTTCGATCAGCCGCACTTCCACTTCATAAATGCCGCCGGGCAATGGTCGGGTGTCGAGGGTCTGCAAACCGGCCGGCACCGATTGGGTATTGATCAGCAGGCCATCGCGCCAGATCTCCACCGAGCCCTGACGGTTGGCGGTGACATAGATCGGATAAACGCTGGGCATCGGGCTGTTGATCGCCAGGCTGTCGGAGCTGCCGTACATCACACCAACGGCGGTGTCGGGACTGGTGCCGAACGTGCGCGGCTGGCGCGTCAACCCTTCGGAATTGGGGGTGAAATAACCCAGCCGGAAGAAACTGCCTTGCAGTTCGCGCTGGGTGTGCAGCTCTTGAATGGCGTGATAAAGCTTGTCGTCCGGACCGCCGAGACGGGCCACTTGCAGATTGAGCGTCTGGCTCCAGTTGCCCAGGCTCGAGCTGGCTTCGAGGCCAAAGCGTCCGCCGAGATCCTGGTCCTGACCGCCATTGAGGTTAAGCTGGTTACGCACCATCAAACCGTGACTGCCGCTTTCAGGCTGATCGTAGTAACGCTTGGCCTGAACATCGCGCTCGGCGTTTTCGGTGAGGATCGAAACCAGCGAATTTTCCAGGTTGTAGTGCACGGCCAGAAACTGATCCGGGCAAGAGCCGCTGCACGTCCCCAGTGGCACACCGGGCTTGAAATAGCTCGCCCACTTTTCGCGTTCGGCGGGGCCAAAACGGTTTTCGCTGGTATCGGTGAATTCAAGCAGGGTGATGCGATCATCGCGGGACAACACCACCATGGCCTCACCCAACGGCTGCTGATCAACTTCGACCCGCACTGCCAGAGGCACATCAAAGAAATGCTCTTCGAAATCCGCCGGCAACCCCTTGGCCTGCGCCAGCAGGCTTCGAGGAGTGGTACCGGTGGAGTCGGACGCCACGGCTACGCTGCCACAAAACAACAGCGCAAGCGCAGCCGCGATGGGTGTCATCGGGAACATGAACTCGTACTCTGATTTACAAACAAGGAAAGTCCGGCGGGGCAAACAAAGCTGTCTGCCCCGTCGGTGAGCGCCACTTTTAAAAGTGCACGCTTAGTGCCCGATCAATGTGATCAGTTGCCACCCACTGGCGGCACCGCATCAAAGATCATCGCCACGGCGCCGGTGTAATCTCCCGGCGCGAAGTTGCTGCCGATGGCGCTGATGTTCAGCGGCGCACGGTAGTTGACGTCGGACTCCGACTCACCCACCACCAGTTGCGGAGTCAAGGTCAACTCCTTGTTGTTAAGCAGCACGCGCAGATCAATGGAGGTATTGCCGGCGATCAGTTTTGGCTGGCTTTCGAGGCTGGCATGTACCGAACCGTTGTTGTTGCGCACATCGAAGAAACCATTGACGTCACGCATCTTGCCGGTGGTCGGCTGATAGCTCATGTCCTGGTCCTTGTTGACCAGATCCGGATCGGTCGGCACAACGTAGAAACCGTTGGTCGGCACATGCGCGACAAGGCTGATCGAGTGCGACGCTTCACCGGCGGCGAATGCGCCAGTGGAACCCAGTGCCAGAAGAGCCAGTGGAGCGGCGATTGCGAGTTTCTTGAACATCGTTATGTACCTGTTTTCTTGATAGGGGGGGATGAACATTGAAAGTTCAAGACAATCACTGCCCGAGTCACCGCTCGAGTTGAACCAGCTCAACTTGAACTTTCAATGCAGGGGCATCATCGGCTGTTGCCTCTGGAAAGTAAGCAAGTAACTTCCGATAACCACGTAGTTAAACAACCCCATGACCCGCAAGAAAAAAGAACACAAATCCGGTATTCGAAACAGTAACTGTAAGTTATCCCCTACAGACAGTTTTAGTTAAAAAACCATACAGCAACTTCGCTCCGCCAATACAGCAACTTAGTGCTTTTTAGAATATATACTCTACCGCAAATAGAGTGATGACTTTAACTTTCAAGTTATCGCTGGCGACATCCGCCTGAAAATCACCGCTTGCATTTGCAGGGCGGCTGCCGCTCGTCATCCGAGGTGACCGTTCAGGGAAAAACGTCTTGCATCGTCCATAAGATATATCTTAAGTTGTATCTAAACACGAAGAGAGAAGACTAAAAATGAGAGACCATCATTCCCCCCACCGCGAACACGGCGACGGCCGTGACGGCTTTGAAAAACGTCCCGGACGCGAGCGCGGCGGCCGTGGCCCCCGGGTCTTTGCCCCCGGTGACCTGAAATTGCTGCTGCTGGCGCTGGTGGCCGAACAGCCGTGCCACGGCTACGACCTGATCCGCCAGATCGAAGGCATGTTCGACGGCGCGTACAGCCCCAGCCCCGGCGTGATCTACCCGACCCTGACCTTTCTTGAAGAGAGCGAACTGATCACCGGCGATGCCGAAGGCGGCAAAAAACGCTACAGCGTCACCGAAGCGGGTCGTGTGTCTTTAAGCGAACAAGCCGTAGCACTCGATGGCGTGCGCATGCGCATCGATGTCAGCAAACGCTCGTTGCGCGGCCATGATCGTCCGCCGGAAATCCACGAAGCCGTACACAACCTGCGCCATGCCCTGCAAATGCACCATGGCCGCTGGAGCGCCGAAGAAATCCTGCGCGTGCGTGACCTGCTCAACGACACCGCCAAAGCCATCGTCGACGGCCCCGCCGTTCAACCTGCCCCGGAGAAAGCCGAATGACTGCAGTCGATACCCAAACCATTCACCGCGTGATGCACGAAATCAAACGTCGCAAGCTCGAAGTGCTGCGCGTGGTCGACCTGACCCCGCGCATGCGCCGCATCACCCTCGGCGGGCCGGAGCTGGCCGGGTTTATCAGCCTCGGCACCGATGATCACGTCAAATTGCTGTTCCCGCAGAACGCTGAACAGGCTGCGGCGCTGGAGACCATGGTGCTTGGCGCCGGCAAGGACGATGGACCAAAACCCGAAATGCGCGATTACACCCCTCGCCGTTACGACCTCGATGCGCTGGAGCTGGACATCGACTTCGTCCTGCACGGTGACGGCCCTGCATCGACCTGGGCCGAGCAGGCCAGACCGGGGCAGTTCCTGCACATCGGCGGCCCGCGCGGCTCGATGATCGTGCCGGACATTTTCGACAGCTACTTGCTGATTGGTGATGAAACCGCCCTGCCCGCCATCGCCCGTCGCCTCGAAGGCCTGGCGGCCAATCGCAAGGCGCTGGTGGTGATTGAGGTGGAAAACGGCGCCGAGCAGCAAGTGCTGGAAAGCGCGGCGCAGGTCAATGTGATCTGGGTGTTGCGCGAGGGCGGCAAGGACAACCTGCTGACCACGGTGAAGCAATTACAGGTGCCCAAGGGCAATCTGTATGCCTGGGTGGCAACCGAAACAAAAGTTTCACGGCAGATTCGCCGAGTGCTGATCGACGAGCATGGGCTGGATGAGCAACTGATCAAAGCGGTTGGCTACTGGCGCGCCGAAGGCAATCCCGAAGAAGAATGAGAACCCTGTGGGAGCGAGCTTGCTCGCGAATGCGGCAGGTCAGTCGACTCAATGCTGACTGACGAACCGAATTCGCGAGCAAGCTCGCTCCCACATGAACTTTAACTTCGTACTGACCGCCAGCGGTCGAGGCCTATGACCAACAACCCAATCACCACAAACCCCACCAATATTCCCCCGGCATTCAGCAGCACCTGTGGATAACCCAGCACCGCCACATCAATGAACGGATACGCATACGCGCCGAGCAAATGTCCGCGCAGCAAGGCGTAAATGAAATACACCAGCGGATAAATCAGCCACACCGGCAGATGCCGCAACCGCAGCGTGCCTTTCGGTACGCAGAGCCACCAATAGCCAAGAAACAGCAGCGGCATCACGTCGTGCAGCAACTCGTCAGCGATAAATTGCCAACCCTGCGGATGCCACAAATGCCGCAGCAGAATGCTGTAGGCGAGGCCGACCACGGCAATGCTAACGGCAATCCCGCTACTCACCCACGACTGCAAAAACCAGCGGCGCGCCGCCGATTCGCGCGCGGCCACGGCACAGGTCAGCACCGTCGCCACCAGCGTGTTGGTCAAAATCGTGAAGTAGCTGAAAAAACTTACCAGTCCGCCCAACAGGCTGGCGCCGACACTCAAGCGCGCAAAAAAAATCAGATAAAGCTGAATGCCCAACCCCGCCCAGCCCAGTACGGCTGCGCAGATGATCAGGCGACGGCGCCAACAACCGGCGTCCATCTCAGAGCGGTCGCTTGGTGCGCATCAGCTTCACGTACAGACGCTCAACCTTCTCCCGCGCCCACGGGGTTTTGCGCAGAAACGTCAGGCTCGACTTGATGCTCGGATCACTCTTGAAGCAGCGAATATCGATGCGCTCGGCCAGCCCCGACCATTCGTAATGGCTCACCAAGGCATTGAGGATCTGTTCGAGGGTGACGCCGTGCAGCGGATCGGGGGTTTGTTCGTTCATGCCAGGCCTTTGGGCGAAGTGAAAATGCAGAAGCCGCGCACCTTAGCCGAGGGGGTGTTCGGGTGGAAGGCCTGACTTCAAATGTAGGCCAACCTGAAAAGATCGCAGGCTGCGAACCGGCCGACAATGCGCCCGTTTGCCGCACTGTTACCGAATTCGAAACGCTGCATGTTCACAAAAGGCCTTTGTCTTTTTGTAACAGATCATTATCCTGCCGCCCTTCCGCTGAATCGCTTCACTGCCTGCGACTTATTGAAGCACTCAGCTCGCACCCCCGAAAACACCAAGAAAAGACTTAGCCATGCCCGATTTTTCCTTCTCCCGAGACAGCGCTATCTCAACCCTGCGCCTGATTGGCGGCTGCACCGCTCTCGGCCTCGCCACCAGCGTCCAAGCGGCACCCGCCTTCGACAGTGAATCACCGTACATGCTCGGCGACTGGAACGGCACGCGCACCGAACTCTCGGAAAAAGGCTACGACTTCAAGCTCGACTACACCGGCGAAATGGGCAGCAACCTGCACGGCGGCTACGACCATGACCGCACCGCACGCTACAGCGATCAGTTCGGCTTGGGCACGCACCTCGACCTGCAAAAGATCCTCGGCTGGGACGACGCCGAGTTTCAACTGACCATCACCAAGCGCAGCGGCAACAACATCAGCAACGACCGCATCAACGATCCGCGCGTTGGCGGCTTCACCTCGGCCCAGGAAGTCTGGGGCCGTGGCCAGACCACGCGTCTGACACAGATGTGGTACCAACAGAAATTCTTCGATCAGAAACTCGACATCAAGGTCGGCCGTTTCGGTGAAGGCGAAGACTTCAACAGCTTCCCGTGCGACTTCCAGAACCTCGCGTTCTGCGGCTCGCAGGTCGGTAACTGGGTCGGCGGCATCTGGTACAACTGGCCGGTCAGCCAATGGGCGCTGCGCGTCAAGTATCACCTGACCCCGGAGCTGTACGCGCAGGTCGGCGCCTACGAGCAGAACCCGTCGAACCTCGATCGCGGCAACGGCTTCAAACTCAGCGGCAGCGGCACCCAGGGCGCGATCCTGCCGATCGAACTGGTGTGGACGCCAAAACTCAACGGCCTGCCGGGCGAATACCGCGCCGGTTACTACTACAGCAACGCCAAGGCCAGCGACGTCTATAAAGACAGCCACGGCCAACCAGCAGCGCTGAGCGGTGAAGCCTATCGCAGCGCGTCGAGCAAACACGGCGTATGGCTGGGCATCCAGCAACAAGTCACCAGCATGGCCAGCGACAACTCGCGCGGCCTCAGCGTGTTCGCCAACGGCACCATGCACGACAAGAAAACCAACGCCATCGACAACTACGTGCAGGCCGGCATCACCTACAAAGGCCCGTTCGATGCCCGCGCCAAGGATGACATCGGTTTCGCCCTCGCCCGCGTGCACGTCAACCCGGCCTACCGCAAAAACGCCGAAGCCAGTAACCGTGCCAACGCCGTGTACGACTACGACGATCCATCGTTCCTGCCGCCGCAAGACACCGAATACAGCGCCGAGCTGTATTACGGCGTGCACGTGACCAACTGGCTGACCGTGCGCCCGAACCTGCAATACATCCGCCACCCCGGTGGCGTGAACGACGTCGACGACGCCCTGATCGGCGGGATCAAGATCCAGTCGTCGTTCTGAAGAACCACTGAGTAACCATGTGGGAGCGAGCCTGCTCGCGAAAGCAATTTCAACTTCGCCAAAGAAGTCGTCTGACACACCGCTTTCGCGAGCAAGCTCGCTCCCACAGGAAAACTCGTTAGCCAGACAAGTTTTTATCTGAACCATGCCTGTGCCAAATCGTCATCTAAAGTGACTACAGCGCGGGACTACATAAAACGTCACGGAGAATCACACTATGAGCACCGAAAGTGCTTCGAGTCGGGGCCGTTTGCTACCGAGCCTGCTCGGCATTCTGCTTCTACTGATGGGCCTGGCCATGTTGGCCGGAGGGGTCAAGCTGAGCATGCTCGGCGGCTCGCTGTACTACCTGCTGGCCGGTATCGGCATTGCGCTGAGCGGCATACTGTTGCTGATGCGCCGCCGCGCGGCGCTGGGCCTGTACGCCATCGTTCTGTTCGCCAGCACCGTCTGGGCGCTGTGGGAAGTCGGTCTGGACTGGTGGCAACTGGTGCCGCGTCTGGCCCTGTGGTTTGTCCTCGGCTTCGTGATGTTGCTGCCGTGGTTCCGTCGTCCGCTGCTGCTTAACGGCCCGGCGCCGATGGGCACTGGCGGTCTGACCGTCGCCGTGGTGCTGGCCGGCGTCACCGCTCTGGCCAGCCTGTTCACCCACCCGGGCGAAACCTTCGGCGAACTGGGTCGCGACACCGCGGACACCACCAGCACCGCGCCAGCCATGCCCGATGGCGACTGGCAGGCCTACGGCCGCACCGAATTCGGTGACCGTTACTCGCCGCTGAAGCAGATCACCCCGGCCAACGTCGGCAAGCTGCAAGAAGCCTGGCGCATCCAGACCGGCGACCTGCCAACGGCAGATGACCCGGTCGAGCTGACCAACGAAAACACCCCGCTGAAAGCCAACGGCATGATCTACGCCTGCACCGCGCACAGCAAAGTGTTGGCCCTGGACCCGGACACCGGCAAAGAACTGTGGCGCTTCGACCCGCAGATCAAGAGCCCGGTCGGCTTCAAAGGCTTCGCCCACATGACCTGCCGTGGCGTGTCGTACTACGACGAAGCCGCTTACGCCAAGTCTGAAAACGCAGCCTCCGCTGTGATTTCCGAAGCTGGCAAAGCCGTTGCTCAGGCCTGCCCGCGTCGTCTGTACCTGCCAACCGCTGATGCCCGCCTGATCGCCCTGAACGCCGACACCGGCAAGATCTGCGAAGGCTTCGGCACCAACGGCGTGGTTGACCTGACCCAAGGCATCGGCCCGTTCACTGCCGGTGGTTACTACTCCACCTCGCCGGCCGCGATCACTCGTGATCTGGTGATCATGGGCGGTCACGTGACCGACAACGAATCGACCAACGAGCCATCGGGCGTGATCCGCGCCTTCGACGTGCGCGACGGCCACCTCGTGTGGAACTGGGACAGCGACAAGCCAGACGCCACCGAGCCTTTGGCACCGGGCGAAACCTATAGCCGCAACTCGGCGAACATGTGGTCGCTGGCCAGCGTCGACGAAAAACTCGGCATGGTTTACCTGCCACTGGGCAACCAGACTCCAGACCAGTGGGGCGCTGACCGCACCCCGGGCGCCGAGAAATTCAGCGCCGGCGTTGTAGCCCTGGACCTGGCCACCGGTAAAGTGCGCTGGAACTACCAGTTCACCCACCACGACCTGTGGGACATGGACGTTGGCAGCCAGCCAACCCTGCTCGACATGAAAACCGCCGACGGCGTGAAACCGGCACTGATCGCCCCGACCAAACAGGGCAGCCTGTACGTCCTCGACCGTCGTGACGGCACGCCGATCATCCCGATCAAGGAAATCCCGGTACCGCAAGGCGCCGTCAAAGGCGACCACACCGCACCGACCCAGGCCCGTTCGGACCTCAACCTGCTGGCCCCGGAACTCACCGAAAAAGCCATGTGGGGCGCGAGCCCGTTCGACCAGATGCTGTGCCGCATCCAGTTCAAGGAACTGCGTTATGAAGGCCAGTACACCCCGCCGTCGGAACAGGGCAGCCTGATCTACCCGGGTAACGTTGGCGTGTTCAACTGGGGCGGCGTCTCGGTCGATCCGGTTCGCCAAATGCTGTTCACCAGCCCGAACTACATGGCTTTCGTTTCGAAAATGGTGCCACGCGAGCAAGTCGCCGCCGGCAGCAAACGCGAAAGCGAAACCGCTGGCGTGCAACCGAACACCGGCGCGCCCTACGCGGTGATCATGCACCCGTTCATGTCGCCACTCGGCGTACCGTGCCAGGCCCCGGCCTGGGGCTACGTCGCCGGTATCGACCTGACCACCGGCAAAGTCGTGTGGAAACGTAAAAACGGCACCAGCCGCGACAGCTCGCCAATTCCGATCGGTTTCACCCTCGGTGTGCCGAGCATGGGCGGTTCGATTGTCACGGCTGGCGGCGTCGGCTTCCTCAGCGGCACTCTCGACCAGTACCTGCGCGCGTATGACGTGAACAGCGGTAAAGAGCTGTGGAAATCGCGTCTGCCAGCGGGCGGCCAAGCGACTCCGATGACCTACACCGGCAAGGACGGCAAGCAATACGTGCTGCTGGTTGTCGGCGGTCACGGTTCGCTGGGCACGAAGATGGGCGATTACATCATTGCCTACAAACTGCCGGAATAAGCTTTAGCGGCGGTAAAACAAAGGCGATGTCCCGCAAGGGGCATCGCCTTTTTTGTACACGCCATTTTCTGAACCCACCGGAGAACCCTGTGGGAGCGAGCTTGCTCGCGAAGGCGTCAGCACATTCAACATCTACGGTGCCTGACACACCGCTTTCGCGAGCAGGCTCGCTCCCAGGGTTGGAATGAGTGCATTCAGAAGAAAAATGATCACTGTCAGGCCGTCATCGCGTGCAAGCCCACCCCACAGCGGATCACCTTGCGCCGCCTATATAACAATCCTCTCGGTACATCATCACGAATAGGCATAAAAACCTGTCAGATGTGACAGTTAACTGTTTATGCCTTTTCTTTCAGACTTCCTTCTCCAATTCAATCAATCGAGGAAGCCCCCCATGACAACTTCAAAAGCCTCCCCAGCAGTCTTCGCCGTCGGTATTCTTGATATTGATGTAAAAGGCACTATCAGCGGTACGTACTTAGATCTGACCAGCTACAAGACCACAGCCACTTCTGTGTCTTTCAACCCGTTAGGAGGTTATTACTTTGATTTCGGTGACCACAAAGGTTTATCGAGCGAACGAACTTTTTCCGTTTCACTTCGCGACCTGCTAAAGCCATCCACACCTGGCTACTCTGAAAGAATTGTTACAGACCGGGGGATCCAGTTTTATGAATATGAAACGGAATCCTCTTCAACTATCGTGGTGACCAAGCCCAATCCCAACCTCTACCGATATGACTTCAAAGACTTCAAACTTTCCGGCAAAGCGCGCTTTACGGATGACACACGTGAACTCACCTGCAACGGGTTCTTTCTGCTCCAGGAACTGACGTGGCCTTCTTAACGACCTTGGTCAGGTAAACCCGTACCCAAATGCAGAACGTAAAATCAAAAGCCCCTCACCCTAACCCTCTCCCGGAGGGAGAGGGGACTGACCGAGTTCTCAGGGAGAGATACGCCGACGTGCAATAAGCGTTGAACTCATGCTTTGAAAAGCACACAAATCGGCCCCCTCTCCCTCCGGGAGAGGGCTGGGGTGAGGGCAAATCCACCACAAACCCAAAGCCGAACACCCGCGCTCTTCACCACTCAATAGGCCGAGTGTCAGCTCGCCTGCTCTTGATCTTGATCCACGGGCGACATCGGAAGGCTGAGTGGAGGGATTGATCCGGGCGTGGGAGCGCAGCGACCGTTTGGCGCAGCCAAACACAGCGGGAGTAGGTGCAGCGAAGCAAACCGGAGACGCTGCGCCCGGATCGATCCCGCAGCGAAGGAACCCCGAGCCCCAGCGAGCGGGCCGCACGTAGGAGCAAGCCTTTTTGGTTACTTTTTCGGCGTCTGGAAAAAGTGACCCGCCGTAAGGGCGGAACCCTAAGCCGCCATCACCAAAAAAACGGATATACACACCAACCACCCCCAACATGGTCGGCCCAAAGGCCTCCACGCCCAAAGCGTGAACCCTGTCAAAACCCTGAACACACAAGCAGAAACACCGCCCCCCATTGAAACCACCCAACCCCTGCCCCATCTAAGACCCATATCCCATTGCGCAGGTGCCCCATGAGCGACCAGCAAGAATTCCCGGAAAACCCCGACGACTACACCGAAGCCGAAAACATCGAACACACCTCCTCCGGCAAAGGCCTCGCCCTGCCCGGCCAGAACCTGCCGGACAAGGTCTACATCATTCCGATCCACAATCGCCCGTTCTTCCCGGCCCAAGTCCTGCCGGTCATCGTCAACGAAGAACCCTGGGCCGAAACCCTCGAACTGGTCAGCAAATCCGAACACCATTCCCTGGCGCTGTTCTTCATGGACACGCCCCAGGAAGACCCGCGCCACTTCGACACCGGCGCCCTGCCGCAATACGGCACCCTGGTCAAAGTCCACCACGCCAGCCGCGAAAACGGCAAATTGCAATTCGTCGCCCAAGGCCTGAGCCGCGTTCGCATCAAGACGTGGCTCAAACACCACCGCCCACCGTATCTGGTCGAAGTCGAATACCCGCACCAGCCCACCGAGCCGACCGACGAGGTCAAGGCCTACGGCATGGCGCTGATCAACGCGATCAAGGAACTGCTGCCGCTCAACCCGCTGTACAGCGAAGAACTGAAAAACTACCTCAACCGCTTCAGCCCCAACGATCCATCGCCGCTGACCGACTTCGCCGCCGCCCTGACCTCCGCCACCGGCCCCGAGCTGCAAGGTGTGCTCGACTGCGTGCCGATGCTCAAGCGCATGGAAAAAGTCCTGCCGATGCTGCGCAAGGAAGTCGAAGTCGCGCGCCTGCAAAAAGAGATCTCGGCGGAAGTTAACCGCAAGATCGGCGAACATCAGCGCGAGTTCTTCCTCAAGGAACAACTCAAGGTCATCCAGCAGGAGCTCGGTCTGACCAAGGACGATCGCAGCGCCGACCTTGAACAGTTCGAACAACGCCTCGAAGGCAAAGTCTTGCCGGCGCAGGTGCAGAAGCGCCTCGAAGAAGAAACTCATAAGCTGTCGATCCTCGAGACCGGCTCGCCCGAGTACGCGGTCACCCGCAACTACCTCGACTGGGCGACTTCGGTGCCGTGGGGCGTGTATGGCGAGGACAAACTCGACCTCAAGCACGCGCGCAAAATCCTCGACAAACACCACGCCGGCCTCGACGACATCAAGGATCGCATCCTCGAATTCCTCGCCGTCGGTGCTTATAAAGGTGAGATCAGCGGGTCTATCGTGCTGCTGGTCGGCCCGCCGGGTGTGGGCAAAACCAGCGTCGGCAAATCCATCGCCGAATCCCTCGGCCGGCCGTTCTACCGTTTCAGTGTCGGCGGCATGCGCGACGAAGCCGAGATCAAGGGCCATCGCCGCACCTACATCGGCGCACAGCCGGGCAAACTCGTCCAAGCGTTGAAAGACGTCGAAGTGATGAACCCGGTGATCATGCTCGACGAGATCGACAAGATGGGCCAGAGCTATCAGGGCGATCCGGCCTCGGCGCTGCTGGAAACGCTTGATCCGGAGCAGAATGTCGAATTCCTCGACCACTACCTCGACCTGCGCATGGACCTGTCGAAAGTCCTCTTCGTCTGCACCGCCAACACGCTGGATTCGATCCCCGGACCATTGCTCGACCGCATGGAAGTGATTCGCCTGTCGGGCTACATCACTGAAGAAAAAGTCGCCATCGCCAAGCGTCACCTGTGGCCGAAATTGCTGGAAAAGGCCGGTGTGTCCAAGGGCAGCCTGAGCATCAGCGACACCGCGCTCAAAGCCTTGATCGACGGTTACGCCCGTGAAGCCGGCGTGCGCCAGCTCGAGAAACAAATGGGCAAACTGGTGCGCAAAGCGGTGATGAAACTGATCGACGAACCGAAAGCAGTGATCAAGCTCGGGCCGAAAGACCTTGAAGCCTCGTTGGGCCATCCAGTGTTCCGCAACGAGCAAGTGCTGTCCGGCACCGGCGTGATCACCGGTCTGGCCTGGACCAGCATGGGCGGCGCGACCTTGCCGATCGAAGCGACACGGATTCACACGCTTAACCGTGGCTTCAAACTTACCGGGCAACTGGGCGAGGTGATGAAGGAGTCGGCGGAGATCGCCTACAGCTACGTCAGCTCAAACCTGAAACAATTCGGCGGTGACGCGAAGTTCTTCGACGAAGCTTTCGTTCACCTCCACGTACCGGAAGGCGCGACACCGAAGGACGGCCCGAGCGCCGGCGTAACCATGGCCAGCGCCCTGCTCTCGCTGGCGCGTAATCAGCCGCCGAAAAAAGGCGTGGCAATGACTGGCGAATTGACCCTGACCGGGCATGTACTGCCGATTGGCGGGGTGCGCGAGAAGGTGATCGCGGCGCGGCGGCAGAAGATTTTCGAGTTGATATTGCCGGAGCCGAACCGGGGCAATTTTGAGGAATTGCCGGATTATCTGAAGGAGGGGATTACTGTGCACTTCGCCAAGAAGTTTGCGGATGTGGCGAAGGTGCTCTTCTGACAAGCAGCCCCTCACCCCAGCCCTCTCCCTGAGGGAGAGGGGGCCGACCGAGGGATATTGCAGAGTTACGCCGACCTGAAAGTACTTCGCTGAATCCATAATCGACTCGGTTTTTCAGGTCGATGTATGACACAAGACACCTCGGTCAGTCCCCTCTCCCTCTGGGAGAGGGCTAGGATGAGGGCTTGGCGTTGTCACACTTTGTCTCATCTTCAGTTATGCTCGCCGTTCGTCGTGAACACCCGGAGCCGCTGACCTTATGTCCCCCACTCGCCTGTTTGTCCCCTTCGCCCTTTCGTTGCTGGCCGCCTGCGCCACGCAACCGAAACACAACGTGACCGTGGAAAAACAAAGCGAATGCCCCGTCCGGCTCACCAACGGGCAAAACCTCATCATCATGCTGCCAAGCAACCCGACCACGGGTTATCGCTGGGCCATTCAGGATTCCGCTGGCGGCGTACTGCGTGCACTCAGCCCAGAGGTCTACAGCAATCCCGAGGATGCCGGCGTGGTCGGCGCAGCGGGTTTGTCGACCTGGCGCTTCCAGGCCTTTGCCCCCGGCACCGGGCGCCTGCGCCTGACCTCGCAACAGCCGTGGGCGCCGGAAGTGCTGCCGGTGGAAACCTTTGACTGCGCCATTTCGGTGAACTGATCGTGGGCTGGCTGATTCTGGCGCTGATGGGCGCGGTGACGTTTCTCTACGGTGTCAGCACGCATGCGGCGTTGCTGTGCCTGTTGGTCAAACCGCTGCCGGTGC
This sequence comes from Pseudomonas viridiflava, assembly GCF_900582195.1. GTDB lineage: Bacteria > Pseudomonadota > Gammaproteobacteria > Pseudomonadales > Pseudomonadaceae > Aquipseudomonas. The sequence continues at coordinate 268,869 of NZ_UTHA01000078.1, forward strand.
TGGCGCTGCTCGGCTGGCTGCATGATGCGCCACCCAGCGACTATCGGCGCTGGATCAGCCTCGGTCTGATTTTTTCGCTGCTGGGTGATGTGTTGCTGGCGTGGCCGGGCGACCTGTTTGTATTCGGTCTCGGCGCATTTCTGGTGGCACATCTGGCTTATCTGAAGGCTTATCTGAGTGACTGCAAGCGTCTGGCGATTTTGCCGCTGGTGCTTGCTCTCGGTGTTGGCGCGGTGTTGCTGGGGATGCTCATTTCCAGCGGACTTGGGCCGTTGCTAGTACCGGTGATTGTCTATGGCGCGGCGATCTGCGCGATGCTCTGGCGTGCGCTGGCCCGTTTGGGCACCGATGTGCCGAAACGCTCGGCATTGTTGGCGGCCGCGGGTGCACTGGCATTTGTATTTTCCGATAGCGTGATCGGCATTGATCGCTTCGTATCGCCATTCCACGCCGCGCCATACGTCATCATCCTCAGCTACTGGCTGGGCCAGTGGGGCATCGCCGCCTCCGCTTTCTCCCAGACTAAACGGATCTGATTGTTCCCACGCAGAACGATCACTGGCAAAAAACGCTTTATCAGACAACCCAAGCATCCCCGCGCCCTTTTGGCTAAAATGCCGGCCTTTTCCACCGATACCGCCGGAACCGCCGTGAGCAAAGAACCCGATCGCATTTTCGCCAAGCCCTTGGCCCAGGTACCTGACTTCGCCTTCAACGAAGACGTGGTGCGGGTGTTCCCGGACATGATCAAGCGCTCGGTGCCGGGTTACCCGACCATCGTCGAAAACCTCGGTGTGCTCGCCGCACAGTTCGCCCAGCCGAACAGCGTGCTCTATGACCTCGGCTCATCGCTGGGTGCAGTGACTCAGGCCTTGCGTCGTCACGTTCGCACCGACGGCTGCCGGGTGATCGCTGTGGATAACTCTGCCGCGATGGTCGAACGCTGCCGCGAATACCTCAACGGTCAGGATTCGATGTTCCAGGAGTTGCTGCCGGTCGAAGTGATTGAAGGCGACATTCTCGCCCTCGACTTCCAGCCCGCGTCGGTAGTGGCGCTGAACTTCACCCTGCAATTCATCGCTCCCGATCAGCGCACCGCGTTGCTCTCGCGCATCCGCCAATCGCTGCTGCCCGGTGGCGCGCTGATCCTCTCGGAGAAGCTGCGCTTCAACGATGCCGAAGAACACGCGTTGCTCACCGATCTGCACGTCGCGTTCAAGCGCGCCAACGGCTACAGCGAACTGGAAATCGCCCAGAAGCGCAGCGCCATCGAAAACGTCATGAAGCCCGACAGCCTCGAAGAACACCGCGAACGCCTGTTGGCCGCCGGGTTCTCGAAAGTCGTGCCGTGGTTCCAGTGTCTTAACTTTGCCTCGTTGATTGCCTTGCCATGATTGATCTGTCCCCCCTCGCCCGCCGTCTGGCCGGCACGCCGCTGGCCGAATGGGCCAACACTTTGCAGCATCAACTCGACAAGAAGATGGAGAAGGGCCACGGCGATCTGGAGCGCTGGCAGAGTGCGCTGGACGCCTTGCCGAAGATCCAGCCGAGCGAAGTCGATCTGCTCAATGGCCTGAAACTCGACACCGACTGCGACGATGAAACCCGCGCGCAGATGCACACCGCGTTGATGGGCCTGTCGCCATGGCGCAAAGGGCCGTTCGACCTGTTTGGTGTGCACGTCGACACCGAATGGCGCTCGGACTGGAAATGGTCACGGGTTGCGCCGCATCTGGATTTGAAGGGCAAACGCATCCTCGATGTCGGCTGTGGCAATGGTTACTACATGTGGCGCATGCTCGGTGCCGGTGCGGACAGCGTAATTGGTGTTGACCCGAACTGGTTGTTTTTCTGCCAGTTCCAGGCCGTGCAGCGCTATCTGTCAGAGCCGAATGCCTGGCACCTGCCGTTTCCGTTCGAAGACCTGCCGCCGAATCTGGAAGGATTCGACACCGTGTTTTCCATGGGCGTGTTTTATCACCGTCGTTCGCCGATCGAGCATTTGCTGGCGCTGAAGGATTGCCTGGTCAAGGGCGGCGAACTGGTGCTGGAAACGTTGGTGGTTGAAGGCGACAAGCATCAGGTGCTGGTGCCAGAAGATCGCTATGCGCAGATGCGCAACGTGTGGTTCCTGCCGTCGGTGCCGGCGCTGGAGTTGTGGTTGCGTCGTGCAGGTTTCAGCGATATTCGTTGCGTGGATGTGAGCACAACCACGGTCGAGGAACAGCGCGGTACCGAATGGATGAAGTATCAGTCGCTGAGTGATTTCCTTGATCCGGAAGATCACAGCAAAACGATTGAAGGATTGCCGGCGCCGATGCGCGCGGTGATCGTTGCCAAGAAGTAACCCAATCGCCCAAACACCGCGGTGGGGCTACCCCTCACCCCAGCCCTCTCCCCAGGGAGAGGGAGCTGATCATTGAGCTTTTCAAAACTTGAGTTCGACTCGGTATCTCAGGTCGGCGGACCTCGCCCATCCAATCCGGTCAGTCCCTCTCCCTTTGGGAGAGGGTTAGGGTGAGGGGCTTTTCGCTCTTCGGGCGCGGAAGAATTCGGTCAGTACTGCGCCACACTCCTCCGCCAACACCCCGCCCTCATACAACACCCGGTGATTCAAAAAGCCCTGGGTAAAAAACTGCCCCTGACTCTGCACAATCCCCGCCTTCGGCTCCAGCGCGCCAAACACCACCCGCGCCACCCGCGAATGCACGATCAGCCCGGCGCACATGCTGCACGGCTCCAGCGTCACATACAGCGTGCTGCCCGGCAGGCGATAATTATCCACCGCCTGCGCGGCTTCACGGATCGCGACCATTTCCGCGTGGGCACTCGGGTCGCTGGTGCTGATCGGGCAGTTGAAACCGCGACCGATGATCTCGCCATTCTGCACCAGCACCGCGCCCACCGGCACCTCGCCCAGGGCTGCGCCTTGTGCGGCGAGGATCAGGGCTTCGCGCATGAAGTCGCGATCACGGCTGCGGTCGATGATCGCGGCGGGGCGAATCTGGCGCATCACTTCACCTCGATGGCGGCCATCAGGCCGGTTTCCATGTGGTCGATCACGTGGCAATGGAACATCCACACCCCCGGATTATCAGCCACCAGCGCCACTTGCGCGCGCTCGTTCTTGCCCAGCAGATAGGTGTCGGTGAAGTACGGAATGATCTTGTGCCGGTTCGACGCGATCACTTTGAAACTCATGCCGTGCAGGTGGATCGGGTGCTGGTACTGGGTCATGTTCTTCAATTCGAAGATGTAGCTCTGCCCCAGCTTCAGACTGGCAATCGGTCGATCAGCACAGGTTTTGTCGGTGATGTCCCAGGCCTTGCCGTTGATCTGCCACAGGCTCGGCGGCTTGCCGTTGTCGACGTTGACCGACACAGAGCCGACCCATTCGAAATTGAAGTTGAGTTTCTCGGCATTGGCCAGGTCCGGCTCAGCGACCGGGTTGGCCGGCAGTGCTTTCGGCCACTCGCTCGGCGCATCGTTATTGGCCACCGAACGCAGCGTGCCCAGACGTACCGGGCCGTTACGCAGCGACAATTCTTCACCCGCCGCCGGCGCCTTGATCGCCAGGCAAATTCGCATGCCCGGGCCGAGCCAGTATTCCTTGCCCAATAGCCGCGGCTCGACCGGGTTGCCGTCCAGCGCATAAATCTTCGCTTCGACGCCGGGAATGTTGATGCGGTAAGTCAGCGTGTTGTCGAGATTGAGCAAACGCACACGAGTGATCTGCCCCGCAGGCAATTCGATCACCGGAGTCGGCACGCCATTGATCGTCGAAAGACGCCCCGCCGTACCGCCACGCGCCGCTTCTCGCGGGATACTGAACTCGACGAAGTTGCCTTCGTCATCGATGTGCCAGTTTTTCAGGCTCAAAGTCTTTTCGTACTTGAAACCGGTCGGCTCGCGCTCTTCGATGATCAGCGGCCCGACCAGACCGCGCCCGAGTTCTTCGCTGCTGCTGACGTGCGGGTGATACCAGTAGCTGCCGGCATCCGGCACGCGGAACTTGTAATCGAAGTATTCGCCCGGCAACACCGGCAGCTGCGACACGTACGGTACGCCGTCCATTTCCAGCGGCAGGCGAATGCCATGCCAGTGAATCGTGGTCGCCACCGGCAAATGGTTGATGAAGCGCACTCGCAGCCATTCACCCTGACGAACACGCAGCTCGGTGCCCGGTGCCGACGGGCCGAATGCCCAGGCCTCGGTCTTGTGCCCCGGCACCAGCTCGACGTCCAGCGGTGCGGCGATCAGTTCATAGTCGTGGCCCGCCTCGGCGTCGGCCATTTTGCCAAGCCAGTAACGCGACGCGCCCCCCGCACCAACGCCAACGACAACAAGACCGGCCAGGCCACCGAGGATTTGGCGACGGGTAAAGGACATGAACTCAACTACCTCACGTATCAGCGACAGGCCCTGAAAGCCTGCAAAAGGCGAATACGATACACCTGCGGTTGAGAAACAGTAAGGGCGACCTGAGGCCGCACATCACCTGCCGGCTTAAGGTCGCAACCCGGTAATCAGGTGCACCACACCGCCCGCCAAGGGCATCACGCCCGCGACGCCGGCGGCGCTCAACGCCTGTTGGTCCATGTGCGACACATCACGCAACACCACACGCACCCGCGTCAACGCCAGCGGTTGCTGCGACTTCAAATTATCCGCACCGCCTAGCGCCGCGATGACATCGGCGCTCAACCCGTCAGTCGGCCCGGCCGGTGCTGCGGGTGTATCCACCACCAGATCCGGGGTCAGGGCTTTCCAGAATGCCTTCTGCAATTGATCGAACATCTTCAGTTCTCCATAACCCGCAAAGTATCGACGGTTGCCTCGTGAAACAGCTGCAACGCCTCGCGCACCTGGCCGGCGCTTTCCAGACCGAGCAGCTGTCGGGCGATGATCTGGCAGTCCGCCAGTGCAAGCTCGCGCACCGTTGCCTTGACCGGTGCAATCATCGGTACGCTCACCGACAGCTCATCCACGCCCAACCCCAATAACAGCGGCACTGCCAGACGTTCAGAGGCCATCGCCCCGCACACGCCGACCCATTTGCCATGGGCATGCGCGGCCTTCACGGTCATGGCGATCAGGCGCAATACCGAGGGGTGAAAACTGTCCGCCTGGCTGGCCAGGCGCGGGTGATCGCGATCCATGGCCAGGGTGTATTGCGTCAGGTCATTGGTGCCGATCGAGAAGAAATCCACCAGCGGCGCGAACAGATCCGCCATCAGCGCCGCCGCCGGTACTTCGATCATGATTCCCAGTTTCGGCCGTTGCGTTAGCCCCAGCGCGAGGATTTCCTCGTCAAGCATCTGCCGCGCCAGACGCAGTTCCGACAGCTGCGTGACCATCGGCAACATGATGTGCAAACGTGTCAGATCGCAGCAGCCGAGCATGGCGCGGAACTGCTCGCGCAATAACTGCGGGCGCTCCAGACACAAGCGAATGCCGCGCACGCCCAGGAACGGGTTGGTCTCGCTGTCCATCGGCACGTAGGCCAGCGGTTTGTCGCCGCCGACATCGAGGGTACGCACCACCAGATTGTGCGCAGGTCCGACACTGCGGGCGATCGCGCTGTAGGTGGCGACCTGCTCATCATGGCTCGGCGCGTGATTGCGGCCCAGATAGAGAAACTCCGAACGCAACAGGCCGACACCCGCGCCTCCCAGATTCATCGCCTGCTCGGTTTCAGACAATGAGGCGACGTTGGCCGATACCTCGATGTGATGCCCGTCACGGGTTCGCGCGGCCAGCGTTGCGTTGGCCAGCTCATGCTCATGACGTTGACGCTGTTGCGCGTGGCGCGCCTGCCATTGTTCGATCGCCGCTGAGTCCGGATGCACATGCAATTCGCCCTTATCGGCATCGAGCAACACCGGAGTACCGTTACTCAGCGCGAGCATCTGCACCGGCACTCCGCAGATCGACGGCAGGCCACAGGCGCGCGCAAGAATCGCCACGTGACTGGTCGCGCCGCCACCCACCGTGGCGAAGCCCAGTACTTTGCCGGTATCGATGCCGGCGGTCTGCGACGGCGTCAGTTGATCGGCAATCAGAATGCTCCCTTGCGGCAACTCCAGCGCCTGCGCGCCAATCCCCAGCAGCAGCTTGAGCACCCGGCGCCCGACATCGGTCAGATCCGCCGCCCGCTCCGCCAGCAGCGCACTGCCGAGTTGGCGAAACATGACCGCAGTTTCTTCAGTGGCGGCGCGCCAGGCGAAGGCCGCGCTTTTGCCCGCGTCGATCAACGCTTGGGCCTGATCGAGCAGACCCGGATCTTCGAGCAGTTCCTGATGGGCCTTGAAGATCTCGGCTTCGGCCTCGCCAGCGGCGGTGTCGCGCAAGTGCTGCAAGGCCAGATCGGCTTCGATCAGGGCATTGGCGAGGGCCGCACGCTCCAGGTCGGCTGCGCCGCCGAATTCGCTGACGTCGAACACCGGTTCGCTGATCTGCACCACTTGGCCCAACGCTGAACCGGGTGACGCGCAGACACCACGCAGGAGGGTCAGAGCCTCCGTGCTGACGACCTCGGCCGGCGCTATCGCCGCCACCGCTTCCCCGCAGCCCTCGGCCAACAACCGGGTCAGCGCAGCGATTGCTGCGTCTGCATCTTCGCCCACTGCACTGACCTGCACGCTGTCGCCGAAAGCGGTCTGCAACGCCATGATCGCCACCAGCGATTTGGCGTTGGCCTGAGACTGTTGCTTATGCAGGTAAATCTTTGCCGCGAAGCCCTTTGCCGCTTGCGCAAACACCGCTGCCGGGCGTGCATGCAGGCCGTTGGGGTTGGGCAGTTTCAACAACGCTGACAACACCGCCTGCCCCTCTGCCACGGCAGGTACCTCGCCATTCGCCTGCGCATCGGCGAGTTCAAGCAACGGCTGACCGGTTACGACCTGACCGCTCGGCGCGTTCACCCAGGTAAAAGGCTCACCGCTGACCACCAGCATTAAGGTCAGCAGGCTGCGCGCATGCAGGGCAATGTAATCGGCGTCGAACTCGATCAGCGCCTGCCCGGCCACAACCCGTTGTCCCTCTTCGACCAGGCGAGTAAAGCCTTGCCCGGCGAGGTTCACCGTATCCAGGCCGATGTGCATCAACACCTGCACGCCGTTGTCATCAGTGATGCTCACGGCATGCCCGCTGGCCTGCACGTTGCTGACAAGCCCCGCCAGAGGGGCACACAGCGTCGACGAGGTCGGATCGATGCACAGACCGTCGCCGATCACGCGTCCGGAAAACACCGGATCAGGCACCTCGTCCAGCGCCATCAGGACACCGGACAAAGGAGCCAGCAGTTGCAATGGTTGGGGTGTGGCCATGACGTCACCTGCAGTTTTATGCTTTGAAGTGCCCACGGAGCGCGACGCTCCGTCAGCATCGCTTATTTCCACCAGTATTCGACCTGCAATCCGACATTCGCACCGTGTCGAGCCGTACCGAAAGCGCCGGTGTCAGACAGTGCCGAGCCTTTGGCCAATTGGTTGGCCGCACGTTTCGCCGCCTCGTTCCAGGTGGCGTACGTGTAATACACACGCACCTCGGGACGCGCCCAGAACTCCGGGCCTTTGGGCGACCAGGTCGGGGCAAACGTGAACTTGCTCAGTTTGCGTGTCCCGCCCGGGGCTTCGACTTGATCGTGGCCCAGTTCGGTGACCAGTTTGAAGTGCTCGCTGAGTGCATACGCAGGCCGTACCCCCAAAGAGATCCAGTTCTGATCGGCACCGTCCGGGCGAATGTCTTTCTGATACACCGCCGCGATCTGGCCACCGAAACGCGGCGTCACTTGCCAGTCAAAAAACTCGACGACCCGGTAGCTTTTGTTGCTGTCGTCCAGTTTGACGTTGCCGGTATAACCCAACCCGGTGCCGGGACCTTCACCGTATTGCAGCGCCAGTTTGTTCTTGCCGCCGAGAAAGTTCGTCTGCACATGTTGTGTGGTGATCGCCCAGCCCCGATGGGCATCGCGACTGTCGGGTTTGTCGATGTAGCTCAAGCCGAACTCCAGCTCACCGCCGGGGTTGGTCTTGAACCCGGCAACGTTGAAGTCGTGCCGATTGATGTAGTCCTTCTGGTACAGGTTGTCCTTGCGCGAGAAGGCGTAGCTGTATTTCAGATCGCCGATCAACACGTCTTCGACCCCGCCCCCCGTGGCGCTCTGGTTCCAGTAATAGAAGTCGGAAATATGGATGTCGTTACGCTTGTAGTATCGGCGCCCGGCCCACAGAGAACCACCATTGAGCGCGGGCACCGCCGACCACTGTGCGTAAGCCTGCGGCAAGCGGATCGAACCATTTTCGTCTTTGAAGGTGGGGCTGCGGTCGTAGCGGTTATACAGCGAGGCCATGCCGTCGACACTCAGTACCGAACCGTCGTCAAGCGTGTACAGGTCCTGGCGCAACTCGAGTTCGCCGTACTGCTCGCACTCGTTACCCAGGCGATATTTGGTCTGCGCACCGGGTAACTGGAAGCAAGACTGACCGCTGCTGTTGACCGACGTACCGACGCCGCTGCGCAAGTAGCCACCAAACTCCAGCGCTTGTGAACTCGGCGATAACGCCAGGCAGAAACCTGCGACTGCAAGGCTGCGATTTATTGTTGTTTTCATAAGCCACCCCATTGTTTTTATTGTCTGGTTGCATGAATTCGGCGCGCAGAAATCCCCCGCGCAGTGCTCTGCGTGTTTTTTTTAAAATTGGATTTTCTGGTTAAAGGTCAGGGATCGATCAGGTGCAGAACGAATGACTCGTAAGGTCTTAAAGTCACCTGGCGCTTGCGCAACGGCCCGTCCGGATAGTTGCTGATCAACTGGCGCTGGCTCATCGACTCGCTGATGACTGTCGCCGGCAACTCCACTGCACAGGTTGCCCCGTAGAAATTGTTCACCACCAACAAACGCTCGGTATCACCTTCACGCACATACGCCCAGACCTGCGGATGTTCGGGCAGTAATTGTCGGTACACCCCTTCGGTCATCAGCGATTCGCGGCGACGCAATGCGATCAGATTGCGGTAGTGATGCAGTACCGAGTCGGGGTCATCGAGCTGGTGGGCGACGTTGATCTGCGCGGCATTGGCCGGTACTCCGATCCACGGTTCGCCGCGGCTGAAACCGGCGTTCGGTCCTGCGTCCCAATGCATCGGCGTACGACCGTTATCACGCGACTTCTGCATGATCGCCGCCATGTTGTCGGCATCGCTGCTGCCGGCTTCGCGCTTGAGGCGAAAGATGTTCAGCGTCTCGACATCGCGATAGTGCTCGATCGATTCGAACCCCGGATTGGTCATGCCAAGTTCTTCGCCCTGATACACGAACGGCGTGCCCTGAAGAAAATGCAGTGCGGTGCCGAGCATCTTCGCCGAGCGTTCGCGGTATTCGCCGTCATTGCCGAAACGCGAAACCACTCGCGGTTGATCGTGGTTACACCAGAACAGCGCGTTCCAGCCACCGCCAGCCTGCATGCCGGTCTGCCAGTCGGACAAAATCCCCTTGAGCTGAAGGAAATCGAAATCGGCGCGCACCCACTTCTGCAGGTTCGGATAATCGACTTTCAGGTGATGAAAGTTGAAGGTCATCGACAGTTCTTTCGACTGCGGATTCGAATAACGAATGCAGTGTTCGAGGCTGGTCGATGACATCTCGCCGACATTGATCAGGTCGTGACCTTCAAAGACTTCGCGGTGCATCTGCTGCAAGTACGCGTGGACATTCGGCCCGTCGGTATAGAAACGCCGGCCATCGCTGTTGTCTTCGGGAAAGTCCTTGGGCTTGGAGATCAGATTGATCACGTCCAGACGAAAACCACCCACGCCCTTGTCTCGCCAGAACTGCATCATCCGGAACACTTCAGCGCGCACTTTCGGGTTGTCCCAGTTCAGGTCGGCCTGGGTGTGATCGAACAGGTGCAGGTAATACTGACCGGTCTGAGCCTCGTACTCCCAGGCGGAACCGCCGAACTTGGATTCCCAGTTGTTCGGCTGATCACGCCAGATGTAGAAGTCACGGTAAGGGTTGTCGAGGCTGCTGCGCGCCTGCTGGAACCATACGTGTTCGATCGAGGTGTGATTGACCACGATGTCGAGCATCAGCTTGATCCCGCGCTTGCCCGCTTCGGCGATCAGCAATTCACAGTCGGCCATGCTGCCGTAGCTCGGGTCGATGGCGTAGTAATCGCTGATGTCATAGCCGTTATCGCGCTGCGGCGAGCGCAGGAATGGCGTGATCCACAAACAGTCGACACCCAGCCAGTGCAGGTAATCGAGCTTGGCGACGATGCCGAGCAGATCCCCCGTCGGGTTACCGGCGTGGCTATGAAAACTCTTCGGATAGATCTGGTAGATCACCGAACGCTGCCAGTCTTGCATGGCGCAACTCCTTCAATAATGTCAGGCAACCCGATAACCGGGCCGGACAATCTTCATGCTCAATGCACAGGTCAGAACAAACGGCACGAGCATGGCAATCAGCATCCCGAGCACAAACATCGGGATGTACTGCGGAATGATCGAAATGAACCCCGGCAGGCCACCGACACCGATGGCCGAGGCCTGAACCTTGTTCAGCGAGAGGAATACGCAGCCGAGCGCCGAACCGGTCAACGCGGCATAGAACGGAAACTTGTAGCGCAGATTGACGCCGAACATCGCCGGCTCGGTGATACCGAAATAAGCGGAAATCGCCGATGTCGATGCCATGCTCTTGTCCCGCGCATTACGGGTCATCCAGAACACCGCCAGCGCTGCACTGCCCTGGGCGAGGTTGGACATGACGATCATCGGCCAGATGAAGGTGCCGCCCTGGGTCGAGATCAATTGCAGGTCGACGGCGAGAAACATGTGATGCATCCCGGTGATCACCAGCGGCGCATAGAGCAGACCGAAAATCGCGCCACCCACCATCGGTGCCAGATCAAACAGCATGACCAGCCCTTCGGTGATGAAGATGCCGATGTGGCGGGTCACCGGGCCGATTACCGCCAGCGCCAGCACACCGGTGACGACGATGGTGGTGATCGGCACTACGAGCAATTGAATGGCATTGGGCACGCGCGCGCGCAGCCATTTTTCGATCACGCTCATCACGTAAGCGGCCAGCAGAATCGGCAGGATCTGTCCCTGATAACCCACTTTCTCCACCTGAAACAGCCCGAGAATGTCGAAGTACGGCAACTGCTGCCCGTCCAGCCCGGCCACGGCCTTGCCGTAATTCCAGGCGTTGAGCAGGTCCGGGTGCACCAGCATCAGGCCGAGCACGATGCCAAGGATCTCGCTGCCGCCAAAACGCTTGGCCGCCGACCAGCCCACCAGCGCCGGCAGAAACACGAACGAGGTGTTGGCCATCAGGTTGATCAGGCTCCACAGCCCGTCGAGTTTCGGGTAAGCATCGAGCAGGGTTTGCCCGTCGATGAACATGCCTTTGGCGCCGAGCAGATTGTTGATGCCCATCAACAGGCCGGCAATGATCAGGGCCGGCAGGATCGGCATGAACACATCGGAAAACACCCGGACCAGACGCTGCATGGCGTTGATCTTCTCGGCGCTTTTCTGTTTGACGTCGGCGATGGTCGACGCCGCGAGGCCGGTCTGGCGACGCAGTTCGGCATAGACCTTTTCCACTTCGCCCGGACCGATCACCACCTGATACAAGCCGCCAGTGAAGAAAGAGCCTTTGACCAGATCGATCTGATTGAGCGTGGCAGTGTCGACCAGGCTTGGGTCCTTCAGGGCCAGTCGCAACCGCGTGACGCAATGGGCGGCCTGTTCAACGTTGTCGCTGCCGCCGAGGCTTTGCAGCAATTGTCTGGCGATGTTCGGGTAGTCGTGGCTCATGCTAGTTCTTCCGCTATGGATTGTTGTTATTGGCAGCACGCCGAAGCGAAAAATACTCGTCTGTACGAGTTAATGCAACAACTCGTACAGACGAGTTTGTTTATGCATGTTCCCGCCAGACCAGAGGCGAAATTTCCTACCGAACCCTAAGGTGATTTCCATCGTCCACATGGACAAAGCCCTACCCTGGCCTTAAGGTTCGTGGCTTTGAGCACAGTCGGCACCGAGCCTACCCATGAGCAAATACAACCAGATCTACAGTGATCTGCTGGCCAGTATCACGACTGAGCGCCTGGAACGCGGCGCCCGTCTGCCTTCCGAAACCGAATTGATGGACAGCTATCAGGCCAGCCGCGGCACGGTGCGCAAGGCCATCGAACTGCTGCAGGAACGCGGTTTTGCGCAGAAAGTCCACGGCAAGGGCACCTTCGTGCTTTCGACCAATCCGATCGAGTTTCAACTCGGTGGCATCGTCAGTTTTCAGGAGACCTACCCGCGCCTGGGCAACGACGTCAGCACCGAAGTGGTCGAACTGAGCCAGATCCCGCTCGAAGGCGCCCTGCTCGAGCACATCCATGCCGAACCGGGCAGCCTCATCACGCGGATCAAACGGGTGCGACGGATCGACGGCAAACGCGTCATCCTCGACATCAACCACTTCGTCAGCGATGTGATTCCCGGGCTGTCCCTCGATATCGCCGAGCAATCGATCTACGCCCATATCGAACAAACCCTGCAGTTACAGATTGCCTACGCCCAACGCACCATCGAAGCGGTGCCGCGCAGCAAGGACGATCAACTGCACCTGGACCTCGACGGCCAAAGCCATGTGATCGTGGTCAGCAACCAGACCTTCCTTCAGGACGGTCGTCAGTTCGAGTACACCGAATCGCGGCACACCCTCGACAAGTTCTACTTTTCCGACGTGGCTCGGCGCTGACCCCAGCACATTTCCAACGATCATGTGCGGTACATATGTAGTGCACTCCCCTTGAGCGAATCGGCCATGCTCGGCCTTCATTTCTCAAGGATGGAGAAAGCATGTACGCCACCCAACAAAGTCCTCTGCCAAACGCGGCAGACAAAGCGGCTCTGAAGCGAATCGCCTATACCGTCGTGCACAACTGCCCCGGTCTGCAGGACGCCGCCCACGAAGCCGCCCGTGATCTGCTTGAGGCCAAAGGCTTGCCGAGCCTTGATCCGGATCAGGTTTATTTCCATCGCTTCAAGACCGCCCAAAGCAGCAATCGCTCGTTTACCGGCTGGGAACACATCCGCGAAAAACCCTACGAATCGATGACCCTGACTCAACTGGTGATTCATCGTTTTCGCGCCACCGACCAGGACAACGCCGATCTTCTCGATCTGTACGGCGGCTTCTACAGCGAAGGTCCGCAGGGCGACAATTTCGACGAAAAAAACCAGGTGCGCCTGCATGGCGACGAGGTCTTGAAGGCGTTCTGGAGTCTCGACTTCAGTGGCCACTTCACCGCCACCCTGACGGACTTCTGGAACAGCCACGGCGAAGATTTCCGCACATTGGCCAAGTGCAATTTCCTCAGTCGTGCAGTGCAGGCGCTGGACCTTGGGCAACTCACCCGCAGTGACTTTCAATGGCTGGTGGACTCTGTGGCGGGACCGGTCGGCTGGCCGGTCACCCTGAACATGCTGCAAGCGACTCATACGCCAACGGGTGAGGTATGCGCCTTCGACATTGACGGTCATGTCGCCACGCAACTGCTGCGCTTCGTCGGCCCCACCGGCCGGCAGATTATTTATCTGCCCAATGAACCCGAAGCCTTCGTGGTCAAGGAAACGCCGGCAGACCTGCATTGGTGGGTGCTGGAGCACATGAACGACGCTAATCGCCGTGGGCCCTTCCTGGAGCATTTTGCCCTCGCCGATCGTCAGCACATGAGCGAAAACATGCCCGATCTGATGAATCGATTGGTGGGCACCTGGGGCCGGTCCGACCATCACCTGATCAACCGCACAAACCAGGTGCTGAGCGATGATGCATTCAGTTGGCTGCGCGACACGACCCGTCAGGCGATGTTTGCCGAAGCCTACCTGTCGCTGACGTCCAATGGTGATCTGCGCAAAAAGCTCTGGATCGGCTATCTGAGTGCAGGCCTCAAGGTGTTTGGACCGATGGCCACTGTCGGTTGGCCGCTGGCGTTGCCGGTAATAGGCGCGACCGTCGCCAACATGGGCCTGAGTATCGATCAGGCGCAAAGCGGCAAGACCAACGCCGAACGCAAGGCAGGCGTATTGGGTGCCGTATTGAGTGGCATCAATCTGTTGTTCAACCTTCCATTGCTGATCGGCACCGGGCCGATGCTGGAGGTGGGCGCCGAGGTCGAGGCGGCAGAGGCCGCAGAAATGGCCGAGTACAGCGAAGCCTTGAATCCCCCCGCCGAGGCCGGAGATCCATTGCAGATCACCGTGCCGGACGAGTCCGACATCACTGTGCAGAATGTCGATGAAACGACGCGGATTGCGGCGCAAAACGCCCCTCCGCCCCCGGTGCCCGAACGGTATCAATGCAACGAGCTGCTCGATGGCGAGGCACTCGGCGAGGGGTACGGGAAATTCCACGGTGTCTACCGTCTCGACTCTGATCCACCCTATGCCGTTCTGATGAATGACACGCCGTACTATGTGCGCTACTTCGCCAACTCTCGCGGCGGTGGCGACTGGGCAATCGTTGACCCGGAGCGTCCCAGCCAGCTTGTTCACGCCCTGCCGATCCGCCTCAATGGCGAAGGGCAATGGGAGCGGATGCCAGCCCTGGGCCTCAAAGGTGGCGGCCAGTGCATGGGCAAACCATGCACCCCGGATCTCGAACTCGACACCTTCGAACCTGTATCAGCCGAGGCGGCCGCTCCACCGGCGGAGGAACCGCAACCCTCGACATCGCGGCCCCCGCGCCCGGTGACCAGCGCCTACGACATCGATCCGCCGGTGCGCCGTTCCATTAAAAGCTGGGCGTTGAACCTCGACGAAACCCATGCCCAGTTGCAGCCCGACGGAGACGGCGGATTTGGCATCGATGACCCGTTCGAACTGTATGCCGCCGGCAAACGCAAACTGCTGCAAAGTTCGGCCCGAGGCTTTTTCAAGAATCTGCCGTGGGTCATCCAGCCTGCGCGTCCGGCAATCCCCGAAATCAGCCGCCTGATGCCGCTGGCCAATCTTGTCGATGGAATTTTTGAAAGTGCCTCAGGGCTGGTGGTGGGAGAAACCCTTGATCGCATCGCCAGCCTGCGTTTTCTGATCGAGAGCATGCCGGCGCTGGCCCGCCACGCGAAAACCCTCTACATGCGCGGGCTGCTCAGTGACTTCGCTCAGGTTGAACTGAACCGTTACTTCACCAGCGGCAACATGACCGTGGAATTACGCGCTTACCTGAACAGCCTGGCCACCGACCCCACCGGTCGGTTCAACCCACTGGAACTGGTCCAGGTCGCACGAGCGAACGGGGTTCGGGTTCAGGCGATCGATTGCGCGGCAAGCTACAAAATGAAAACGCCGCTGCCCTCCATCGACGAGCAAATGATGAGTACTTACCTGACACACGACATCATGACCGGTGACCTCTACCTCAACAGTCCGAAGAAATGGATCGTGGTGACCGATGCTCAGAACACCAACACCTTCAAAGGACTGCCCGGCATCAGTGAGTTGAAGGGGGGAATCGGCCTGCGAGTCGAAGAAGTCGCCGCCGGTGAAGAGCTGGGCGTAGATGTCGACCCTGGGGTTGAAGTACCACGCAGCAGCTCGCCCGGGGGCACCGTCAACCAAGCTAATCCGGACTTTCTGCGCGCCGACCTGCGCTTGAAAGTTCAGGTACCCGAGGTGACCTGGACCGAGGAGACGCTGGAGAATCTTTTGTACAGACGCGGCATGTATCTGTTCGAAAAAACAGGCGACAGCTACACGCTGATCCACCGCAGCAAACAAGGCATGCTCCAGCGCACGCCGATAACTCGGTTGAGTGACGGCAAGGTCTCCCTCCACCGACCGGCATGGCAACGTGTGAATGACATCGCGTTCGCCAACCTGAAGGACATGTCTCATCGGTTGTCCGATACCGGACTGATATTGCGCAGCCGGATCCCTGATTGAGGCTGATCGGTAGTACCCAATCTTCTGCCGAAGCAGCTTGTTACCGTTGAGACAGGCGACCACCTGACAAACAGAGACAACCATACGTAGAATGCCGCCGTGGCTATGGAACACCTTCCTTCTAAACCTCCTATGACCTAGGGGTTTCGCTCTCCACGCTGCGCCTGCTTCTTGCAGGCGTTTTTACATCTGCTGTAGACACGCTGCTGCATCTCGTCCATGACGGCGATCAAAGGAGAAATTCAAGCATGAATCAGGAGCTGTTCCTGCGTCGCCGCAGCAAAGTTCACGTCCCGATGGGCTCTGGCGGTGCTACGCGCGCCCAGGTCGCGTCGGCTGTCCAGGAAATCGCGGCGTTCCGATGTGTACTGTCAGAGTCTCTGATTGAAAAAATCGGCACATTGTCAGCCACAGAACTCAAGTACTGGCTACGCGAAATTATCAGAGTCTTGCGACGGAGAACCGGCGCTCATGTGCACCACAGGCCGTTTTATCCAGACTTTCCCGAGCAGGTTCTGAAAGCCCCAGAGGCGGAGCTGTACCTTAACGCCGTCATGCACTACCTCACGCTTCGGCGTTTGCCACCGACGGAAAACGCTCGTCCTCCGATGCTTGAAGGCAACTTCATATCCTGGGTGATTGAATCGGGTAGCGTCTTTGAGTTTGAGTCACTGCTCGAGCCACTGGTTTCATCGCGCACCTCGCTCTCCGAAGAGGAAACGGCCGATGTTGTCTGGTTTATCCGAAACTACAAAAGCGATGTGTTCCGCCTGCTGCCCGAGACCATCCCGTTCCGGGAGATCCGTGCACAGGTTGGCGGCGCACTGATCCTGCATGTCGCTGGCGACAAACGGGTAGACACTTTCCTGGAGCGAAATGTCGAAACAGCGACTGACGTCCTACGACTGTCAGTCGCCTTGAGCGGAGGAGACGTGTCGCTGGCAACCGCTTCGACACGTTTCAAACCGATGAAACGCTCGATGCGCCGTCTGTTTTTGCGCCTGCTCGATAAGATATCCAACGCTGCCGAAGACGTAATGCGTCATGCGGAGCGCTGGAAACGCCTGGCTGAAGTACTGCATCCGGGCGACTACGCCGATAAATATCCACACGCTCTGGCCGCTATCACGGCAGCGCGTCGAAACGAACCGCCCGCCACATTTAATTCGCGAGTCGAAACATTGCTGGTCCAGCGTGACATCGCCACGCTTGTGCCAATACTACAAAGCCGACCTGGTGAGTTCGCACGACGGCTTGACGTGACCCTGCGCCGCGCGACGGAAGCCGACTCTGTACTGGACGCGTTCGAAGCCGTTGCGGCACAAGTGTCCTCACCTGTCCTGCTGCAGGTGCTGGTCCAGGTTCGTGCACCGCGCCCCCTGCCCCTGCGCGCCTTCACTCCGAAAGGTTCATTCGCCAAAGTCTATGCCATCAACGATCACCGAGAGCCTCTTGCACCTGAAGTGTTGGCGCATGCAGCCCGAATCTGCGAGGACGCTCTCGTACAGCGATTTGCGTCACTGCCGCCGCTAGGGCGCTGCTTCATCGATCCGGCATTACGCGAATACAGGGTGCCGCTAGCGCAGCGCGCCTCTTCGAAATCGCTACGTACGCTGGTGCGAGGCAGCCGGTTGCCTATCCCTGACACACGTTTTATTCGCCTGTTCCTGTGGTGGAAGAATGGCAGGGGCCGTACGGATATCGACTTGTCCGCCGCATTTTTTGATGCCAACTTCGTGTTCAGAGAAACGGTTGCGTACTACAACTTGAAAGGGTACGGCGGATACCACAGCGGCGACATCGTCGATGCGCCCGACGGGGCTTCGGAGTTCATCGACCTCGACCTTGATGTTCTGGTCGAAAAGGGAATCCGCTACGTCGTCACGTCTATCAACTCATTCACCGAGCAGCCTTACTGCGATCTTCCAGAATGCTTCGCTGGCTGGATGGCCCGCGCGGACACGGCTTCGGGTGAAATATTCGAGCCGCGATCCGTGTTCGACCGCATCGATATTGCATCCGACACAGTTATTTGCCTGCCATTCGTGATGGACTTGCAGGAACGACGCATGATCTGGGCCGATCTGGGGCTGACTTCATCTCCCCGGTGGAACAACGTCGATAAAAACCTCAGCGGTGTATCGTTGATGCTGCGGGCCTTGGTGCATACACCACAGCCGGATCTCGAAACACTTTTTGAATTACATGTGCGAGCCCGGGGCGAACGAGTGGCCTCTGCGCAGCAGTCGCAAACGGTATTTGCGCCAGATAAAGGGCTGACGCCGTTCGATACGGATCTGATTCGATCCCAATATCTTTGATACCAGCGACAGGCGCCCGGAAGACGCCGGACAAACCGTCCTCCTCCATCACTCCCTCTCAACCATCAATAGTGGGCAATATGCGGTAGCCCGGTAGTGCACTCCCCTTGAGCGAATCGGTCATGCTCAGTCTTTGTTTCTCAAGGATGAAGAACGCATGACCTATCCCGAACGACGTCTCCTGCCAAACGCTGCGGACAAAACTGCCCTCAAAGCCATTGCCGCGACTATCGTGCAGACCTGCCCGAGTCTGAACGACTCAGCCCGGCAAGTCGCCAGCGAAATCCTGACGGACAAAGGGCTGTCCGGCCTCGATCCCGACTGTGTTTACTTCCATCGTTTCAACACGGCTCAGAGCAGCGCGCTGACCTTCACGGGTTGGGAGCATTTACTGGAAAAGCCTTACGAAACACTCACCCTCACCCAGTTGGTGATCCAGCGCTTTCGCGCGACCGATCAAGACAACGCAGATCTGCTGGGCCTCTACTGCGGCTTCTACTCGGATGGCCCGCAGGCGGAAAACTTCAATCAGAGCAATGAAATCCGGTTGCTGGGCAGCGATGTGTTGAAGACATTCTGGGAAGTCGACTTCAGCGCGCGCTACACAAACCAACTGACGACATTCTGGCAAACCTCGTCGGATAACTTCCGGGCTCTGGCAAAGTGCAACTTCCTCAGTCTGGCGGTGCAGGCGCTGCAACAGGATGACCTGGATGGAACTGATTTTCAGCGCATCGTCGGCTCTGTTATCGGGCCTGTCACCTGGCCCGTTACCTTGCAAATGCTGCAAGCGTTACACCCGGTCGGTGCTGAAGTGCGGGCGCTGGATCTCGATGGACACATCACCTCCAATGCGCTGCGCGTGGTGGAAGACAGTGGCCGCCAGACCCTTTACCTGCCAGGCGAGGCCCGGCCATTCCTCTTGATGGACAATGAAGCGGATCTGCATTGGTGGCTGCTTGAGCAAATGAATTCAGAGGACAAACGTACAGCGTTTCTCAAGCATTTCCCGCTGGCTGACCGCAATCACATGAGCGAAAACCTCACCGATCTGATGAACCGACTGGTGAGCACCTGGGGTCACAGTGATCATCAAATGGTCAACCGCAGCAACGTCGCGATCACCGGTGACGCATTCACTTGGTTGAGCGAGTCGACACGCATGAGCATGGTTGCCGAGGCCCATCTGGCGCTGACTTCCAACAGTGACCTGCGCAAAAAACTCTGGATCGGTTATTTGAGTGCCGGGCTGAAAGTCTTCGGCCCGATGGCAGCGGTGGGCTGGCCTTTCGCGTTGCCTTTGATTGGCGCCAGCATCGCGAACATGGGCTTGAACATTGATCAGGCCGTCAACGGCACTACCGCAACCGAACGCAAAGCCGGTGTTACGGGTGCAGTGCTCAATGCGATCGACATTGTGTTCAATATTCCGTTTCTGATCAGCACTGGCGCGCACCTTGAAGTGGGCCCGCAGGTGGAGTTTGCCGAAGCGGAAGAAATGCGCGGATTGATCGAGTTCACTTCGGCTGACACCCCCTTCTTGCCGCCTGTGGATCAACCGCCAGTCACAGCAGTTGATCCACAGGCGACCGTTGAGCTGACAAACGAAATCCCCATCGAGACTCCCCCCGCTTCCACCGAGCAATTGGCCACAACTGCTGCGCGCCCAGGTTCGTCTGGTCCACAGATTCCGCCCAGGTATCGATGCAACGAGTTACTTGGCCACCGTTCTGTAGAGGCAGCACCAGGCAAGTATGAGGGCATTTACCGCCTGGACAAGGAGCCGGGCTATGCCATCGAAATGGACGGCGCGGCATACTACGTGCGCTACTTTGCCGACTCCGAAGACGCTGGCAACTGGGCCATCGTCAATCCCGAGCGACCCAATCAGTTCGCGTACTCGTTGCCGGTACGACTCGGCAGGAACGGCAAGTGGGAACGCATACCCGCGCTGCGTCTCAGGGGCGGCGGCCAATGCGTGGGCAAGGCGTGCTTTCTGGACACTGACCTGACCTCATCCTCGGCCCCGGCGTCAGCAACGCCGTCAGCGGAACTTCCCCTGGTCGAACCGGTTTCACCGGTTGCGCGACCGCTGCGTCTGGTGACCCCCCTCAACGACATCGCAGGCGTGGACATGGAGAAAATGAAAAGATGGGCAATGGACTTGCCCGAGACTTTCGCCGAACTCTCCAATGCAAATCGCGGTGAACCATCAACTGCAGATACGTATGCGGCCTATTTCGGCAGCAGACGCGCGTCCATGCTGAACGAGGCCAAAGAGCATTACTCAGAGCTGAACTGGACCAACCTGCCCGCACGGCCAGTCATCCCGCAAATCGATCCCGAGATGCAGACGGCTGAGTGGATTGATCGGATCTTTGCCAACACTGATGGACTGGTCGTCGGCGAAACCCTTGATCGCATTGCCAGCATGCGTTTCATGATCGAAAACATGCCGGCGTTTTCACGGCATATCAACACACTGTACGTACGCGGTTTGTTGAGTGATTTTGCCCAGGCAGACCTCAACGACTTCTACCTGTCGGGAGAGATGTCAGAGGATCTTCGCGGCTACTTGTCCAGCCTGGGGACCGACCCGGATGACCAATTCAACATGCTTGAACTGATCAAGGCTGCCCAGGCCAATGGCATTCGGCCCCACGGGCTTGACGTCGCACAAAGTTACAAGTTGAAGATACCGCTGACTTCGATCGAAGAGCAGATGTACCACGCCCGGATCGCCTCTCAAATCATGTGGGGTGACGAGCTCCTCAACAGACCAGGCAAATGGGTTGCCTTGGTCGATGCAACGAACACCAATACCTTCAGAAGTCTGCCAGGCATAAGCGAACTCAGGGGCGGCATTGGTTTACGGATCGAGGACGCGGTGCCCAGCGAAGTGCCCGACATCAGAATTGACCCGGGTCTGAAAGTCGCTCGGGGCCCGTTTGATAACGGGGCAACGACGCGCGACTCATTCGATTTTCTGTTCGCGGATCTGCGCTTGCAGATCGAAACGCCTGTGCCGCAATGGACTGAGGCAACCGTGAATACCCTGCTGAATCGCAACGGCATGTTCCTGTTCGAAAAAACGCAGAATGCATACACGCTCGTGCGTCGCGACAGCTCCAGCAATATTGTCCGAACAATGGTCAATCGCAGAGGGGATGGTCTGGTTTACATCTGGACACAGTCGATGCCGCGGATCAGCGGCATCATGTTCCGAGACATCGGCGCGTTATCGCAGCGCCTGATAGAGATCGGCCTGACCCTGCAAAGTCGCTTACCCACCTGACCTGTTTTCAGGGCTGAAACGAAAAAACCCTTGGCTTCAGGCCAAGGGTTTTTCGTTAATCAACCTGCAGCGGGATCACTCCCACTCAATGGTCGCCGGCGGCTTGCTCGACACGTCGTAAGTGACGCGGGAGATGCCTTCGATTTCATTGATGATGCGGCCGGAGACGGTTTCCAGCAGTTCGTAAGGCAGGTGAGCCCAACGCGCGGTCATGAAGTCGATGGTTTCCACGGCACGCAGGGCAACCACCCAGGCGTAACGACGGCCATCGCCAACAACGCCAACCGATTTCACTGGCTGGAACACGACGAAGGCCTGGCTGACCTTGTGGTACCAGTCGGCTTTGCGCAGTTCTTCGATGAAGATGTGGTCAGCGCGACGCAGCAGGTCGGCGTATTCCTTTTTCACTTCACCGAGGATGCGCACGCCCAGGCCCGGGCCCGGGAACGGGTGGCGGTAGACCATGTCGTACGGCAGGCCCAGTTCCAGGCCCAGACGACGGACTTCGTCCTTGAACAGTTCGCGCAGTGGCTCGACCAGTTTCAGGTTCATCTCTTCCGGCAGGCCGCCCACGTTGTGGTGCGACTTGATCACGTGAGCCTTGCCGCTTTTCGCGCCAGCCGACTCGATCACGTCCGGGTAGATGGTGCCCTGAGCGAGGTATTTGATGTTTTCCAGTTTGTTCGACTGGGCATCGAAGACGTCGATGAAGGTGCGACCGATGATCTTGCGCTTCTTCTCCGGGTCGGCTTCGCCGGCCAGGTTGTTGAGGAACTGCTCTTCCGCGTTGGCGCGAATGACTTTGACGCCCATGTTCTCGGCGAACATGGCCATCACTTGCTCGCCTTCGTGCAGACGCAGCAGGCCGTTGTCGACGAAGACGCAGGTCAACTGGTCGCCGATGGCTTTGTGCAGCAGTGCAGCAACCACCGAGGAGTCAACGCCGCCGGACAGACCCAGCAGCACGTTGTCGGTGCCGACCTGTGCGCGGATGTTAGCGATGGCGTCTTCAGCGATCTTCGACGGCGTCCACAGGGCTTCGCAGCCGCAGATGTCGAGGACGAAGCGCGACAGGATACGGCCGCCCTGCTTGGTGTGCGTAACTTCCGGGTGGAACTGCACGCCGTAGTAGGCACGATCGTCGTTGAACATGCCGGCGATCGGGCAGCTCGGGGTGCTGGCGAGGATGTGGAAGTCTTCCGGCATCCTGGTGACCTTGTCACCGTGGCTCATCCATACGTCGAGACCGAACAGGCCATCGGCGTCGATGTGGTCTTCGATGCCGTCGAGCAGACGGCTCTTGCCGACCACGTCAACGCGGGCGTAACCGAACTCACGCAGTTCGGAACCTTCCACTTTGCCGCCCAGTTGCTCGGCCATGGTCTGCATGCCGTAGCAGATACCGAAGACCGGAACGCCCAGGTCAAACACGGCCTGAGGGCAGCGCGGGCTGTTGGCTTCGTGCACGGACTCGGGGCCGCCGGCGAGGATGACGCCTTTAGGAGCGAATTCGCGGATCGCATCTTCGTCCATGTCGAACGGGTGCAGTTCGCAGTACACACCAATTTCGCGCACACGGCGGGCAATCAGTTGGGTGTATTGCGAACCGAAGTCGAGGATCAGGATGCGGTGAGCGTGAATATCGAGGGCCATGATTCAGTCTCGTCTAAGTCGTTCAGAAACAGTCGTGATTCAGAAACAACTCGGGGCTGAATCAAACAGCCCCGGTTGCTTACTTTATTGCTTGAAGGCTCAACCTACGCGGTAGTTTGGCGCTTCTTTGGTGATCTGCACGTCGTGCACGTGGGATTCGGCCATGCCAGCGCCGGTGATCCGCACGAATTCAGGCTTGGTGCGCATTTCTTCGATGTTGGCGCTGCCGGTGTAACCCATCGAGGAACGCAGGCCGCCCATCAACTGGTGAATGATCGCGCTCAGGGTGCCTTTGTACGGCACACGGCCTTCGATGCCTTCCGGAACGAGCTTCTCGGCGCCTGCCGAGGAATCCTGGAAGTAACGGTCGGAGGAACCTTGAGCCTGTGACATGGCGCCCAGCGAACCCATGCCGCGATATGCCTTGTACGAACGGCCCTGGAACAGTTCGATTTCGCCCGGCGCTTCTTCAGTACCGGCGAACATCGAGCCCATCATCACGCAGGAAGCACCGGCTACGATGGCCTTGGACAGGTCACCGGAGAAACGGATGCCGCCGTCGGCGATCAACGGAACGCCGGTGCCTTCAAGGGCAGCAGCAACGTTGGCGATGGCACTGATTTGCGGGACGCCGACACCAGCGACGATACGGGTGGTGCAGATCGAGCCAGGGCCGATGCCGACCTTGACTGCGTCAGCGCCTGCTTCGGCCAGCGCCTTGGCAGCGGCGCCGGTGGCGATGTTGCCGCCGATCACCTGCACTTCAGGGAAGTTCTCTTTGACCCAGCGAACGCGGTCGATCACGCCTTTGGAGTGACCGTGGGCGGTATCGACTACCACCACATCCACACCGGCGTTGACCAGAGCGGCTACACGGTCACCGGTGTCTTTACCGGTACCGACAGCGGCGCCAACGCGCAGACGACCTTGATCGTCCTTGCTGGCCAGCGGGTAGGCTTTGGCTTTTTCGATGTCTTTGACGGTCATCATGCCTTTGAGGGCAAACTTGTCATCGACGATCAGAACCTTTTCCAGGCGGTGCTTGTGCAGCAGCTCGCGGACTTCGTTCTTGTTGGCGCCTTCACGTACGGTGACCAGACGCTCTTTAGGCGTCATCACTTCACGTACGGTGGCTTCCAGACGGGTTTCGAAACGCACGTCACGGGAAGTGACGATGCCGACCAGGTCGCCATCGTGCAGGACCGGAACGCCGGAAATATTGTGCATGCGGGTCAATTCGAACAGGTCACGCACCGTGGCATCAGCCTCGATGGTGATCGGATCCTTGACGACGCCGGCTTCGAACTTCTTGACCTTGCGCACTTCGGCAGCTTGCTGCTCGATGGTCATGTTCTTGTGGATAATGCCGATGCCACCTTCCTGAGCCATGGCGATTGCCAGACGGGCTTCAGTAACGGTGTCCATGGCGGCAGAAACCAGAGGAATGTTCAGTTCGATGCCACGGGTAAGGCGGGTCTTGAGACTGACTTCGTTAGGAAGTACCTCGGAATAACCAGGCACTAGGAGAATGTCGTCGAATGTCAGAGCTTCTTGGCTGATACGCAGCATCGCGGGGGCTCCCGAGCGGGAAAATGGAAGCGCGCCATTATAGTCAGACACCCCCTGCTGTTCAATGTAAAACTCAGCTTAATATCAATGTTGCTGATATACGGAGATCCCCGGCCCTACAGCTCCACCTTGACCCAAGAGACAGGTTGATCGAGCCAATCGGCGAACTCATCGATAAAGCTTTGTTTGAAGCCCGCCTCCAGCCAGTTATTGAAGATGAAGCCGAGGTTGGAGAACGCGCACTCCTGCAGGTACAGAAAGCCGTTGATGTCATCTTCATGCCCGCATTCCGGGCAGGTGAAGTTGTCCGTGCGGCCCGGGAACCAGTCTTCCAGGCTTTCGAACAGCGCTTCGCCGACCTCGCGACGGCACTCCGGGCAACCGGCCTCTTCGAGAAAACCCTTGGCCGGCGTGTAGATGCAGCGTTTGGTGACGATCTCCAAGCCATTGATCGGCTCACCGAACGGCAGCGCCTGCGGGTGCAACACCACGGCCCGCGCGCCATCGGCGATCGCGTAAGCCATGCGATTGCCGGTGCGGCCACAGGTGGTCAGCTCTTCTCTGATGATGTTCTTGCGTACCAGCCAGCGCACGATCGCCCGGGCCCGGGGTTCGTGGACCGGCAGGGTGGAGATTTTCGGGACGATGATGCTTTGCGAATTCATGGAAAGTCCTGCGGTGTGGCTTCTGACGCCTTCGCGAGCAAGCTCGCTCCCACAATGGAATGCATTTCCCACAGTGGGAGCGAGCCTGCTCGCGAAGAGGCCCTAAAGGCCGGCAGCTTAATCCCTGACGAAATCCGGTCAAGTGCTGAGGTAACGCCCGATCAACGCCAGCCCACTCGCCAGCACCAGCCACGTCACCAGCCGCACGAACGCCTCGCGCGACAACTTCATGGTCAACCGCCGCCCGATCCACAACCCCAGCGCCATGGCCGGCAGCAGACACAGCGCCAGCATCAACAAGGGTAGCTCGGCATACACACCGGCGATGGCAAACAGGCTTAAACGCACTATCGTGCTGCAACTGATCAGGGCACTTTGCGTGGCCCTGGCGGCCTCTTTCGGCAAGCGGCTGTTGAGATAAATGGCATATAAAAAGCCGCCACTGCCGAACAGAGCTCCGAATAATCCACCAACAGTCCCCATCGGCACGGCCCACGCTGCCGACAATTGCGCCGGCCGCGCTTTGACCCAAAGGCTGTAAACCGCATAAGTGCTGATAAACAGCCCCATCAACAACAGCAACAGATCGGATTTGAGGTTGAGCAAGAAAATCACCCCCAATGTGCAACCCACCGCCATGCACGGCAGCAGCCGCAACAACTCCGGCTTAGCCACATCCCGCCGCGACGGCAGCAGATTGCCGAACGCCGCGACAAAATCCAGCAACACCAGCAGCGGCACAATCTTCGACAACGGCATGAACAGAATCAAAATCGGCCCCGCCACCAGCGCCGTGCCAAATCCGGCAATGCCGAACACGATGTAAGCCAGCGCGATGCCCAAGGCAATTACCGCCCAACCACTGATGCCCCACGACCACTCACTCAACAACCCCGCCACACTCATTGATCTGCTTCCTTAATAAGCCTGAGATGACTTTAGCCAGCGCCGAGTGTTGCGACTAATATCTTCAAAGCCACCAACCCATCTCAAAAAGGCATTGCTCGTGCTTTCGACTCGTCAATTGCGCTACTTCGTGGAAATCGCCGAATGTGGAAGTTTCAGTGCGGCGGCCGAGCGTCTGTTTATCGCACAATCGGCGCTGAGCCGGCAGATCAAGGACATGGAGACACGTCTGCAGACTCCGCTGTTCGAACGTACGGCGCGCCAGCCCCGGCTCACGGCGGCAGGCGAAGCGTTTTTGCCGCGAGCGCGCAATCTGCTCAATGAATTGGGTAAGGCCAGCGCCATGGCCACCGAAGTCGGCAATGGCCAACTCGGCACATTGCGCCTCAGCCACTCCAGCACTGTGTCGATCAGCGGCCGTTTGCTCAGTGATATCGGCGCTTATCTGCAGCAACAACCCGGGGTGTCGCTGGACATCGGCAAATTGTCTTCCGAGGCGCAACTGGAAGAGCTGGCTGAGGGACGCCTCGATATCGGCCTGTTGCGCCTGCCCGTGTTGCGCCAGCGCGAAGGTATTCAGATTGTGCCGCTGTTTACTGAACGGTTGCTGCTGGCAGTACCGATGGATCATCGATTGGCCGACGCTGAACGTGTCGATCTGGCCCAACTTAAAGACGAAGCGTTCATCTCGATTCCGCATCCGCAACGCGGAGGCTTGAGCTATTTGTGTGCCGATCTGTGCATGCGTCAGGGCTTCTTCCCAAAAGCGGCACGAGTGATGTCGCGCAAGACCACCCAGCTTCAGCTGATTCAGGCAGGTTTCGGCATCGCCCTGCTGCCGGAATCGATGCAGGACATCGCCCCGAGCGGCGTACGATTTCTGCCGCTGGCCGATCCCGACTGCCAAAGCTCCGTCGCCCTCGCCTATCGCCAGAATCCAACACCGTTGATCCAACACTTCCTCCAGACTTTCACCAATCGCCCCTGTGGGAGCGAGCCTGCTCGCGAAAGCGGACCGTCAGCCACTGAGGATGTCGAAGGATAAGACGCCTTCGCGAGCAAGCTCGCTCCCACAGGGGTTTTGTGTTGTGTCATGGTGATTGGCAGGCAAATGCCTTTAAACTGCGCCCCATGATTAAAGATCCCTTTGCAAGACTTGGCCTGGACCGTGAAGTCCTGACCGTCAGCCAGCTCAACGGCCGCGCGCGGGTGTTGCTCGAAGACGTGTTCAGCAACATCTGGGTCGAAGGCGAAATCTCCAACCTCGCCCGCCCGGCGTCCGGTCACATCTACTTCACCCTCAAGGACAGCGGCGCACAGGTGCGTTGCGCGCTGTTCCGGCAGAACGCCGCGCGGGTGCGACAGGCATTGAAGGACGGCTTGGCGGTCAAAGTGCGCGGCAAGGTTTCGCTGTTCGAAGGCCGTGGCGACTATCAGCTGATTCTCGACACCGTGGAACCGGCCGGTGATGGTGCGTTGCGTCTGGCCTTCGATGCGCTGAAGGAAAAGCTCAGCGCCGAAGGTCTGTTCAGTGCCGAACGCAAAGTGCCGCTGCCGGCGCATCCGCAGCGCATCGGCATCATCAGTTCGCCAACCGGCGCGGTGATTCGCGACATCATCAGCGTATTCCGCCGCCGTGCGCCGCAGGTGCAACTGACGCTGATTCCGACCGCCGTGCAGGGCCGCGAGGCCACTGCGCAAATCGTCCGCGCGCTGAAAATGGCTGATGCCCGTGGTTTCGACGCGCTGATTCTCGCCCGTGGCGGCGGCTCGCTGGAAGATCTCTGGTGCTTCAACGAAGAAGCTGTAGCCCGTGCCGTTGATGCCTGCGTGACACCGATTGTCAGCGCGGTTGGCCATGAAACCGATGTGTCGATCAGTGACTTTGTCGCCGACGTACGCGCGCCGACGCCGTCCGCAGCCGCCGAACTGCTCGCGCCCGATTCCAGCCATCTGATCCGTCAGGTCGAAAGCCTGCATCGGCGCTTGGTGATGCGCATGCGCGACCGTTTGATGCGTGATCGCCTGCGCCTGGAAGGCATGGCCCGTCGCTTGCGCCATCCCGGCGAGCGCCTGCGTCAGCAAGCGCAGCGTCTGGACGATCTGGACATGCGCATGCGCCGCGCTTTCGAGCGTCATCTCAACACTCGCCGCGAACGCTTGATCCGCCTTGAAACTCGCCTCGCCGGGCAACATCCGGGACGTCAGTTAGCGATGTTGCGCCAACGGCTCGACAGCCTTGCCGAACGCCTGCCCCGCGCGATGCGCGAAGGTTTGAAAAACCGTCGCCTGCAATTGCACAGTCAGATGCAGACGCTGCACGTGGTCAGCCCGTTGGCAACACTCGGCCGTGGCTACAGCATTCTGCTCGATGAGCGCGGCCACGCGATCCGCAACGCCGCGCAGACCCACCCAGGCCAGCGCCTCAAAGCCAAGCTTGGCGAAGGCGAACTGCAAGTGCGCGTCGAGGACAATCACCTGACGCCTGTCACCCTTTCTTTACTGGACTGATCCATGCCGCGTTTTCTGGCTCCATTGTTTTTGCTCTGCCTGACCTTCAATGCCCACGCCGACAGTTACATCACCCGACTCTTGAACAAACCGGTGCCGGGCGGCGTCGCGGTGGTTGATCTAGGCACCGCCGCGCAGGCACCGAAAGCCACGTATCAGGGCAAACCGGTACTGGTGGTCAAGGAACAGAACAACTGGCTCGCGATTGTCGGCGTGCCGTTGACCGTCAAACCGGGCGCGCAGCAGATCAGCAGTGGCGGGCGCAATCTGCCCTTTACCGTCGGCAACAAGAAGTACCCGGAACAACGCATCACCCTGAAGAACAAGCAGCAAGTCAATCCGGATCAGTCCAACCTCAAGCGCATCGAGGGTGAACTGGCCGAGCAGATCAAGGCTTACCGCAGCTTCAGCCCGAACACGCCGAGCAATCTGCTGTTGGACAAACCGGTCAACGGGCCGCTGTCGAGCAAATTTGGCGTGCGTCGCTTCTTCAATGGTGAAGAGCGCAATCCACATGCCGGCCTCGACTTCGCGGTGCCGGCGGGTACGCCGATCAAGACGCCGGCGGCGGGCAAGGTGATTCTCACCGGCAACTACTTCTTCAACGGCAACACGGTGTTTGTCGACCATGGCCAGGGCTTTATCAGCATGTTCTGCCATATGTCGAAGATTGACGTGAAAGTCGGCGATCAACTGGCGCGGGGCGCCGTGGTCGGCAAAGTCGGCGCGACTGGCCGGGCGACCGGGCCGCACATGCACTGGAATGTCAGCCTGAATGATGCGCGGGTGGATCCGGCGATTTTCATTGGTGCGTTTCAGCCTTAAGAAATTTGATGGGCTGATGGCCCCTTCGCGAGCAAGCTCGCTCCCACATTGGATTGCGTTCACAACACAATCCGTGTGGGAGCGAGCTTG
>NZ_UTHA01000040.1 GCF_900582195.1 Pseudomonas viridiflava
CTGACAGGTCGCTTCAGCAGAAAAAGCATCGCCGGCAAGCCGCCTCCCACAGTCCGTGGTCGCAGCAAGACTCGGGTATAACGCTGAGCACAAGCATGGGCATGATCGGCGTGCTTGAGATCACGCTGATCGTTCCCACGCTCTGCGTGGTAACGCCTCTCAGGACGCTCCGCGTCCGCTCTGGAATGTGGCGCAGATGCATGGCCAAGCTCCAGCGTTATCCACGTCATGCGCTCGGCTCACTGAATCCGCAATCTGTGCCATTTGTGACGCAGAGCGTCACGGG
Organism: Pseudomonas viridiflava; assembly: GCF_900582195.1. Taxonomy (GTDB): domain Bacteria; phylum Pseudomonadota; class Gammaproteobacteria; order Pseudomonadales; family Pseudomonadaceae; genus Aquipseudomonas. The sequence goes on from NZ_UTHA01000040.1 coordinate 287, forward strand.
AGGCATGCCCACGCGGAGCGATGGGCACGATCAGTGTCGAGGCGGACTTGTGTATAACGATGAGCGCTCTGCGTGGGAATGCCGCCCAGGATGTTCCGCGCCGTCT